>NZ_CDDH01000062.1 GCF_000819725.1 Aeromonas australiensis | reverse complement strand
CGACCTTTCGACCTTTCGACAAGCAAGGGCCGCGCACCTGATATATGCAGAGCGTGAGCGAGCATTAGAAAAGTGACAGCTGCTCTCCCGGGCGGATAAATCCCTCCAGCCTGAGCTGAATATGGCGTTTGCCAAGCCCGAGGCGCCTGCTGATGAGGCGAAAGCGCTGGGCCAGCAGATCGGCAAAATGCCCCTCACCGCGCATGCGGGTTCCGAAGGCGGTACTGTTGAGCCCGCCACCGCGGCTGGCTCGCAACTGATTCAAAATAGCCTCCTTCTGGCCCGGATAGTGGGTATCGAGCCAGTCCCCAAATAGCGGCGCCAGTTCGTGGGGTAACCGCAGCAGGATGTAATCGGCGCAGCTGGCACCCGCCTCTGTGGCCGATTTGATGATCTGCTCCAGCTCCGGCTCATTGAGCCGCGGGATCATGGGGGCGGCCAATACCCCCACCTGCACGCCAGCACTGGCCAGCTTCTCGATCACTTTCAAGCGGCCGGCACCCGTGCTGGCGCGGGGCTCCAGCTGTCGGCGCAGGGTTTCATTCAAGGTCGTCACCGACACCATTACCTGACAGAGTCCCTCGCTTGCCAGCTCGGTCAACAGATCGAGGTCGCGCAAGATCATGGCGCTCTTGGTAATGAGTCCGACCGGATGGCGGTGGGCCAGCATCACTGCCAGCAACTGGCGGGTCAGGCCATAGCGCTGCTCGATGGGTTGATAGGGGTCGGTATTGGCGCCAATGAAGATGGTCTGTGGCTGATAGGCCGGTTTGGCAAACTCCCGGCGCAACAGCTCGGCTGCATTGCGTTTGGCAAACAGCTTGCTCTCGAAATCGAGGCCAGGAGAGAGCTCCAGATAGGCGTGACTGGGTCGGGAATAGCAGTAGATGCAGCCATGTTCACACCCCTGGTAGGGGTTGATGGAGCGACCAAAGGGAACATCTGGCGAGCTGTTGTAGCTGATAATGCTGCGTGCATCGATCTCCCGCACCTCGGTGCCGGGTAAAGAGGGGGTAAAGGCGGCATTCCAATCGGACGATTGCCAGCCATCATCGACCGACTCGACAAGGGGGCCGCTAAAACGGTGATCGATATTGTAGGGGCTGCCTCGTCCTGCCATGGTGCTTACCGATACTGTTTATATATACAGTTATTTTGCAGGTGCCCCGGATCAATGACAACAACTGCTGATCGAGCGGGTGCAAAAAGGGTTGGCACAGGGATCTGTTGCTTGATCGCAGCGCTACATTTCGTTTACATAGGTGAAATGAGAACTGGATCACGGAAATCATCATGAGCCCCACCACTTCCCGCTGGTTGTTTATCGGTCTGCTTGCCCTGGTTATCTGGCGTCTGCTTCCGCTCTCCACCGAGCAGGAGATGGCTGCTGCCAACCGTGCCTGGCGTACCGGTCACTTCGATGAGGCGACCCGGATCTGGTCGCCACTTGCCGAACAAGGGTTGCCAAGGGCGCAGGCTCTCATGGGCTGGAGCCATGAAGTGGGGCAGGGGAGCCAGCAGGATATCCATCAGGCCATCAGCCTCTATCGCCAGTCGGCGCAGGCAGGGGATCCCTTCGGCCAATACCGGCTGGCAGAGCTCTATCTGCGCGGTGTTGGGGTCAAGCGTGATCTGCGCCAAGCCTTTCACTGGATGGATCAGGCTGCCCGTAATGGCGATGTCCCGGCCATGCTGAAAGTCGGCGTGCTTCATCTGATGGGGGTCAGCGGCAGGGTCGATCTGCCTCAGGCAAAACAGTGGCTCTATCAGGCGGCGCAAAAGGGCAATAAGTTGGCGCTGCAGGTGCTAGAGGAGCTGAAGCGAGCCGAGGAGGGCAGCAGTCGCTTTGACTTCAATTGGCAATCACTGCTTGGTGAATAGTCGGCAAGCGACTCATTTGGCTGTAGAAATTATCTGCAAATCCGATACAGCGCGCCCGACTTCTGGTAGCATGGCCCCGTTTTGGCTTGGTTTGTCACGTTAGACATGCGTTTTACCTGTCAGGCCGTCTTCGCAAAGTGCTGTGGAGAACCAGAACATCACCTTTTTTTGAATCTCTTTTCCATCCCGCATGTGACCTTTGGTAGGGGTCACCACTGTATAAGGAAACACATAATGCCAATCATTACTCTGCCTGACGGCAGCCAACGTCAATTTGCCCACTCTGTTTCCGTCATGGATGTGGCCGCGGACATCGGTCCTGGTCTCGCCAAGGCGTGCATTGCCGGTCGGGTAAACGGTGAACTGGTGGATGCATGCGAGCTGATCGAAGCCGATGCTTCCCTGGCCATTATCACCGCCAAAGACGAAGAAGGTCTGGACATCCTGCGCCACTCCTGCGCCCACTTGCTGGGTCACGCCATCAAGCAACTTTGGCCCCAGACCAAGATGGCCATCGGTCCTGTCATCGACAACGGCTTCTACTATGACGTTGATCTTGACCGTACCCTGACCGATGAAGATCTGGCTGCCCTGGAAGAGCGCATGCTGGCGCTGGTAGCCAAGGATTACGACGTCATCAAGAAGAAAGTCTCCTGGCAAGAGGCGCGCGATGTATTCGCGACGCGCGGTGAGTCTTACAAGGTCGAAATCCTGGATCAGAACATTGCTCGTGATGACCAACCAGGTCTCTATCATCACGAAGAGTACATCGACATGTGTCGCGGCCCGCACGTGCCCAACATGCGTCACTGCCACCACTTCAAGCTGCTGAAAATGTCCGGCGCTTACTGGCGTGGTGACTCCAACAACAAGATGCTGCAACGTATCTACGGTACCGCCTGGGCTGACAAGAAGCAGCTCAAGGCCTATCTGCAGCGTCTGGAAGAGGCCGCCAAGCGCGACCACCGCAAGATCGGCAAGCAGCTCGACCTGTATCACATGCAGGAAGAAGCGCCGGGGATGGTGTTCTGGCACAACGATGGCTGGACCATCTTCCGCGAGCTGGAAACCTTTATCCGTGGCAAGCTCAAAGAGTACGACTATCAGGAAGTGAAAGGTCCCTTCATGATGGATCGTGTCCTGTGGGAGCGTTCTGGTCACTGGGATAAGTATGCCCAGGCCATGTTTACTACTCAGTCCGAGAATCGTGAATACGCCATCAAGCCAATGAACTGCCCGGGTCACGTGCAGATCTTCAATCAGGGTTTGAAGTCCTACCGCGATCTGCCGCTGCGTATGGCAGAGTTTGGCTCCTGCCACCGTAACGAACCGTCAGGCTCCCTGCACGGCCTGATGCGGGTGCGTGGCTTTACTCAGGATGACGCCCACATCTTCTGCACCGAAGAGCAGGTCATGGAAGAGGTATCAGCCTGTATTCGTATGGTCTATGACGTTTACGGTACCTTTGGCTTCGAGAATATCGTGGTCAAGCTCTCCACTCGTCCGGAGCAACGAATTGGCTCCGATGAGATCTGGGATCGTGCCGAAAAAGCGCTGGCCGAAGCGCTGGAGCTCAACGGTCTGAAGTACGATCTGCAGCCGGGTGAAGGGGCCTTCTACGGTCCCAAGATTGAATTTACCCTGCATGATTGCCTTGATCGTGCGTGGCAATGTGGTACCGTGCAGCTCGACTTTGCCCTGCCTGGTCGTCTGGGTGCCACTTATGTGGGCGAAAACAACGAGCGCCATGTCCCCGTGATGATCCACCGTGCGATTCTGGGCTCTATCGAGCGTTTCATCGGTATTCTGACCGAAGAGTACGCAGGTCTGTTCCCGACCTGGTTGGCACCGACTCAGGCTGTGGTCATGAATATCACGGATAATCAGGCCGATTATGCGGTGAAAGTAGCCAAAGCATTGAATGATGCGGGTCTTCGCGCAAAAGCGGACTTGAGAAATGAGAAAATTGGCTTTAAAATCCGCGAGCATACTTTGAAGCGAGTACCTTTCATGCTGGTCTGCGGCGATAAAGAAGTTGAAGCCGGTAAGATTGCAGTACGGACTCGTAAAGGGGCTGACCTGGGCACTTATCCTGTTGAAGAGTTCATCGCTCTATTGACCCAGGAAGTTCAGACCCGCGGACAAAAGAAAGTGGAGGAATAAGCTATAAAAGGCGGAAAAAAACTGGGCAAGCAACCGCAAGCCCGCGCTCACCGGATCAATGAAGAGATCCGTCTGAAAGAAGTTCGTCTGACTGGGCTGGATGGTGAAGCCATTGGCATCACCTCCATTCAGGATGCATTGAACTTGGCCGCAGAGGCCGGAGTTGATCTGGTCGAGATCAGTCCAAATGCTGAGCCGCCCGTTTGCCGGATCATGGATTACGGTAAATTCCTCTACGAAAAGAGCAAGACCACCAAAGAACAGAAGAAAAAGCAGAAAGTCGTCCAGGTCAAGGAGATCAAATTCCGTCCTGGCACCGACGAAGGCGACTATCAGGTAAAACTACGCAACCTGGTTCGCTTTCTGGAAGACGGGGACAAGGCTAAGGTCACCCTGCGCTTCCGTGGTCGTGAAATGGCCCACCAGGATCTTGGTATCAAGGTTCTCGAGCGCGTCAAGAATGACCTGGAAGAGCTGGCCGTAGTCGAATCGTTCCCGAAAGTCGAAGGCCGTCAAGCTGTGATGGTTCTCGCACCTAAGAAGAAATCTTAAGGCCCACAAGAAATTGACTCATGGGGCTAGCTCCATGAGTCGGTTCGCCTTGCGATTTTGTTGTCACTCACAATGCGGAGTATGAAATGCCGAAGATGAAAACCAACCGGGGCGCCGCAAAGCGCTTCAAGAAGACTGGCTCAGGTCGCTTCAAGTGCAAGCACAACCACCTGCGTCACATCCTGACCAAGAAGAGCAGTAAGCGTAAGCGTCAGCTGGGACCTAAGTTCTTTGTTTCCGCTGCCGACCACAAACGTGTTGTCGCTTGTCTGCCGTACGCATAAGGGGGGATGTGAAAAATGCCAAGAGTTAAACGTGGTGTGACTGCTCGTGCTCGTCACAAGAAAGTAATGAAAGCCGCCAAGGGTTACTACGGCGCCCGTTCCCGTGTTTACCGCGTAGCGGTACAAGCGGTAACCAAAGCTGGTCAGTATGCCTACCGTGACCGTCGCCAGAAAAAGCGTCAGTTCCGTCAGCTGTGGATTGCGCGTATCAACGCTGCAGCCCGTCAGAACGGCCTGTCCTACAGCCGTCTGATCAACGGTCTGAAGAAGGCTTCTATCGAGATCGATCGCAAGATCCTGTCCGATATCGCCGTTCACGACAAAATGGCTTTCACCGCCCTGGTTGAAAAAGCTAAAGCAGCTCTGGTTTAATCCAGTCCTGTTATAAATGCTAAAAGGAGGCTTAGGCCTCCTTTTTTGTATCTGTCATACACGGTATTACATAACTTCTCTCTCTCGTCCATATTCTGTCCGCTGTTTTACGCGCGCGACATATTTCCCCACACAAGGTGATATGTGCTAGTTGACCTCTGCTACAAACAGGTTGATATGCCAACAAACCAATTGCTTGTGCCACTATTTCAATAGTAGCTGTGAGCCGATGAGACTCGCTTGATATAACAAAATGATTTGTAGGGAGAAAAGCCCACCTTAACTATGGTCAGCGAAGGGGCTTTTTTTGTATTATTCCCCTCTTGACCTTATTTAGCCTAAAGGCTCCTGTACCGGGAGTGGTGACGAGGAAGACATGCAACAGCTTGAAGAAGTAGTCGGCCAAGCCAGAGCCGAAATTGAGGGCGTAAACGATATCGCAGCCCTTGACGAAATCCGGGTCAAATATCTGGGTAAAAAGGGCTTTTTTACCGAGCAGATGAAGGGCCTGGGTGCCTTGTCTGCCGAAGAGCGTCCCGCCGCGGGCGCCGTGATTAACCAGGCCAAACAACAGGTTCAAGAGGCGCTGAACGAGCGTCGTGAAGCGCTCGAAGTCGCCGTGCTGAACCAGAAGCTGGCTGCCGAGACCATCGACATCAGCCTCCCGGGCCGCCGCATCGATAATGGCGGTCTGCATCCGGTGACCCGCACCATCGAGCGCATCGAGCGCCTGTTTGGCGAGATGGGCTTCAAGGTTGCCCGTGGCCCCGAGATTGAAGATGGCTTCCACAACTTCGATGCCCTGAACATCCCGGCCCATCACCCGGCGCGTACCGATCACGATACCTTCTACTTCAATCCTGATCTGATGCTGCGTACCCACACCTCGGGCGTGCAGATCCGCACCATGCAGCAGCAACAGCCGCCGATCCGTATCATTGCACCGGGCCGTGTCTATCGTAACGACTATGACATGACCCACACCCCGATGTTCCATCAGGTCGAAGGTTTGCTGGTTGACGAGCATGCCAGCTTTACCGAGCTCAAGGGCATTCTGCACGATTTCCTGCGCAACTACTTCGAGGAAGACCTGACCATTCGCTTCCGTCCCTCCTACTTCCCGTTCACCGAGCCGAGCGCCGAAGTGGACGTGATGGGCAAGAACGGTAAGTGGCTGGAAGTGCTGGGCTGCGGCATGGTGCACCCGAACGTACTGCGTTCCGTTGGCATTGATCCGGAAAAATACTCCGGCTTTGCCTTTGGCATGGGCGTTGAGCGCCTGACTATGCTGCGTTACGGGGTCAATGACCTGCGTGCCTTCTTTGAAAACGACCTGCGCTTCCTCAAGCAGTTCAAGTAAGGGCGAGAGAACATGAAATTCAGTAAATCCTGGGTGATGGAGTGGGTCCGCACCGAGTTGAGTGACAACGCGTTGGCCGAGCAGATCACCATGGCCGGTCTGGAAGTGGACGCTGTGGAAGCGGTGGCTGGCCAGTTCAACAATGTGGTTGTGGGTGAAGTGGTCGAGTGCGCCCAGCATCCGGACGCCGACAAGCTGCGGGTGACCAAGGTCAACGTGGGCGAGGCCGAGCTGTTGGATATCGTCTGCGGTGCGCCGAACTGCCGTCAGGGCTTGAAAGTATGTGTGGCCAAAGTAGGGGCGACCCTGCCGGGTGATTTCACCATCAAGAAAGCCAAGCTGCGTGGCCAGCCGTCTCACGGCATGCTCTGCTCCTTCAGTGAGCTGGGTATTGACGTTGAAGCCGATGGCATCATCGAGCTGCCGGCCGATGCCCCCATCGGCACCGATATTCGTGACTACCTCAATCTGAACGACGTCTCCATCGACGTTGATCTGACTCCGAACCGTGCCGACTGCCTCGGCATCGCCGGTCTGGCCCGTGAAATCGGCGTGCTCAACAGCGTCGACGTGGTCGAGCCGACCTGGGTGCCAGCCGTTGCCACCATTGATGCAACTTTCCCGATCCGGGTTGAAGCGCCGGCGGATTGCCCCCGTTATCTGGGGCGCGTCATCAAGGGGCTGAACCTCAAGGCCCAGAGCCCGCTCTGGATGCAAGAGAAGCTGCGCCGTGGCGGCATTCGCTCCATCGATGCCATCGTCGATATCACCAACTACCTGCTGCTGGAATACGGTCAGCCGATGCACGCCTTCGATCTGGCTACCCTGGAAGGGGAGCTGGTGGTGCGTCGCGCTCATAGCGATGAGCCGATGACCCTGCTCGACGGCAATGAAGTGAAGCTCAAAGAGACCACCCTGGTGATTGCTGATGCCAAAGGCCCTGCCTGTATGGCCGGTATCTTCGGCGGCAACCGCACCGGTGTATCCGAGACCACTACCGACATCTTGCTGGAGTGCGCCTTCTTCGCACCGCTCTCCATCACCGGCCGTGCCCGTGCCTACGGTCTGCACACCGACTCCTCCCACCGCTTCGAGCGTGGGGTGGATCCCGAGCTGCAAGCCAAAGTGATAGACCGTGCAACTCGTCTGCTGCTGGACATCTGTGGCGGTGAAGCGGGTCCGGTCATCGAGGTCAAATCCGATGCCCATCTGCCGAAAGCGGCCCCCATCAAGCTACGTCGTGCCAAGCTCGACAAGGTGATCGGTATCAGCGTGGCGGATGCTCAGGTGGTCGAGATCCTGACCCGCCTCGGCATGCAAGTCACTGTGGATGCTGACGGTTGGACTGCGCTGGCGCCCTCCTGGCGTTTCGATATCGCCATCGAGGAAGATCTCATCGAGGAAGTGGCCCGCATCTACGGCTACAACAACATCCCGAACCTCAAACCCGCTGCCTCTCTGGCGATGGTTGAGCAGGCTGAAGGGCAGGTGACCCTGAAGCGGGTGCGTGACCTGCTGGTTGACCGCGGTTTCCAGGAAGCGATCACCTACAGCTTTGTCGATCCCAAGACCCAGCAGACCCTGTTCCCCCAGAGCGATGCCATCGTGCTGCCGAACCCGATCTCGGTCGAGATGTCCGCCATGCGTGTCTCTCTGTTCCCGGGTCTGGTGCAAGCCGTGGTTTACAACCAGAATCGTCAGCAGCCTCGGGTGCGCCTGTTTGAGCAGGGACTGCGTTTCATCAAGGATGAAAGCGCCGAGAACGGCATCCGTCAGGAGCCGATGCTGGCCGGTATCATCACCGGCAACCAGGGTGATGAGCACTGGGACATCAAAACTCGAGCAGCAGACTTCTTTGATCTGAAAGGGGATCTGGAAGCCGTGCTGGACTTGACCGCCGAAGGGGCCACTTTTAGCTTCGAGCGTACCGAGCACAGTGCCCTGCACCCGGGCCAGAGCGCAGCCATCCTGCGTAATGGCGAGGTGATCGGCCACATCGGCGTGATCCACCCAAGCCTCGAGAAGAAGCTGGGTCTCAAGAGCCGCGCGGTGATGTTCGAACTGGAGCTGGACAAGCTGACCCCGGCCAAGGTGCCGGTAGCTGCCGAGGTTTCCAAGTTCCCGGCCAACCGTCGCGATATCGCGGTGGTGGTAGATGTTGCGGTTCTGGCAGGCGACGTCCTGGCAGTAATTAAAAAAGTTGGCGGAAATCAGGTAGTTGGAATAAACTTGTTTGACGTATACCAGGGTGCTGGTATGGCCGAGGACAAGAAGAGCCTGGCCATCAGCCTTGTACTGCAAGATACCCAGCGCACCCTGGAGGAGAAAGAGATTGCCGAGACCGTAGACAACGTCGTGCGGGCCCTTGGTGAAGAGTTGAATGCATCCTTGAGGGATTGATCTATGGCGCTTACCAAAGCCGACATTGCAGAGCACCTGTTCACCCAGCTGGGGATGAGCAAGCGTGAAGCCAAAGATATGGTGGAAGCCTTCTTTGAGGAGATCAGACAAGCGCTTGAGCGTGGTGAACAAGTCAAGATCTCGGGCTTCGGTAACTTCGATCTTCGCGAGAAGAATCAGCGTCCCGGACGCAACCCCAAGACGGGCGAGGATATTCCTATCAGCGCCCGTCGGGTGGTGACCTTCCGGCCTGGCCAGAAGCTCAAGGCCAGGGTAGAAAATGTTGAACCCAACGAGTGATAAAAAGCCAGGCAGATGCCTGGCTTTTGTTTTCAGATGACCAAATTTCCCGTTTTTTTTCTGGGTGCGTTGCTGGCACAGCCGTTGCTTGCCAAGTCTTTGCAGACCACAGTGCTGCCCCTAGCGCCGGCGACCCAAGCCTATGTGAATTCACTGAGCCAGCTTTCGCTCTGCTATCCTGCGACGCTTCCGCCACCATACCTGATGGCCGAGGGGGGACTGCTCAAGGATCGCCTCGCCCGGTTGCAGGAGCTGTTTCCGGTCCCGCTGGTGCTCAAAGAGCTGCCCGATTGGCAGACATTGCGCACTGGGCTCACAGAGGGGGACTGCGACATCATTCCCTATGTCGGAACCCGCAAGAAGGCAGTGGATGGCATGCGGTTAAGCCGTCCGATGATGGAGACCGATGCCGCCATCCTCTACAAAGGCGAGGATCTTAAACAGGCCCGCTTTTTGGTCTACTCGGTGGCAGACTCTGCCCGTCTGCTCCATGAGCTCTATCCTCATGCGCGCATTATTCCCCTAAAAAGCGGAGAGAAGCTCTACGATGCGCTGCAGAGCGGTAAGGGGGATGCCTATCTGGGGGACTATCTGCAACTGCGCTATCTGATGCGCGAGTATCCTGCCGATGGTTTGCGCCTGCGCCGCCTGTCTGGTGACGACAGGATCATCAGCTATCGCCTGATGATGCGTGATCAGCCACAGTTGGCCAACCTGGTGGACATCCTGATCCGTTATATGCCTGCCGGTACCATTTATACCGATCTGGCCCGTTACCTCGATCAGGGGGCGCTCTATGTCAATCAGCCTCATTTCAGCGATACCGAACAGGCCTGGTTATCCGGCCGCGGGCGCACCATTCGCCTGGTGGTCAATCCAGAGCTGATGCCCTATAGCGGCGTCAACGAGCTGGGGGAGGCGAAGGGGTGGAGTACTGATGTGCTGCGCTGGGTCACTCAGGAGACCGGCCTGAGATTTCAGCTGGTGCCCACTGCCAGCAAGGCGGAGGCAGTAGAGAAGCTGCGCCGCGGTGAAGCGGAGATGATGGCCGGTTTACCGGAATCCCCCGCACTGACGGATGAATTTATCTTCAGCCGGACCATCTCCATCAACCGGTTTGCCTTGGTCAGTAAACGCAAGCTGGTCGACGATCACATCAGCCAGCTCAAGCGGCAGCGTATTCTGGTGCCGGGATCCCTCTACGATCCCTCTTTGCTCGCCCTGCTTGGGGATCAGGAGTGGCTTCGTACCGACGACCTCGAGCAAGGGCTTGCGGCGATCAAACAGGGCAAGGCTGACGCCATGTTGAGCGAGCTTTATCAGCTGCAGTACCCCCAGCGCACCAACTTGCTGGAAGGGCTCAATATCGAGGAGCTGGAAGATCGCTTTGGACTTGGCTTTGCCATCAACAAGAGTCAGACCCTGCTGGCCGGGGTGATGGATCGCAATCTGATGGCCCTGACCAATACCCGGGTCGATGAGCTTAATCAGCGCTGGCGTCGCTTGTTCGTGGTACAGCAGCCCGGCGTGAGTTACGCCGCCTGGTTTGGCTCCATCGCCATGGCATTACTGATCAGCGGTATCGTCATCGGCGGGATCTGGCGCTCTCGCCAGCAACTGGCACGGGAGGTGGCCCAGCGTCACGCCGCCGAACAGGCGCTTGCCCTCGAGAGCGAGCTGCGGGAAACCATGTTTCAGGCACTGCCGGTGCCCGTCTATCTGCGTGACAGTCAGGGCAAGGTGATCAAAGCCAACAAGCAGGGAAGACGGCTGGCCTTGCGCCACACAGAGCAACTGATGCTGCCGCCGGTGCAAGCCCAGAAGAGCGAAGGGGAGTTGGTGCTGGGGGAGCAGATCTTTGCTTATGCCCAGCATCCGCTGCGGCTGGACAAGCAGGCGCCAGCGACCGATCTTATCGCCCTGTCGGATATTAGCGTGCTGCGCGAGCAGGCCCGCTTTCTGCGACAGGCAGAGCGCCGTCTGCGTGCCCTGACCAATACGGTACCCGGTGTGGTGCTGCAATTCATGTTCGAACGAAGAGGAGAAGGGGGCATCGAGTTTATCAGCCGGGGCTGTTACGAGCTGCTGGGGTTGGCTAGTCAGCAGATCCGACGTGAACCCCAGCGGGTGCTGACCATGCTGGATCGCGAGGATCGCCGCCGGGTGCGGCGCGACATGCTCGCCATGCTGCAGGCAGGCAACCCCTTTGCATACACCATGCGTTATCACCATCCGACCAAGGGTCTGCGCTGGTTGCAGCTCTATGGCCGTGGCCGCAGTCAACCGCAGGGTTGGCGCATCTATGCGGTGATGCAGGATGTCACCGACCGGGTCGAACAGGAGCAGGCATTACAACACTCCCATGAGCAGGCGCAACAGGCAGTGCAGGCCAAGGGGCGCTTTCTGGCCGCCATCAGCCACGAGATCCGCACGCCGATGAACGCCATGCTCGGCTTGCTGGAGTGGCTGGCCAGCACTCCTTTGTCGAGAGAGCAAGACTCTGCGCTGGCACGGGTGCGTCAGGCGGGGGATGAGTTGCTCGGCCTGCTCAACGATGTGCTCGACTTTAGCCGCAACGAAAACAGCAAACTCTCCCTCTCGCCCCAGCCCACCGATTTCACCGAGCTGTGCGAACAGGTGGCGGCGGTGCACTGGGCCAAGGCACGGGCCAAAGGATTGCAACTGCGCTTGCAGCTGGATCCGGCTCAGCCAGCCCTGCAGACCCTCGACCCTCACCGGGTACGGCAAGTGCTCCACAACCTGCTCTCCAATGCCATCAAGTTCAGCCTGCGTGGGGAAGTGGTGCTGTGGGCCGAGGTGGTCGCATCGACCTTGCGCTTTGGTGTGGATGATCAGGGACCGGGGATCACCGCCAAGATGCGTACCACGCTCTTTATGCCGTTCGAGCAGTTTGCCATTGAAGGGCAACTGCGGGCGCCGGGCACAGGTCTTGGTCTGGCGATCTGCAAGCAGCTGATCGAGCAGATGGGGGGTCTTATCGATGTCGAGGGGCGCGCCGGTGGTGGTAGCCGCTTCTATTGCGAGTTGCCCCTGAAGCGGGTGCAGCAGGAGCCGGACTGGCAGCCCAATGTGCGGCAGCTGTCGCTCTCTTTACCCCACGATGAGGCGCAGGCACTCTCGCCCTGGCTCAGTCGATTGGGGATCGCCACCGTCAGCAACGCCGTTGAGATGCTGCAAGCGGAGGTGGACGAGAAGGGGCTCTACTATTGGGCCTGGCAAGGGGAGTCCTGGGTGCCCGGGACCATCATCACCCTGCTGCAGCCACGCTTGACCCCGGATCAACCGGTCGCCGGCACCCAGCCCGGGCTTGGCATGCGGGTACTGCTGGTTGAAGATCACGATGTCAATCGCGAGCTGATCAGCCTGCAACTGGGGCAACTTGGTGCCAGCGTCGTCACTGCCGCCAACGGGCAGCTGGCGCTGGAGATGCTGGTGCGCCAAGAGGTGGACGTTGTGCTGACAGACCTGCAGATGCCGGTGATGAACGGGGCCGAGCTGTGCAGGCAATTGCGCCAATCCGCCCGTTGGGCCCGTCTGCCGGTCTATGTGATCACCGCAGATCTCAGTGATCAGGCGGCAAGGGAGCTGCAATCCTGCGGTTGCGATGGCCATCTGGACAAGCCGGTCGCCCTCAAGGAGCTGGCGACCTTGCTGCGTCATATTGCCAGAAAAGGGAGCAATAGCGTTGCCCCGACACCGGTGGCCTCGCTGCTGACCGATGAACTGGCCGCCCTTTATCTGAAGGCTACCCGTGATGATTTGGCCGAACTTGAGCGCTGCAGCACAGAAGAAGATGAAGTTGGCGTGAATGCTGCTTTACACAAGTTAAAGGGGGCCGCCAGAATGGTAGGGGCGACGACGCTGGTGGCGGTCATTGAAGAGTGGCAACAGGCGCCCCATCCGATGCTGCAAGCCAGATTGAACCGGGCTCTGGATGAGTTCAGCCAGCAGTTTTCAAAGAGGGCTCAAGATGATCATCACTGATGAAGAGTTACTGGCGTTGCTCGATTCGGAAGAGCATGAGGCGGCAGGATTTTGCCCCATTGTGCTCTATGCCCTCGACAGCACCGCCCATGAATTGGCCTGCACCATGACATTGCCCCCCTATGTCACGCTGCACCGCACCCGACCGGATGCCTGCTGGCAGTGGGAAGGGCTGTTTGCGGCAGGTGCCATTGCCCTTTACGACCCCGCGGCTCATCAACAGGCGGACTACTTCCCCCAGTTGCAGCAGCATGAGGGAATTTACGCGATTGGCGAGGATTGGCTGGGAGGGCTTGCCGCCAGTTACCGTAACTGGTGCAACTGGCTGGCGGCTAACAAGGTGCTGCTGCTCGAGGATCACCCGTTTCAGGGGATGCAACTGCAACAGACCATCGCCGAGCTGGGGCTCTCCTGTCAGTGGGTGCAGGATGAATCGGCCTGCCTTGCGGCATTGTCGGCGGGGGATATCAGCCTGCTGGTGTGCGATCTCAGCCTAGTGGAGCAAGATGCCATCAGTTTGCTGATGAACCAGCCCCAGTTGCAGGAGGCCGGGCTGCCCATCGTGCTGCTTTCGGCCCATGAGCAGACGCTGATCGATGGTGCCCGCCGCCTGCTGCACGATGCCGGTTTCAATATTCTGGCGGCGCTGGCCAAGCCGCTTGATTGCGACGAGCTGCTCAGGTTGCTGCGTCGACTCTATCTGGGCCCGCTGCGTCAGCAGCGCTTGAGCGGCCAGCGCCGCTCCATCCGCCGGTGGCAGGGGGAGGTGCAGGGTCAGCTTGGGCTGCTTTCCAGTCCCGCGACCCCTCATCCGGTCTGGCTGGCGGTAACGGGTTTGCCCAGCCGCTGGGAGGCGCTCAAGGAGTGGCTGGCAGAGCAGTCGCGCGCCCCATCCGAACTGACCCTGCTGATCCACCGTCGAGACCACCTGCTCGGCAATGCCGATCGTTTCGCGCTGGTGCTGCAAGCCAGTTTGGCGGGGAGCAAGCTGGCGCTGCTGCTCGATAACAGCCAGCATCTGCCATTCGATTTGCTGGAGCGTTTGCCGCTGCAAGCCTTGCTGCTGGGGCAGGGGATCTTGCCGGAGATGGAGTCCTTGACCGGTGACTCCCTGCTGGGACGTTTTATGACCCGGGTCAGGGAGCTGGGGATCGCCATCTATCTGGATGACCCCTACAACCTGCTCGATGCCGAGGTATGGCGAGAGCACGGTATCGCGGGGCGCTGGTAATTATGCCGCGTTATCTCTGCTGGCCACTGAATCGGGAGCGACTTGCCAAAGGATTGGCTGGCTGGCCCCATCCGACTTCCCGGACCGGGTTGCCACTGGCGATGCAGGTCTCCGAGGTGCCTTGCCTGCTGCGCGAGCTGCATGGTGTGGCGCCTGCCCGCATGCTGGCCGCCTATGATGCGCTCAGTGAAGAGAGCATCTATCTGCGCTTTATGCGCCCGAAACGGACACCCTCTGCAGATCAGACCGCGCAATTTCTCAATTATGATCCAGAGACTCAAATATCATTGCTGCTGACCGACCAGGAGGGGGTACCGCTGGCACAAGCCCAATCAATCCGCCGCCGTCACCCGCAACGAGCAGAGTTCTCCTGCATCGTGGCGGATCATTTCCAGCACAAGGGGGCGGGGCGCCGCATTCTGCTGGCGCTGGCACTGCTGGCTCGTGCAGAGGGGATCCGGGAGTGGACCGCGGAAGTGTTGGCCCAGAACCGGCCCATGCTGACCCTGCTCAAGCGCCTTGGCTTGCCGCTGTCCATGGTGACCGGGCGGGAGATGGTCTTTGTCAGGCTGGATCTGACCGTGCTCGATGAGTGGCTGCCTGGACAACCGAACGGGCCTTTTAAGACCAAGGACGAATAGTGACACTTTTTTCCCTGTGCTAAGGTCACATCTATTGTGCGGGGATAGACGGAGCAGCTTATGGCGCACTCATATAAACATATCGTGATCCTGACCGGAGCCGGGATATCAGCAGAATCCGGCATCAAGACCTTTCGTGCCTGCGACGGCTTGTGGGAAGAGCACAAGGTTGAGGACGTGGCGACCCCTGAAGGGTATGCCAGGGATCCCGAACTGGTGCAGCGCTTTTATAACTCTCGCCGCAAACAGCTGCAACAGCCTCAGGTGCACCCCAATCCGGCCCACTATGCGCTGGCCCGTCTTGAGCGGCTGCTGCCCGGTACGGTGACGCTGGTGACCCAGAACATCGACAATCTCCACGAGAGCGCAGGCAGCAAGAATCTAATCCATATGCATGGCGAGCTGCTCAAGGCCCGCTGCCCGGAGTCCGGTCAGGTGATCGAATGGCGCGGTGATCTCCATCAGGACGAACTCTGCTCCTGCTGCCAGTTCCCTCAACCGATGCGTCCCCATGTGGTCTGGTTTGGCGAGATGCCGCTCGGGCTGGATCGCATCTACAACGCGCTGGCCCAGTGCGATCTCTTTATCTCCATCGGCACCTCTGGCGCCGTCTATCCTGCTGCCGGTTTTGTCCATGAGGCAGGCCTCAACGGGGCGCATACCATCGAGCTCAATCTCGAGCCGAGCGAGGTGGGCAGCCAGTTTGACGAAAAACGCTATGGTCCCGCTTCTCTGCTGGTACCCGCCTATGTCGATGAGTTACTGGAGGTGTGCGGTATCCATCAACCGAAGCAGGTCGAGGGGCACAACTGGATGGAGATGCGCGAACGCTAGGGACTTGGCATAGAGGAAAAGCAGAAGGCGACGCGGTGAGTCGCCGTTTTGTTGCACGTTGCTTTTTTCCGGTAGCGGGTGTCCGTTACGGTTGTACGGGCTGGGGCGCGCAGGATTGTCTGATCACCAGATCCGGATCGACGGTGATCAGGTGGTTCTCCACCGCTTCGCCGTTGATCCGCGCCAACAGGCGGGTGACGGCGAGGCGACCCAGCTCCTCTTTGGGCTGGTTGACGGTGGTGAGCGGCGGCGACATAAATTCGGCCAGCGCCACATTGTCATAGCCGACGATGGAGATATCCCGCGGGATCACTAGCCCCGCCTGATGGGCGGTACTGATGGCCCCCATCGCCATCATGTCGTTGCAGACAAAGAGGGCGGTGGGGCGCTCGGGCAATGCCAGCAGACGGGTCATCGCCTGATGGCCGCTGGCGCAATCAAAGTCCCCCTCCTGGATCCAGTCAGGATTGATGGTGAGCCCCGCCTGCTGCAACGCCTGTTCAAAGCCAGCCTGGCGCTGGTTGGCGGGGGCGCGGCTGTGGGGGCCTGTGATACAACCGATGGCGGTATGGCCCAGCTCAATCAGATGGCGGGTTGCGAGATAACCGCCGTGGAAGGAGTTATCGGCGATAAGATCCACATCCTCGCTGACCAGCCCCCAATCCATCACCACCACCGGCAGGCTCTTGAGCCAGTCGAGCTGGTTGAACACCTCTTGTTGTCCCTCGCTGCACATGATGAGCAGGCCATCGACCCGCTTGCGCAGCATCATCTTGAGGTAGGAGAGGGCGGTTTCCGCCTGCCCCTCGGTGTTGCCCAGCATCAGGTTGTAGCCCTGCTCGAAGCAGTAACGCTCCACCCCGCGCACCACCTCGGCAAAGAAGGGGTTGCTGGAGGTGGTGACCAGCATGCCGATACTGTTGGTCTCTTTGACCTTGAGGCTGCGGGCCACCAGACTCGGGGCGTAGTTTAGCTCGCGCATGGCGGTGAAGACCCGCTCCCGGGTCTCCTCGGCCACAAAGCGGGTCTCGTTGATGACATGGGAGACGGTGGTGGTAGAGACCCCCGCCAGCGCGGCCACCTCCTTGATATTGGCCATCAGTGCCCCTGCGCAGTCTGCTCAAGCAGGAAGGTGTCGACCTCCTGCTTGCTCGGGATAGAGCTCTGGGCACCGAAGCGGGTGACGGAGAGCGCCGCCGCCCCGTGGGCAAAGCGCACCGCGCTGTGGAAATCGGCTCCGGCAAGTTCCGCCGCCAGCAGGGCGCCGTTGAAGGTATCGCCCGCGGCTGTGGTATCCACCGCCTTGACCCGAAAGCCCGGGATCAGCTGCTGCTGGGCGTTGCTGCAATAGACCCCCTGCGACCCCAGGGTGATCATCACGTCCGCAATCCCCATCTGGTGGAAGCGGGCGGCCGCCTCGCGGGCGCTCGCTTCATCGGTGACTTTGACGCCGGTCAGCAGCTCCGCTTCGGTCTGGTTAGGGGTGATAAGGTCGACCAGCGCCAGCAGCTCGCTTGAGAGTGGGCGGGCGGGAGCGGGGTTGAGCACCACCCGGGTGCCGTGGGCGCGAGCCAGCCGTGCAGCTTCATGGACGCTTTCGAGCGGCACTTCCAGCTGCAACAGCAGGGTGTGGGCGTCGGCGATCATCGCTTCGTGGTTTTTCACCACGGCCGGGGTGATGGCCCCGTTGGCTTCGGCGGAGATACCTATGCTGTTCTCCCCCTCATCACTCACATAAATGATGGCGATGCCGGTCGGGAGCTTGGGATCGAGCTCGACGGCGCTCACATCGATGCCATCTTTGGCAAAGCCGCTTTTCATCTGGTGGCCGATGGCGTCATCACCGATCCGGGCGATAAAAGAGACTGCGGCGCCGAGGCGGGCGGCGGCCACCGCCTGATTGGCCCCCTTGCCACCCGGCACCACCTGATAGCTGTGACCGGTCAGGGTTTCACCCGGGCGAGGAAAGTGGGGAACGCGCAGTACATGGTCTGCATTGACACTGCCCAGAACGACGAGACGATTCATGTTGATTACTCCTGATGCATCTTGGCTTGAGCACAGAGATTGAGTGAGCACAAGCCGGGAGGCACCGAAATGGCAGAGAACAGGGGAGGCGAGCCTCCCCTTGGGTACTTATTCGCTGATGACTTGCAGCGGAACCGGAATGGATTGCTCGACCGGCTGACCTTTAAGCACCTGGTCGGCGGTCTCGACGCCGATGGCACCGATCAGGGCCGGTTGCTGGGCCACGGTGGCGGCCAGTTTGCCACGGGAAACAGCGGCTTTGCCATCGTCAGTGCCGTCGAAGCCGACGATCATCACCTCTTTACCTGCTGCCTGTACTGCGCGGATAGCACCCAGTGCCATTTCATCGTTCTGGGCGAACACCGCCTGCACGGTTGGATGAGCCGCCAGCAGGTTTTCCATGACGTTCAGCCCCTTGGTGCGGTCAAAGTCGGCAGGCTGGGAAGCGAGTACCAGCAGCTTGTTGGCGGCTACGGCCAGAGCAAACCCTTCGCCGCGGTCACGGGCGGCGGAGGTACCGGCAATCCCTTCCAGCTGGATCACCTTGGCGCCGGTACCCAACTTCTCGGTGATGAAGTCACCGGCCAGTTTGCCACCCGCCACGTTGTCGGAGGCGATATGGGCTTTCACCTCACCCTGCGCGGCGCCGCGGTCCAGGGTCAGTACCGGGATGCTGGCGCGGTTGGCCAGACGAATGGCGTTGCCAACCGCTTCGGAATCGGTGGGGTTGATCAGGATGGCGCCGACCTTGCGCACGGTGAGATCTTCCACGTTGGAGAGCTCTTTGGCCGGGTCATTCTGGGAATCCAGTACCACCAGCTCATAGCCAAGCTCCTTGGCTTTGGCTTCGGCCCCCTCTTTCATGGTGACGAAGAAGGGGTTATTGAGGGTGGAGACCACCATGGCCAGGGTTTGATCGGCAGCCTGGGCGGTGCCCAGCACGGACATGATGGCGGCAGCGAGCAGGGTATTGAGCTTTTTCATCGTTTCATTCCTTGTGTGTGACTTGTCTTATTAACGATTGCTTTTGTTATCGATCATCACGGCAAGCAAGATCACGCTCGCCTTGGCGATCATCTGGTAATAGGAGCTGACATCGAGCAGGTTGAGGGCGTTGTTGAGAAAACCGATGATCAGTGCACCGATCAGGGTCCCCATGATACGCCCCTTGCCCCCCATCAGGCTGGTACCACCCAGCACCACCGCCGCGATGGCATCCAGTTCATACCCCATGCCGGCGGTCGGCTGGGCGGAGGAGAGGCGAGAGGTAACGATAAGCCCTGCCAGTGCCGCCAGCGCGCCGCACAGACCATACACCGCCAGCTTCACCCGATCCACATTGATACCGGAGAGGCGGGTAGCCGATTCGTTGCCACCCAGGGCGTAGATGTAGCGACCCAGACGAGTGTGGTTGAGCATGAACCAGGCGAGCAGGAAGACGATGGCCATTAGCCAGATGGGCACCGGCAGACCGAACAGGTAACCGGTACCGAGCCAGGCGAAGTGATCGGCGCCGTCACTGAAACCGGTGGAGATGGGGCGCCCCTCGGTATAGACCATGGTGACACCGCGCAGGGCGGTCATGGTGACCAGGGTGGCGATAAAGGCTTGCACTTTGCCCTTGGCAATAATGAGACCGCTGATACTGCCCAGCAGGGCGCCGGCGCCCAGAGTGAGGGGCACCACCAGCCAGATCGGCAGCTCCATGGCCACCATGGTGGCGGCCAGCGCACCGCACAGGGCCAGTACCGAGCCGACCGACAGATCAATACCGGCGGTGAGGATAACCAGCGTCATACCGACCGCCATGATGGCGTTGACCGAGGTCTGACGCAGAATGTTGAGCAGGTTGTCGGCGGTGAAGAAGTTGGGGCTCAGGAAGGAGACCACACCAATCAGGACCAGCAGCGCGACCAGGGATTTGTTCTCGATCCACCACGCCTTGCTCATGACGCCACGGCGGGAAAGGGTTTGGGTTGTCATTGGGATGCCTCTTGCTCTGCTTGCCACTGTTTACCGACTGCCGCCGCCATCAGTTTCTCCTGATTGGCATCGCGGGTGTTGAACTCTGCGCTGATGCGCCCTTCGTGCATCACCATGATGCGATCACTCATGCCGAGCACTTCCGGCATCTCGGAGGAGACCAGAATGATGCTCATCCCCTCCTTCTTGAACTGGTTGATCAGCTGATAAATTTCCTTCTTCGCCCCCACGTCGACGCCGCGGGTCGGCTCGTCGAGGATCAGCACCTTGGGCCGGGTCAGCAGCCCCTTGGCGATGGCTACTTTCTGCTGGTTGCCGCCGGAGAGCAGCTTTATCAGCTGATCCTGACTCGGGGTCTTGATGTTGAACAGGCGCACATAGTCGCTCACCGCCTGCCGTTCGGCCTTGCCATCGATCTTGCCGTTGCTGATGAACTCGTCGAGGGCGCACAGACTCATGTTCTCGCGCACCGACAGCTCCAGCACCAGCCCATCGCCTTTTCGATCTTCGGAGATATAGGCGATGCCTGCGGCCAGACCATCCGCCGGGCTTTTGGGCACCAGTGCATGACCGTCCAATGCCACTTCACCGGCGCTGATGGGGCTGGCGCCGTAGATCAGCTTCATCAGCTCGGTACGGCCGGAACCCATCAGGCCGCTAAAGCCCAGAATCTCCCCCTGACGCAGGGAGAAGCTCACCCCGCGCACGCCGGGACCGGCCAGCTCTTTCACCTGCAGGCTGACGGGGCCGAGCTCGCGCTCAAGGCGCGGGTACTGCTCTTCCAGCCGGCGGCCCACCATCATCTCGATGATCTTGTCTTCATCCAGATCGCTTACCGCCTGCTCGCCAATCCACTTGCCATCGCGCAGCACAGTGACCCGATCGCAGATCTCGAAGATCTCCTTGAGGCGGTGGGAGATATAGACGATGCCGCAGCCTTGTTCGCGCAGCTCGCGGATAACCTTGAACAGCTGCTCGGTCTCGGTATCGGTCAGCGCATCGGTCGGCTCGTCCATGATGATGACGCTGGCATCGAACGACAGCGCCTTGGCGATCTCCACCATCTGCTGTTCGCCGATGGAGAGCTCCCCGAGTCGGGTATCCGGCCCGTGCTTGACGCCAAGTCGTGCCAGCAGGCCGCTTGCCCGCTCGCGCAGCTGTTTGTGGTCGATGCTGCCAAAACGGGTACGGGGCTCGCGACCGAGGAAGATGTTGGCGGCAATCGACAACTCCGGCAGCAGGTTCAGCTCCTGGTGGATGATGCTGATCCCCTGATCCTGAGAGTCGCGGGGGCCCTTGAAGTGGACCGACTGACCGCGGTAGCTGACGCTGCCCGCATCGGCCTGATAGATGCCGGTCAGCACCTTCATCAGGGTGGATTTGCCGGCGCCATTTTCACCGAGCAGGGCCATCACCTGGCCCGGATAGACCCGCAGACCCGCTTCGTCGAGGGCGCGCACACCGGGGAAGGTCTTGACGATCCCGGTCAGCTCCAGAATGGGTGAGAGGGGGGAGGTTGTGCTCATTTGCAGCTTCCTTGAAGAGGCCTTCTTTGAAGAATTCAGAACGCCACACCGGCGCAGAGGATCAGGTTGGCGTAGGGAGTCACCTCGCCGCTGCGTACGATCGCCTTGCTCTGGCGGGAGCGGGTTTTGAACTCCTCATGCAGGCAGTATTCGATGGCGATGGGCTTGCCCTGGGTGGCTGCGTGAGCCTCAAGCTGATCGACCAGCGCCTGATGGGCGGCCGGGCTGATCTGCTTGATCTCGCTTGCCATGATCGCTTTCTCCACCACCAGATCGGTGAGCAGGGCGGTTAACACGGTTTCAAGACTGGGCGTTCCCGCCATCAGCGCCAGATCGATCCGCTCCGGACCTGCCGCAATGGGCAAGCCTGCATCGCAGACGGTGATCTCGTCGGTGTGGCCCATCTGTGCCACCAGAGCACTCAGGGGAGCATTGAGCAGTACGCCTCGTTTCATACAGCACCTCATCAGGCCTTGGCCCGTCAATCTGTGAACCGCTAGGCAACCGGTTACGCAACCGGTTGCGTCATGACGCAAAGATAGGCTTTTTACCGGGGAAGGGCTACGGCAAAACCACGGAAATGTGAAAACGATCTCAAAGCCAGAAGAAAGCAGACCTTTGGCTTAACGGCTGTCAATTGGGTTGGCAAGGGGCAGGTGAGCAGCTATAGCGTGAAAGCGGGTGCAGATAGCGAGGGAGGAGCAGGGCTCTGTGTCGGTGGCGTATGCGGTGATCCCCAGAGGATCTGTGCTATGACAACCACCTGGATGGATCATTGACGTAGGCCATGACGACCTGTTCAACGGCGGCAGCCGTTCGTCAACACTGACACATAGCCCCGTCTGTTAGGCTTTAACCAGCGGATTGGGCAGGGGGCATTTGTGCGGCTTCGCTACTCTTCGATATCCAGCAACACCAGAATGGCGCTGTCGCCGCCCCATTCGCGGGGGGCCTGATGGAAGGCGCGCACATTGGGGTGCTGGGCCAGCCAGCTGGGAATGCGCTGCTTGAGAATATGTTTGCCGATGCCGTGCATCACCGAGGCGACGTGAATGTTCTCTTTTTGGCAGAGGGTGAGCAGGGCGGCTAGCTCCTGTTTTGCCTGCTGCTGGTTCATACCGTGCAGATCGAGATAGATCTCCGGCGGATAAATGCCCCGCTTGAGCTTTTTCAGCTCAAATTTTGACACATCTTCCCGCACGTAACGGGTCGGCCCATCGTCCTCGAGATAGGGTTGATACTCATCGCTGAAATAGTGGTCAACCCCAAGCTTTTCGCGGCTTTCGCGCAATTCTCGTTTCTGCTTGACCGGGCGTAACTCGGCCCTTATGGTATCTTGCTTGATTTTCCGGGTACCTTTTATCGCATCGCGGAACAGCAGGGTTTCCTCGTCTGTCGGTGAGGGCGTTTTTTTCATCAGATGCTCATGTATTAGGTATGCGTCTTTGCCCGTAAGGTCGTCTGCGGGGCTCGGGCCGGATATTACTCGACTTGGAGGTGGATTTGGACAAGATATTTATCGATGAGGTGGTTGCCGAGATGCACACCATCCAGGACATGTTGCGTTGGGCCATGAGTCGTTTCAACGACGCCGGGATTTTTTACGGTCATGGCACCGACAACGCCTGGGATGAGGCTGTGCAACTGGTGCTGCCCGCCTTGCATCTGCCACCGGATGTAGACCCGGCCATGCGCCACTCCCGTCTGACTAGCAGTGAACGTCACCGTCTTGCGGAGCTGATCATTCGCCGTGTTCAGGAGCGCGTCCCAGCCGCCTATCTGACCAACAAGGCTTGGTATGCCGGTTGGGAGTTCTACGTGGACGAGCGGGTGCTCATTCCCCGTTCCCCCATCGCCGAGATGGTGGCCAACCGCTTCGCCCCCTTCCTCAACCATGAACCGACCCGGATCATGGACCTGTGCACCGGCTCCGGCTGTATCGCCATCATCATGGCCCACGAGTTCCCGGAAGCGGAAGTGGATGCCATCGACATCAGCATCGATGCACTGAACGTGGCCGAGCGCAATATCAACGATCACGGGCTGGAGCAGCAGGTCATTCCGATCCGCTCCGATCTGTTCCGCGATCTGCCCGCAGGCGACAAGTACGATCTCATCGTCTCCAACCCGCCCTATGTGGACTCCGCAGATATGTCGGATCTGCCGGATGAATTCCGTCACGAGCCCGAGCTGGCGCTGGCCTCCGGCTCTGACGGCCTCAAGCTGACCAAGCGTCTGCTGGCCCATGCCGCCGACTTCCTCAAGGATAACGGCGTGCTGGTGGTCGAAGTGGGCAACAGCATGATCCATCTGGAAGCCCAGTTCCCCGAGATCCCCTTTACTTGGGTTGAATTCGAAAACGGCGGTCACGGCGTCTTTGTAATGACCCGTGACGAGCTGATGCAGTATCAGGATCATTTCGCCATCTACAAGAACTAAGCAGGAGCGCGCATGGCAGGGAACAGTTTTGGTCAACTCTTTCGGGTCACTACCTTTGGCGAGAGCCACGGCCTGGCGCTGGGCGCCGTGGTCGATGGTTGCCCGCCTGGGCTCGCGATAAGCGAAGCGGATCTGCAGGGAGACTTGGATCGGCGCAAGCCGGGCACTTCTCGCTACACCACGCCGCGCCGCGAGCCGGATGAGGTGAAGATCCTCTCCGGGGTGTTTGAGGGCAAGACCACCGGCACTTCCATCGGGCTGCTCATCGAGAACACCGATCAGCGCTCCAAGGATTACTCCGAGATCAAGGATCTGTTCCGGCCGGGTCACGCTGACTACACCTATCACCAGAAGTATGGTCAGCGCGACTATCGCGGCGGTGGTCGCTCCTCGGCACGCGAAACCGCAATGCGGGTGGCGGCGGGGGCCATTGCCAAGAAGTACCTCAAACAGGCGCACGGCATCGAGATCACCGGTTTCCTCTCCCAGCTCGGCCCCATCAAGGCCGAGGCGTTTGACGCGGCGCAGATCGAGCAGAACCCTTTCTTCTTCCCTGATGGGGGCAAGCTGGAAGCGCTCGATCAATACATGCGTGACCTGAAAAAAGAGGGCAACAGCATTGGCGCCAAGGTGCAGGTCATCGCGCGCAATGTGCCGGTGGGCCTGGGTGAGCCGGTGTTTGACCGCCTCGATGCCGACATCGCCCACGCCATGATGGGCATCAATGCGGTGAAAGGGGTGGAGATCGGTGACGGCTTTGCGGTGGTGGAGCAAAAAGGCTCCGAGCATCGTGACGAGATGACCCCGGCAGGCTTTGCCAGCAACCATGCGGGCGGCATTCTGGGTGGGATCTCGTCAGGTCAGGATATCGTGGTAAGCATGGCGCTCAAACCGACGTCCAGCATCACTGTGCCGGGCAAGACCATCAATACCGAAGGCGAGGCTATCGAGATGATCACCAAAGGGCGTCACGACCCTTGCGTTGGTATCCGCGCCGTGCCCATTGCCGAAGCCATGCTGGCGCTGGTGTTGATGGATCACCTGCTGCGCCATCGCGCCCAGAACCAGGGGGTGTTGACCCATACCCCGCAGCTACGCTGATCGCTGTTGCTGCTTATCGGCTGATCGCCCCCTGTTTGGGGAACAAGTTCGACAATACCAAAAAGGCGACCTTCGGGTCGCCTTTGCTATTTCAGGTGATGGCTTATCCCGTCAATGCTTGCGGTGGGTGCGGGTCAACAGATCCGCGGCGCCCGGATCGGCATTGAGGCGACACCTGGGGGGCGAGAACGTGTTGTGGGGGTTGGGCAAGGCATAAATGGCCTCGTTGATTTTGAGGATCTGTTCTTCGCTTACGCTGTTTTTGGCAAACATCAGACTGACCGGCTGGTGGTGCAGCAACAGCTGGCAGCGGATAAACCCTTCGGCCCCCAGTTGAGCCAGCCGGTAGCGGGCGTATTGCCACTCCATGATGATGCCATCGAGGCGGCGAGCCAGCAGCAGATCGATCATCCGCTCATCGGCGTTGTATTCGGTTGCCATTTTAAGCGCCGGGCAGCTATCCATCTGATGCATGGGGCGGGTGCCGCGCAGTTTGCCAATGTTGAGCCCCTTGCTGTGACACAGTTTGGACAAGGTATCGAGAGGCTTCCAGCGATCCTGATGGCCGGGGATCGGGTCATTGCTCAACAGCACATAGGCGCTTTGGCGATAGGGTGCCGAGAAGCGGGCATAGCCCTGGCGCTCCGGCAGGGGCAGGGCGGCCATCGCCACATCCAGCTGATCGTGTTCCACCAGATGCAGTGCCCGCGCCCAGGGCAGCTCGCGAAACTTGGGGGTAAAACCCGCCTGGGTGAGGATCTGGCGGGTCAGGCTGACATCCAGCCCCTCCAGTTCGCCCTGGCTGCCGATCTGGCTGAAGGGGGGCCAATGGCTCCAGGCCACGGTCAGGGTCTGACTTGCTTGCAGAGCAGGGCTCAGCAGAAACATCAGCAGGCAGAGCCTAGCCTGCCAGCTGCCGCGAGGACGATATGGCTTGGTCATGGTTAACCCTCATTATTGTGTGCTATCCCGTGCTGTTGCCCCGCGATCCATGCCTGCGAGGGCTGATATTGTGTTGCCAGATAATAGTGTGGTGCGTGCGACATCAATCCACGGGATTATTCGGGGGGCTGGAGGGTTTTTTTCTGTTCGTGCTGGGAGGAGCATCACATTTTTCTCGTTTATCCCGGGCAACTCCGTTAGACTGCGCCTCTATTCTTTCCCCTTTGCTCTGCTCCCCGGGGAAATCGTTGTTTTCTCAATAGGCCCAGATCTTGTGAGATGGCATCGGCTCAGCAGAGGAGCCCCACCACAAATCCCCGGCGCCACTATCCCTAGCAGGTAACTATGAGTTTTACTTCCCTCGGTCTGGCCGAACCCTTGTTGCGTGCCGTTGCCGAACAAGGCTACGACACCCCGTCTCCCATTCAGCAGCAAGCGATCCCCGCCGTTCTGGCTGGCCGCGATCTGATGGCGGCGGCCCAAACAGGGACCGGCAAGACCGCAGGCTTTACCCTGCCGATGCTGCAACGTCTGATGGAGAGCAAGCGCAAGGTTTCTCCGAACCGCATTCGTGCGCTGGTGCTGACCCCGACTCGCGAGCTGGCCGCCCAGGTGGGCGAGAGCGTGCGTAACTACGGCAAACACCTGCCGATGCGCAGCCACGTGGTCTTTGGCGGCGTCAGCATCAATCCGCAGATGATGGCGACTCGCCGTGGTCTGGACGTGCTGGTGGCCTGTCCCGGCCGCCTGATGGATCTCTACAACCAGAACGCCGTCAAGTTCGACGAGGTTGAGATCCTGGTACTGGACGAAGCTGATCGCATGCTCGACATGGGCTTTATCCGTGACATCCGCCGCATCTTGACCCTGCTGCCGAAGAAGCGCCAGAATCTGCTCTTCTCCGCCACCTTCGCCGATGAAATTCGCGAGCTGGCCACCGGCCTTTTGGACAACCCGGCGGTGATCGAAGTGACCCCGCGCAACAGCACTGCCGAGCGTATCGAGCAGCTGGTGCATCCATGTGACAAGGCCAACAAAATTGCCCTGCTGAGCCACCTTATCTCCAGCAACAACTGGCAGCAGGTGCTGGTCTTTACCCGTACCAAACACATCGCCAACCGGGTTGCCGAGAAGCTGGAAAAAGATGGCATCAGCGCCGCCGCCATCCACGGCAACAAGAGCCAGGGCGCCCGTACCCGCGCGCTGGCCGGTTTCAAGGATGGCAGTGTGCGGGTGATGGTGGCGACCGACATCGCGGCCCGTGGCCTTGATATCGACAAGCTGCCGCAAGTAGTGAACTTCGAGCTGCCCAACGTGGCGGAAGATTACGTTCACCGTATCGGCCGTACCGGTCGTGCAGGTGCTGCCGGTCACGCCATCTCCCTGGTTGCTGCCGATGAAGGCAAGCTTATCAAGGCGATCGAGCGCCTGACCAAGCAGAACATCCCCTGCGAGCAGGTGGCCGGTTTTGAAGCCTCCCGTGAGACGCTCGATAACATAAGCCGTGGTATCGGCGCGCCGCTTCGCAAAGAGCCCCGCGATCCGAGCGAGCAGCGCCGTGCGCCGCGTCCGCAAGGTCAAGGCCAGCGTCAGGGGGCCGGTCGTTCCGCCTCCAATGGCAATGCAGGTGGTGCCCGTACCGGTAACGGTGGCAAGCCCAAGCCGCAAGGTGGTCAGCGTCCGGCTGATGGCGCGGGCAAACCGGCTCAGGCCCGTCGCCCACGTCGTTCAACCCACAACCAGTAAACGGCTCGGGAGCTTGACTCCCCAGCTATGCGGTTGACTGAAAAAGCCCTGCCAATCTGGCAGGGCTTTTTGTTTTTTCAGCCATGTAATCGGCACTGTGTGGTGCTGCGAGAACCGCGTTAGATGGCCGAAAAATACTGCTGTTGCATCGCCAGCCAGCGGCCGTTATTAATAAACGCCAGCTGTACCTTGAGCAGGGCCGAAATTTCCGCCCGATGCTTTTTATCGAGGTAGAGAAAGACCTGCTCTTTGGCAATCTTCTGCCAAGGTGCGGCCAGTGCAGGCTGAGAGGCGGCGCGCATCTTGATGATCCAGTCCACTTTTCCTCTGTGCAGTTGGGCAAGTCCCTGTTTCTCATCGTTCAACCAGATGATCTGATAGCTGCCGAGGTTGCGTTCACACCACTGGATGCCACGCAGGCAGCCAATCACGGCCCCTTTGGCGGGGGGCCAGTTGGGGTTATCCCGTGGCTTGCCATAAATCGCGGCTTCCGAGATGGGGGCTCCGATCTGCAGCAAGTGGGGATGGGTCTGATCAAAGCCCTTGATCCGGGCCATATCACCATCGACAGCATTGTCTGTCTCAATCAACTTTTCGCAGCGGGCATAGGTGCAGGGGACCAACTTAAAATCGATGCCAGCGCGGCCAAACCAGTCATGAATAAAAGGGCGCAATATCGCGGTGTGCTCGACCGCTGCCGCCAGCTTTAGCGGGGTTGCGTGGGCAACAGGGGTCAGCCCGACAAACAGTAACCAGCCAATCCACTTCATATCGCACTCCTGAATCGGGCTTATTTAAGCAGAACTGTGGCGATGATCCGTGCAGTGAAGAATAGCCGATGGGGATGGCAGCCAGACCGCTTCGCCAGCTATTCGTGACGGTTGAGTCAGGAGAGCTACGCCGTGATCAGGATATGGGTTGCGCTCACCAGGATCACAGTGAAGGTCAGTCCTATTCCTGCCACCTGATAATGGAAGTTCTCTGGTGTGCGGCTGATCCCAAAAACGACCAAGCTACAGGGTGAGCAGGGCTACGCAAGCAGGCAGTATGGTCCTGGTATCTGGCTCCCGGTGTGATGATGTCGAGTGGTTGGTGTTGAGGCTTGGCATCTTAATGGCTTGCCTTGATGGCTGTCGTAAATGGCCGTAGCACGACCGTCATCTATTCACTCGCCATTGGCCAAGCGCAGGCGCAAAGCAAACAGCCCTGCCGAGGTGGCAGGGCTGTTTGTTGACCGTGTTGATGGTGGGTAGCGTCCCGTCATGACCCCTCGTAAGGGAGGGAGGAGTGGTGCAGCACGATGCGCACCTTGCCATCATCTCCTTTCTTGAAACCCCAGGTCTTGTCGACCGTAGTCTCCTTGTTATCGCGATCCACCAGATGCACCTTGCCCATGGTCAGCGCCATGTCGCCGTTGATATAGACGGCGGCATTGTCATAGCGATAGCTCTGCCAGTTTTTCAGGGCAAAGCCGCTATCGGCCGGATAGGCGCTGTTGTTGCCGACAAAGTAGGCCAGCGCCCCCTCGCGGGTGGTGCGAAAGGTCTGCTCGCCACCGGCGAGGGTGGGTTTGAACAGCACCGGCCCCTGCTGGTAGCCATAAGCGCTGTCGAGTACCGCCTCGGCTGTGGCTTTGGCGCGCTTAATCCCACCGGCGCGATAGTCATCGCTTATCTTGATAAGCGCCGCGCCCCAACCATCCTGCGCGGCCTTGATCTCCGCCTCGGTGATATTGTTGTTGGCGATTTCGGCGGCGCTAAGTGCGCCGCTGGCGGCAAGCAGGACGAGGGCAAGGGTGCTCTTCTTGAGGTGCAACATCATTGTTTTCAAACTCCTGATAGCGATAAACGAGCGGGCAGTGTAGCGAAGGGGCATGAACGGTTTTTGAACTGACTATTCAGGGTTAGGTAGTAAACAGGTCGGTATATAGCTGAAGGTTTGGGTGTCTATTTGGTAAGGGCCGCTGCCTGAATGAATGGTGATGGCTGTATCCAACGCATTTTTGACCAACAAAAAGCCCCGCCAAACTGATTGGCGGGGCTTTTGCACTTTTGCTATTTGAAGTGGAGCATTGAATGGCGGCAAGGATCAGAGGGCCGGCAGTAGCCCCATGCTGACGCTCACCTGCACACCGACGATCAGTACGCCCATCGCGGCGGCCACTCCCAGCGCCACTACGCCACCCGGGGCGCGGTAGTGGTGGACAGGCGCCTGCTTGCGGCTCTGCCATACCAGCGCCACCGGCAGCAGCACCGCGAGGATCGCCAATGCAATGGCGGCGTAGCCCAGCGCCATGATAAAGCCCTGCGGGAAGTAGAGGGCAAACAGCAGCGGCGGAACAAAGGTGATAAGACCGGTCTGGCTGCGGCCCTGCCAGTTGTCCTTGCGGCGGGTCACCTTGGCCATAAAGTCAAAAAGCCCAAGCGTCACCCCGAGGAAGGAGGTGGCGAGTGCCAGATCGGCAAACAGGTGCATCGCCTGATTAAATGCAGGCCAGCTCACCAGCTTGCCGACATTGGCCAGCAGGCTGTCCAGCGCGCCGCCGGTTTGCAGCAGGGATTGCTGGCCGAGCAGACCGAGGATCGCCACCTGCCACAGCACATAGAGGATCAGCGGCAGGGCAGAGCCCCAGACAAACACCCGGCGCAGCTGCTTGGGACAGTCACCGAGGTAGAGCATCACGCTCGGAATGGAGCCGTGAAAGCCGAACGAGGTGAAGATGACCGGCAGGCCCGCCAGCAGCAAGCCCTGACCAAGCGGCATCGAGAGCAGATGCTGCCCTTCGGTGCGCGGCAGCAGCAGCGCCAGCACAGCTACCATGATCACCAATTTGACGGTGAACATCAGCCGGTTGAGGTAATCCACCGAGCGGGTGCCGACACAGACCATGCCGCCAAACAGCAAGGTAAAGGCCCAGGCAGCTTGCTCCTGGGTAAGCGCCATGCCCGTATCGGCCAGTGCTTGTGCCAGCAGGCTGCTGCCCCCGCTGATGTAGGCGGAGGCCAGCGAGTAGAACAGCATCAGGATGCAGAAGGAGGCGATGCGTTTGCCCCAGGGGCCGAGCAGATGATCCGCCAACTGGTGCAGGTACCACTTGCCGGTGTTAAGGCTGGCCTCTACTTGCAGCATGGCGGTGAAGGCCATCAGGGCCCACAAGCCGACCATCAGCATCAGGGTGGCGGGGCCGCCGAGGGAAGAGGAGGCAAGCGGCAGGGCCAGCATGCCGGCGCCTATGGTGGTGCCGGCAATCAACAGGGTACAACCCAGGGTTTTGGTATTCATGTTATCCATCCGAGCGTAGTGGTGTCAGTGCAAACAGGCGATGTCAGCAGTGGCGTCAACAAGAGGGGGCCAATTGGCGTTATCAGCAGGCGCCTCCGGGGATTGGGCCGGAGGCTAGCAATATCGGAATGGAAACATCTGTACCTGAAACCTGTCAGTTGTAAAAGATGGTTGCCACGTTAGCGGATCAAAATAGCGGAAACAACCCCTTTTATCCTGATCTTGTGCTGGCTTGTGGCAATAAGTGGAAATAAATGATGACAGTGGTAGCTAAGTGCTGAAAAAAGCGCCTGGCTAGGGGCCCCATCTAGGTAAACCGGTCAGGGGGGAGGTAACCCAGATAGGTGCTCTGGGAGTGCCATGTTGCGGCGCAGGTATCGAGTTAGGGAACACAAAGGGGCCATCGGCCAGTCGGTTGTTTGGCAAGAGGAGTCGCGAAAGCATGCGGGTGGGTTGTGGGGAGTAACAATAAGGCTGCCCAGTTCTGGCTGCCTTATTGTCATCTGTTCGCTTTACCCACTCATTGACAACAAGCGGGGCCTGCGATGGAGCGGGTTAACGGCGGCGCTTGAGGGTGCGGCTTACATAGTGCAGCCCGCTCTGGTATTCGCCGTTCACTGCCTTGAGTGCCAGCGCCAGCGCCTGGCTAGCGAGTGCATCGTGCTGCTGGGGCAGGGAGTTGATGCCAAAGGGGAGGAAGTCGAGCAGCCGATCGTCGCCAAAAGTGGCCATGGCGAGCTGGCTCATATCGGTCTCTTGTTCCAGCAGGTAGTCGAGCACCCCCTCCATCAGGATATAGGAAGTAGTGATCAGCGCTTCGGGCAGCTGACCCAGCTGCTGGTGCAGATGTTTGATCAGGCGATACCCCTCAAGGCGGGAGAAGTGATCCCCCTCGCACAGGTGGCGAGTCGCACAGTGGCTGGCGATGGCCTGTTCGAAACCGGCTTTGCGCTCTTGACTGATCGTCAGTGCCGGCAGCGCGGTGATCAAGGCGATGTGGCGCAGGTTAGGGGTGAGCAGGGAGCTGGTGAGATCAAAGCTCGCCTTCTGGTTTTCACTGGCGACGGTGACAAACTTGTCGGCGGCCATCGCCCGGTCGATGGCGAGGATCTGGCTGCCTTGCCCCTGCAATTTGCCGTAGAAGGGGTCGTCCGGCGGCAGGCAACTGGCCACCAGCAGAGCGTCCACATGGCGGCTTACCAGCATATGGGCCAGCTCTTTCTCAGTGTCGGGATCATCTTCCGAGCAGACGATAAGCAGCTGATAGCCCTGTGTCCGCGCCCCCTGTTCCAGCCGTTTGGCCAGCTTGGCGTAACTGGCGTTTTCAAGGTCGGGCAGGATAAAGCCGAGAGTCCTGGTCTGGCCACCACGCAGGGAGGCGGCGCGGCTGTCCGGCTGGTAGTTGTGGGCGGTGACCACGGCCATCACCTTGTCGCGGGTGGCTTGACTGATGCGGTATTGGTCGGCCTTGCCATTGATCACATAGCTGGCCGTGGTGCGCGAGACACCGGCGAGGGCGGCGATTTCATCCAGTTTCATCATATTGGCTCTGTTTGAGTTGCTAGGCCCACGGGCACTGCCGGGTGAGGGCATCGAAAAGTGTGCGCGGGATCATATCATTGAAAACCACGCTTTGTGGGGGCTTGATCAATTTGCTGAAACGATTCAGTCTGAATGTAAGTGAAACGATTCAGCTTGTCAGCAATGAAGATACCCAGTGGCCTGAAAATCGGGCCCGGATCACAGTGAGTTGCGATAGGGTGCATTGTCGATTGACGAGTGACTCGAATGTTCAATTGTGTTGGCCCGGCACGGCCGGAACCTGATGGAGAGTGGTTATGTTGAAGTTGGTGCGAGAGCAGATCTTGCTGGGACAGTCGGTAGTGACCAAGGCCGAGGCGATTGCCCTGCTGGCAGGCAAGCTGGCCGAGGCCGGTCTGGTGGAAGCAGGCTATGTGGATGGGATGCTGGCCCGCGAGGCGCAACACGCCACCTACCTTGGCAGCGGCATCGCCATTCCCCACGGCACCACCGATACCCGCCATCTGGTGAAGCGTACCGGTGTCATGGTGGCCCAGTTCCCCCAGGGTATCGAGTGGGATGAGGGGCAGATCGCCTATGTCGCCATCGGTATCGCCGCCAAGTCCGACGAGCATCTTGGCATCTTGCGCCAGCTCACCCATGTGCTGGGTGACGAGCAGGCGGCAGCCCAGCTCAAAGAGGCCACCGATGCCGACACCATCATCAATATCCTGACCTGCGCCACTGCTGCGAAAGAGGTGCAATACCTGACCCTGGCCGACTTCCCGGCCGATGATCGCGACCAGCTGCTGCTGGGGGCGGCCGCCCGCGCCAAATCGGCGGGCTGGGGCGATGCCGCCATGGTGAGCGCCCTGCTGGCAAGTGAACCGGCCTATCTGGGCGAGGGCATCTGGCTGGCTCGGGCCAATGTTCAGCAAACAGCATCGGGCCAGACCGGTTGGGTGCTGGCCACTCCGAGCTGCACGCTGAACGCAGGGGAGCAACCGGTCAGCGCCCTGCTGTTGCTGTGCGCCGCCGATAGCGGCTATCTGCTGCAACTGGAGAATCTGGCCAAACTGGCGGCTGCCGGTCAACTTGCCACGCTGGCGGGCGGCGAGGGGCTGGCCATGCTGCAAGCGGGCCCCGCGAGCGGTCTTTCCGACACCTTCACCATCATCAACCCCCACGGCCTGCATGCCCGTCCCGGCGCCATGCTGGTCAAGGTGGCCAAAGAGTTTGAATCGGACATCCGGGTTGCCAATCTGGATGGCAGCGGCGAAGCGGTCTCCGCCAAGAGCCTGATGAAGGTGATCGGCCTTGGGGTCAAGTGCGGTCACCGTCTGGCATTTCGCGCCGAAGGGGTGGATGCCGAAGCCGCCCTCAAGGGGATCGGTGAGGCGATCGCCGCAGGTCTCGGCGAGGGGGCGCATTGATGAAGATTGTTACCATTACCCTCAACCCCGCCCTGGATCTCACCACTCGTCTCGAGGCAATGAGCCTTGGCGAGGTGAATCTGGTGAGCGAGGCTTCCTTACGCGCCGCGGGCAAGGGGATCAACGTCGCCATGGTACTCAGGGATCTGGGCCGCGAGGTGGACGTCACCGGCTGGCTGGGCGCTGATAATGAGCAGAGTTTTGTCTCTCTGTTTGCCGAGCGGGCGCTGGATGATCACTTTGTCCGCGTGGCGGGCAGCACCCGCATCAACGTCAAGATCTCCGAGCTGTCTGGTCGGGTCACCGATCTCAATCTGCCGGGGCTCACCATCCAACAAGGGGAAGTGAGTGCGCTGGAACAGGTCATCGACGAGTTGGCTGCGCATGCTGAGTGGTTCGTGCTGGCGGGCAGCCTGCCCAAAGGGGTTGCCCCCGATTACTGCGCTCAACTTATTCGCCTGCTCAAGGCCAAGGGCAAGCAGGTGATCTTCGATTGCAGCGGCGCGGCGTTAAGCGAAGGGATCAAGGCGGCGCCGACCCTGGTCAAACCCAATCTGGAGGAGCTCGGCCAGTGGGCGGGTCGCCCCATCAAGACGCTGAGCGAGCAGGCCGAGTGTGCCCGCGCGCTGCAGGCAAGCGGGATCCCCAACGTGGTCATCTCCAACGGCGCCGATGGCCTGATCTGGTTTGCCCCGGATGCCGTCTGGCAAGCCATTCCACCGCGGATGCAGGTGGTCAGCACCGTGGGTGCTGGCGATTCTCTGGTGGCAGGTCTCGCCCATGGTCTCAGCCTTGGCTGGGCGCCGGAGCAGACCCTGCGGCTGGCTACCGCCGTCTCTGCACTGGCGGTCAGTCAGGTGGCGGTCGGTTTTAACGATATCAATGTGCTCAACCCCTTACTTGAACAGGTGCGCGTACAGCCTCTGGATGAGCTGGCACCGGTTCAATGCCATACCCCCTCAATGGAAAACTCAGGAGATGCCCAATGAAAGCAATTCTGGTTACGGCTTGCCCGGCGGGCATAGCCACCAGCTTTCTCGCTGCCAAACGGATAGAACAGCAGGCCAAACTGGCTGGCTGGGAGCTCACCCTCGATGTCGGCTCCAGCGTGCAACCCCGCCAGGTGCCGAGCAAGGAGCAGATTGCCGCCGTCGACCTGGTGCTGGTTGTTGCCAGCGCTCCGGTGGATCTAGCCGCCTATGACGGCAAGCGGGTCTATCAGGGCAGCATGGATCTTGCCCTGCAGGATCCGGCTGCCTTGCTGGAGGCCGCAACCAGCGGTGCCAGCCTCTATCGTCATCAAGCCGCGCCCGCAGCAGCTAAACCCACCGCCGCTGGCAAGCGCATCGTCGCAGTCACCGCATGCCCGACCGGGGTGGCTCACACCTTTATGTCGGCGGAAGCCCTGGAGACCATGGCCAAGCAGCTGGGTTATCAGATCCGCGTCGAGACCCAAGGCTCGGTCGGTGCCCAGAACGCCCTGACCGCCGAGGAGATTGCATCTGCCGATCTGGTGTTCCTCGCCACCGATATCGAAGTGGACATGGCCCGTTTCGATGGCAAGCCGGTCTATCGCACCAGCACGGGGGCGGCGCTCAAGAAAACCCGTGCCGAGCTCGACAAGGCCTGGACCGAGGCGAAAACCTATCGCCACAGCGGCGCCAGCCAAGCCAAGAAAGAGGAAAAAGCGGGCCCCTACAAGCATCTGCTGACCGGTGTCTCCTTTATGCTTCCCATGGTGGTGGCGGGCGGCCTTATCATCGCGCTCTCCTTTATCTTCGGGATCGAGGCGTTCAAAGAGGAGGGGACGCTGGCTGCGGCCCTGATGCAGATCGGTGGCGGCTCCGCCTTTGCCCTGATGATCCCGGTGCTGGCCGGTTACATTGCCTACTCCATCGCCGATCGTCCGGGCCTCGCTCCCGGTATGATAGGCGGTATGCTGGCAAGCTCCCTGGGCGCCGGTTTCCTTGGCGGTATCGTGGCCGGTTTCCTGGCCGGTTACAGCGCCAAGTACCTGAGCGACAAGGTGCGCCTGCCGGTGACCCTGGAAGCGCTCAAGCCCATCCTGATCATTCCGCTCTTTGCCAGCCTTTTTACCGGTCTGGTGATGATCTACGTGGTGGGTGGCCCGGTGGCCGGCATCATGAATGCCATGACCGAGTTCCTCAACAACATGGGCTCTGCCAACGCCGTGCTGCTGGGTGTGATCATCGGCGCCATGATGTGCTTTGACATGGGTGGCCCGGTCAACAAGGCGGCCTATGCGTTCGGTGTCGGCCTGCTGGCCTCCAAAACCTACGCCCCCATGGCCGCTGTAATGGCCGCGGGTATGGTACCGGCACTGGGGATGGGGATTGCCACCTTCCTGGCCCGCACCAAGTTCATCAAAGCGGAGCAGGAAGCGGGCAAGGCCTCCTTCGTACTGGGACTGTGCTTTATCTCCGAGGGGGCCATTCCGTTTGCCGCCAAGGATCCGATGCGGGTTATCCCGGCCTGCATGGTCGGTGGCGCCCTGACCGGTGCGCTCTCCATGCTGTTCGGCTGTGAGCTGATGGCACCCCACGGCGGCCTGTTCGTTCTGTTCATTCCGCACGCCATCAGCAACGTCATGATGTATATCCTGGCCATTGCCGCAGGCTCGCTGCTGACCGGTGTGGCTTACGCCATGCTCAAGCGCGGTGAAGAGCAGGCCAAGCTGGCAACAGCCTGATAGTTCGTTCTCAATCACAGAAGATGTTCAATGCCGCCCGGTTGCAAAGCCAGGCGGCATTTTTATATACCTTTTAAACAGGCTCGTTGAGCAGCGGTTACTGAGCTCTCGTGTATCAGGGCCTGCGTCTGACTCAGTATCAACACTTAATTTTATGGGGAAGGGCCGTGTCGTGCATAGATTGTGCTGCCGCTAGGATAGGGGAGGAGCTGGCTAGCTCCCGGAAAGCAAATCTATAGCAATCGACAGTTACCTATATGTGCATCTGTGTGGATGCAACCTGAGTTGATCATCAGTTGAACAAGACCTGAGGCAGGTTTGCTATATAACAAACCTCCTCAATTCTGCGAAAGGGGAGTGTTCAGGTTTCTGTATAACCCAATGTCCTGATTGGCCTGTATGCAAGGACCAGAGAGTTCCATATCAAATAGATCTTGCGGCCCATTGCAAACCGTCATCTATACAACTACTTGTATGCCAACAAACAATATTTTAAACAGAAAAAATCAATTGGCTTCATGCTGAACATAGGAGCTTAAGGTTGGCTTGCTCTGTTAGGTGAAAAAGTAAACATGAGTTAACCCTGTGTTCGGTGATAGAGAGATAACAAAACGGTTTTGCCGAGCATAGGCATTCATGTGTCTGCGGGGAAGCGAGAAATAAAAAAGCCACACCGGTTGGTGTGGCTTTTGTTTAGGGGGTCAACCCGGCTTGCTTAGGGGCGACCGGCCGGGCAGGTGGCCACGTTGACGGCGGCAGTGCTGCCACCGTGACGACCTGACGTGTTCACCTCGTTACGTACCAGCGGTGGGTAGTTAACCGGCTCACGGGCTGGCAGGGCTGGGGCTTCGGCAGGGGTTGCCATCGGTGCGGATGCCTTGCGGGCACGCGCCAGCAAACCAGCACCGTGCGCTACCTGCTTGGCGACGACCGGAGTCTCTTCCACCACAACGGCAGCGACAACTGCCGGGGTTTCGACAACAGCAGCGGCTGGCAGCTCGACTGGGGTGGAGACCGGTGCAGCTTCCGCAACAGGCGCTGTTACAGCAGGCACTTCAACAACCGGTGCGGTTTCAACCACTTCAGCGCTAGCCACGTCGGCAACCGGAGCTGCAACAACGGCCACTTCCGGCTCTGCTGCAATCACGACCTCAGCGACAGCTTCAATAACCGGGCTTGCGGCCACATCAGCTTGGGTTGCTTCAACCTGGACAGTGGCCTGCTCGGCTGCTTCTTCAGCAACGGCTTCGACAACCACATGCTCGGTCAGAGCTGCAGAAGCTTGCAGGGCTGCCGCAACGGCTTCAGCGCTCGGGATAGTCACAACGGGTACCACCGGCTCTTCAACCTGCGCTTTGGCAATATCTGCCTGGGCTGCGGTGGTCAGAGTGGTGGTATCTTGCTGTTCTTCCTCACGCTGGCTGCGGACATCATCGTTGATCCGCTTGCGACGCTGGCCTTCGATACGCTGGCTGCGTGGCGTGCGGCGTGAACGGCGCTGGCCTTCACTCTGCTCTTCCTGCTCGTTACCCGGGGTTGCATCGATAACTGTAGCTTGCGCGGGTACTTCGTCAACCGGCAGGGCAGGGGTGTCAGCTGCGGCGACATCGACGCGGATCTGCTTGCGCAGTTGGCGACGTTCGCGGCGCTCGGCCACTTTCTGCTCTTTCTCCTGACGTGGCTGGGCGACAGCTGCATCAACGGCGTCTACCGCGTCAACAACGACTTCAGCACGGGGCTCACGGGGGGCGCGAGGTTCACGGGCCGGACGTGGTGCACGCTCTTGACGAGGTTCGCGAGGCTCGCGCTCCTGACGGGGTTCACGTTCCATGCGCTGTTCGCCACGAGCTTCACGCTCCTGACGCGGCTCGCGCTCTTTGCGGGGACGGCGATTACGGTTTTCACCGGCTTCGCGGTTGCCACCTTCACGCTTCTCGCCAGCTTCCGCATTGTTGCGGTTGCCACGATTGTCATCACGACGAGGACGCTGACCACGGCCGCGACCTTCTTCACGCTGGTGACGTTGACCTTCATCCTTGCGCGCTTCACGAGCCGCAGGTTTTTCGGCGGGCGCTTTCACGTCGGCAGGGGCTGCATCGCTGCTGAACAGGCCGGTAATGCCTTTGATCAGCTTGCTGAAGAAACCGGCTTCGGCAGGGGCCGCAGCAACGGGCGCCGCCGGCTGTTGCGGTGCAACAGGGGCCGGTTGTGCCGGTTGGGCGAAGCCTTGCAGCAGCGGTTGCTCGCGCTCGATCACCTGAGCTTGCTTCGGTTGGTAAACCGGCTTGGCAATCTCGGTTTTCAGCTCATAGCTGGCCGCTTCCGGGATCTCGTTCTGACGAATGCGAGTCACTTCGTAGTGCGGGGTTTCCAGATGCTGGTTCGGAATGATGTAAACACGCACATCATTGCGCTGCTCCAGACTGGCGATGGCGGCACGCTTCTCGTTAAGCAGATAGGCGGCAACATCCACCGGCACCTGACCGTGAACCTGCTCGGTGTTGTCCTTCATCGCCTCTTCTTCGATGAGACGCAGGATGGACAGGGCGAGGGATTCGTTGTCACGGATCACCCCTTGACCCTGGCAACGGGGGCAGATGTGGCTACTTGACTCGTTGAGGGAAGGGCGCAGGCGCTGGCGAGACATCTCCAGCAGACCGAAACGGGAGATCCGGCCCAGCTGGATGCGGGCCCTGTCCTGATGTACCGCTTCACGCAGACGGTTTTCCACTTCGCGCTGATGGCGAACCGGGGTCATGTCGATGAAGTCGATAACGATCAGGCCACCCAAGTCGCGCAGACGCAATTGACGGGCAATTTCGTCGGCCGCTTCCAGGTTGGTTTGCAGCGCCGTCTCTTCGATATCGCCGCCCTTGGTGGCGCGGGAGGAGTTGATATCGATGGAGGTCAGTGCTTCGGTCGGGTCGATCACTATGCTGCCACCGGAGGGGAGGCGTACTTCGCGCTGGAAGGCTGATTCGATCTGGCTCTCAATCTGGAAGTGGTTGAACAGGGCAACTTCACCCTTGTACAGCTTCACACGGTTGAGGAAATCGGGACGTACCAGCTCGATATGGGCCTTGGCGCGTTCGAAAATCACCGGATTGTCGATCAGGATCTCGCCCACATCGCGACGCAGATAGTCACGAATGGCACGCACGATGACGTTGCTTTCCTGGTGGATCAGCACCGGCGCGGCGCGCTCCTGGGAGGCCTTGTGGATGGAGTCCCAGTGGTTGAGCAGAACGTTCAGATCCCACTCCAACTCTTCCGGCGACTTGCCCACACCGGCGGTGCGCACGATCAGGCCCATGCCTTCCGGCACGGTCAATCCACTCAGGGCTTCTTTCAGTTCAGTCCGCTCATCACCCTCGATGCGGCGGGAGATACCACCGGCACGGGGGTTGTTGGGCATCAGTACCAGGTAGCTACCTGCCAGGCTGATAAAGGTGGTGAGGGCTGCACCCTTGGTGCCACGCTCTTCCTTGTCGATCTGGACGATAACTTCCTGACCTTCGCGGACCACTTCTTTGATGTTGGGACGACCCTGATAGGAGTAACCGGAGGGGAAGTAATTGCGGGCGATCTCCTTCAACGGCAGGAAACCGTGGCGCTCAGCGCCGTAGTCGACAAAAGCAGCTTCAAGGCTGGGTTCTACACGGGTGATCTTACCCTTGTAAATGTTCGCTTTTTTCTGCTCGTGTCCCGGACTTTCAATATCCAAATCGTAGAGCTGTTGTCCGTCAACCAGCGCTACGCGCAACTCCTCTTCTTGAGTTGCGTTGATAAGCATTCTTTTCATTGAGTTCTCATTATTGTGTCATTTTGATTTCCTCCATCTGGGTCCTGCCGGCGCCGGCCTCGGGTCTTCAGCATACTGGGGCAACCTCCCGGTTGGGGTATGCATGAGGCGCAAACTAAGGGCGCTCTGGTCATTCCTTCTCGAGAAGGAATGAATAAGGAGGCCGAAATGGAGACAAATAAACGGTGATGTTTGTGTTCTCCATGCGTTGTACCTCGCACCCGGGAACCGTCATGTTCTTCTAGACACGGTGTATCGGGATTGGGTGGCATACTTTTTGGCCACTTAGTACAAGGCTTGAACACAATGACAAAACCTTGTTTATTATCCCATTTAAACCTCTTTTATAGCAAGGCGCCATTTTTCAACAAACCAGCAGCCAAGGGGCGCTGGCAGTGGTAAAATCCGCGCCATGACACAGATACAACAACAAGTGCAGCTGCTCACCATCGAAGCTGAGCATGACGGGCAGCGCATCGACAATTTTCTCAAGACTCAGCTAAAGGGCGTCCCCAAGAGCCTGATCTATCGCATCCTTCGCAAAGGTGAAGTGCGGGTAAACAAAAAGCGCATCAAACCGGAGTACAAACTCTGCGCGGGTGATGAGGTGCGGGTACCCCCCGTGCGCGTTGCCGAGAAGAATGAGCTACCTTCGGCAAACCTCGGTGTTATCCAGCGTCTGGAGAGCCAGATCCTGTTCGAAGACGATGCCATGATCGTGCTGAACAAGCCCTCCGGCATGGCAGTACACGGCGGCAGCGGCCTGAGCTTTGGCGTGATTGAAGGGCTGCGAGCCCTGCGTCCGGAAGCCCGTTTCCTCGAATTGGTTCATCGACTGGATCGCGACACCTCTGGTGTATTGCTGGTTGCAAAGAAACGCAGCGCCCTGCGCAGCTTGCATGAGCAGTTACGCGTCAAGACCATGCGCAAGCAGTATCTGGCGCTGGTGCGTGGCAAGTGGCAGGCTCACGTCAAGGTGGTCAATGCGCCGCTGCGCAAGAACGACCTGCAATCCGGTGAACGGGTGGTGCGGGTCAGCGCCGATGGCAAGCCCTCCGAAACCCGGTTCCGTATCGTACGTCAATTTGCCGAAGCGACCCTGGTCGAGTGCAGCCCCATCACCGGTCGTACCCACCAGATCCGCGTGCACACCCTGCATGCCGGTCACCCGATCGCCTGCGACGATAAGTACGGTGAAGCGGCGTTTGACGAGAAAATGCGCAGCCAAGGTCTGAAACGGCTCTTTTTGCATGCCTGGAAGCTCAGCTTCACCCATCCGGCAGATGGCCGCGAGATGCAAGTAGAGGCGCCGCTGGCTCCTGAGCTCGACAACTTCCTCAACGGCCTGCCCCGCTGATACGCCTGGCGCGCTATAAATATCATGCGGGAGCGTCGGCTCCCGCTTTACACCTACCGCCTATCCTCAAGGTTTAGGGAAGGGCGATACCATGCATCGCCAGTAGTTCGATCAGCCCGATCAGTGGCAGACCGATCAAGGCGTTAGGATCGCGCCCCTCCAGCCCCTTGAATAGCACGATTCCCATTCCTTCGCATTTGAAGCTACCGGCACAATCGAGGGGTAATTCAGCCTCTACATAACGGCGAATGGCAGCTTCATCGAGGTTGCGAAAATGGACGGTGAAGGGTTCCACCAGTTGATGAGCTTCACCGGTTGCGGCATCCATTACGCACAGGCCGGTATAGAAGGTGACGCTGCGGCCCTGGGCAGCCATCAGCTGGGCGATGGCATTGTCGATGGTGCCCGGTTTGCCGAGGATGTGGCCATTGCACATACACACCTGATCAGAACCGATGATCAAACCGTGATCACGCTGTTGGGCGATGGCAGCTGCCTTGGCGCGTGCCAATCTGGCCACCAGCGCGTCAGCTGATTCTCCAGCCAGCGGACGCTCATCAACATCGGGGGCGGCACATTCAAAGGGGAGGCCAAGTTTCTCTAGCAGGGCTTGGCGATAGCGAGAAGTTGAGGCGAGGATCAGATTCTGTGGCATAATCAGGTACCGATGAAAGCGAGTACCGGCATTTTAAGGACTTGTGACGTTAAAATCATCGGCGGTAAGGACTTTTTCCTTTGACTATCAGTTGTTGGACCTATATTATTCGCGCCCTATGCAAAAGGTGAAGTTGCCCGTTAAGGTTGATCCAGTCCGTAGTGCCTTGAAGCTGCTCGATTACATCGGGATAGTGGAAAAGTTGCAGATGCCCAGGCTGGAGGAATCAACCGCTGGCTTGCAGAGTGATATCGATGTATCACTGCACTTTGGCAAAGATGTCCAGAAGTTGACCGTTATGAAAGGCACTGCCCATGCCAAGGTTGACCTGGTTTGCCAACGTTGCGGAGAGACATTCGAACACCTCTGTGAAGCTGAATTTATCTACACTCCGCTGTTCGAAAGAACAAACGAGGAAGAACTGCCGGAAGCTTATGAGCCCATTGAGTTGGATGAAAACGGCGAGATAGATCTTCATCAAATCCTGGAGGATGAACTCATCCTCTCGTTGCCTCAAGAGGCAATGCATTCTCTGGATGCATGCCCCAGAGGAAACATGGAGATGACCTGGGGTGAAATCGAACCTGCTGATGAGCGGCCGAATCCCTTCGCAGTTCTTGAAGAGCTTAAACGTAAGTGAATTTAGGAGTTAGCCTACAATGGCCGTACAACAGAACCGTAAAACCCGTGCCAAGCGTGGCATGCGTCGTTCCCACGATGCGCTGACCACCGCTGCCCTGACTGTTGATCAGACCAGTGGCGAAATTCATCGTCGTCACCACGTGACTGCCGATGGTTTCTACCGCGGTAAAAAGGTAATCGCTTAAGGATTGCCTTTGTCTACGCAAACTGTCGCGCTAGACATCATGGGGGGAGATATTGGCCCCTCGGAAACAGTGCCTGCCGCCGTGCAGGCACTGTCTCTTTTACCCCAGCTAAAACTGATCCTGGTCGGCGACCAGCACCAGACCTCCTCTTTACTGCAGCAACATGGCTTGCTCAATCATCCCCGCGTTCGTTTTGTACATGCATCCCAGGTGGTTGGCATGGGCGACAAGCCGATCGTGGCGTTGCGAACACTGAAAGACTCCTCCATGCGGGTGGTACTCAATCTGGTGAAAGCCGGTGAGGCTGATGCCTGCGTCAGTGCCGGCAATACCGGTGCGCTGATGGCGATGGCTAAATGCGTACTCAAATCCCTACCTGGAGTCGACCGACCCGCCCTTATCAAGGCCTTACCCACACTCACCGGTAAACGAACAGTGATGCTGGATCTCGGCGCCAATGTCAGTTGTGATGCCGATACCTTGTTGCAATTTGCTGTGATGGGGGCGGTTGTGGCTGAAAAGGTAGAAGGCATCCCCTCTCCCCGTGTAGCTCTTCTCAACATCGGCGAGGAGGAGATCAAGGGCAATGACCTGGTGCGCCACAGCGCCGAATTGTTGCGCCAGTGCCATGCTCTCAACTATGTCGGTTTCATCGAAGGGGATCGCATCTTCAGCGGCGAATGCGACGTGATCGTCTGCGACGGCTTTGTCGGTAATGTTGCCCTCAAGACGGCGGAGGGAGTGGTGCGGATGATGGCCAAGTTGGCCGGATATCCCCGCAAGAAACGCACTTTTCTTGGCCGGATCGCCGGATTTATGTTCAAACGGCGCTTTTCTTACCTGAACCCCGACCAGTATAACGGGGCAAGTCTGTTAGGATTGCGCGGCATTGTGGTAAAAAGTCATGGGCGGGCCGAACGGCGCGCTTTGTGTAATGCGATCCTGCTGGCCGCACAAGAGGCCAAACATCAACTTCCACTGCAAATAGCAGATCGCCTTGAAGCTGTCTTCTCTGACAGGGATCTATAAGAACTCTATGCATAGCAAAATTCTGGGTACTGGCAGCTACCTGCCGAGTTCAGTGCGTACCAACGCCGAGCTTGAACAGATGGTTGAAACCAGTGATGAGTGGATCGTGGAGCGCACCGGTATTCGTGAGCGCCGTATTGCCGGAGCTGACGAAACCGTTGCCACCCTCTCTTACCAGGCCGCCCTGCGCGCCCTGGATGCAGCGGGTCTGACCGCTGCTGATCTCGATATGATAGTGCTGGCCACCACCAGCGCTGAAAATGCCTTCCCGGCTGCCGCCTGCGAGCTGCAGGGGCTGCTCGGCGTACCGGGCATTCCTGCCTTTGATGTGGCAGCGGCCTGCGCAGGTTTCACCTATGCGCTCTCCATTGCCGATCAGTTCGTCAAATCCGGCGCCGCTCGCCATGTGCTGGTCGTCGGGGCCGATGTGCTCTCCCGCATGTGCGATCCGCAAGATCGCGGCACCATCATCCTGTTTGGTGACGGGGCAGGGGCTGTGATTGTCGGTGCCAGCGAGACCCCGGGCATCCTCTCTACCCATCTCCATGCCGATGGCCGTTATGGCGAGCTGCTCAAGCTGCCGCACCCTCGTCGCGGCATGCCGGGTGCCGAGCTCGAAGCCTACATGTATATGAAGGGCAACGATGTCTTCAAGGTCGCGGTCACCCGTCTGAGCGAGATCGTCACCGAAACCTTGGCCGCTGCTGGCATTGAGCCGAGCGAGCTGGACTGGCTGGTGCCCCATCAAGCCAACTTCCGCATCATCAGTGCTACCGCCAAGAAGCTGGGTATGAGCCTCGATAAAGTGGTGCTGACCCTCGACAAGCACGGCAATACCTCTGCCGCTTCCGTTCCGATCGCCTTCGACGAAGGGGTGCGGGATGGCCGGATCAAACCGGGCCAGCTGGTACTGCTGGAAGCCTTTGGCGGCGGTTTTGCCTGGGGCTCGGCGCTGGTTCGCCTTTGATCTTCGGCGGGATGGTGTCTCCATCATCCCGTCACCGATTTCATTTTTGTCTTATCTAAAAGGAATCAATGATGACCCAATTTGCCATTGCCTTCCCGGGACAAGGTTCCCAGTCCGTTGGCATGCTGGCCGAGCTGGCCGAACAACATGCCGTGATCAAGGAGACCTTCGCCGAGGCGAGCCAGGTGCTGGGTTATGACCTGTTTGCCCTGGTGATGGATGGTCCGGTTGACGATCTGAACAAAACCTGGCGCACCCAGCCAGCGCTGCTGACTGCCTCTGTCGCCCTGTGGCGCCTGTGGCAACAGCAGGGTGGGGCAACCCCTGCCGTGATGGCGGGTCACAGCCTGGGTGAGTACTCTGCGCTGGTTTGCAGCGGCGCACTCGATTTTGCCGATGCGGTCAAACTGGTCGAGCTGCGTGGTCTGGCCATGCAGGAAGCGGTACCGGAAGGGACCGGCGCCATGGCGGCCATCATCGGTCTGGATAACGAATCCATCGCTGCCAACTGCGAAAAAGCGGCAGAAGGGCAGGTGGTCTCTCCGGTCAACTTCAACTCCCCGGGCCAGGTGGTTATCGCCGGTCACAAAGAGGCCGTTGAGCGTGCCAACGTGCTGATGAAAGAGTCTGGCGCCAAGCGTGCGCTGCCGCTGCCGGTCTCCGTGCCGTCCCACTGCGCGCTGATGAAACCTGCCGCAGAAAAACTGGCAGCTGCGCTGGACGGGATCGAGATCAAGGTTCCAACCATCGCGGTCATCAATAATGTCGACGTATCCTGTGAACAGGATCCGGCCGCCATCAAGCAAGCGCTGGTACGTCAGCTGTTCAGCCCGGTTCGTTGGACCGAGACTGTCGAGCGGATGGCCAATGAGGGGGTTACCCTCGAGATCGAGATGGGACCGGGCAAAGTGTTGACCGGGCTCGCCAAGCGCATTGACAAGCGCGTGGAAGGTATTCACGCCAATGATGCCGCCTCTTTCGAGCAGGCGCTGGCCCAGATCAAGTAACAGGAGCAAGTGATGAGCTTTACCGATAAGGTTGTGTTGGTGACCGGTGCCAGTCGTGGCATCGGTCGTGCGATTGCCGAAACATTCGTAGCCCGTGGCGCGAAAGTGGTCGGTACAGCGACCAGCGAGAGCGGAGCCGAGGCGATCAGCGCCTATCTTGGTGAGAATGGGTGTGGCATGGCGCTGAACGTGACCAGCCAGGAATCCATCGAAGCCGTCTTTGCCGCCATCAAGGCGCGCTTTGGCGACATCGACATCCTGATCAACAACGCAGGGATCACCCGTGACAACCTGTTGATGCGGATGAAAGATGACGAGTGGAACGAGATCATCGATACCAATCTAACCTCCCTTTATCGTCTGAGCAAACCTGTGTTGCGTGCCATGATGAAGAAACGTCACGGTCGCATCATCAGCATTGGCTCCGTGGTCGGCACCATGGGCAATGCCGGTCAGGTCAACTATGCTGCTGCCAAGGCTGGGCTGGTTGGTTTTACCAAATCGTTGGCGCGGGAAGTCGCTTCACGCGGCATTACCGTGAACGCAGTTGCCCCCGGTTTTATCGAAACTGATATGACTAAGGCACTCAACGAGGAGCAGCGTGCCGGCATCATGAGTCAGGTGCCTGCCGCCCGTTTGGGTGATCCAAAAGAAATTGCCGCAGCTGTGGTATTCTTGGCTTCTGATGAAGCAGCCTATATCACCGGCGAAACCCTGCATGTTAATGGCGGGATGTACATGGTGTAATCAATTTGTCGTGAGTTCTGTTCAAATTTGCGATAGTACGCCGAAGTTTGGCACATTTCGTGGTTTGACCAGCGGCAAGCTACTTGCAAACTCACGTCAATTGAATAAACTACCCCAACCAGACGCAAATAGCGTATTTTTAAAGGAAAATTCAGGTCATGAGCAACATCGAAGAACGCGTAAAGAAAATCATCATCGAACAACTGGGTGTTAAAGAGGAAGACGTTAAGAACGCTGCCTCCTTCGTCGACGACCTGGGCGCTGACTCTTTGGATACCGTTGAACTGGTAATGGCGCTGGAAGAAGAATTCGATACCGAAATTCCTGATGAAGAAGCCGAGAAGATCACCACTGTTCAGGCGGCTATCGACTACATCACCGCTAATCAGGAATAAGTTCCTGTTCTGAAAGAAGCGGCCCAAGGGCCGCTTCTTTTGTATTTGTTCCTTTTCAAAACACCTCTCGGAGACTACCTCAGTGTCAAAACGCAGAGTCGTGGTGACCGGCTTGGGGATGCTTTCCCCGGTGGGTAACACTGCCGAATCCAGCTGGCAAGCACTGCTCAACGGGCAGAGCGGCATTTCCCTTATCGAACACTTTGATACCAGCGAGTTTGCAACCCGCTTCGCAGGTCTGGTCAAGGATTTCGATCCCGAGCAGTACGGTATCAACCGTAAAGACGCTCGCAAGATGGACCTCTTCATTCAATACGGCATCGCGGCCGGTATGCAGGCGCTTGATGATTCCGGCCTTGTCATCAATGAAGAGAATGCCGAACGTGTCGGCGTAGCGATTGGCTCCGGTATCGGCGGTTTGGGTCTGATTGAACAGAACCACGAAAGCTTGGTCAACGGCGGCCCGCGCAAGATCAGCCCGTTCTTCGTTCCGTCCACCATCATCAATATGGTGTCCGGTCATCTCTCCATCATCAAGGGACTGCAAGGTCCGAACATCGCCGTGACGACCGCCTGTACCACAGGTACCCATGCCATCGGCATGGCGGGTCGGATGATCGCTTACGGTGATGCCGATGTGATGGTAGCCGGCGGTGCCGAGAAGGCCTCCACTGCGATGGGGATGGGTGGCTTTGCTGCAGCCAAGGCACTCTCCAACCGCAACGACGAGCCACAGAAGGCGAGCCGTCCGTGGGACAAGGATCGCGATGGTTTCGTACTGGGTGACGGTGCCGGGGTCCTGGTACTGGAAGAGTACGAACACGCCAAGGCCCGTGGCGCCAAGATCTATGCCGAGCTGGTTGGTTTTGGCATGAGCGGCGATGCTTACCACATGACCGCACCTCCCGCTGATGGTAACGGTGGCGCCCGCGCCATGAAAAATGCCATCAAGGATGCCGGCATTGCTCCCGAGCAGATTGGCTATATCAATGCGCACGGTACCTCCACCCCGCTGGGTGATGTGGCTGAGCTGCGTGGCATGAAGTCGGTGTTTGGCGAGCACACCAAATCACTGATGGTGAGCTCTACAAAGTCGATGACCGGCCACCTGCTGGGCGCCGCCGGTGCCATCGAGGCGATCATCACAGTGTTGGCCCTGCGTGATCAGGTGGCTCCGCCCACCATCAACCTGGACAATCCGGATGAAGAGTGCGATCTGGATCTGGTGCCCCACGTGGCCAAGCCGGGCAGTTTTGAGTACGCCCTTTCCAACTCCTTTGGTTTTGGCGGCACCAATGGCTCCCTGATCTTCAAACGCGTATAATTTGCCGCAGGGCATAGAGACAGGCCCGATACTGCCGGTATCGGGCTTTTTTTATCGGAGGGATCCCTTTGCTTATCAATGGCATGAAGCTTGATACTATCTCGGCCCATGATAGGGGGCTGGCCTATGGTGATGGTCACTTCACCACCATGGCGGTCAGGGAGGGTCGTGTGTTGCAGTGGCCTGCCCATCTAGCACGACTGCAACAGGCGAATAAGCGGTTGGGAATGGTTGAACCGGACTGGGATCTCTTGACCCGGGAGATCGAAGAGATGGTGGCCGAGCAGCCACAATGCGTGGCCAAGGTGATCCTGACCCGCGGCGAGGGGGGGCGGGGCTATGATGGTAGCGGATGTCGGCACACGACCCGGATTGTCAGCCTGGCGCCATTTCCTACCCACTATGGCCAGTGGCAACAGCAGGGTATCGAGATGGTGGTGTGCCGCCAGCGGATCGGTGATGCGCCCATGCTGGCCGGACTTAAAACCTTGAATCGTCTGGAGCAGGTATTGCTGAAGAGCGAACTTGTCAGCCGAAATGCAGTCGAAGGGATAGTACTTAACAGTCGCGGTTTTCTGCTTGAAGGGGTCAGTGCCAATCTGTTTTGGCGTCGGGGCAAGACGGTGTTTACGCCCGATCTCGCCCGTGGCGGTGTCGATGGCATCATGCGCCGTCAGGTACTGGCGATGCTAAAACAGATGAGTATTGAGTTGCGTGTGCTGGAGGCTCCGTTAGAGTCACTCTGGCAAGCAGAAGAGGTATGGCTCACCAATACTCTGATGGGAGTGGTGCCGGTCAATGGCATCGAGGATATTCAATACCCCACAGCGGTAATGAGTCGTCGTTTACAGGAGCGTTTGGTCATTGAAGTTTAATCGGCTTTACACCCTGCTCGCGGGGGCGGCACTGACAGTTGCCGTCGCCGGGGGCTATGTACACTACAAATGGCAACAGGTGGAGACGCTCACCAACAAAGGGCCGACCCGACTCTTTACGGTGGAGAAGGGCGCCCATGCGGCGCGCCTGATCGCCGAATTGGGGGATGGAGAGCCCAGCCCTTGGGCGGTAAGGCTCTGGCTACGCGGTCATCCCGAACTGGTGGCCATCAAATCGGGTACCTATGAGGTCAAGGAAGGGGCCCCCCTTAAAGAGAGCCTTTCTCTGTTCGCCTCAGGCAAGGAGTTTCACTTCACCCTCACCTTCGTAGAAGGCTCCCGTTTCGAGGATTGGCAAAAGCAGCTCTCCAGCGCCCCTTATCTTGAACGGTTGACCATCGAGCAATCTGAAGCCGACCTGGCGCATGAGCTCGGTATCGAGAATGGCAAGCTGGAAGGATGGTTCCTGCCTGAAACTTACGCCTATACCACCCATGCCAGCGATATCTCGATCTTGCGTCGAGCACATCAAGATATGCAGAGCTATCTGCAGCAGAGTTGGGACAAGCGTCAGGCCAACCTGCCTTACAAAACCCCCTATGAAGCGCTGATCATGGCCTCTATCATCGAAAAAGAGACCGGGTTACCTGAAGAGCGAGCACAGATAGCCTCAGTATTTGTCAACCGCTTGCGTCTGGGTATGAAGCTGCAAACCGATCCTACCGTGATCTACGGTGTGAAGGATCGCTATGATGGCAATATTCGCCGCAGCGATCTGACCGACAAGAACCCCTACAATACCTATGTGATAGATGGTCTGCCGCCCACGCCAATCGCTATGCCGGGCAAGGCCTCCATCGATGCGGCGCTGAACCCCAAGTCGACCGACTATCTCTATTTTGTTGCCAAAGGTGGCGGTGCCCACTATTTCTCCAAGACCCTCGACGAACATAATCGGGCGGTTCGCGAATACATATTGAAGAAACCCTAATGTCTAAATTTATTGTGATCGAAGGATTGGAAGGGGCAGGGAAGAGCTCAGCTGTTCGTTATGTGACTGACTATCTCCAACGCCACGGCATCGACCAGATCGAGTGTACCCGTGAGCCGGGGGGGACGCCGCTGGCTGAGCGGATGCGGGCCATCGTCAAAGAGGTGCACGAAGAGCGCCTCACGATCGAGGCCGAACTGTTGCTGATGTATGCCTCCCGGGTGCAACTGGTGGAGACCCGCATCAAGCCGGCACTGGCCAACGGTCTCTGGGTGGTGGGGGATCGCCACGATCTCTCTTCCCAGGCCTATCAGGGCGGTGGTCGTGGCATCGATGCCAACCTCATCGGTGCCATCAAGCAGGCGGTGCTCGGCAATTTCAAGCCGGATCTCACCCTCTATCTCGATATCGATCCTGCCCTTGGCTTGCAGCGCGCGCGCCATCGCGGCGAGCTGGATCGCATCGAGCTGGAGCAGCTGAGCTTCTTCGAACGTACCCGCAGCCGGTATCTCGAGCTGGCCGCCAAGGATGACACCATAGTGGTGATCGATGCGGCGCAAACGCCGGAACAGGTCAAAGCGGCCATCGAGCGTGCATTGGATCACTATCTGTCGAACGAGCCGCTATGTATCCCTGGCTGATCCCCGACTGGCATGCCCTGAGCCAGACTGCCCAGTCCGGTCGTCTCGGCCACGCCTGGTTGTTGCTCGGCGATCCCGGTCTTGGCAAAGAACAGCTGGCCGAGCGGCTGGCACGTTTGCACCTTTGTCAGCAACCGGATCGCGGAGAGCCGTGCGGTCAATGCCACTCTTGCCAACTGTTTGACAAGGGCAACCACCCGGATCTTGGCACCATCACCCGCGACAGCAAGACCATCGGAGTCGAGGCCATTCGCGAGATCTGCACCCGGCTGCAGGGCTCTGCCCAGCTTGGTCGCGGCAAGGTGGTGATTATTCCTGATGCGGAGCGGATGACCGAATCGGCGGCCAACGCCCTGCTGAAAACCCTGGAAGAGCCGGCTGGCGACAGCTTGCTGTTGCTGATTGCCTCCCAGGTGTCCCGACTGCTCCCAACCATTCTCAGTCGCTGTCACAAACATGTCTGTCAGTTGCCTGCGGAAGGGGAAACAGTACGCTGGTTGGCTGAGCAGGGTCATCAGGCCACTCTGGCTCAGGTGCGGATCTGTCAGGGGGCCCCGCTGCGGGTACTCGACTATATCGAGCAGCAACAGGATGGTACTCGCCGCGAACTGCTGGAACAGTTTGTCGCCCTGAGTCAAAGTCCGGTCAAGGCGACGGCACTGTGCAGCCAGCTTGGTCAGGAGACGCAGGTCAGGTTGCACTGGTTGCAGCTCTTCTTGTGCGATGCCCTGAAAACCCAGGCTGGCTGTGGTCACCATCAGCTGGCAATGCCTGATCTGGCCATCTTGAGTCAACGGTTGGCGGAGCAGCACGCCAGCGAAAAACTGCTGGCGGCAGAACAAGATCTGGTTGCCCTGAAAGCGGCATGTCAGCCGGGTCAGCTCTCCAATCCCACCATCCATTTGATGAACTGGCTCAGTCGCTGGTTATAAGTACCGACAAGCAGAAAGGTTTATATGTTACTCGTTGATTCCCATTGTCATCTCGATCGCCTCAGCTATGGCAGCAAGCAGATCAGCATGGCCGATGTGCTGGCCAAGGCTGCAAAACTGGACGTGGGATATTTTCTCTGTGTCAGTGTGACTCAGGCACAGTTCCCGACCATGCTCGAGGCGATCGCTCCCTATCCCCAGGTGTTTGCCTCTTGCGGGGTACACCCGCTCAATCAGGAACCCGGTGTCGATGCCGAGTTGCTGCTCAAGCAAGCTGCCGATCCACGAGTGGTGGCCATCGGCGAGACCGGGCTCGACTACTTCTACTCACCCGAGAACAAGGAAGTTCAGCAAGCCTCTTTCCGCGAACATATCCGGGTTGCTCGCGCGCTGAACAAGCCCCTGATCATCCATACCCGCGATGCTCAACAAGATACCTTGCAGATCATGCGTGAAGAGGGAGCTGATCAGGTTGGCGGTGTGCTGCACTGCTTCACCGAATCCCTCGAAATGGCACAAGCCGCGATGGCGATGGGGTTCTATATCTCCATCTCCGGCATCGCCACCTTCAAAAATGCGTCTGCACTGCAAGAGGTGGTCAAGGCTCTGCCCCTCGACAGATTACTGGTCGAGACCGACTCGCCCTATCTTGCACCCGTGCCGCATCGGGGGAGGGAGAACGAGCCCGCCTTTGTGCGAGACGTCGCCCAGTTTATTGCCGACCTGCGCCATATTCCGCTTAATGAATTGGCAGAAGCCACCAGCCGAAATTTCTTTGAACTGTTCAAACTGGCGAAAAAATAACAAATAAGCCCCGTTGAACGGGGCTTTTTATATTTCAAATACCAAGCTTATTACCCACCAAAATATCGCCCTTGCACCTTGTTATCTCTCACGCTCAGGCGAGTTTAACTCGTTCCTCCATACAAACGGGCTGAATGATATTCTTGATGTCTCGTTTATCCTAACGTGGCTAAAGGGTATAAAAACAGCATGCTATAAGTATCGATAATATTCATTATCGATACTTGATGTGTGGGGAAGATCCTGTAAGATCCTCTCAAACTTCATATGAATCATAGAGTTCCGTGGCATATCCAACCTTTTCCAATCCAGCACACCAGTCATTACAGACTGTTTTCGATGCGCAGTTAAATAGCCGGGCTCGCCGTTTTTTGCGCAGTGCAAAAGCGGATTCCACCCTCAATGCCTATCAGGCGGACACCCGTATTTTTGTCTTCTGGTGCCAATTGCACGGGCTGGACCCATTGCAAACAACTCATCATGACATTATGAATTTTCTCGCTGATCAGGCTGACGGCGTATTGGCCGACTGGATTTGGCTCGATAAAGAAGAGGGAAAGGGAGAACTGCGTAATGGCGAGCCTCGAAAACCGGCAACTCTGGTGAGACGGCTGGCGGGGATCCGCTATGCCTTCAAGCAGAAAGGGATCCATCCCATGCCCACCGAACATCCCGAAATCAAGGAGATGATGCGCGGCATTGTCAGGTTGGGGGATAACCGCAAGCGCAAAACCGGCGCCCTGACGTTGCAGCCATTGACCCAGGTACTCGATGGCATCGACACCCATGATCTGGCGGGCTTGCGTGATCACACCCTGCTACTGCTGATGTTCAGTGGCGCTTTGCGCCGTTCGGAAGCGGCCCGAATCGAGGTCAGTGATCTCGATTTTGTGGGGAAGGGGATCCGCCTTCGCCTCAAACCGAGCAAGCATCAGCTCCATGAAACCGAGATAGCCTTGATCCCGGGCAAGCACCATTGCCCCGTCTCGGCACTGCAAAAGTGGCTACACAAAAGCCGGATCAGCGAGGGGGCGCTATTTCGGCGCATGAATCGTTGGGGGCAACTGATGGCTGAACCACTCGGTCCCCAGGGCATTAACCTGATGATCAAGCGGCGAACCGGCCAAACCATCGACGATCTCTACGTCAGTGGCCACAGCCTGCGGCGCGGATTTATCACCTCGGCGGTGACTGCCGGCAAGCCGATGAACAAGATCATTGAAGTGACGCGCCACAAGGATATGCGGACCCTGCAGGAGTACTTCGATGATGCCCACAAATTCTCCGATCATGCGCTCGACGGCTTGCTGTGATACGACTGCGCCACTGCATTATTTATGTTAAATGATATCCTATTGATCTAATGATATATTTGTCGCACAGTCAATAGTCCAAGGTGAGAGGGCACTCTTCCAACTGAAGACAGTATCCGGTGAGAGATAACAGATAGAGAAATGGACGATAGCAAGGAGATATGAGCCAAGAAATGAGAGTGCGTGAAGAGCAAGAGGCGAGCCCGCAAAACAATGCCGAGCGGCAGCGCCAACACGTAAAACGCAAGCAGGAGACCCATACCCGATTGCAGTGCTGGATCAGCAATCGCCACACCGAGCGATTGGCCGCGTTGGGACTCCATCTCGAAGACAGTCAGGCATCACTCATCGAGCAGGCGATCGATCTGCTCTACCAACATGAGCTGGGTAGAGAACCCCAGTTTGAAAACAGAGTCGCCACACAGCTCGAAGAGACTGTTGAATAGAGCCAAGAGTGAAGTAACTGCGATAGGTGAAGAGATAAAAAAAGCCAGGTACGAATTCCTTGTACCTGGCATAGGGGAATTGGCTCCTTGCAGAGCCGTGCGCTAACTGGTGTTCGGATTGCCTTAAGCTTAGACAAGGCTCAAGGCTTTTCAAGATCCGCAGAAAAGTTCAACCAGAGTGTGGGTATTTCAGACTCGTTCAAGTGCCTATGCACCGAACAGCCCACTATGCATTGAACAGATTGTTGTCACGCACCAGCTCGCGGGGGAGGGCATTCTTGACCCGACTACCCACCCATTTCCCCATGCCCAGGGTATGCCCCTGATAGCGGACGATCACCTCGCCAACGCCCGCATCCTGTTCTGGCCAGACGTCCCGCCCCATCATGAATTCCCGCGCATTGGCGCTATCCAACTCAACTATCCCCTTGCTCGCTTTATCGCCATAGGCTAGTGCCCACTCATGAGTGAGGCGATAGCCTTTCTTGAAGGTCTCGGCCAACTTGATGCCAATGCGATCGAAGCGCAGCTTGCCTTGCAGCTGATCAAACCGCTGGGGGAACAGCCAGATCTCGTCATTGCGACCAAACAGCTGACCCGGGGGAGCCACGCCAAAGTTGGCTTCAATCTCGCGCAACATGGGCTCGGCCTCTTTGGTTGGAAGCGGCGCAAAGGGGAATTTACCCAGCTTGCCTGGCTTGAACATGGTGTTGGGTACCGAGTGATGCTTGCGCAATCTGGCGACGAAAAAGCCCTCACTGTCGAAGATCTGGGGCCAAACGTGCAGGTATCCTTCGGGTGTACAGGCCTGCTCTGCATGGGGGAACAGGTCGGCCAGCGAGTCAACACTCAAGGCGTCGCCAAACTTCTCCAGCAAGGATTGGCAGACCGCCTGATTCTCCTGTTCACTCAAGGTGCAGGTGGAATAGACCAGTACGCCACCCGGTTTCAAGGCATGGAAAGCGCTCTCCAGTAACCCTTGTTGCACCGCCGCAATCTCATCGATGCTCTCGATGCTCCAGTTGCGCAATGCATCTTCATCCTTGCGCACAGTCCCTTCACCGGAGCAGGGGGCATCGAGCAGGATGGCGTCGAAGGTCTCCGGCAACCACTGGCCAAATACCTTGGCGTCAAAGTGAGTCATCCCCACATTGGTCACGCCGCAGCGCTGGATATTGGCGCTAAGCACTTTCAACCGACTGCTGGAGAACTCGTTGGCAACCAGCATCCCCTGATTGTTCATCAGGGCCGCTATCTGGGTAGTCTTGGAGCCGGGGGCCGCCGCCGCATCCAACAAGATGCCATCCGCTTTGATCTTGTCGCTGGCAAACAGCGCCGTCACCGGCAGCATGGAGCTCGCTTCCTGAATGTAAAAAAGCCCGCTCAAATGCTCGGCGGTGTTGCCAAGGGGCACTGTTTCATCGCTGCGGGTCAGCCAGAAGCCGGTATCACACCAGGGCACGGGGTCGAGCTGCCAACCCAGTGGCTCCATCAGGGCGACGAAGTCGGAGACGGCTATCTTCAAGGTATTGACCCGAATGCTGCGGCGCAGCGGACGTCGACAACTGGCCACAAACTCATCCATCGAGAGATGGGCCGGCATGATGGCCGCAATGTGGCGTAAAAAGTAATCGGGAAGGAAGGTGTTGTCGTGCACTGTGCCGTCTCGTTGACCGAAAAAGAGGGGCGATATCCTATCACAAGGCTAGGAATATTCTGAATCTGAACACCGTCAACAGGCTCCGGAATATAAAAAAGCCCGGCGCGAGGCCGGGCTTGGATGAGATGAGATGAGCAAAGGGTTGGATCAGGGCTGAATGCGTGGGCTCCACGCCAACCACGCTTTCTCGGCTTTGCTGTAGAGCGGATAACTGTGGCCGGCTTTGACGGTCGGCCCCATCTCTTTCTCCGGGGTATTGAAGGCGATGCCGCCAGCCAGTAGGCTCTGCACGGTTTCAACCTCAATGGTACCGCCAGTCAGGCCAATATCCGCTTTGACCCCGGAGACATTCCAGAAGCGCGAGTTGGCCCGCACCAGATGGGCATACTCCTTGTCCACACTGACATCGATCACCACCTCGCTGCCATCCCGAGCCAGCGCCACCTTGGTGACACTGCCCACCACCATCTTGCGAAACAGCAAGGGGCTACCGACGCTCAGGCCATTGACGGAAGGGCTCTTGAGGGTGAGCGCCAAACCCACTGGGTCGACCTGACTCAAGGGGAAACGATCTTTTTCTGCTCCCTTGCCGGGGAGCGCCTCTACAAATGCCCCCTTGAACAGGGTATCGAGGTGAGCAACCCCTCCCAGACCCAGCTTGGCCTGCACCAGGGTAAAGCGAGCACCGGATTGCAGGAAGCGCGCAGCATAGTGACCATCGAGCTCGGCCTTGAAGATCACCTGACCCAAAGAGGGCTCCAGTTCGATCTCTGCAATCTTGCCGATATCGACCCCACGATAGCGGATCGGGCTGCCGATCCCGAGCCCCGGATTGCTCTCTGCCACCAGTGACAGCAGGCGTACCTTGGCCTTGGCTTGCTCCCTGGAATCGAACAGTTGATGACTGCTGCGGCCATTGGCTAACCGATCGAACTCGATGGCACCGCGCAACAGGGTCGCCAGATTACCGACCTTGACCTTGACACCATCTATCCCGACCCGGGTATCAATGGCCGCTTTCTTCCAGAATTGCGGTTGTTGGGCGAGGAGGGGAGCATAGACCCCATCAATCTCGAGTTCGATCTCGACCCCCACTTTGGCGGCACGCAACTGCTTGACCTTGCCCGCCTCCAGCCCCAGGTAGAGCACAGGTGAACCAATGCCGATGCCATCGGCCTGGTCTGCTTTGAGCAACCAGCGTTGTGGTTTGGCATCACGGGTACCGAGCAATGCCAGCTCCTGACTTGGGTAAAGACGATTAATTCGCTCGCCACTGCTGACTTGCAGCAGCTTGACCCCACCCGCCAACCAGGTACTTGCCGGGCTGCTCTCAACCTTGATGCCACTCAGATCAGCGTCTATCCGCAGCGGGGTAGCGCGATAGAAGCGGGCACGATTGAGCAGGTGACCGTAGTTCGGCGCCATCACCAGCTCGACACTGGCATTGCCGCGCGCATCCAGGGTCAGCTGGCTGATGCGGCCAACCTGCAATCCCTTATACCAGACCGGCGCATCCTGATTGAGCCCCGCCAGATCGTCAGCCTGCAGCGTCACCTTGGTGCCGCTCTGCGGGGCACGATCGGTCAGGGTCATCTTGTTGGCGGGTTTTCCAGCCACATAGTCAAGACGAATGGCAGGACCAGAGAGCAGTCGCTCGGCATGCTGCACGCCGGTCGCGGAGAGGGAGACGCTCTCCCACACCAGCTGACTCGTGTCGGTGATGCGATAGGCCTGCTCCGGATTGATCAGCGCCGTGACCACGCGCCCTTTGTCGGTGAGATGAATGGGGTCGATACGACCAATCTCGATCCCTTCATAGAGGATGGCCATCCCCTCTTTAACCGGAAGATCACCAGCCACAATGTCGATACGGGTGCCACGCGCAGCTTCCGCCAGCCCTTTATAGAGGACGAAGGTCTGTCCCTTCTCCGGCTCCGCTGAATCTTTGGGCGAGTCAAAGGCAATGCCGCCGCTCAGGATGGAGGTGAGGCTGCCAGCCTCGACGCTCACCCCGGCCAGACTGAAGGTGCCCTTGATGCCACTGATGTTCCAGAAGCGGGTATCGGCTTTGACCAGATGTTCAAAACGCGGCTCGATCACCAGATCCAGAATGACGTTCTGGTTGTCTTGACCCAGGCGAGTATTGATGACGCTGCCCACCTCGATACCGCGGAAATAGAGCTTGGATCCGATCCCCACCGAGCCCAGCGAATCGGCGGTCAGGTGCAGCATTCGCCCCTGAGCCTGATAACCGGGAGGAGGGCCCTCCAGCGCATCAAAGGTCTCCTCCAGCGGATTGCTTTCACGCCCCGGCTGCACATTGATGTAGTTACCGGAGACCAGGGTATCGAGGCCGGAGATCTCGGTGAGCGACGCCTTGGGACTCACCAGCCAGAAGTCGGACCCTTTGCGGATCAGCGTTCTGGCACGGCTGTCAATCTTGGCCATCACCGCAATCTTGCGGCCATCTTCAGCCAGCTCCAGCTCCTGTACCACGCCGATGGCCACCCCCTGATAACGTATCTGGGTTTTGCCCGGCAAGATGCCGTTGCCCTGGGCGAAGTTGATCTGGATAAGTTGGCCACGGCTCAATACCTGTTGATAGAGAAAGCCACCGGCCAGCAGCAGGGCTATCAGGGGGAGCAACCAGACCGGCGATAACCAGCGACGTTTTTCAATGACGGGTTCAGCCCCGATCATACCGACTCCTTATTGGCTGGATTAAACAGCACATCAGACAAAAACAGAGAATGCATCAACGGGCCGCCTTGTCCCACAGTAAACGGGTATCGAGCATGCGGGCCGACATCATGGTCAGCACCACCACACCGGCAAAAGCAGTGGCACCGGGACCTGCGCTGACACTCAGCAGCACCCCCCGGTCAACCAGCGCCACCATCAGCGAAATCACAAACAGATCCAGCATCGACCAGCGGCCGATAAAATCGATCACCCGATACATCACCAGCTGGCGCTTGCGCCGCACCGGTTTGGCTCGCTGCAGTTGCCAGCAGATCCAGCCCAGCCCCAAAATTTTGCCCACTGGCACCAATATGCTGGCGGTGAGGACAATGGTGGCAATCCCCCCCATCTTGCTGCGATAGAGCATCATGATACCGCTGAAGATGGTATCTGACTGCAGCAGCCCCTTGTTGTAGAAATGAGTGATGGGGAGCAGGTTGGCAGGTAGCAGCATAAAGGTAGCCAGCGTCAGCAAGCCCCATGACCAGGCAAGGGAGTGGGGAGTCCGTACCTGAAGGGTGTTACCGCAGCGAGGACAGACTGCGTGGTAGCGGTAGCGCACCAGCAAGCCACAGGTATGGCAACCGCACAGTCCCATCTCACGGGCGCTGCTCATGTTCTTGCTCCTTTAACGGGATCTGCGCCCAGTAAGGGGCGGGGTCAAACAGGATCAGCAGGGTCATGTTGAGCAACATCAGAATGCCCAGGCTCAACAAGCCGCCACCGAGACGCACGTCGGCAATATCGACCAGTTTGAACAGGGCAACCAGCAGGCTGGCGATATAGACCTCCAGCATGGCCCAGTGGCGAAACACCTCGACCGCTTTCAAGGTAGGGGCAAGGATATGCCAGCGCTTGGCCAGACCCGAGGCCAACGCAAAAATCCCCGCCAATAACCCTACCGGCGCCAGCACGGCGCTCCAGAGCACCAAAGAGGCCACGAAAAACTCACCCTCGCCAAACAGCACCAGGATCCCGCGTAGCAGGTCGGCATCGGAGTTGACGCCTGCCAGACGCAGATAGATCAGCGGCTCCAAAAACGCGGAGGGCAGCAGCAGAAAACCTGTGATGGTCAGGGCCATCAATTGGGAGGGACGAAAGGCATAACGACCATAGAGATGCTGGTGACAACGTGGGCAGTGGGCATGGCGACGCAGCGGCAGTGCTTTGCGCTGGATCAGCAAGTCGCACGCCGGACAGACAATCACGGAACTGGGCTCCATCATACAATTCAACCTGTTGAAGGAATTGGTGAAATTTACCCTAAAACCGGTTTCCTGTCTTGCCTGCGGCCGGAATGTTACGAAAGTATAATTGACGTTAACGTAAACGTGATATTAGATAGCCAGACTAGACAGGTGAAAGGAGTCATGATGTCCAGTTTGTCCCCCTCGGCAGGCCTGCGCTTTCGCACCGCCCTTGCCAACGAAAAGCCACTACAGATCGTCGGCACCATCAATGCCTATATGGCGCTGATGGCCGAGCGCAGCGGTTTTCAAGCGCTTTACCTTTCCGGCGCCGGGGTGGCCAATGCCTCCTACGGCTTGCCGGATCTCGGCATAACCTCCTTGAGCGACGTGCTGATCGATGCCGAGCGGATCACTGCGGCAACCCGGGTGCCGCTGCTGGTCGATATCGATACCGGCTGGGGCGGGGCATTCAATATCGCCCGCACCATCCGCGCGTTCGAGCGGGCCGGAGTGGCGGCCGTGCACATGGAAGATCAGGTGGCCCAGAAACGCTGCGGTCATCGCCCCAACAAGGCGGTGGTGTCGCTGGAGGAGATGTGCGATCGCATCAAGGCGGCGGTGGATGCCCGCGAAAATAGCGACTTTGTCATCATGGCGCGCACCGATGCACTGGCGGTGGAGGGAATTGGCCCGGCGCTGGAACGCGCCGCCGCCTATGTCGCCGCCGGGGCTGACATGATCTTCGCCGAAGCGGTCACCGAACTCGGTCAGTATGATCGGTTCAAGCAGGCGGCCAAAGTGCCGATCCTCGCCAACATGACCGAATTTGGCAAAACCGAGCTGTTTGACAAAGAACAACTGGCCGCCCACGGGGTCGACATGGTGCTCTACCCCTTGAGTGCCAACCGCGCAGCCAATCAGGCCGCCCTCAACGTCTATCACCATATTCGCCAGGATGGCCATCAGCGCGCCGTCGTGGAGACCATGCAGACCCGGGAGTCACTCTACGACTTCCTCGGTTATCACCACTACGAGCAGACACTGGATCGTCTGTTTTCAGCCAAGGAATAGGAGGCAGCTTATGGGACAGCAAAAACCGTTGGGCGGGGCAGGGTTGCGCGGTCAAAGCGCAGGGGAGACCAGTATCTGCACCGTGGGCAAGAGCGGCACCGGCCTGACCTATCGCGGTTATGACATCAAGGAGCTGGCCGACAGCGCCCAGTTTGAAGAGGTCGCCTATCTACTGCTCAAGGGGGAGTTGCCCGATGAGCAGCAGCTTGACACCTATAAGCGCGAACTGCGCCGCCTGCGCACCTTGCCTCAGCCGCTGCTGGAGGTGCTGGAGCGCATTCCCGCCGATGCCCACCCCATGGATGTGCTGCGCACCGGCTGCTCCATGCTCGGCGATCTGGAGCCGGAAGATGGTTTCGAGCATGAGCATGAAGTGGCGGATCGGCTGCTGGCCGCCTTTCCGGGCATTCTGATCTACTGGTACAAGTTCAGCCATGAAGGTATTCGTATCGCCCTCGACAGCGACGAGGAGTGTATCGGTGGCCATTTCCTCGCACTGCTGCACCAGAAGGCACCGAGCGAGCTGGAGCGCCAGGTAATGCATGTCTCCCTCATCCTCTACGCCGAGCATGAGTTCAACGCCTCCACCTTTGCGGCGCGAGTCTGCGCCTCGACGCTCTCTGACATGTTCTCCTGCATCACTGCCGCCATCGGCACCTTGCGCGGACCGCTCCATGGCGGTGCCAACGAGGCGGCCATGGCGATGATCGAACATTGGCAGGATGAAACGCAGGCAAGGCGCGAACTGCTGGCCAAGCTGGCGGCCAAGGAGAAGATCATGGGCTTTGGCCACGCCATCTACCGCACTTCTGATCCGCGCAACGTCATCATCAAGGAGTGGTCGGCCAAGCTTGCCGAAGCGGTGGGCGATGACAGGCTCTATCGCGTCTCCTGCGAGGCGGAGCAGGTGATGTGGGAAGAAAAAGAGCTCTTTCCCAACGCCGACTTCTTCCATGCCAGCGCTTATCACTACATGGGGATCCCGACCAAGCTGTTCACCCCCATCTTCGTCTGCTCGCGGGTCACCGGCTGGTGCGCCCACGTGATGGAGCAGCGCGAGCACAACCGGATCATCCGCCCGAGCGCCGATTATGTCGGCCCGGCCCCCCGTCACTTTGTCTCTCTACAACAACGATAAGGAAATCACGATGTCCGCCAACGTCGACGTCAACCACAGACCCGAGCCCGATCAGGTGCTGGTCGATATTGCCGATTATGTCTGCAACCACCCCATTACCAGCCAGGCAGCCCTCGACACTGCCCGCTACTGCCTGATGGACACCCTTGGCTGTGGCCTGCTGGCTTTGCGCTTCCCCGAGTGTACCAAGCACCTTGGCCCCATCGTCCCCGGCACGCTCGTGCCACATGGTGCTCGAGTGCCCGGTACCCAGCTCTGCCTCGATCCGGTCAAGGCAGCCTGGGATATCGGCGCCATCATCCGCTGGCTCGATTACAACGACACCTGGCTGGCCGCCGAGTGGGGTCACCCCTCCGACAATCTGGGGGGCATTCTGGCCACTGCCGACTGGCTCTCCCGTACTCGCGTGGCCGAAGGCAAGGCGCCGCTCACCATGAGCGATGTGCTGGTGGCCATGGTCAAAGCCCACGAAATTCAGGGGGTGCTGGCGCTGGAGAACTCCTTCAACCGGGTCGGTCTCGATCATGTGGTGCTGGTCAAGGTCGCCAGCACCGCCGTGGTGACCCATATGCTGGGTGGCACCCGCGAGCAGGTGATCGATGCGGTTTCCCAGGCCTGGGTAGATGGCCAGAGCCTGCGTACCTACCGCCATGCCCCCAATGCGGGGTCGCGCAAGAGCTGGGCGGCAGGGGATGCCACCTCTCGCGCGGTGCGCCTCGCCCTTATCACCATGAGCGGCGAGATGGGCTATCCCGGCGTACTGAGCGCGCCCAAGTGGGGTTTCTACGACGTGCTGTTCAAGGGCAACCAGTTCGCCCTGCATCAGGGGTACGGCAGCTATGTGATGGAGAACGTGCTGTTCAAGATCTCCTATCCCGCCGAGTTCCACGCCCAGACCGCGGTGGAGTGCGCCATGAAGCTGCACGAGCAGGTGAAGGGACGGCTGGAGGAGATCGACCGTATCGAGCTCACCACCCATGAGTCGGCCATTCGCATCATCAGCAAGGTCGGCGCCCTCAATAACCCGGCCGATCGGGATCACTGCCTGCAGTACATGGTGGCGGTGCCACTTATCTTCGGGCGCCTCATTGCCGAGGATTACGAGGATGACGTGGCGGCCGATCCCCGCATCGATGAGCTGCGTGGCAAGATGGTGGTACAAGAGGATAAGCGCTACAGCCGCGAATATCTGGAGGCGGACAAGCGCTCCATTGCCAATGCCATCCAGATCTTCTTCAAGGACGGCACTCACACGCCGAAGGTGGAGGTGGAGTACCCGGTCGGCCATCGTCGCCGGCGGGAGGAGGGGATCCCGCTGCTGGTGGAGAAATTCCAGCACAATCTGGCCACCCGCTTCCCGACCAAACGGGTCAGCAACATCCTCGCCCTCTGCCAGGATGGGCCACGGCTTGCCGCCACCCCGGTGCACACCTTTATGGATCTGCTGGTGATCTGACCGCTCTTATATTGGCCAATATATCAAACGAAAAGCGGGCCACTCGGCCCGCTTTGTTATTCTGGCAATTATCCTTCACCGCAGCATTAGGTCAGCACACTGCTGTCGCCATTAAAGAGCGCCGTCATGATGGCGAGCTCGCGACTGGCGATGGTCTCGAGAAAGTCACTGGCACGCCCCATTTGATGACACACCTGATAACCACGCTCGACAAAAGAGAAGAGCTCGCCCAGCCCGGCCAGATGAGCGGGCCCGGATACCAGCTTGAGAGTTGTCCCCAGTAATGGTTTTCTCGCCAACCTGTCCAGCGTCATCCCCAATTCGCTTACCAAGGCGATTTGTTGTTCCCGGCGCGCCTGTTCACCTACGGCGCGATAAGCGATGGCGTAGTGCTCAGCGGTGATAGGGTTGATCCCGCCAATACGGCGCAATGCCACCACCATCAGGTAGTCCAACTCCTCGGAGAGGGCATCGAGCTCTATCGCCTGTGCCAATACTTTGTGGCCGGACTCTGGCAGCAAGCGCTCGGCGGTCGGCATCACCCGCATCACATCAGCATCCCGACGTGCAGTGTCGCCGGGGCCGTAGAGGTCAGTCAGGAAAAAACGGGCGGCAGGGCCATAACGTTCGCTGCTCAGCAGATCCTTATGGGTACGACCAAGCCGATCAGCCTGCCACTGACGTAACGTGTCACGATCATGCATATCTTGTGGATGAGTACGGATCTGCTCGCGCAAGGCAGCCACCCGATTAAGCTGGCGATATAGTCTGCCAAGGGTTGTTTCGTCATTGGGGGGGAAGGACTGGTGGGTCATCGACAACACTCTGATCTGGGGCTAAGGCCTGTCACATGCCATGAAAAATGAAAGGCTGTATGAAAAAGCAGCGCTTTACTGCTCTGCCAAGCGCCAGTGTAGCCTGAAAAAGGGGTCGGGATACACTGGCTGATGCAGCGTCGTCCCCTTGGTTAGCTTCTCTGTTAAGTTAGTCCCATTTATCACAACCCCTCTTTCACTTGTTGTGAACATGTGTTTAATATCAATAGATATTTCATGAACCAGAGTAAGCACCATGTTTCTATACGATTCTCTTGCTGGCAGCAGCTCACTTTCGACCATTCAGGTAAGCCGCCAGCACCCCCTGGGGCTCGCTGGCGTGCGGCTGGCAGCAGAAGCCCTCGCTCTGGATATGAGTGAACGTTATCAACTTGCCTGCGAGTGGTTAGACGAAGAGGAAACCGAACTGCTGTTTCGTGGGGCAGGTGTACAGGGTACGCTGACGCTGGATGAAGATACTCTGCAACTTGATGTACGCCTGGGTTTGTTATTACTGCCGATGCGCAATGTACTTGAACAGGAGATCCTGGATTATGTGGCACACCATTTACCGTGCCCCACCTCGACCTAAGTCATCCAGTACGACCACCTTTAATTTGTAGCAACGGATGCCGGTATTTGGGCGGCATATTTACAGACATCGCCAAGCTGCTCATTAAATGAACTGACTGATACATTTTAGATATTTAAGAAGAGCACCATCTTCTTTTTATATATTGCAGAGCACTCTTTTTAGTATTTTTTCATATCGCTTGTCGTTACTTGGTCATCAATAAAAAATAGCGGTCAGCGAGGATTCATGTTGTAGGGAAACGAGCATGCCATTAAACGAATTTATTTCATGTGTTGACACCGCCTGGCTACGGATGGACAGGCCAAATAATCTGATGCAAATCATCGGCGTGCTGATGTTTGAGGGGGATCTTGACGAGGCCAGGCTGATAAATGGTTTGCGCCATACCATCTCGGTGCAACCCCGCTTCCACCAGCGAGCGGTACTGGAAGGGGGAAGCTACTACTGGCGTCATGATCCGGACTTCGATCTCGACCAGCATCTGAAACGGGTGATCCTGCCGGGTAAGGCTGGCAAGATCGAACTGGAGAAGCTGGTGGCCGACCTTGCCTCGACGCCGCTCAACCACCAGCGCCCCCTGTGGGACATGCACCTGACCGACACCTCGTTGGGCGGCCAGGCATTGGTAGTGCGTATCCATCACGCCATGGGGGATGGTTTCTCTCTGGTGCGAGCCATGCTCACCATGATGGACAACACCCCGGAGGGGGTTGCACGGCGTCCATCCGTTGACTCTCAGGTTGATGACAACAACGAGGAGGAAGAGGAGTGTCACCATGGTAGCCGTCTGGTGCGGGCAGGCCTCAAACTGACCGGCACCCTCTTCTCTAAATATGTCGAGGTCGTCACTCATCCCACCAAAGCGGTGGAATACCTCAAGACCGGCCGCGATGTGGCCAGCGAACTTTGCAACATCGCGACCCTGGGTGATGACTCAGCTTCCCGCCTCAAGGGCAAGACGGGGAGCAGCAAGCGAGTCGCGTGGTCAGAACAGATCCCGCTGCCCGACATCAAGGCTGTGGGCAAGGTGCTGGGTTGCTCGGTCAACGACCTGTTGATTGCGGCCACGGCCGGTGCGTTTCGTCACTACCTGCAAAGCAGGGGGGATGAGGTAGACAATATCCAGATCCGGGCGCTGGTGCCGGTCAATATGCGCGCATCAGATGATAATGGCGCCCTTGGCAATCGCTTCGGGCTGGTGGCCCTGGACCTTCCCATCGATATCGAACATCCGCTGCAGCGACTCTATGCAGTGCGCGACAGAATGCAGGCACTGCGCAGTTCGTTGCAGCCTATCGTGGTACTCAATCTGTTACACGCCCTGGGCATGGCCCCCAAAGCGGTGCAGCAACAAGCGGTCGACCTGCTCGCAGCCAAAGCCAGCGCGGTGATAACCAATGTGCCCGGCCCGCAGCAGACCCTCTATCTGGCTGGCGCCAAGCTGCGGCAGCCGCTGTTCTGGGTGCCGCAGTCTGGAGATATCGGTGTGGGCGTCTCGATCCTCTCTTACGATCACAAGGTGCAACTCGGCCTTATCACCGACAAGAAGCTGGTGCCGGACCCTGATCAGGTAGTGGATCGCTTCGCAGTTGAGTTTGAACAACTGCTGTTGATGGTGTTACTGGAGCCTGAGCTGCTATTCGATCCGACAGGGCTGGACGCGCTGCTGGCATCATAAGGTAAGGGCAGAGAATGAATGAGGCCAACCCGCGGGTTGGCCTCTTGTTTTACTCCCTCTAAGTGGCAGGAGTGGCGGTTAATCTTCCAGCTCTTCCCGTGCCGCCTCGACATCGAGGCGCTCCATGGCATCCATCGGTTCGCACGCGGCCGCTTCGGCATAAAGCGCTTCGGCCGCTTTCAGGCGGCTCTTGCCGTGTAGCATCACCTGAGCATTGGCATACTCCATGCGGGCGATGGCGGAGTCGGGGATCAGCGCCAGCGCCTCCTTGAAGTGACGTTCTGACTCCTCTTTCTTGGCGCCATAGGTCAGGCTGCCGATCATGGCTCCCAGCTTGTCAATAATCTCGGCATGCCAGGCACCGAACGCGATATGGGCTTCCGCGTGGTCGGGTTCGATCTCCAGCGCCTTCTCGAGGCTTACCTTGATCTTGTCACCAATCCCTTGCGACAGCGCCTTGGAGATGGAAATCACCTGGCTATAACGACCCAGCGCCAGAGCATGGAAATACCAGGCATTGGCATTGTCAGGCTGACGCTTTTGCAATTTCTCGGCATGAGTGGCCGCCCGCTCGAAGGCGGCACGCTTGGCATACTTCTCTTCCAGCAAGTAACTGGCGTGGATCACCAGTGCCTTGTTCGCCACGTTCAGACCTGCCTCACCGGCGGCTTCACCAAGGGCAACCGCTTGGGCAAAATCCCCGGCATGGTAGGCTCGCCATGCATCCTGAACCTGCTCATTGTCAGGCCAAGGCTCCGCATCCCCCTGATGGAGTCGATCCCAGTTGTCCGCCAGCTTCTGGCCAGCATAGTCATAGGCCGCATCGGCGTAGGGGAAGGGGACAAATTCGAGTTGTGAAGTGGTCATGCTTGTTCTCCCTTTAGCATGTGAATCAAACCTTGTCGGTATAGTGGTGGGCGAGTGCGCCCAGATGAGTGCGGGCATCAGCCCGCAAATAGGGTGCAACCAGTTGCATGACCTGAAAGACGCCGAGGGCGATATCGGCGTCCGCCTTGGGATGCAGTGCCCGCTGGTAAGAGATCCAGAATGTGCCCACCAGCGCGATATTGGCGGCCAGGGTGTGTAACTGAGCTGCGCTGCCCGCCATCAAGCCCACCGCCTGCAGATGGTTGCAGATAGTCTCGGCGGTCTGCTCTTTACGACGCAGCAGGGCGGAAAAACGCTGTTCGACCTGATGATAACTGCTCATCAGGGTGGCAATGTCGTAGTAGAGAAATCGATAATGCCAGATGGCTTCAAACATCAGGTGAAGGAACAACCAGATATCTTCAGCCTCATCGGAAGGGGTGTTCACGGCGTCCAGCAAGCGGTCCATCTGCTGCTCAAACTCGCTGAACAGCGCATTAACTATCTCTTCCTTGTTGTGAAAGTGGTAGTAGAGGTTTCCCTGGCTTATCTCCATCTCGGCCGCAATGGCCGAGGTGGTGACGCTGGGCTCGCCCAACCGGTTGAAGCAGGCGAGGGCGGTGGTCAGAATGCGCTCCCGGGTACGGCGTTTGGGTTTGCGATCCATGCTACTCCTTTGGTGACGAACGACGAACGCCGTGGCGATAACGATTGATAAGCCAGTCTTGCAGCTGCGCCAATGACTTGTCGAGCGCCGCGACAGTGTTGTGGCGCGGCGTCAGCAAGGTGCGTTCCGGGTCACAGAGCGCCGTCAGATTAAGCTCGAAGCCATGTTTTGCCAGAATCGGCGCCAGCTCGTGGCGGCGTTGCCAGAGATCGTGGCGGGTGTGCTGAAAAGCGTGTTCACAGAGCCGACGGCGATCCCGATAGCTGAACACATTGGTGAAAAACATCTCGCTGTCAGCAGAAGAGGGTTCGAAGAGTAGTGCATCGGCTTGCGGATATTGGTGCCGATATCGATCCATTCCCACGTGCATCCGTGAGTGAATGATGGCGCGGAAGGTCTGTGCCAATACCACGGGCAGGCCGCTCTCTACCAGACTGGCCTGTTCACCGGCCGCCATGGCTGCATCAAAGGGAACCAGCGGGTTGATACAAAACACCAAATCTGCACCCTCCTCCAGCGCAACCGAGGCATGCAACGTCTTGATCAAGGCGCCATCCACGTAGTAACGACCATTGATCAGGGAGGGGGGGAAGAGTCCCGGCAATGCCGCCGAAGCCTGGACTGCCGCCGAGATGGGGATATCATCCAGCCCGGGGCTGCCAAATGCGACCGGATGTCCGGTATCCAGCTCGGTCGCCACAACAAAGAGTCGGCTGTTCAGCTGGCGAAAATCGTTGCTGCGACCCGGGCGGGAAAAAAACTCGGTCAGGATGCGATCCACCCCACGATTGTCAAACAACCCGGTCGGGATCGCCTTGGATAACCCCTGCAATGACTCAAACAGGCTGCGCTTCCAGGGCGCCATCAAATAGCCCACCATACACTCCAGCGCCAGTGGCGGGATCGATGTCAGCCGAGTCATATATTCACGAAATGCCGGGCGCAGCAGAGTGGCAGGGTCAAATATATCGCCAGAGTCATCACTGAGCAGGATCCGCACCAGCTTTTCTGCCGAAAAACCGTTGGCCAGCGCAGAAGCAATCACCGCCCCGGAGCTGACGCCAACATAGATATCGGCCTGCTCAAGGTGCAGGCCCGTGATACTGTCGGAGAGGGCGGCACAGGCACCGATCTCGTAGATGCCTCCCAGCGGTCCTCCGCCAGCAAGGGCGATTGCTACTGTACTCATAGAGCCTCCTCCCTATCCATAGAAAACCGGCCCAGCGCTGGGCATGGGCCGGTGATGATCACTTTTTATCATTAAGGGGTTACGGCAGAACGCTCTCGGCCTTTTCTTTCACCTCTTTGACCGCTTCTTCTGCCGCGGAGAGCAGGTCAGTGGCCTGCTCGACTACCGCTTCTTTAACTTGCGCGGTAACCGGAGCCTTCTTGACCGGGGCTTTCTTTACCGGCGCTCTTTTCGGCGCTGCCGGTTTGGCTTCCGCCACCGGGGTCTCTTCTTCCTGTGCATCGAGCAGTTGTTGCACGACATCGGTCAGCTCGGCCATGCGTTTGGACAGCTTGTCGATATCTTTACGGGTGGGGATCCCCAGGCTGGCAACTGCACGAGCAACGCGATCTTCAAAAACCTGCTCCAGGCGTCCCCAGGTACCAGCCGTCTTGTCTGCCACCGCGGCAATTTTCTCATCTGCGCTCTGGCGAGTTTTGGCTTGCAGCGCTTCGCCTTCCTGCACCAGTGCTTCAAAAATTTTGCCGCCCTCTTCCTGCGCCTTGGCATAGGCACCCAAACCGGCCAGCCAGATCTGTTGGGTGGACTCCTTGATGGTGGAGGTGAGTTGGTTGTCGGTCACTGAACCTGCCAGCGCTTTCAATTTTTTAGCCATGATCTTCTCCTTGAATAACGACAGATAACGTAATGACGACAACATCACTGCATACGGGTTGTGGCATTACTGATTTTCAATTTGAGTCTAGGGGGAAAAAATAGAGGGTTCTACCTAATAACGGAACTACCAGACTGCTGAAATCAGGGGTGGCTCACGAACCGATAATTGCATTGTAAATTGCCATGTGAATCGTGATATATCTAACAGTAAGTAACAGCCAAATAAGTAACAGGACTTACTTTATGAACTATTTCATTACAGGCGCAAGTGGCTTTATCGGGCGTAGATTGGTCAAAAAATTATTCCAACAGCATCCCGACTGTACCGTCTATTTTTTGATGCGCCCTTCTCATCAAGATAAATTGCCAGCACTGTTTGCGTTCTGGAACGTTGATGAATCCCGTGCCGTACCCGTGTTTGGTGATATGACCCTGCCATTACTGGGTGTGTCGTCCGATAAGCAAGAGCAGCTGGTTGGCAAGATCGATCACTTCTTTCACCTTGCCGCCATCTATGACCTCAACGCCAAGGCTGGTCTGCAGCAGCAAGTCAATACCGAGGGCACCCGTCATACGGTGCAACTGGCCGAGCACATTGGCGCTCGCCAGTTTCATCACTGCAGTTCCATTGCCGCCGCGGGTCTGTTCGATGGTCTGTTTCGCGAGGATATGTTTGATGAAGCCGAGCACCTCGACATGCCTTATTTCCAGACCAAACACGAAGCGGAAGGGATCGTCCGCAACGAGTGCACCATTCCGTGGCGGGTCTACCGCCCGGGGATTGTGGTGGGTGACGCCAACACTGGCGAGATGGACAAGATCGACGGCCCCTACTACTTCTTCAAGACTATCCAGAAGCTGCGCCGTCTGCTGCCGCCCTGGATGCCAGCCATCGGGGTGGAAGGGGGCCGTATCAACATTGTGCCGGTCAACTTCGTGGTCGATGCCATGGTGCATATCGCCCATCAGGAGGGAGAGGAGCACAAAACCTTCCACCTGACCGACCCCAACCCGATGCGGGTTGGCGATATGCTGAGCACCTTCTCCCGCGCCGCCCACGCGCCAGAGCCGGCGATCCGCATCAATGCATCCCTTTTTAACTTTATTCCCCGCCACCTGACGGCCATGTTGATGACCATGGCCCCCGTGCGCCGTATCCGCGATGCCGCCATCGCCGATCTGGGGCTGCCCAAGGATGTGTTCCGCCTTATCAGTTATCCCACCCGTTTCGACAATCGCGAAACCCAGCGGGTACTGAAAGGGACAGGCATCGAAGTGCCGCCACTGCACAGTTACGCCTGGCGGTTGTGGGATTACTGGGAGCGTCACCTCGACCCGGAGCTCTTCATCGATCGCTCCCTGCGTGGTCGGGTCGAGGGCAAGGTGGTGCTGGTGACCGGCGCCACTTCCGGCATTGGCCGAGCCACAGCACGCAAGTTGGCAGGGGCGGGGGCCCATGTCATCACCATCGCACGTGATGAACAAAAGATTGCCGAAACCAAGGCGGAGTTTGCCGAGCTGGGGCTGACCATCGAGATCTATCAGGGGGATCTGGCTAATCTGGCGCAAGCCGAGGAGGTGACGACCCGCATCGTAGCCGATCACGGCGGCGTCGATATTCTGGTCAACAATGCCGGTCGCTCCATCCGTCGCTCCATCGAAGACTCCTTTGATCGCTTTCACGATCTGGAGCGCACCATGCAGCTCAACTACTTTGGTGCACTCAAGGTGATCATGGGGGTACTGCCCACCATGATCGAGAAGAAGCGGGGCCACATCATCAATATCTCCTCCATCGGGGTACTGACCAATGCGCCGCGTTTCTCAGCCTATGTGGCCTCCAAATCGGCACTCGATGCCTGGGTGCGTACCGCCGCCTCCGAGTTTGCCGATAAAGGGGTGAGCTTCTCCATCATCAATATGCCGCTGGTGAAAACGCCGATGGTCGCACCGACCAAGGTGTATGAACAGGTACCGATGATGACACCGGAAGAGGCGGCCGATCTGGTGTGCGACACCATCATCAACAAGCATGTTCGTCTGGCGACCCGGCTCGGGGTCTTTGGTCAGGTGATCCATGCGCTGGCACCGCGGGTTGCTCAGGTGATCATGAACACCAGCTTCCGCACTTTTGCCGACCCCAAGGATGGTGACAAATCCAAGGCGACCGCCGATCAGGTTGCCGTCTCCACCCTCATCAAAGGCATTCACTTCTAACCGGGTGATGGGATAAAGCGATCAGCAGGGGCCTGAGCAATCAGGCCCCTGTTTTATTTGGAATAGCAGTTGAAGAACGATTAATGAGGGTCAGACTCGGGACAGCAGATCAAGCAGTAGGTCGGTAGTACGACGGGAGTAGAGCAAAGAGAGATGGCCAATGGCAGGCAACTCGATATCTTCCATCCCAGCCAGACGCTGACGCTCCTGCGGCATCACCACATTGTCGTGGCTGGTGCGCACCGAGATGCCGGGCACGCAAAGCGGCACCGAAGCGAAACGCTGCAACCAGCCGGAACCGGGCTCCATCTCACGGGCATTGGCCCCAAGGCCAAGGGCGGCCAGCTGACTGCCCTGATGGGGGGTCGCCAGGGTGATCAGGCGCGCGACCTTGTCACCACCATGGATAGCAAGATAGTCGCGGCAGACCAGCCCCCCCATACTGTGACCGACCAGCACCAGCTGGTCAGCCCCGGTCTGCGCCAGCACATCGTCAATCCGGGTGGCCAGCAGCGGCACCATCTCATCAATATGACCAAACGGCGGCATCAAGGTAATGGTGGCGACCACATGGCCTGCGGCCTCCAGTCTGGTACGCTGGGTACGCCAGATCCCGCGACTGCAACCGTAGCCATGCACCAGTAATACGGGGCGTACACATGGGCGCAGCCGATCGGATGCCATCAAAACAGGCTCGAACGGAAGCAACCAGGTAAAGGTATAGAGGTAGGCCAGCATCTCCTGAGCCATCATCTTCACCCGACGCTTGGCGCCGATGGCCGGGGAGGGGTAGAAACGGGTAAACAGCCAGCTGCCGAGCACTACCAGACAGCGCAGCCCTAGCAGGGTAAACAGCACAAACAGCAGGGTCAGCAACCAGGGAAGGCCCACGATAAGATGGGCGATGCTCCCAAGGAGCAGCACCTCTACCATCAGCAGGATAAACAGGTGTCGCACTATCGTCATATGACCATGATCCGACCAGTCAGAGGTGGAAGTCAAATGACACTTTTAGACAGCTTGATCCAGCGCCGATTTTATCGCGCCCCCGCGATCGCGTTTTCACTGAGGTTATTTGCAATACTGTATATCCATACATATACTCTATCTATCATCACCGAGAGGAGGCCATCATGGCTGTCGAGATCAAATATGTGGTTGTTCGTGGGGGAGTGGAAAAAATGACCTTTGCCAGCAAAAAAGAGGCCGATGCCTATGACAAACTGCTGGATACGGCCGACGAGTTGATGACCCTGTTGGCCGGCGCTCCGATCGAGCTGGCTCCAGAGCAGCAAGAGAGTCTGGCATTCTACCTGGCAGAGCAGCGTGATGTGCTGCAAACCCTGCTGCGCGGCGGCAAGGTTCAGGCAGGCACGAAAGAGGAAGAGGCTTCAGCAGCCAAGCGCAAGGAGAAGCCGCTCAAACAGGTGGCCTGATTGCACAGAACTGCTATTTCTCGGGATAAACAGCTCAATGCATTCACTTCATTTGCATTTAAAACCATTTTTACGGCTATTTACCCCGAGAATTTTTTAACAAGCGTGCATATCCACTGCATAAATTAATCGTGTGCTGACAGGGCGACGTCAGCCAAACCAACAAGCGAGTAACGAGCAAATGAAGAGGGCATCAGTCGCCCAGCTGACCCCTTTAGCCTCAATCAAACAGCAAGATAGCGCGAAAACACCAACATAAGCCGCAATTATGCATCACGAGCCCTTCTCTATCGTCTTGGCTCACAGGCTCATATCGATTCATCTCATCAGCAACAAGCAACACCATGACTCAACACTCATTATCCTTGCCGCCGGCCATGCCGCTGTTTGACAGCCTGGTTTATTTGGAAGCCGGCAACCCGCAAGTCAATCAATACCTTGCCAACCTCAGCCTCAACGATGTGCCCGATGCCGGGCTGGTGTACGAACTGGCAGTCGACTGGCTGCTGGAGCAGCGTCACAGCGAAAACAACTACAAAACCTATCGCAGCGAACTGACCACCTTTTTGCACTGGTGCTTTCGCGAGGCGGCCATTAGCCCCAAAGATCTCACGCGCCGCATTATGATCCGCTATCTCGACTACTGTCAGGCTCCTCCCGAGGCCTTGATCGCCTATCGCAACGTGGCGCAATTTGTGCTCGACAAGGAGTGGGGGGCGCGCTTGCCCAATCCACAATGGCGTCCGTTTCTGGGCAAACGGGAGCTGGGCCGAACCTTGCCATATCGCCTGAGCGAGCAGGCGATGAAGACCAAGCTCGCTATCTTGTCGGCCTTCTTCCAGTTCCTGATCCAGGAGGAGTACATGGACAGGAATCCCGCCCTGCTACTGCAACGGGTCAAACGACCACAACAGCAGGAGGCCGATGAGCAGGTCCAGGCCTTCAGCGAGTTGCAGTGGTCATATGTGATGCAAGCCGCCGATACCTTGGCTAACGAAAATCCGCAGCAACACGAGCGCAGCCGTTTTCTCACCATTTTGATGTATGCGTGCTATCTGCGGATCTCGGAGGTTGCTGCCAGGCCGGGCTTTACACCTGTGATGGGGCAGTTCAGGCGGGATCGCAAAACCGGCGTCTGGGGCTACTTTATTCCGCAAAGCAAAGGGGGTAAACGGCGTACCGTGGCGGTATCCCAAGCGCTGTTGGCGGCACTCGAACGCTACCGCCGTTTCCTCGGTCTCTCTCCCTTGCCGACACCGGATGAACAGACACCGCTGTTCGTTCGCCATAAAGCGGCAGCCCACGGCCGCGAGCAGGGTGAGCTAAACGCCAACCTGGGAATTCGCCAGCTACGGGATTTGATCATGGTGATCATCGGCAAGGGGGCTGAATTGGCTGAACAGGATGGATTTGCCCAGGATGCGGCCGAAATGCGGCAACTCTCTCCCCATGCGATCCGCCACACCGGGATTACCCATGACATCAACCTGCACGGGCGGCCGCTCTCCCACGTACAAGCCGATGCAGGACATGACAGCATCGACACCACTTCGAAATACCTGCACACCAGCAACAGTGAACGACATGAGAGCGCCCAGCAAAAGCCGCTGGACAGATTAAGTAACGAAGTGAGAGATGACATTCCTAAAGATTCACGATAAGTGAGACATTACCCTGAACTTTACTGTTCATCTTTAGAACAATCCTTGAGTCATTAATGTCTCATCCAAGCAGGTGCGGTTATTTTTACTGATCCGGGATGGCAATCGGTTCAAGGAACCATGGAGTAGTCAGGAACCAGTGCCTGACCAGCACCCCATGCCAAAATGAAAGCGCCGGTTGGGCCGCCTGATTTAATTGATTCGCGTACCACAAGGCCTTTATCGCCAGATAGGGGCCTTGTTCAATTCCATTGATTTGTCACCAATATTCCAGCCCCTTGCTCCTTGTGATTGCCTTAATACACTGGTCACAGGGGAGGGGACTCTCATAGCGAAATCCCTGCGGGCAATCGTCATTATTCTGTGGTGAACAACGATCACCCCAGCCATATCACATGCCAGTAAATCTATCAGGGCGACAGCTGTTCAAGCCCTCCGGGTAGTAATACGGGGGGAATTCCCAGACAGCCATGCTCACACCAGCCACAGGGGAGGGGGGTTATCTCTCACAAGAAGGTTTTTGTCAGTAAAGGCTTGGTTTGCAAGCAATAGCCACAATATCCGTATGGAGCATGCCGCTCAATAGAGAATCTGACTCGAGGTATCGTGATGCAGCTAGAGGAATTTGTTCAATCGGCTATTCAACAAATAGCCAGAGGCGTATCCAATGCGTCTGATGATGTTGCCAGCCTGGGAGGGCGAGTGAACCCTCATGATCACATTGCATCATCATCAAGATCTCCACGTCTTACCAATATAGATTTTGATGTTGCGCTTGTTGTAACTGAGAGTCAGCAATCAGAAGCAGGGGCTAGGCTGTCAGTGATCAACGTTTTGAGCCTTGGTGGAAAGACCCAAGGGAACGACGTATATCAGCAAACTAGCAGGGTAAAGTTCACTGTTGCCGTAGAGCTACCAAAGGATTCAAGTGTCCGAGAAGAGCAAGGTGCTGCTTTACAGATCCCAAGGACTGTAACCGGTTGGTAATGGAGCTTTTCTCATTAGATGCCGATAAACACGGTTATCGGCATCTGTAAAAACGACAAGGTAACGTGACATGGCAAAAGCTAAAAGACAGCCCGACATTATCTATCGTGAGATGATGACTGAAGCGCTCTATCGTCTAGGTTCCGCTGATAAGCTAATGAAAAATAGCAATAATTTTCAAGATAGAGTTCAGGTTGACAGTGCGATTTTGCAGATGCGAAAAGCAATGGAGGCCATTGCTTTTTCTTCAATTGCGCCCAGTGAAAAGCGTTATGAAGACCTTCATAGACATAAAGAAAAGAAAATTGGCGATCACTACCATGCCCAAAAGATCATGACCTCGTTAGCTGCGATCAACCCTGATTTTTATCCAATACCAGTTGTCCCAGCAATTCGTCAGCCAGATGGAAGCTTGCATTTTGGTCGCAAAACAACTGGGTATATGACGAGAAAACGCTTTGAAAACTTCTACGCCCGGCTCGGTAAATATCTGCACACGATAAACCCTTGGGGCAAGGATCCGCAGCTTCATCAGTTGTGCAATGACTTGCCTGCAGCAATCGATGCCGTATACGAGTTGCTGGATCTGCACTTTGCAGTTATCCACATTGAAGAACCAGCCTCAACGCAAATATGGTTCGTTGATGCAAAGCGTGACGGCACAGTAGCTATGACGATAGCAATGGCTGACGGTCGATGTGTGATTCATCCGTCTTGATTGATACCCCTCACGCATGACTGCGCATAATGCATATTATGTTAAATGGCGTATCTTGTTTCCTGTTACCACTTATTGAACTGTGTATAATGGCAACAATTGATCCTATCTTCGACCGGATGTCTTAAGTGGCTGAATTAACATCAGAACAATTAAAACCCGCTTTTGCGATTGAACAGTTCCCCAAGCTCAGTGAGCTTGAGCCCATCCCCTTTGCGGCGCTGCAGCCCAGAGCCATTTCCGGTATCAAGCGTCTGGCCAGTTTTGATGGTGACTGCCCGGTTATGCTGCTTAACGGTTTTCCCGGTGCCGATTACGAAGCTGTCTGTCGTACCCTGATTGCAGACTCCAACGGCAAGGATGGCGACCTGTTCGATCTCTGCTATACCGAGAACCTCAACAATCCGTTCAAGCCTATCTGGTTACGGCTGCAACCCGGTACTGGCGTTGAGTTCTGCGAAATGGTTGGCGAGCTGCTCAAGCTGTTGAGCCACCATCTCGATGCCGAGCGTGTCGTGACCCGCATCATGCGCAAGCAGAACAATGACCCGAAGATCGATGATTTCCTCTCTGACCTGGCCGCCCATGTTGCACTGGGTCTGGAGTTCCAGCATCCGGTGCTGATCAATTTGCTGATCCATCATGAAGATCAGGAAGCCCCCGTTGTGTATGGGCGCGATCTGAACTGGGACACCCTGTTCGGCTCCATCAACTATCAAACCGAGCAAGGCTCGGTGTATGCAAATCAGCACCTTTTGGAGCCAGGCCTGCTACGCCAAGCCAATGGCGGCTACCTGATTTTACAGCTCGATGAACTGCTGGATCAGCCCCACCTCTGGTTCAAGCTGAAAAATGCCATGCAAAAAGGCGAGCTTGACTGGAACGCCTATCAGGAAGGGAAAACCCTGACCCCCTTCTTTGCCCCCGAAGCAACCCCCATCAAACTCAAGCTGATCCTGGTAGGTGATCGACTGGATGTGGCCGAGTTCCAGATGCTGGATCGGGATATGTCCGAGCGCATCTTCCTGCGTGCCGATCTGGTGTCAGAAGTGAATATTGAAGAGGATTTGCAGGAATTTCTGCAGTATCTGGCCTGGGTTCGTCAGCGCTGGAACTTGCTGGATTTCACCCCGGCAGCCCTCACCGCCCTGTGCCGTCACGCCAGTCGTCTCTGTGATCACCAGGAGTGGCTGTCACTCTCCGAGGTGCAGTTGGCCGCCATCATGCGGATGGCTGACAGTCTGGCTCGTGAGCTGGAGGCGGCAGAGGTCACCGATGAGCATATTCGTGGCGCACTGGAGGAGCAGGATTATCGTCTCAACTATCTGGTTGAGCAATCCGATCAGGGGGTTATCGATGGCCAGATCCTGTTGCAAACCGATGGTGAGGAGATTGGCCAGATCAACGGCCTGTCAGTTATCCAGGTATCCGGTCATCCGTATGATTTTGGTGAACCGGTACGCCTGACCGCCACTGTTCATCTTGGTGATGGCGATGTAGCGGATATCGAGCGTAAAGCCGAGCTGGCTGGTCATATCCACGCCAAGGCGATGATGATTATCCATGGTTATCTCTCCAACAAATTTGGCGCAGAGAACCCCTCCCCCTTGTCGGCCAATCTGGTGTTTGAACAGTCTTATCACGAGATTGATGGTGACAGCGCCTCTCTGACCGGCTTGTGTGCCCTGCTCTCTGCCCTCGCCCGCCAGCCCATCTATCAACACTTCGCCGTCACCGGCGCGGTCGATCAGTTTGGCAATGTGCAGGCGGTGGGTGGCGTCAACGAGAAGATTGAAGGCTTCTTCCGGGTGTGCAAGATCCATGGTCTGAGCGGCAAACAGGGCGTCTTGCTGCCCGGCACCAACGCCCAGCAGCTCAATCTGTCGGATGAGGTTATCGCAGCAGTTGACGCGGGCCAGTTCCATATCCACCCAGTGGACCATGTGGAAGAGGCCATTGAGCTGTTGACCGGCTGTGTAGCCGGTGAACCCGATATGCCCGATACCCTGTTTGGCCGCATTCAGGAGCGTCTGGATGAACTCAATGGCACCGCGGCAAAGGTCGGTCTGTTCCGTTCTGTACTGGATCGCCTGTTTAATAGACAGTAACAAAGTGATCGGAGTTGTTTAGCGAACAGGTGTACGCTAAATTGGCTCCGCTTTGATCCATTTGAAGGAAATACCGCGTGACCGTAGACAATACCACCATGGAAGCCCGCCTTTCCCTGTGCGAACAGGGCAAGAACTCTTTTAGCCGTGAAGAGCTGCTGGCTTGCAGCCGTGGCGAACTGTTTGGCGAGGGTAACAGTCAGCTGCCCGCCCCCAACATGTTGATGATGGACCGCATCGTCAAGATCAATGACAACGGCGGTGAGCACGGCAAGGGCGAGATCCTGGCAGAGCTCGACATTACGCCAGATCTCTGGTTCTTCGATTGCCACTTCCCGGGTGATCCCGTAATGCCTGGCTGTCTCGGTCTGGACGCCATGTGGCAACTGGTTGGTTTTTTCCTTGGCTGGAAAGGCGGTCCCGGCAAGGGCCGTGCGCTGGGTGTCGGTGAAGTGAAATTCACCGGCCAGATCCTGCCGACGGCCAAGAAAGTGACCTACAAGATCACCTTCAAGCGAGTTATCAACCGCAAGTTGGTGATGGGCATTGCCGATGGGGTGGTCGAAGTCGATGGTCGTCCTATCTACAGTGCCACCGATCTGAAAGTCGGCCTGTTCCAAGATACCACCGCATTCTGATCTCTCTGATGAGTGGTAACACAGCATTAACGCAAAGGGGCCACAACGGCCCCTTTCCTTTTGTAATGAGTGTGATGAAGTAACTTACTTCATGAAGAGGCCTGAGCCCCGCCCTTCCATGGCTTCTCGCCAACCACCAAGCCAGTGCCCTCGGGCATCCAGACATTGATACGGACATGCTTCTTTCTGTTTGCCAACCACGCCAGCCTGATAACCACGAGCACGCGCTCTTTCCAGACGGTCCCGCTTCTGTCTCTTCATCATCTACGACCCTCTTCGTGGAACAAAAAAAGCGACCAATTTTTCATCGGTCGCTTTCATCTTTACTCCTGCGAGCGCACCGGGTCAAACAAAAATTTCCACCCTAACCGGGCTATGTGACACAAGGCACTGAACTGGATTAAGTTTTAATTACAGGGAACTTACTCCTGATTTTTGAGTCCTTCCAGCTCTTCCCAACGAGCAAACGCCTGCTCCAGCGCGGCTTCAGCGGCGTTGAGCGCATCCAGTTTCGGCTGGGTTTTATCTGCCGGCAGCGAGAAGAACCCAGGCTGGTTGATCTCGCTTTGCAGCGCATCCAGCTCGGCTTCCAGCTGCTCAAGACGAGCAGGCAACCCTTCCAGCTCAAGCTGCAGTTTGTAGGAGAGCTTCTTGCTCTTCTTCGGCGCTTCTGGCGCGGTGGAGACGACCGGCTCGGGCGCCTTGCCCGTTGCGCTCTTGGCCTGCTGCTGGGCACTCTGTTGTTCGCGGGTCGCCATCATGTCGGCGTAGCCCCCCACGTAATCACTGATCCGCCCATCCCCTTCAAACAGCCAGCAACCGGTCACTGTATTGTCGATGAAGCGACGATCGTGACTGACCAGCAGCAGGGTACCGGGGTAGTCGGCCAGCAGCTCTTCCAGCAGCTCCAGGGTTTCTACGTCCAGATCGTTGGTCGGTTCATCGAGGATCAGCAGGTTGCTGGGTTTGAGGAACAGCTTGGCCAGCAGCAGACGGTTCTTCTCACCACCAGAGAGGGCTTTGACCGGTGTACGGGCCCGCTTGGGCTCAAACAAGAAGTCCTGCAGATAACCGAGGATATGACGGGAGCGACCACGCACCATCACCTCCTGCTTGCCCTCCCCGACGTTGTCCACCACGGTCTGCTCGGGATCGAGTTGTTCGCGGTACTGATCGAAATAGGCCACTTCCAGATTGGTGCCCTGACGGACCGAGCCACGAGTCGCCTCAAGCTGGCCAAGCAGCAGCTTGATCAGGGTCGACTTGCCACAGCCATTGGGGCCGACCAGCGCAATCTTGTCACCGCGCAGCACCTGCAGATCCAGCCCCTGGAACAGGGTACGATCGGCAAAATCGAGCCCCAACCCTTCGGCTTCAAATACCAACTTGCCGGAGCGACCTGCCTCATCCAGTTGCAATTTGGCCTTACCCTGCAGCTCTCGGCGTTGGGTCCGCTCCATCCGCATCGCCTTGAGAGCACGTACTCGCCCTTCGTTACGGGTACGGCGGGCCTTGATCCCCTGGCGTACCCATACCTCTTCCTGGGCCAGCTTGCGGTCAAACTCGGCATTTTTCAGCTCCTCGACCCGCAGCCACTCCTCTTTCCCCTGCAGGTACTCGTCATAGTTACCGGGCCAGGAGGTGATCACTCCGCGATCGAGATCGATGATCCGGGTCGCCAGCTTGTGGATGAACTCCCGGTCGTGAGAGATAAAGACGATGGCGCCGCGAAAGTCCTTGAGGAACTCTTCCAGCCAGTTGATGGCTTCGATATCGAGGTGGTTGGTCGGTTCGTCCAGCAGTAGCAGGTCGGGGTCACAGGCCAGCGCACGGGCCAGCGCCACTTTACGTAGCCAGCCACCGGAGAGGCTGTCGAGGGTCACGTCGGGATCCAGCCCCAACAGGGTCAGCACCTGAGTGATACGAGTCTCGAACTGCCAGCCGTTCTGGTAGTCGAGCTGCTCTTGCAGCTCGCTCATCTTGCGAATATTGGCATCTGACGGATCGCTCGCCAGCTCCATGGAGATGTGATGATACTGCTTGAGCAGCTCCCCCACCCCCGCCAGCCCTTCTGCGGCATAGTCAAACACCGTCAGCTCGCTGGAAGCAGGCGGGTCCTGCTCAAGGCGGGTCACTTTCAAATCTTGTTGTAGCACCAGACGACCGTCGTCCAGCGGCAATTCGCTGGCAATGACCTTCATCAGGGTGGACTTGCCCGCCCCGTTGCGGCCAACCAGACAGAGGCGCTCGCCCCGCTCGATGGTCAATTCGGCATTGTCGAGCAGCGGGAAATCACTGAACGACAGAGAGGCGCCGTGCAATGTTAAAAGAGCCATGTGTGTTCCTTATTTCATATGAAAAAAACGGGCAGCAGACTGGGTCTGCCCCCGTTTTATCGTCAAATCACGCTCACCCCTGACGGGCGACCCACCCCTTGAGTTCGGCCAGCGTGAAGGGCCAGCCCAGCTCGCGGCCCGCCTCGTCACACAGCACCGGAATGCGCACCCGATAGGCGGCAAGCCACTGCTCATCGTCCATGATGTCACACTGGCGGGTGGTGGCGGCAAAGCCAGCCTCCTCCACCAGCGCCCACGCCTGCTCGCACAGGTGGCAGCCGTCGGTGTGAAACAGGGTCAGCATCACGCCTCACCTTGCTCCGGTGCATGGGTGATGATCCAGCAGTTGTGGATGTGCTGGTTGCGCTCGAAATCCTTCGGCCGCGTCTTCTGGGTGATGTTTTGGGCCTTGAGACCAGTGGCCTCGAGACCGGCCAGATCCATCTTGAAGTGACGCTTGTTGTTGGAGAAAACCAGAGTGCCGTCCGCCGCCAGCAGGCGCTTCAGATGCTGCATCAGCAACAGGTGATCGCGCTGTACATCGAAGCTCTCGTCCATCCGCTTGGAGTTGGAGAAGGTGGGCGGATCGATAAAGATGAGGTCGTACTGTTCATCGGCTTCAGACAACCACTTCAGGCAGTCAGCCTGGACAAACTTGTGCTGACGGCCCACCAGCGAGTTGAGGCGCATGTTGTCCTGTGCCCAGTTGAGGTAGGTGTGGGACATGTCGACTGTGGTGGTTTCGCTGGCACCGCCAAGACCTGCATGCACGGTGGCACTGCCGGTATAGGCAAACAGGTTCAGGAAGCGCTTGCCCTTGGCCATCTGACCCAGCATACGGCGAGTCTGACGGTGATCGAGGAACAGGCCGGTATCCAGATAGTCGTAGAGGTTGACCCACAAACGGGCACCGTACTCCTGGACTTCCATTCTCTGCTGCTCTGAGTTCAGCTTCTGATACTGCTGTTTGCCTTCCTGACGCTCACGCACCTTCAGGATCACCTTCTCGCCGTCCATGCCGGTCACCTTGATGGCGGCCTGAACCATGTCGAGCAGACGCTGACGGGTCTTCTGGGCGGGGATGTCCTTGGGCGCGGCATACTCCTGCACTACCAGATAGTCCTGATAGCGGTCGATGGCGGCGTTGTATTCCGGCAAGTCGGCATCGTAGATGCGATAGCAATCAAGATTCTCTTTCTTGGCCCATTTCTCGAGGGTTTTCAGATTCTTGCGCAGACGGTTGGCAAAGTCCTGTGCCACCTCTTTTTGCGAGGCCACGGAGTCCAGTGCAATCTGGTAGTTGCGCAGCTGACACTCGAGGGCGCCGTTGAACAGACGATATTGCTTGTCGGCGCGCAGGCGCAGACAGCTAAGCAGCTCGGGGGATGCGGACAGAATGGAGACTTTCCAACCCTGGAAGCTGCGACGCAGAGCATCACCAAGGGCCTGATGCACTTCCAGCAGCGCCGGGAACTCGCCAAGACGCTCGCCATAAGGCGGGTTGGAGATGAGCATACCGACCTGACGGGCCTCCCCTTGAGCTTCTTCCCCTTCAACAGGGGCAGAGATCGGCAGCGGGTTTTCCAGCTTGGTGACGTCGGCCTGCTTGAAGGTGATGAGATGGGCCACACCGGCCGCTTTGGCGTTATCACGGGCTTTGAGCAGCACACGCTGGTCGGCATCACAACCAAACAGTTTGACTTCGCAACGCTGCATGCCACGTTTGGCGCGCACTTGCGCTTCCATCATCAGGCTTTGCCACAGCTCGCTATCGTGCTGCAGCCAGCGATCGAACCCGAAGCGCTCGCGGCGCAGCGCCGGTGCCATGTCGGCGGCGATAAAGGCCGCTTCAATCAGCAAGGTACCGGAACCACACATGGGGTCCATCATGGGCTCACCGGCCCAGCCGCTACGGGCAATCATGGCGCAGGCCAGGTTCTCTTTGAGCGGTGCTTCACCTGTGCCCTGACGATAGAAACGCTGGTGCAGCGCCGGGCCTGACAAGTCCAGCGTGATATTGGCCTTGCCCTTGCCCAAGTGCGCCATGATGCGAATATCCGGCGACTTCTTGTCCACGTCAGGACGCACGTGACCGCGCTTGGTGAAGCGGTCGACGATGGCATCCTTGATCTTCAGGGCGCCATATTGGGTATTGCGAATGGCAGGGTTGGTACCGGTAAAGTCCACCGCGATGGTAGAGGTACCGGAGAAGTGTTCTTCCCAGGGGATGGTGTGGGCACCGAGATAGAGATCCAGATCGTCGTTCATCTGGAATTCGGAGAGCACCAGCACGATACGGGAGGCAAAACGGCTCCACAGGCAGGCTTTGTAACCCACCGCCAGTTCGCCTTTGAAATGGACGCCGGCCACGGTCTCACGGACCTGCTCTGCGCCAAGATTGGTCAGCTCGTCGGCCAACAGGTTTTCCAGCCCCTTGGGGCAGGTTGCAAAAAATTCTTTCATCACGCTCACGGGGAACCCATAAAAATAGTGCCGCATTATACCTCATCAGGCGGGCTGGAGCATGCAAAAGTCGGCGCAAACAACAGGATGGAAACAGATTGATAGGTGGCGAAAAGGTAAAAGGCCCCATGACTAGCCGATGGCGAGATCATGGGGCCAGACATCATTTAGCGGATCACTTCATGCGAGCCTTAAAACGGGGATTGCTTTTGCAAATCACGAACAATTTGCCCCGACGACGCACCAACTGACAATCGGGATGACGTGCCCGTGCGGACTTAAGTGAACAGACAACCTGCATTCAGGACTCCTTCTTGCTTGAAAATGCGCCAAAGCGCTTGTTGAAACGGGCCACACTTCCCTCGCTCGATACCTGCTTCTGCTTGCCGGTATAAAAGGTGTGCGACTGGCTGGAAACATCAAGGGGCACATAGGGATACTCCTTCCCGTCTTGCCACGTATAGCGGCGATCGCTCTTGATGGTTGAGCCGACCAGGAAAAAGGCATCTGCTGCTGTGTCATGGAACAGCACCAAACGATAATCAGGATGAATATGAGGCTTCATGGCAACTCCATTCTGTTATGTTATAACACAACATAAATGAGAATAGCTCTCGTTTCAAGCATAAAATGTCGTATGCAGGCAAGCGCAACAGTGAGTGATGTGTTGATAGTGAGGTGGATGCACTACGCAAGCAGAGAGAAACAAGAGGGAGGCACCATGCTTGCAGCAAGAAACGGCAAGATACTGTGTGGGTCAGAACACAAGATGGAAGTTGATCTAGCAAGCCTCAACAGAGGCGTTATCAAAACCATGAACATCAATGAGAATGAGCAATATGTTCGCAGGTCAATGAAGCATCAGAAACGAGGCACTATTGAGGAGGCAACAGTAAAAACAGGGAGCGGTGTAATCACAGAGATAAAACGATTGATGAAAATATATCAACTGACCTGACGATATTGCTCGGTCACGGTAATACGCGGCTTCATCCGGTTATTCATTACCTTGATCACCCCGAAGCGCGGCAAGGTTTTACTGGTAGTCAACACCAGATCGGCGGTGAGGTTCAAACAGACGCTAGCCTGATCCCCTGCCTCAATCACCATAAATTCGCCGTTGCCGTGCGGTGTATTCATCCAGACCAAATCACCGTTTTGCGGCATCACCAGCGGATGCTGTTCGCTAAAAAACCAGCTTTGCGGCATCAGGGGTTTATAAAAGCGACTGACCGCGATGGCATTGAGCACCAGCTGAACCTGATGGGGGATACTCCAGTCCAGTTCGGCTGCTTTATCCAGCAACTGATAATAGAGGGCGGCATCATCGACACAAAAAGGCTGAGTCGCAAACGAGCTGGGGACAAGTTGTCGCCCTTTATACTCGGTCGCAAATAACATGTTATCAGACAGGTCCAACATCAGACGGTCACTCTGGGCATCATAGTGCCATTGCCAGCTATCGGTCGGTTGGATAAACATGGGGAGCCCTTACTTGACATTTCCTCTATTGACTTTATTCCATGTAGATAAAATCAGCAACGTCAAATAAAGGGCGCCCCCCTATTTCTTATATATTGGTAACGATCTCTTTGACCAAACCGGGTCCTTTATAAATAAAACCGCTATAAATTTGCACCAGACTGGCACCGGCAGCCAATTTTTCACGAGCAGCCATGGCACTGTCGATACCACCCACGCCGATAATTGGCAGGGCACCATGGAGTGCCTTGGCCAGCTGGCGGATCACCTCGGTACTCTTGTGTTGCAACGGCCGGCCACTCAGGCCACCCGCTTCACCGGCATGGGGCATGTCATAAATCATGTCACGCTCCAGGGTGGTATTGGTCGCAATCACGCCATCAATGCCATTCTTTATCAAGGACGCGGCAACCTGATTAATTTCATCCACGCTCAAATCCGGGGCAATTTTAACCGCTAGCGGCACATACTTTTTATATTGGGCGGCCAGCTCTTGCTGACGTACCTTGAGGGCGGCCAGCAATTCATCCAGCGCCTCGCCATATTGCAACGAACGCAAACCCGGAGTGTTGGGGGAAGAGATATTGACGGCAATATAACCGGCGTGATCATAAACCTTGTCCATGCAGATCAGGTAATCATCCTTGCCCTGTTCGATGGGAGTGTCTTTGTTTTTGCCGATATTAATGCCGATGACCCCCTGATATTTGGCCTCTTTTACCTTGGCCACCAGATGATCCACCCCCTTGTTGTTGAATCCCATGCGGTTGATGATCCCCTCTGCCGGAATAACCCGGAACAGGCGAGGCTTGTCATTACCGCTCTGGGGTCTGGGGGTGACGGTACCGACCTCGATAAAACCAAATCCCATGGCACCCAGCGCGTCGATGCACTCACCATCTTTATCCAGACCGGCCGCCAATCCCACCGGATTGGCAAAAGAAAGCCCCATAACTGTGACGGGGCGTTTCGGCAAATGCTGGCGGAAGAAACAATCGAGTGGCGTACCGAGAAGGCGGGGCAAATATTTCATGGAGAGATCGTGCGCCTGTTCCGGATTGAGCTTGAACAGGAAATGCCTGGCGATGGGGTACAACATCTGTGCTCCTTAAAAAAACCCCGGCAACTGGCCGGGGCTTTGGGTGTTATGCCGATGTGCTGCCTGAATCTGGCAATTAAAGTGATCGGCAATTCAACTGGAGCAGGTTCAACTCGCGCAAGGCCACCGAGAACTTGGCGAACTCGTGGGTACTGGTGGTCTTGAAGTCGGCCAACATGTGGGTCCAACGGGACAAGAGTTGCTCATGCTCCGAAATCCAGTCGGCCAGTATGGTAGCGCATTCTCCCTCTCCTTTGCACCCTTGCAGTACCACAGAAGTGAGACTGCGTTGCTGCCAGTCAAGATCTTCGCGGAAGGAGGCCCGCGCCATCGCCTGCCAGTGGTTGCCCACCGGCTGATGGTTGATCTGATCGAGGAACCAGTGCAGATCCAGCTTGGCGCCGAGGCGATAGTAGACATTGGCGGCGCGCAGGATGTCAGTCTTGTGCTCCGCGGCAATCTGCGCCAGATCGAGGCAGGAGAAAAGGCTGCTCATATGGGCGACCTGACGGGCAATAGCCTCGGGCACCCCTTTTTCCATCCATTTGGCAACGCCCTGGCGATGCTCGGCCACTTCGCTCTCGTCCATCACCTCATAGAGGTGTGCGCCGAGGGTCTCGAACGCCGGACGGAAGAAGGCGATGTTGTCGCTGATGCTCCAGCTGCGATTGCGGGCACGCAGGAACCAGCGGGTGGCGCGGCGCACGATGCGGCGGCTGTAGAACATCAGTTCAAGCTGAGTCTGTGCATCCACCAGGTTGTCGCACCCTTCGATATCGCGCCACAGCTGGTTCATGCCAAACACTTCGCGGGCCATGGCAAAGCAGCAGGCCACTTCCGCCACCGAGGCGCCGGTCTCATCCTTCATCCGGCTGGCAAAGTTGAGCCCCATGTCGTTGACCAGCATATTGGCCACCCGGGTCGCGATGATCTCGCCGCGCAATGGGTGCTGGGCCAGTGCCGCACCGAACTGCTGCTGCAGCTTGGCCGGGAAACTGGTCACCAGCATGTTGGCAAGGAAGGGTTCATCGGTCACCTCCGGGCAGTTGAGCTGCTCTTTCAGCACCATCTTGCCGTAGGCCACCAGCACCGCCAGTTCGGGGCGGGTCAGTCCCAGCCCTGCCGCCATCCGCTCGGAGAGATCCTCATCAGAGGGCAGGAACTCCAGCGCCCGATCGAGCTTACCTTCCCGCTCCAGTCCATGAATAAAGCGCTGCTGCTCTTTTAGTTGTTCAGCACCGCGGAAGCTGGTGACCGAAATGGACTGGGACTGGCGATAGGCGTTGGTGATGACAATCTGCGCCACGTCGTCGGTCATCTCATAGAGCATCTGGTTACGCTGCTTGAGAGTCAGATCGCCAGCTGCCACCAACTGGTTGAGCAGGATCTTGATATTCACCTCGTTGTCGGAGCAGTCCACCCCGCCCACGTTGTCGGTGAAGTCGGTGTTGATGTGACCGCCCTGACTGGCGTACTCCACCCGACCCAGCTGGGTAAAGCCGAGGTTGCCCCCCTCGCCCACGATGCGGGCCCGCAGATCGCGGCCATTGACCCGCAATGCGTCGTTGCTGCGATCGCCCACCTCGGCGTCGCTCTCGCGCGCACTTTTCACATAGGTACCGATGCCACCGTTCCACAGCAGATCGACGTTGAGGCAGAGCAGCGCCTTGATCAACTCGTTCGGCGCCATGCTTGCCTTATCGCTACCGAGCAAGGTTTGGATCTCTGGAGTGAGCTTGATGGACTTGGCGGAGCGCAGGAAGATACCGCCCCCTTGTGAGATCAGCTCCCGGTTGTAGTCATCCCAGCTGGAGCCCGGCAGATCGAAAAGACGCTGGCGCTCGACAAAGCTCTTGGCCGCATCCGGGGTCGGGTCAATGAAGATATGCATGTGGTTGAACGCGCCCACCAGCCGGGTGTGCTCGGAGAGCAGCATGCCGTTGCCGAACACGTCCCCCGCCATGTCGCCAATCCCGACGCAGGTGAAGTCAGTGGTCTGGCAGTTGACGCCGATCTCACGAAAATGCCGCTTGACCGACTCCCAGGCCCCACGGGCGGTGATGCCCATCTTCTTGTGGTCGTAACCGACCGAGCCGCCGGAGGCAAACGCATCGCCCAGCCAGTGGCCATATTCGAGGCTTATTTCGTTGGCGATGTCGGAGAAGGTAGCCGTGCCCTTGTCCGCGGCCACCACCAGGTAGTAGTCATCCTCGTCGTGACGCACCACGGATTTGGGCGGGATCACCTCGCCGCCGATGATGTTGTCAGTCACATCGAGCAGACCGCGGATAAACAGGCGATAACAGGCCTTGCCCTCCTCCTGGATAACGGCGCGAGGCGCCCCCAACGGCATCTGCTTGCAGTAGAAACCGCCCTTGGCGCCGACCGGCACGATCACGGTATTCTTCACCTGCTGGGCTTTGACCAGACCCAGCACTTCGGTACGGAAGTCCTCCTTGCGATCGGACCAGCGCAGGCCGCCACGGGCCACCTTGCCCCAGCGCAAATGCACCCCTTCCACCCGAGGCGAATAGACGAAGATCTCGAATTTTGGCAGCGGCAGCGGCATGTCGGTGATGCTGGAGGGCGCCAGCTTGAAGGAGATATAGGGCTTGATGTTGCCTGCCTTGTCCAGCTGGTAGTAGTTGGTGCGCAGGGTAGCGTCGATCATCTCCACATAGCGGCGGATGATGCGATCATCATCCAGGTTGGCGACCTGATCCAGCTTGGCGGCGAGTTGCTCGTGCAGCTTGGCGGATGCCTTGGCATCTTGCGATGGCACCTTGGCATCCTGCTTGCCGGCCGGATCGAGGCGCTGTTCAAACAGGGTAAACAGCAACTGGGCGATGTCGGGGTAGCGGGTAAGCGTCTCTTCGATATAGGACTGACTGAAGGAGACGCCGGTCTGACGCATATATTTTCCATAGGCGCGCAGTACCGAGACCTGACGACCGGTGAGACCGGCACCCAATACCAGTCGGTTGAAGCCGTCATCTTCCAGCTGCTTGTTCCAGATGGCGGCAAACGCCTGCTGGAAGCGCTGCTGGTTCTGCTCCATGTCAAACGGCTGATCACCGTGCAGCAGCATGGAAAAGTCGAGGATCCAGAATATCTCGCCTGCCGAGGTGCGGACCTGATAAGGGGTCTCGCCAATGACGCGCAGCCCCATGTTTTCCAGCATCGGTAATACGTCGGAAAGATGAATGGGCTCGGTGCGGTGGAACAGCTTGAGCCGCACCCGGCGATCGTTCTCCTCCTCCTGGGCGCGGTAGAACAGCATGCCCAGCGGATCGGCTTCGCTCAGGTTATCGAGTGCCATGATGTCGGCCACAGCAGAGCCCGGCAGCACATCCTCCTTGTAGGCACGCGGGAATGCGCAGTTAAAGCGACGACGCAGGTCGTTGCCTCGGGCCTCGCCATAGTGGGAGAGCAACACGGAGTCGAGTCTGTCGTCCCAGCTGCGGGCCGCTTCAATCAGGTTGTTCTGTACTTCGTTCACATCCACATCCACGTTGTTGTTGTTGACCCGCACTATGTAGTGGGTCCGCGCCAGTACGCCCTCGGTGAAGTAGACGTTGAACTCCACCTCCTCGCTGCTGCCAAAATAGTTCTGCAAAATTTGCTGAGTCTTGATCCGCAGCGCCGTGTTGTAGCGCTCCTTGGTGACATAGACCATGCAGGAGAAGAAGCGACCGTACACATCCCGGCGCACAAACAGCCGCAACATGTCGCGCTCCTGCATCTCCAGTACGCCAAGACCGGTGGCCAGCAGCTCCTCTTCACGAGCCTGGATCAGCTCGTCGCGAGGATAGGTTTCCAGCACATTCAGCAACGCCTTGTAGGCATGGGAGCCCTTTTCGTGACCGGAAGCGGCCATGATGCGCTCAAGGCGATGGCTGATGAGCGGGATCTGGGTCGCGCTGGTGTTGTAGATGGAAGAGGCGTAGAGGCCGATGAAGCGATCTTCCCCGATCACCTTGCCCTGATCATCGAAGCGTTTGATGCCGATGTAGTCCACATAGGCAGGACGGTGCACCCTGGACTTGCTGTTGGATTTGGTGAGGATCAGCAGGGAGGGGCTCAGGGCGGCATGACGAGCGCTGGCCGGCATGTTGCCAAGGCGCTGACCTTGGTCCTTGATGGAGTTCTTCATCAATCCCAGGCTGGACTCGGGCTGTGGCAGGATCTCGTGATCACCCTCCACCGCCCTGACGTCGTAACGGCGATAGCCCATCAGGGTGAAGTTGTGGGTAGCCACCCATTTGAGGAAGGCGACGCAGGAGGCTACCTCCTCGTTACTCACGGGCTGCTTGCGCTTGGGCAGCTCGTCGATGATCTCATTGAGCTTGGCCAGCATCGGCTGCCAATCACCGACTGCCAGCGCCACTTCACCTGCGACCGAATGGAGCTCTGCTGCCAACGCCGCCATCTGCTCCTCGCTGGTGAGGTGATCGATCTCGATCAGGAAGGCGGTTTCAACCGAAGTCTGCCCATCGGTGTTGTCGAGCTCCAAAATGGCACCAATTTTGCCATCGGCACCACGAATGAGGTGCAACGGTTGATGCAGCATCATGTGAGCGGTGATATTGAGTCGCTTGAGCGCCATCCGGATGGAGTCCACCAGGAAGGGCGAGTCCTGCAGGATCACCTCGACGATGGTGTGGGGCGATTGCCAGCCGTGACGGGTCAGTTCGGGATTATAGACCCGGATGTAGGGGTCGGTGCCGGTGCGCTGATTGAGAGCATTCCACAGGCTCAGGGCCGCGCCATAGAGATCGCTGTCATTGCGATCGTGCAGATCGGAGCTCGCCATGTTGCCATAAAACTTGGCAACGAAGCGCTCGACCAGAGAGGCGCTGTTTGTGGGTAACTTCTGATGGATCAGGCTGAGAACGTTTTCGAGCAGAACTGAGGTAGGGGCGTCTTTCAATGCCATTTTTATATTCCTTATCGGACGACATTAACCACCGACGCAGAGGCAACCACCCTGGTTACCCGCTGGTGCAGAGTTGTTGCGAAGTGTAATGGCTGGGATAAGGGAAGGCGAGGAAAGGTGCTAACGAGATGTTAAAAACAAGGTGCAGATCACGGCTTAAACTGTGAGAAATTTTGCAAATAACCAATAATACAGAAATTCCCACTACCTTTGTGCCAGTTTGCCGGATAGATAGTGACGCAAAGCAGATAAACAGTCGGTAATCTGTTCGATTTTTGTTAATTTATGCGTTCGAGACTGATAAAGCGGTAATCGTCCTGAGTTTTCAGCCGAAAATAGCCATGCACACCATTCATGGTCACAAAGGGCCGTATTTTTTCTATGCCAAGCTCCAGGGTCAATCCCTGTTCGCTGCGCACCACCAGCCGTCTGGCGTGGCCCTGATACATCAGCATCACCTCATCGCAGCTCAATGAGAGCCTAAAAGTAAACTGCTTCACCCCTGCTCCTGATCAGACGTCACATTGCACAATGGGGGCAGGTGCATTCACGCCCCTGCCCCGTCGACACTTACTGCTGCAGCGCCTTGCTGACCTTCTCGAACAGATCCCGTGCCAGCCCCTCAAGGTTGGCAAGACGGCTCAGTTCGGCGCGGATCAGCGCCTTGCGCCCCTCATCCAGTCGCTTGAACTGAATAAGCGGGGTGATAAGGCGGGAGGCGACCTGCGGATTGACCTCGTTGAGCTCGATCAAGAGATCGGTCAGGAAGCGGTAACCGCTGCCATCCACCGCATGGAACTGCACCTGATTGCTCATGGCAAAGCTGCCGATCAACGCCCGCAGCCGGTTCGGGTTGCGAATGCTGAAGGTGGGGTGATTCATCGCCTGCTTCACTTCGCTAAGCACATCGGCAGCCGGTTTACTGCCGATCAGCCGCAGCCAGTTGTCCAGCACCAGCCCATCCTTGGCCCACTTGCCTTCAAAATCGGCCAGCAGTTCAGCGCGACAAGGTAGCAGATACATGTTGGCCACCTGCAGTGCCGCCAGGGTGTCGGTCATATTGTCGGCAGCCCCATACTGCTGACGTACCAGCATATCGGCGCTACCAACATCGAGGGCGGCCAGATAGCCGAGTACCACCCCCTTGAGCGCACGCTTGGCCATATCCTCATGCGCCACCTGATAGTGTTGCAGCAGCAGGCTGTCATACAGGGGGAGCAGTCGCTCGCCAAAGGTTTGTGCCAGCGAGGTGGTGATCTCGTTGCGCACCTGATGAATGGCATCGATATCAGCCACCTCGAACAGCTCGGCCAGGGTCGCTTCACCTGGCAGCGCCAGGATCTCCGCCTTGAGGGCCAAATCGAGATCGCTGTCGTCCAGAATGGCGACGAATGCGGCCAGCAGGGTTTGGGAGAGCTCAACCCCCTGCCCGTGCTGTACTCGCGCCACCCCGTCGATGACCGCCTTGTTGATCAGCATCTGGGCCGCATCCCAGCGGGCAAACTCGTTGCGGGCAAAGCGCATCAGGAAGGCGAGCGCTTCATCGCTGTAGTCATAGTGCAGCTTGACCGGCGCGGAGAAGTCCCGAAGCAGAGAAGGAACCGGTTTGACGGGCACTTGATCAAATTCGAAAGTCTGCTCCGCTTCCAGCACATCGAGCACGTTGCCGATGGCCTTGCCCTGATACTGCAACGGGATGACGGCACCCTGCTCGTCATAGAGCTCGATATCGAGGGGAATGTGCAGCGGCAGCTTCTGGGGTTGATCCTGAGTCGGTGGAGTATGTTGGCTTACATGGAGTCGATAGATACCGCTGGTAACATCATACTCGTCGGTCACGGTCAGCTCGGGGGTGCCGGACTGGCTGTACCAGCGGCGGAAACGGCCGAGATCCACACCGGAAGCATCCTCCATCGCCTGTACGAAATCATCGCAGGTGGCGGCCGAGCCATCGTGACGCTCGACGTAGAGACGCATACCGGCCTGGAAGGCATCTTCACCCAGCAGGGTGTGCATCATTCGGATCACTTCTGAGCCCTTCTCGTAGACGGTCAGGGTGTAGAAGTTGTTCATCTCGATCACCACATCCGGGCGGATCGGGTGTGCCATGGGGCCGGCATCCTCGGCAAACTGCGGGCCGCGCACGGTACGCACGTTGTTGATGCGATTGACGCCACGGGAGCCCAGATCAGAGGAGAACTCCTGATCCCGGAATACTGTCAGCCCCTCTTTCAGGCTGAGCTGGAACCAGTCTCGACAGGTGATGCGGTTGCCGGTCCAGTTATGGAAATATTCGTGACCGATCACCCGTTCGATACCGTGGTAATCGCTGTCGGTGGCGGTGGCCGGATTGGCCAGCACGAACTTGGAGTTAAAGATGTTGAGCCCCTTGTTCTCCATGGCGCCCATGTTGAAGAAGTCCACCGCAACGATCATGTAGATGTCGAGATCATACTCGAGGCCGAAACGCTGCTCGTCCCAACCCATGGAGTTGATGAGGCTCTCCATGGCGAAACCGGCTCTGTCCAGGTTGCCCTTGTCGACGAAGATCTCGAGGGTCACTTTGCGGCCGCTACGGGTAGCGTAGCTACCTCGCTCCACATCGAAGTCCCCGGCCACCAGCGCAAACAGGTAGCTGGGTTTGGGGAAGGGATCCTGCCACTGCACGAAGTGACGGCCATCGCCCAGATCGCCACTGTCGACCTTGTTGCCATTGGAGAGCAAATAGGGGTATTTGGTCTTGTCTGCCGTGATCCGGGTGCTGTAACGGGCCAGAATATCCGGCCGATCCATGTAATAGGTAATACGGCGAAATCCTTCTGCTTCACACTGGGTGCAGTAGGCATCGCCAGACTTGTAAAGCCCCTCCAGCGCGGTGTTGGCGGCTGGATCCAACAGGGTGACGATGGTCAGCACACATTCGGCCGGCAGATTGAATAGGGTCAGGCTGCTCTCGCCCTGCTCGTAGTGGTCACAGGGAATGCCATCAATGGCAACGCTCTTGAGGCTTAGTTGCTCGCCATCCAGTACCAGTGGCGCATTGTGTTCACCATTGCGGCGAATGCGGGTAATGGCGGTAACCTGAGTCAGCGGCTCCTGCAGTTGGAAATCGAGATCGATGGTGTCGATCCAGTAAAACGGCGCCCGGTAATCCTGGCGATATTTGGCCGTCATGGCCTGAGAGTGATCGGTCATTATTGTCTGCTTCCACGCTTGTTAAAGGCGTGAATGAGGCTGTCATAACCAACTGATGGGGTCAAACTATTTGGATATCACCAGATACGCCAGACAAAAGAAAGGGCGACCGAAGTCGCCCTTGTGCATGAGGGGTTGCCTTGTCAGCTGCGCTTGCTGGCCTTGGCCAGATCCGCCGTGATATTGGCTGCTTCGATAAGGTACTCATCGGGGGCTTCAAAATCAGCGGGCAGTTCATCCAGACTCTTCACCACCGGCTTGCCAAGACGTGTCAGCCGCTCATTGGTCCGTTTGAGCGCTTTCTCATCTTGTTTCGCCTGCTCTGCAACACGCTCCGCTTCGTTGAGAGAGACCGATTTCCTGTTCTTGTCTGCCTTGTAGTCAGCAATATCCTGCATCACATAGGCAAACTCGGGATCCTTGGCGATCCGGGCATCGTGTGCCGACTGCAACTTGGGCAGCAGGCTGGCGAAGTTGCCGAGTGTCTGGTAGTTAGCGGAGGCAATCTTGTCCCACGGCAACGCATTGAACTCACGGCTCTCGCCCGTCTCTTCCGGGGCGACCGGTGTCGGGAAGCTGATATCCGGCGCAACGCCCTTGTTTTGGGTGCTGCCACCGTTAATCCGGTAAAACTTGGCGATAGTGTACTGGACGTGACCCAGCGACTGCTCGTAGAAGTCGTACACCTTGGCCAAGCTGCGATGTTGCTGCACCGTCCCCTTGCCAAACGAATTCTCGCCGAGGATCAGGGCGCGGCCATAATCTTGCATGGCTGCAGCAAAGATCTCGGACGCCGAGGCACTGTATCTGTCGATCAGCACCGACATGGGGCCACCGTAATAGACGTTGCCATCATCATCGCCATTGACCGTGATACGGCCCATATGATCTCGAATTTGCACCACAGGCCCACTGGCAAAGAAGAGACCGCTCAAGGCAGATGCTTCGGTCAGGGCGCCACCGCCGTTACCGCGCAGATCGATGATGAGACCCTCGATCTTCTTCTTGTTCAGGCTGGAGAGCTCCTTGATCACGTCCTCGTGCAGATTGACATAGAAACTCGGGATCTCGATGACACCAATCTTCTTGCCTTCAGCGGTGACCACCTTGGACTTGGCGGCCCGATCTTCCAGGCGCACCTTGTCACGGGTCAGCTCGATCTGCTCGGTCTTGGCGGTTGCGCCCTTACCACGCTGGATCTCCAGCTTGACCTTGCTCCCCTTGGGCCCCTTGATGAGCTCGACCACGTCATCAAGACGCCAGCCAATCACATCGACAATCTTGCCATCTTCCTGCCCTACCCCGGTGATCTTGTCATCGGGTTTGAGGTGGTTGGATTTGGCAGCCGGGCCACCGGGCACCAGAGAACGGATGACCGTGAAGTCATCTTCCGCCTGCAACACGGCGCCGATCCCCTCTAGCGAGAGGTTCATCTCGGTGTTGAATCGATCGGCACTGCGCGGTGAGAGGTAACTGGTGTGCGGTTCAATGGCGCGCGAGAAGGCGTTCATAAAGAGCTGGAAGACATCTTCGCTCTCGGTCTGGGACATCCGCTTGATGGCGTTGTTGTAACGCTTGCCAAGCAGTACCTTGATCTCGGGCCACTCCTTGCCGCTGAGCTTGAGGCTCAGAGCATCGAACTTGACTCGCTGACGCCACAGCTCGTTGAGCTCAGCTTCATCTTTGGGCCAGGCAGCCCCTTCCCGATCAAACTGATAACTGTCGGTCTGGGTAAAATCGAAAGGAGTATCAAGCAGTTTGAGGGCGTATTCGAACCGCTCATAACGCCGCTGCTGACTCAGGTTGAACATCTCGTAGGCGGGTGCCAGACGGCCTCTCTCGAGGTCGCTGTCAAAACCGTTACGGTACTTGTCAAAACGGCTGATATCAGAGGCCAAAAACAGGTTGCGGCTATAGTCCAGATTCTCCAGATATTTATCGAAAATCACGGAGGAAAAGGCATCGTCCAGCTTGAACTGTTTGTAGTGCGAGCGGGTAAACAGATTGGTAATTCGCTTGCTGGCCGTAGCATGTTGACTCTCTTGAGCCAACACAGGCAAATCACTCTCTTTGAGCACCGGCTCGATGGCCTGTGCAAGCCCGGCAAGCGCCAGGCTACAGGCAACGAGGGAAAAACGAATTACGCCATGCTTCAACATGTGTCTCCTTAGAGAACCAGGTGCTCTGATTTGACCCGCACCATCATGCCGGTCTGCAGCTGGACCTGAACATCATCCTTGGTTACTTCCTTGATCGTTGCCGGAACCGGGAATTTACCCATCACGACGCGCACATCCTGACCCACTTTAAGCGTAGCGGCATCCACTTTAACCAGCGGAGCATCAGCGACCGGCGCCTTGGCAGCAGCCTTTGGCTTGGCAGCAACATCCGCTTTCTCAGTTTTGCGCACAGCAGGACGACGGGGCTTCTTGGCCTTCTCATCCTTCTCTTTAGTATTGGTACGACGGCTGGCGAATACACGCTCTTTGCTCTCTTTCAGAGCTTGCTTGGCGTGCTCGATGTGCTCTTCGGTCAGCAGTTCGCCCGGGTTGCCGTCCAGATCAACGCGAGCCTGGCCAGCTTTGAGACCATGCAGGTAACGCCAACTGGAGGTGTATTGACGCAGTGCGGAACGCAGCATGGTCTTGGAGACTCTGGCATCGTCAGCAAGACGCTCGGCCAAATCCTGGAAGATGCCAATCTTGAGCGGCTTGGCCTCTCCTTCAGCAACGAAGCAGGCCGGAAATTTCTCGACCAGGTAGGCAACGATCTCTTTACTGTTCTTCAGCTTCTCAGTGTTTTCCATGTATAACCTTGGCTTTCATATAAACGCACGGGCACGTCCCGAGCACAACAAAGGCCCCATTATAGAGAGCTTGGGGCCTTTTGCGAACCATATAGCAATGACTTAAAGCATGCTTTCCAAAATTTGCACCGTTTCTTCAAGACCAATTCGGTCTTCTTGGTCGAAACGATTAAAAATTGGGCTGTCGATATCGAGCACCCCGATGATCTCGCCACCGCGGCGCAGCGGGATCACGATTTCCGAGTTGCTGGCGCCATCGCAAGCGATGTGGCCATCAAACTGGTGAACATCGTCAATGAGCTGAGTTCTCCCCTCAGCCACAGCAGTGCCGCACACGCCACGACCGACCGGGATACGCACGCAGGCCGGCTTACCCTGAAACGGTCCCAGTACCAGGGTCTCACCCTGCAACAGATAAAAACCGACCCAGTTGATCTCTGTCAGCTCCTGGTTAAGCAGGGCGGACAGGTTGGCCAGATTGGCAATCAGATCGGTTTCCCCCTCGAGCAGCGCCTTGGCCTGCTGGTTGAGGGTGCGATAAAACGGTTGTTTTTCAATCATAATAAAATGCACTTCACTCCCTGATGGTTTGGGGAAGGTAACGCCTGGCCGGGAAATTTCAAATATTTTTTCCACTCCCCCAGCCCCTGGTACCGTTATTCTCGGGCAACGGAAAGCGCCAATTGCTGGCGTTGACCATTACTCCACTCGATATTTAACAACCAGATCATGACGGGTGATGTACAGCTCCCCACCTGGGTCACCCCCTGCCACTGTCCGTCTATTTCTTCAAATCTCACCGGAATAGTACCCATAAACATATCTTTGCCTTCGAGTGTTCCTTTCAGCGGCTTGATGGCCGGATCGCCTCCACTAATAGTGATGACAAAGTCATGTTCGGCGCGCAACGGTAACTCCTTGATGGCGACCGTCAGCAGCTTGTCACCAATCAGCGCGTTACAGCGGGTGTGGGAAAGATCACAAATCTGATCTTTTTTCTGGCCAGCAGGGATGCTGTTATCGGCGGAAAACCAGGTGCGATAAGCGACCAGCGCCAATAACAGCGTCAATACCAGTACGAGGTGCAAAACTTTACGTGCGGTAAGTCTCTCTTTCATCAAAAACAGCCCAATTAAGATGCAATTAAAATAGTTTTTTGTGATCTCGAACAAGGTAAAAAATGGCCATTGCGAGACCGCGCGGAGCCAAATATATCACTGTTTATACTGTTATTTTACCTGTCAGTTCAGTATCATCCCCATGAAGTTTTCATTTAGCCATCTTTTGCTTTTCCTTTCGTTAACAGGTGTTAACAAATGGTTGGCGGTGGCTGATGAAGCCAGTCCGGTAATCCGGATACAAAACCAAACAACAGCAGCATCGGAAGCGGAATATAACGATGAGCCATACAACTAACCATCCTGAGTACAACTACACCGTTGTTCGCCAGTTTACCGTCATGACGATTGTCTGGGGAATTGTCGGCATGTCGGTTGGCGTACTGATCGCAGCCCAGTTGATCTGGCCTGCCCTCAACTTCGAGACCCCCTGGCTGACTTACAGTCGTCTGCGGCCCCTCCATACCAACGCGGTGATTTTCGCCTTCGGCGTCAGTGCACTGATGGCCACCTCCTTCTACGTGGTGCAGCGCACCTGCCAGACCCGGCTGTTTGGCGGTCCGCTGGCCTCCTTCGTCTTCTGGGGATGGCAAGCGATCATCCTCTCAGCGGCGATCTCGCTGCCGATGGGATTCACCTCCGCCAAGGAGTACGCCGAGCTGGAGTGGCCAATCGACATCGCCATCACCGTGGTGTGGGTCGCCTATGCCGTGGTGTTTTTCGGCACTCTGGTCAAACGGACCACTTCCCACATCTATGTGGCTAACTGGTTCTTCGGTGCCTTCATTATTACTGTTGCAGTGCTGCATATCGTTAACAACATGGCAGTGCCGCTCTCGGGTATGAAGTCCTACTCCATGTACTCCGGCGCCATGGACGCCATGGTGCAGTGGTGGTATGGCCACAACGCGGTAGGCTTCCTGCTGACAGCCGGTTTCCTCGGCATGATGTACTACTTCGTACCGAAACAGGCAGGCCGCCCGGTCTACTCCTATCGTCTTTCCATCGTACACTTCTGGGCGCTGATCTCCCTCTATATCTGGGCCGGTCCGCACCACCTGCACTACACTGCGCTGCCTGACTGGGCACAGTCACTGGGCATGGTGATGTCCCTGATCCTGTTCGTGCCCTCCTGGGGCGGCATGATCAACGGCATCATGACCCTCTCCGGCGCCTGGCACAAACTGCGTTACGACCCCATCCTGCGCTTCCTGATCGTCTCTCTCTCTTTCTACGGCATGTCGACTTTCGAAGGCCCGATGATGGCGATCAAAACCGTTAACGCGCTCTCTCACTACACCGACTGGACCGTCGGTCACGTGCACTCCGGTGCGCTGGGCTGGGTTGCCATGGTCTCTATCGGTGCTGTTTATCACCTGATCCCGAACCTGTTCAATCAGGGGCGCATGTACAGCATCAAGCTCATCAACGTTCACTTCTGGCTGGCCACCGTGGGCACCGTACTCTACATCGTTGCGATGTGGATTTCCGGTGTGATGCAGGGTCTGATGTGGCGTGCAGTCAACGATGACGGCACCCTGACCTACAGCTTCGTAGAAGCACTGCAGGCGTCGTATCCCTTCTACTTCGTGCGCTTCCTGGGTGGCTGCTTCTTTGTCACCGGTATGTTGCTGATGGCTTATAACGCCTATCGCACCATCACTGCGCCCAAAGGTTCCCTGGAACCTGTCGCACAGCCAGCATGATTGAAGAGGTCAAGCCATGAGTAACAATAACCGTCACGAAATATTTGAAAAAAGCGTTCCCATGCTGGTGGTCGGCATCATCTTCGCCATCAGTCTGGGGGGCCTGGTTGAAATCACCCCGCTGTTCTTCCAGAAACAGACCACTGAGCCAGTGGAGGGACTCAAACCCTATACTGCCCTGCAGATGGAAGGACGCGACATCTTCATTCGCGAAGGCTGCTCCAACTGCCACAGCCAGATGATCCGTCCATTCCGGGCCGAAACCGAACGTTACGGCCACTACTCGGTCGCCGGTGAAAGCGTGTGGGAGCACCCCTTCCTGTGGGGATCCAAGCGCACGGGCCCAGACTTGGCTCGCGTAGGTGGCCGTTACTCTGATGAGTGGCACAAGGTCCACCTGATCAACCCGCGCGATGTGGTGCCAGAGTCAAACATGCCGGCCTATCCCTGGCTCGACACCACTGTGCTGAGCGGCGAACTGACCGGCCAGAAGCTGGCGCTGTTCCGCGATCACTTCGGTGTGCCTTATACCGATGCCGACATTCAGGGAGCCAGCGAGGCGGTTAAAGGCAAGACCGAACTCGATGCACTGGTGGCCTATCTGCAATCACTGGGTCATGCCCTGAAATAAGGAGTCGGGATATGGATTACGGCACATTTCGCGGCCTGTATACCCTGCTGTTGATCGCCATCATGGTTGGCATCATCGTCTGGGCCTACAGCAAACGCCGCAAGACCTCGTTCGACGAGGCCGCCAATCTGGTGTTTGCCGATGATGAGCCATCCGGTGCTGATAAAAAGAACGCAGGAGCGAAACCATAATGAGCACTCTGTTTAGTATTTTTGTAACCGTCATCACGCTGGGGACCATTCTCGGCTGCTTCTTGCTGCTCATTTGGTGCCGCAAGGACAAGATGGGCGTTGAAGAAGGCCAGTCAATGGGCCACTCCTTTGATGGCATCGAAGAACTCAACAACCCGCTGCCGAAGTGGTGGACCTATATGTTCCTCTTCTTCATCGTCACCGGTCTGATCTACCTGATTGCGTTTCCCGGCCTTGGCAACTTTAAAGGTTTGCTTGGCTGGCAGAGTTCCAATCAGGATGTGCGCTCGCTGGCAGAATCCAAAGCGGCGACCGAGTCGGCCAAGGCAGAAGGTCGCGCGGTGGAGTATGACCGCGAGGTTGCCAAGGCTGATGAGATTTATGGCGCCAAGTTCCGTGAACTCACCTATGAAGCGGACGGCAAAACCTACAAGGAGATCACCGAAATAGCCAAGGATCCCGAGGCTCTGAAAGTGGGTCAGCGTCTGTTCCTGCAGAACTGTTCCCAGTGCCACGGCTCCGATGCCCGAGGTGGCCGCGGGTTCCCGAATCTGACCGACAGCGAATGGCTGTGGGGCGGAGAGCCAGCTCAAATCAAGACCACCATCATGGATGGGCGTCAGGGTATCATGGCTGCCTGGGGCGAGATCCTCGGCAAGGATGGCGTTCAGGAAGTGGCCTCCTATGTGTTGAGCCTCTCTGGTCGCACGGTCAATCTGGTGGAAGCCAAAAAAGGTGAAGCCCGCTTTGTTATATGTGCCGCCTGCCACGGAGCCGACGGCAAGGGTAACGTGGCATTGGGAGCCCCTGATCTGACGAACAACATCTGGCTATATGGTGGTTCTCGTGAGGCGGTGGTGCAGACCATCACCCATGGCCGTCATGGTGTAATGCCAGCATGGAAAGACATTCTGGGGGAGGACAAGGTACACCTGTTGGCCTCCTACGTTTACAGCTTGTCTCATCAACAGTCAGCTAAATAAGGTTCACCCATAACCTTGTAACGTGTGATAAACACGTGATTACACAGCAAAAAGCCTCGACACCTCGAGGCTTTTTGTTATCTTGTGTTGCGTAAAAACCACCCTCTTTGTTAATTATTCGCTTCATGGCAGTAGCAATCATGACCCAAACCATATTCAAACCCTGGTATCGTCAATTCTGGCCCTGGTTTCTCATCGCCCTCCCCACCGCAGCTGTCATTGGTAGCGTCGCTACCGCCATTATCGCCAGCAAGGATGGGGTCAATCTGGTGGCCGAGGACTATTACAAACAAGGGAAAGAGATCAATCAGGACCTAAGCAAGTTTGATCGGGCCGAAGCCCTCAATGTCCGCTTTGTGCTGGAGGTTGACGGCAACCAGCTGACCCTTAAACCCATCAGCGGCGATATTCCCGCAGGACAAGCTCTCTATCTCTCCCTGTTCCACCCAACCCTTGCCGGACGGGACAGCGAACACCTGATCACCGCAGATGCCAGTGGCACCTACCGTTTCCATTTCGAACAGCCCATCGCAGGAAAGTGGCATGTTCGGGTCGATGCTTTTAATCACGAGTGGCGGTTACAAGAGACCGTCCAGCTGCCCACCCAGGCCCCTGTTGAACTCGATCCTAAAGGACGCTAAGCCATGACCGGCTGTTCTCACTGCGGCGAGCCAACTCTCGCCAACGCCACCGACTGCTCGCATCCCTCATTCAGGGAGCCATAAACCATGACCCCTTGCTTTCACTGTAGCGAGCCGGTACCCGCCAATAGTGGCTATTGCCTCGAGATAAAAGGGATTGTGCGCCCCATGTGCTGCCCCGGTTGTCAGGCGGTGGCGGAAACCATCATGGCGTGCGGCCTCGCCAGTTACTACGATCACCGCACCGCTCCCGGCACCAAGGGGGACCTGGTACCCGAAGAGCTGGCGGCCCTCACCCACTACGACCTGGCCGAGATACAGCAGGAGTTTGTTACCGAGCGTGGCACTGGTCGCGAGATCACACGTGAAATCCAGCTGACGGTCGAGGGGCTCACCTGCGCCGCCTGTGCTTGGCTTATCGAACGCCACCTGATGACCTTGGGCGGACTGCGCTACATCAACGTCAACACCACCACCCACAGAGCCCGTATCAAATGGGATCCTGACCGACTTTCGCTGAGCGAGATCCTCAAGGGATTTGCCAAGATCGGCTATCGTGCCTATCCGTTCCAGACCCACAGTCAGGAGGCACTCTACGCCAAAGAGGTACGCAGCTATATGTTCCGGCTGGCGCTGGCGGGGCTGGGCTCAATGCAGGTGATGATGTGTGCCGTCGCACTCTATATGGATTTCTTCATCAGTGTGGAGGAGGAGTTCATGGTCTATTTCAAGTGGATCAGCCTGTTGCTCTCCACCCCTATCATGATCTACTCGGCACAGCCTTTCTACATGGGTGCCTGGCGCAGTCTTAAACAGGGCCATCTGTCGATGGATGTCTCTGTATCGCTGGCTCTGATCGGGGCGTTTGTCGCCTCGATGTGGGCCACCGTGTTCAACACGGGTGAGGTCTATTACGACTCCATCACCATGTTTGTCTTCTTTCTGTTGTTGGGGCGTTTTCTCGAGTTACGGGCCCGGCGCAAGGCCTCGGAGTCGAGCTCAAATCTGGCGCGGTTGGTGCCCATCATGGCGACCCGACTTGATGAAGATGGCGAGCATGAGGTAGCGGCCAAGACCTTGCAGGTCGGCGATCGGGTACGGGTGCTGGCAGGCGCCACCTTGCCGGCAGACGGCATCATTGTGCAAGGACAAGCCAGCCTTAATGAATCCATGCTGACCGGTGAACAGCTGCCCCTGCTCAAGCAGACCGGCGATCAGGTCTATGCCGGCACCATCAATACGGATGCCCCCCTCGAGATACGGGTCAGCCATACCATCGGGGAATCACGTCTGTCCCAGATTATGCGGCTGCAGGATCACGCCCTCGACGATAAACCGGCCATTGCCGAAATGGCGGACGTACTTTCCCGCCACTTCATTCTGGTGCTGCTCTTTATTGCCGCCGGAGTATGGACTTTCTGGCACTTTCATCAACCGGAACAGGCATTCTGGGTTACCCTGGCCGTACTGGTCGCTACTTGTCCTTGCGCCCTCTCGCTAGCCACCCCAACAGCCCTCACCTCGGCCACCGCGCACCTGACGCGAACAGGCATACTGCTGCGCCGGGGACATGTGCTGGATATCCTGACCAAAGCCAATCGCATTGTGATGGACAAGACCGGCACCCTGACCACAGGCGACATCAGTCTGACCGGCATCACCGCCTTGGCTGACGTCAGGGAGGATCGTTGCCTCGCTATTGCCCGGGCACTGGAAGTGCAATCCGAACATCCGATTGCCCGCGCCTTCCTGCTGCCCGCAGGCAGCGTTGAGGTTCTGCCTTCAGCACGCGAAATCACGCCAGTTATCGGTCACGGCGTCACCGGGCTGGTGGATGGTGTGCGTTACCGCATCGGCAGTGCCCGCTGGCTTGGCCTTGATCCGGCGCAAGAGCGTGGTCCAGGTCTGGCGATCTATCTGGCCAACGAACAGCAGATCTTGGCCCGTTTCAATCTGGAAGATACCCTGCGCCCCGATGCCAAGGCACTGATCGCAGCATTCAAGGAGGCTGGTCTGCAAACCACAGTACTCACCGGCGACAGCTCCCTGCAGGCAGATGAGATTGCCCGCGAGCTGGGGGTCGATGAGCTGGTCAAAGGGGTCTCACCGGATGGCAAGCTGGCCTACCTCAAAGCCCTGGAAGCTGACGGGGATATCAGCATCATGGTGGGCGATGGCATCAACGACGCTCCGGTTCTAGCCGGTGCTCACGCCTCGTTCGCCATGGCAGGAGGCACCGATCTGGCCAAAAACAGCGCTGATGCCATTCTGCTGGCTGACGATCTCTCTCGTCTCCTGTCTGCGCGCACGCTGGCACTGCGGACCCGCAAGATCATCAAGGAGAACTTTGCCTGGTCTATCGGCTATAACCTGCTGGTGTTGCCACTGGCCGCCAGCGGTTGGTTGCCTCCTTACCTGGCTGCGGCGGGTATGTCACTCAGTTCACTTATCGTGGTGACCAACTCCATGCGTCTCAACCGATGAGACAGGCCGCGGAAAATCGCTGAACATGTGGCCTGCCTCCGATGCAGGCCACATTTCTCACTGATAGCAGCTGGCCCCCTGCCCGAACAGGGTTACCATAGGGGACGCTTGCCAAGGATAAATACCAAGGTACCTTTCATGAACATCATTTTTGTCCTGATCCCTATCGCTATCCTGTTTGTGATCATCGCAGGGGTCGTCTTCTTCTGGGCCATTCGCTCCGAGCAGTTTGAAGATCTCGATCGGCAGGGCTCCAACATTTTGTTCGACGAAGATCAACCCGCCCGCAAACCTGCAAAGCCTGCTGACCATGACCCACAGCCTTGATATTGCCGGCGCCCTGCTGGTCGGATTGGCCGGCTCCGCCCACTGTATCGGCATGTGCGGTGGTGTCTCCGCCGCGCTCTCCATGGCGATCCCCACCAACAAGCAGCACTTTTGGGGGCGGCTCGCCTATCTGCTCAACTACAACCTCGGCCGGATCCTGAGCTATGTGATTGCAGGTGCACTGGTGGGCGGCCTGCTGGCGACCACCAGCGAGCTGGGCGCTGGCAAACACGCCATCGCCGGATTACGCCTCGTGGCGGCACTATTGATGATTGCGCTTGGTCTTTATCTGGCGGGCTGGTGGCAAGGGATCTTGCTGCTGGAGCGGCTCGGCGCCAGGCTGTGGCCCCACATAAAACCCTTTGCCGGCAAGTTTCTCCCTTTCACCTCACCGCTGCAGGCACTGCCTTTTGGCATGGTCTGGGGTTGGCTCCCATGCGGACTGGTCTACTCCATGCTGACCTGGAGCGCAGCGGCCGGTTCGGCTAGTGGCGGGGCGCTGATCATGCTCTTTTTTGGTCTTGGCACCCTGCCCACCCTGTTTGCACTGGGGGGGCTCGCCGATCGCCTGAGATACTGGCTCACCCTGCGCAGTTTGCGTCTTGGCGGTGCTCTGTTACTCATCATTTATGGCGTTCATACTTTATGGGTAGGGATTGCATCCTTTTGAAACCCTATCCAAAACGGATGAGTTGATGGTAAACTTGTTTGATATAAATCAATTCTTCGTATGAGCCTATGATCCCGGAAAAGAAACCTGGCAGACGTATCCAGAGCGGTGGCTGTGCAATTCATTGCCAGGATTGCAGCATCAGTCAGCTCTGTATTCCTTTCACTCTGAATGACAACGAGCTTGATCAGCTTGATAGTATCATTGAGCGCAAAAAGCCGATCCAGAAGGGTGAAGAGCTGTTCAAGGCGGGTGACGAGTTCAAATCGCTCTATGCCATCCGTTCCGGGACCATCAAGTCTTACACCATCACCGAGCAAGGTGACGAGCAGATTACCGCGTTCCATCTAGCAGGTGATCTGGTTGGTTTCGACGCGATCCACAAGCAGTCACACCCCTCCTTCGCCCAGGCGCTGGAAACGGCGATGGTGTGCGAGATCCCGTTTGAAGTGCTAGATGACCTCTCCGGCAAGATGCCCAAGCTGCGCCAACAGATCATGCGCTTGATGAGCAACGAAATCATGGGTGACCAGGAGATGATCCTGCTGCTCTCCAAGAAGAATGCCGAAGAGCGCCTTGCCGCCTTCCTGCACAATCTGTCGGTACGTTTCTCCGAACGTGGCTTCTCTGCCAAAGAGTTTCGTCTCTCTATGACTCGTGGCGATATCGGTAATTATCTGGGGCTGACCGTCGAGACCATCAGTCGTCTGCTCGGCCGCTTCCAGAAGTCCGGTCTTATCAGCGTCAAAGGCAAATACATTACCGTGCTGGATCAAGTCGCCCTGGGTATGATGGCCGGAGCAACCCGACCCGCCTGCGGCTGATTTCCCTTCTTAGCATCCCACTGACCACCGCTTTCCCGACCGGATCCTTTCTTCTGGAATGTGATCCGGTACATTCCAGAACCCCTCCTCCTGCGCTAAGCTGTAATGGCTAACATTCTGCTGTCATTGGGCTTTTCCAAGGAGGAGAAGATGGTCAAATATCAGAATATTCTGGTGGTTATCAATCCAGAAGAGGAGCGCCAAATCGCTCTCGAACGGGCAGTCAAGATCGCCGAGCTGGACGAAAACGCCCATCTGACCCTGCTGCTCACCATCTATGACTTCTCTTATGAAATGACTGCCATGCTCTCGGTGGACGAGCGACAAGAGATGCGCGACGGCGTCATTGCACAGCGTCGTGAGTGGCTGGACGAGATCCTGACTCCCTATCGGGCAGAGGGGATCGAGTGCGAAGTGAAGGTGGTCTGGCACAATCGTCCCTTCGAGTGCGTGATCCAGCAGGTGCTGGAGCAGCACCACGATCTGGTGGTCAAGGCGACCCACCATCACAGCTTCTTGCAAACCTTCATCTTTACCCCCACAGACTGGCATCTGCTGCGCAAATGCCCCTGCCCTGTGTTGCTGGTCAAGGAAGGTCACTGGCAACGGGGCGGCAACATCATCGCAGCCATCAACTGCTCAAGCGATGACCCGGATCAGAGATTGCTCAACGAGCGGATCACCCAGGAAGGGAGCGACATCGCCGAGCTGCTGGGCTCCAGCCTCTATCTGGTCAACACCTATCCGGGTACCCCGGTCAATGTTGCCATTGAACTACCAGAGTTTGATCCCCGCGCCTATAACGAGGCCATCCGCAAACATCATGAAAACCTGCTGTTGAGTCATGCCGACAAGTTCGGCATTGGTCATCTCTGGACCCGGGTGGCAGAGGGGCTGCCAGAAGAGGTGCTGCCGGATATGGCCGAAGAGCTCGATGCCAATCTGATGATCATGGGCTGTGTCGGCAGAACTGGCCTCTCGGCCGCGCTGCTCGGCAATACCGCTGAACATGTGATTGACCGGCTATCCTGCGATATTTTGATCCTGAAACCCGCAGATTACAGCTGCCCTATCGACCGCCAACGGACGCAATCATAATTGCCTTTTGGCTCGGCACCTTGCCCTCCCCCGGGACATGGCTATAATAACGCGCTTATTTGTGTCCCGGGTTTTACGAGCATGCTAGAAGAGCTGAACGCCAAAGAAAAATACAGTTTCAACAAACTGCAAAAGCGCCTGCGGCGCAACGTGGGTCAGGCCATTGCCGACTTCAATATGATTGAAGAGGGCGACAAGGTCATGGTCTGCCTCTCCGGCGGCAAGGACAGCTTCGGTATGCTCGACATACTGATGAGCCTCAAAGCCAGCGCCCCTATCCATTTCGATCTGGTTGCCGTCAACCTGGATCAGAAGCAGCCCGGCTTCCCCGAGCATGTGCTGCCAGAGTATCTGGACTCCCTCGGCATCGAGTACAAGATTGTCGAAGAGGATACCTACTCCATCGTCAAGGAGAAGGTACCGGAAGGCAAAACCACCTGCTCCCTCTGCTCACGGCTGCGCCGCGGTATTCTCTACCGTACCGCCCAGGAGCTGGGTTGCACCAAGATTGCCCTTGGCCACCACCGCGACGACATTCTCGAGACCCTGTTCCTCAACATGTTCTACGGTGGCAAGCTCAAATCCATGCCACCCAAGCTGGTGAGTGACGATGGCAAGAACGTGGTGATCCGCCCGCTGGCCTACTGCAAAGAGAAAGATCTGATCCGCTACGCTGACGTTAAAGCCTTCCCCATCATTCCGTGCAACCTGTGCGGCTCGCAGGAAAACCTGCAGCGTCAGGCCATCAAGCAGATGATGCAGGATTGGGATCGCCGCTTCCCCGGTCGTATCGAAACCATGTTCACCGCCATTCAGGACGTGATCCCGAGCCACCTGCTCGACCACAAGCTGTTTGACTTCAAGAGCATCAACCGCGACTCCGGTATCATCGATGGCGGCGACAAGGCGTTTGATCCGCCCGAGATGCCAAAGGCGCCGCTGCTGGACATCGACGAGATGGAGATGCTGGATGTGATCGAAGTGCGCTAAGCCAGCATCACAGGGCAAACGCCACGCAAGAAAAAGGAGCGATAAACGCTCCTTTTTTGCTTTCATGATCTACCTGTCATTGAAGTGACAGTGCTGTCGGCCTCATCCCTTGCGCAGCCAGGGGGTCAACCGCAACACCTCACCCTGTAGGCGAAGTTGCCCGGCAGCGAACGCGGCCAGTTGCTCATTGCTCAGCAACAGATGGCCTTCCTGCCAGGGCAGCGCTTCCTGACGGGCGCCATCAATCAGATAAGCAGTGCCGCTCTGCTGTACCAGGGTAATCCGCACCCCTTCCATCTTCGGCAGGAAGTGCTTGCCGACCATGCCCGCCATCTTGTCGAGCAGCGACTGCATCTGCTGCTGACGGGCCGCCAGCTCGGCCAGCGGCAGCTCGGGACCGTTCGGCGCATCGGCCATCACCTGTACCGTCATATCGCAAGTAGCGTGCTCTTCTTTCAGGCCAACAGTCACAATTCCCTTGTCGAGGTTGAGATCCTCATCAAAAGGCAGTCGCAGCTCACTATCGACTGTTACCTCGCCTGCGAGCTCCTTGCTGTCGGTTGCAACCCGGACAAAGGTGAGGCCGCAGCGCTGACCATTTTGCGGATCGGTCAGATAAAACCCCAGCCTGGCGTGGCCAAACTCCCCCTTGGCAAAGGTCTTCATCTGGCTGTAGAAGGTGCTGTATTGCAGATCCAGCATCGGCTCGGCCAGTGCCAAGCCCGGCAGCAAGAGCGTGGCCAGCAGGCTCTGGCGAAAAATCGGGATCACTCCATATCGAGGGGTCATTCAAGTTCCTTTTGCATCATGCATTGAAATGGTTGGGGCCTTCACCCGTCTCCTTCACTTCATTTACCTCTACCGCGACACCGCAGAGATCCCGATAGAGGATCCCCTTGCAGTTGAAATAGAGCGGTGCCACCCAGATAAGGCCCAACCCCATGGGGATCAGAGCAACGAAAAACAGGAGCGCCATCATGCCGTGGAACAACACCAGACTGGGCCAACCACGTAAAAAGAGTCGGAAAGAGACCACAATGGCCTGGGGAGGCGTCAGGCCACGCTCCAGCACCAGCGGTACGGTAAAGAGCAGCCCCATGCCGATCAGGGCCGAAGGAATGAAAGAGAGTACAGCGGGCAGCCCCAGCAGATCGAACAGGGGGCCAAACAAGCTGGTGAGCAGACTGCCGAGCAGGCTTAGCATGCCGAGGCGGACAAAATGGCGGAAGAAGTCAAACACCTGGTTGGCTCTAGCGCGCACGCCGACAGATTGCTGCAAACCCAGCATGTCGAGGGCGCTGGTCATGGGGGCCATCACCACTGTCATCAGCATGCTCAACACCATGGCCACATTCATCTGGCTATCGTCCCCCAGATAGGGCACCAGCAGCACATTGCTGAGCAGGATCCAGATCGCCGTCACTCCGACAATCGCCAGCAGCAGGCCAAAGCCGGTACGGCGGGTCTGTTGCCACCCCTCCTGAAGGACTCCCTTCAGATCAAGGCGATAACCCTGGTTCAGAGAGTGCTCAAGGGAACCGCCAATACGCATTTTATTACTCAATTGACTATCCAATATCGAAAATGACCAAATAAGGTGGCACATTATAGCGGTTTGGCCTGCTATTCGTAGCCGTTTTTCCTGTCCACTTCCGGCCAAAAAGCCTTTAATTTCATGTTCCGGCTGCATAGAATGCGGCCCTCTTTCAACACGATGGCCACTGGCTGGGGTGAGACTGGCGGATGATGAACAATCCACAGGTAATTGTCGCGCTGAACAAGATCAGCAAAATGTACGATGGCAAGGTGATCCTGAGTGACCTTGACCTTGATATCTACGACGGTGAGTTTCTGACCCTGCTGGGCCCCTCCGGCTGTGGCAAGACCACCCTGCTGCGCCTGCTGGCCGGGCTCGAATCGGTCGATGGTGGCACCCTCCATCTGGCCGGGGAGGAGATCACCCATATCCCCGCCGAACACAGGCACATCAACACCGTGTTCCAGAGCTATGCGCTCTTTCCCCATATGACGGTGTTTGAAAACGTCGCTTTTGGCCTTCAGATGCAGAAGGTGCCAGCCAGCGAGATCCGCCAGCGGGTCGAGGAGACGCTGGCCATGGTGCAGCTCACCGAGCTGGCCAACCGCCGCCCGGATCAGCTCTCTGGCGGCCAGCAGCAACGGGTCGCTATTGCCCGCGCCGTGGTCAACAAGCCCCGTCTGCTACTGCTCGACGAATCCCTCTCGGCACTCGACTATAAGCTGCGCAAGCAGATGCAGAGCGAGCTCAAGGCGCTGCAGCGTCGCCTTGGCATCACCTTTGTTTTTGTCACCCATGATCAGGAAGAGGCACTCACCATGTCTGATCGCATCCTGGTGATGGAGGGGGGCAAGATCATCCAGCGCGGCACCCCGCGCGATATCTACGAATCACCAGCCAACCTGTTCGTGGCCCGCTTTATCGGCGAGATCAACGTGATGGATGGCAAGCTGATCAGCCAGCGCGAGCCCGGCATCTGGCAGGCCGAGGTAGAGGGGCGCGAATGCCTGCTCCATACCACCTTGCCGTTCCAGCCAGAGGACAAGGTACTGGTGCTGCTGCGCCCGGAAGATCTGCGCATTCTCGATCAGAACGACGATCGAGGTGGTGCGCTGCGGGGCAACATCAGCGAGCGCAACTACAAGGGGGCTACCCTGGATTCGGTGATCGCCCTCGAAAATGGCAAACAGCTGCTTATCTCCGAGTTCTTCGACGAGGATGATCCCGATTTTGACTACCGCCTCGGTGAGGAGGTGGCGATCCACTGGGTCGACAGCTGGGAGGTGGTGCTGCCCTATGAGCCTCACTAATCTGCGGGTAGCGCACAGCTTTGCCCACAACGGCTTTCGCAACACGGCCATCGCGCTGATCCTGGGCTGGCTGACCCTGTTTGTCTTCCTGCCCAACCTGATGATCATCGGCGTCAGCTTCCTGACCCGGGACGAATCCGAGCTTATCGCGCCGATCTTTACCCTGAGCAACTACGGCCGCCTGCTGGACCCCCTCTACTTTCAGGTACTGCTCCACTCCCTCTGGCTGGCGCTGCTCGCCACCGCCATCTGCCTGCTGGTGGGCTACCCCTTTGCCTGGCTGCTGGCCCATTTGCCGACGCGCATTCGCCCACTGCTGCTATTTCTGGTGGTGGTGCCGTTCTGGACCAACTCCCTGATCCGCACCTATGCACTGAAAGTGCTGCTCGGCACCCGGGGGCTGATCAATGGTTGGTTGCTGGATCTGGGGATCATCGAGCGACCACTGCAGATGATGTATACCGAGGTGGCCGTCATCATCGGGCTGGTCTATGTGCTGCTCCCCTTTATGGTGCTGCCGCTCTACTCCAGCATCGAGAAGCTGGATGGCCGTTTGCTGGAGGCGGCGCGGGATCTTGGCGCCAACGGCTGGCAGCGGCTGGTGCGGATCATCTTGCCCCTCACCCTGCCCGGCATCATCGCCGGTTGCCTGCTGGTGTTCCTGCCCGCCATGGGGATGTTCTATGTCTCCGACCTGCTGGGGGGCGCCAAGCACCTGCTGATCGGCAACCTGATCAAGACTCAGTTCCTCAACAGCCGTGACTGGCCCTTTGGCGCCGCCATCAGCGTGATGCTGACGGTACTGATGGCGCTGTTGGTCTACTGCTACTGGCGGGCGGGCAAACTGCTCAGCAAGAAGGGGGAGCTGGCATGATGCGCGTACTGAAGGCGCTGTTCCTGCTGCTGGTGTTTGGCTATCTCTATGTGCCCATCGGGGTGCTGATCGCCAACTCCTTTAACCTGTCGAAATATGGCATCGACTGGCGCGGCTTTACCCTGGGCTGGTATGAGAAGTTGTTTGCCAGCGCCAGCCTGATGCAGGCGGCCCAGCACTCCCTGACCATCGCCGCCCTCACCGCCACCGCGGCCACCCTGATCGGTACCCTCACCGCAGTGGCACTGTTTCGCTACCGCTTTCGCGGCAAACAGTACGTGAACGGCATGCTGTTCGTGGTGATGATGTCCCCCGATATCGTTATGGCTATCTCTCTGCTGACCCTGTTTGTGGTGACCGGCATTGCGCTGGGCTTCTGGTCGCTGCTGATCGCCCACATCACCTTCTGCCTGCCGTTCGTGGTGATCACCGTCTACTCGCGGCTGTGCGGTTTTGATGTGCGGATGCTGGAGGCAGCGCGGGATCTGGGGGCTGGCGAGTGGATCATCCTGCGCCGCATCATACTGCCGCTGGCGCTGCCTGCGGTGATGGCGGGCTGGCTGCTCTCCTTTACCCTGTCCCTGGACGATGTGGTGGTGAGCTCCTTTGTGACCGGCCCGGCCTACGAGATCCTGCCGCTCAAGATCTACTCCATGGTCAAGGTGGGGGTCTCCCCCGAGGTCAATGCCCTGGCCACCCTGATGCTGGTCGCCTCCCTCGGGATGGTGCTGCTGGCGCAACTGTTACTGCGTAAACGGCAGGGTTGACCCTGCCCGTTTCGTCCCCGCCACCTTTGGCGAACTCTGTCACGGTGGGCCGCAAGGCCCCATCACCCCAAGGAGTTGTTAATGACAATCCAACACCAGGCCGGCGCCCTGCTGGCAGCCGCCCTCACCCTCACCACCCCGCTGCTGAGCCAGAGCGCTCACGCGGCCGACGACAAGGTGGTCTACTTCTACAATTGGTCGGAATATGTGCCGGACGGCCTGCTGGAACAGTTCCAGCAAGAGACCGGCATCAAGGTGATCTACTCCACCTACGAAGCCAACGAGACCCTCTACGCCAAGCTGAAAACCCATGGCGACGGCTATGACGTGGTGGTGCCCAGCACCTACTTCATCTCGAAAATGGCCAAAGAGGGGATGTTGCAGCCGCTGGATCGCGCCCAGCTGCCCAACTTCAAGCACCTCGACCCCACCCTGCTCAACCACGAGTACGATCCGGATAACCGCTACTCCATCCCCTATATCTGGGGCGCAACCGGCATCGGCACCAATACCGACATCATCGAGCAGCCGGTCACCAGCTGGAAGCAGCTCTGGGCACCGGAGTGGAAAGAGAGCCTGCTGTTGATGGACGATGCCCGCGAGGTGTTCCATATCGCGCTGGTGCAGCTGGGCTACAGCCCCAACACCCAGGACAAGGCGCAAATTGCCGAAGCGTTCGAATACCTGAAAAAGCTGATGCCCAACGTCAAGGCATTCAACTCCGACAACCCGGCCGATCCCTTTATCGCAGGTGAGGTCAATATCGGCATGCTGTGGAACGGCTCGGCCTACGGCGCCCAGCGCGAATACCCCTCCATCCAGATGACCTACCCCGAAGAGGGAGCGGTACTCTGGATGGACAACCTCGCCATCCCGGCCAAGGCCAAGCATGTGAAGGAGGCCCACGCCCTGATCAACTTCCTGATGCGCCCCGATGTGGCCGCCAAGGTGGCCGAAGCGATTGGCTACCCGACGCCAGTCAAGGATGCCACTCCCCTGCTCACCCCGGCATTTCGCAACAACCCCATGGTCTTCCCGAGCGACGAGATCAAGCACAAGGGGGTGTTCCAGTCCGATGTAGGGGAGGCCTCCCGCCTCTACGAGCAGTACTTTTTGCAGCTTAAAGCCATGGTGGCGAAGGCAGGTTGAAGCAACACCTCATCGCCATGCATCACGTTCATTGCGTCAAGGGGGCAACATTGCCCCCTCTTTTTTGTCATACAATACTGGCTGCACATGCGCCAAAGGTGCTGAAAACCTGAGCACCTTTACCGCTTACCCACAGCCACGCTGGCACAGGAGCTCTCCCTTCTGAGTCAATCCGCAGCCGGCATAGCAATTGTCCTGGCCATCACCAATACCCACGGATCACCTTTAGCGGGTTCATCACCCTGAGTCCACCATTTGGCCTGATAGACGGCGCCCTTGTAGCTCACCTTGTTGCCCGAGGTATAAACCTTGCTGACCTCCCAGGCTGGCTGACCATCAACGGGTGGATCCACCGGATCAACCGGGGCGGGATCAAGCTTGGCGACGATCCGCACCTTCGGCCAGCTGGCATGGGAACCGTAGAAGTTGGTCACACACTTCTCGTAGTCACCCGGCACCAGCGCGGAATAAGCAGTCTGGAAGCCCACCAACTCGCACTCAAAGGAGTAGCCGCCGGGTCTGTCCGGGTAATATTTCCAGTTACCATCCCAGTTGGTGTAGAGCACGTCGGTGGCGCCGTTGAGATTGAGGCTGCCATAGGGGGTCTGCTGCCAGCAGGTGTTCTTCTCATCCGCCTTGATCGGGATCTGGTAGTGGTTGGCCAGCCCTTCCCAGTAGCGGATGCGATTGACCGGCTGCCCCTTGTCCTTGTTCTGCTCACCGCACTCGATACCGCCGTTGATGACGTTGATAGTGGTGCCAAAGCCATAGCCGATACCGGCGTCAGCTTCCCGTTTGGAAGGTACCCAGGTGCGGTCAATCACGTGCAGCATGGCCGGTTTCGGGGCCTGCGGGGTGAGGAAGAACCAGATGGCAGACGCGAGGTTAAGCCAGGAGTCCGCCACCAGCCCCGGGTTATTGAGCAGCACGGTCGCATCGCCGTCAAACATCGCTTCGGAGAAGGCGCCGTAGTTGAAGTGGTAGGAGAGCTGCTTGGCACCACGGCCGAAGTAACCCTGACCGGTCGCGCAGGGCCACTTCTTGTTCTGCCAATCGCTCTGGCCACAGCCGGTGGTGTAGCCGGTCTGTCCCTCTGACCAGCCCATCTCCCGCACATGCACCAACGCCTGCTGCCACTCCTCCAGTCCCAACGGGTTGTCGGAGACGTTATCCTTGGCAATATGGCCGCCGGTCTCCTGAGAGAAGTGGGCAAATGCCGTCACGATGGATGTTTTACAGATGGCATCTGAATCGCGCCCGTCGGCATATTCGCCGCAGAAGGCCGGAAATTTCCCGATGGCCCGCAAGAAGCGGACATAGGTATATTCCGGCGCAGCCATCTGGGTTAAAAACGCCCACTCATGTTTGGGGAATACTCGCTCAACCCGTTTTACGTTGTCAGGATTGCTTGCCAGACCCGGTTCAATGGCATCGACTATGTCATTTGACCGGGTGGCCAATGCCTTGGCCCATATTCCATACATGGGATTAGCTGTTTTGGCCTTTTCCACAGCGGCCAGATCCGGGGCCGCAATCACATATCCCCCCGCATTTTGCGGATCGGGTTGAATATTCATGGCTGCGCTCATTGCACTGTAACTTGGCAATGTGCAGGCAGCGGCAATCAGCCAGGCACAACGCTTGGGTTTGAACATGGATACCGTCCTTGTTTGGGAATAACGCGCTCCAAGAGTAGGTGCTCCAACAACTAAATTCACGATGAGAATTAAGAAATAAGCAGAATCTGTGAGCCATTTCACCTTGTGCCATTCAGCGCAACTGAAACGACATAAAAGAACTCAAACGATGACCACCTTGGCCTTTTAGTCACCAGTTTTCGGTGGTGCGAGAGGATCTGATGATCTGTCACCAGCTCATTGTTCGTGGTGAAAAAAATGACTGACACCCTCAGCCTGTCAGCCATCATCAAAGTTCAAAAAATACTCAAAAAGCCAGATATCAAGCGCGCACGGCACGGATCAGGATGTTGCGCGGGGTCATGGGTTTGGCGCAGAACTCCCCCACCTCAACCCGATAGCCCTGCTCTTGCAAAAAGAGCGCGCGATCCAGCGCCAACCAAATCTCGAGGGGACGGCGAAACAAGTGGCGCACCAGCTCCATCCGGGCAACATTGCCAAAGCGATGCTCCCCTTGTGCCAAAAAGGCGGGATAGTCGAGCCCGTCGGGCAACACAATCCCTTTGCGCTCAGCAGCCCAAACGCAAAATGCCTCGAAGGTGCCGGTCAGCAGGCTCTTTTGCATATTGGGGACCGGCAGGTACTCATCCACCCCGCGCACCTGACGCTGCAGGCAGTCAAACCCGAGCCGCCACACCACTTCCTGCTCGCGCAGACGAGCGATCCGCGCGCCGCCGGTCACCGTCTCCTGTAGCGGCAACTTGAGATCCGCTTTGCTCAACACCAGCTCGCTGGCCCGAGCCGCTGCCGACAGCGGGCGATAGTGGCTGGTGCGGATCAAGTGATAACAACAGGGAGAGATGGTCACCCCGCTGGCACTGCGCTCGGCCACCCGCTCCAGCAGATGGGTGTGCAACTCCCCGCAAGCATGAAGCGCCATGGCGTGGTGCTCGGGGGCGATCAACGCCGCCGATTCGGGGGCAAAGGCATCGGCGCAGGTAAAGGTCATATTGGCGCCATCCCGCTCGGCCAGCAGCCGACCTTCGTCACAGAGCTGCCCTTGCAGCTCCAGGCTGAGGATCGGAGCCCGTCGATGAAGTGACACCAGCCGTCCAAGATGCCCTTTGCCGGCGCACCACTCCAGATAGGGACCCTGATGGGCAGGCAGACAGGCGGTGAACGACTCGATTTGGGCCTGCTTGCGCCCCGGCATATGCAGTGCCATCTCCTTGCTGCAACTGATGGGCTCAGGGGTAAACGGGGCAAGCTGACTGAGTTGCTGCAGCTCGGCTCCCTCGGCAATCCAGGGGGCAAGAAGACTGCTGAGGGCATCCATATCCGCATCGAGCTCTGCCAACTGGCCGAGCGTCAGCCCATTGAGCAGCGCCGCCAGTTCGGGCGCCTCATCGGCAAAGGCCATGGTCAAATGATGATATGGCTGATATTGCCACCAGCGTCGGTAGCGGATGAGCAGTCGATCCAGTTGTTGAAAACGTTGAGCCAGCACGAATGCCCCCTGCCTTGCAGTCAAAAAGGAGGCTCATTCTAGCGATCCCGCTTTAAATTGCACTCCTGCCGGGCAGTAAACTGTCGTTTGGCATACAGGCAAGGGGACGGCTTAGACCCAGCTTGCAGCCCAACCAGACAAAGTGCAGGGTTTTATGCTATACTCCGCCCCCTCTTTCACGCGCCCCGCCCAACGCGGGTCGCTTTACCAGTAGCTATGGGACCAACAACATGACCATCAACGCCATCCTGCAAGCGCGCGCGGGCGCCAAGTGTGAACTGTGCAGCGCCGAACAGGCACTGACCGCCTTCGTGGTACCTCACTCCCCCGCCAGCGACGCTGAGCACAGCGTTGCTATCTGTGACACCTGCCGCGGCCAACTGGAACAACCGGAGACCCTGGTGGTCAACCACTGGCGTTGCCTGGGTGACAGCATGTGGAGCCAGGTGCCTGCGGTACAGGTAATGGCATGGCGCCAGCTCAAAACACTCTCCGGCAAGGGGGAAGTGTGGGCTCAGGACCTGCTGGACATGATGTACATGGAAGACGAGGCCAAGGCCTGGGCCGAAGCAGGAGTGGCTGACGAAGATGATGACAGCGTACCGACCCTTGACTCCAACGGCGCCGTGCTGCAAGAGGGCGACGCCGTCACCCTGATCAAGGATCTGGACGTGAAAGGCGCCGGTTTTACCGCCAAGCGCGGCACCCTGGTCAAAGGCATCCGTCTGACCAACAACCCGCTCCATATCGAAGGCAAGGTCAACGGCGTGCAGATCGTGCTGGTTGCGGCCTACCTGAAAAAGGCCTAAGCCCGCGCGACTGGGCAGCCGACAAAAGACACCCAAAGCGAGGGAGGCATGATGCCTCCCTCTTCTATTGCATCTGACTCATAAGCCGGTTGCGAACAATCGACATCAGAGCGCCGCTGCTCGGCTTAAGGCCGCTCGCCAGCGGCCAGACGACGGTTGATATCGGCGATAACCGGGGCGATATCTGCAAGGGTATCAATCACATAGTGCGCCCCCGCCGCCCGCAGTTTGGCCTCGGCCGGTGCGCGCCGGGCGGCGATCTCCGCCTCGCTCATGGCGGCAAACTCGTCCCAGGTGGCACCAAATTCGTTGCCGGAAACCGACAATCCCACCGTCCACATGCCCGCGTTAAGCCCTTCGCTGATACCCGGCACGGCGTCATCCACCTTGATGCAGCGATGCACCGCGCTCACTCCGAGCTCGATCACGTTGGCCAGCGCCATCCAGGGGCCGGGGCGACCGCCAGCCTTGAGATCGTCGGTGGCGACCCAGTGATCCGGCCGATAGCCGTGATCGGCCGCAGCAGGTACCAGCGCCTCCATCACCGGACGGGGGTAACCGGAACAGGAGCCGATGCGCAGCCCCTGACCCCGCAGAGCCTCCAGCACCGGCAGCACACCAGGGATGGGGGCAGCAAAGCGGGTCACGGCGGCAATCTGCAGCGGCATAAAGGTGTGATAAATGTGGTCCACCTCGGCGTGGCTCATGGGGTGACCGAAGCGGGCCTGCCAGCGCGCATCCACCGAGGGCAGACGGCCCAGCGCGGCGATATGATCCCACTTGCCAAGGCCCATGGGCTGGCGTGCTTCATCCAGGGTCACGGGGAAGTCATAGGCGCGGGCGAAGGCCTCGACGAAGATGGAGGTAGGGGCGAAGGAGCCGAAATCGACGACGGTGCCAGCCCAGTCGAGGATCAGCGCCTCTAGGTCGGTGATCGGATCTACAGCAATCTGCAAGTCAGTCATGGTGGTATTCCTGTTTCGGTGAAAGTGCGATCTCGCCGAGGGCGCGATCGAGAATGGCGATGGCGCGCACCAGATCGGCGCGGGCGATATTGAGCGGTGGCGAGAGCTGGATGACATTGCCCTGAGAGACCTTGAAGCTGAGCCCCAGCTCCAGACAGCGGTAGAGCAGCCGCTCGGCGGCCTGGCTATTGCGGGTGCGACTCTGATGATCGACCACCAGATCGAGCGCCCAGAGCAAACCGATGCCGCGCACCTGGCCGATCAGCGGGTGACGCTCAGCCAACTTGCCGAGCTCGGCCGCCATAAAGCGGCCATCCTCCTGCGCTTTTACAAGCAACCCCTCTTCGCGGATTGTCTCTATAGTGGCGAGGGCCGCCGCGCAGCCGATAGGGCTCTTCTCGTGGGTGTAGTGACCGAGCGAAATAGCTGCGGCCTGATTGAACCGGTCGCGGGTGATGAGCGCCGCAAACGGTACTACCCCGCCCCCCAGCCCCTTGCCCAGACAGATGATGTCGGGCTCGATGCCGAACTCTTCAAAGCTGAACCAGTGGCCGGTGCGACCCAAAGCATTCGGGATCTCGTCGACGATCAACAGCACCTTGTGGCGATCGCAGATCTCCCGCACCCGCTGCCAGTAGGCCTTCGAGGGCACCTGCACATCGGTGTTGCGGATGGGCTCGGCGATAAAGGCGCCAATGCCACCCTCCTTCTCGATGACGTACTCCAGATAATCGGCGTAGTGCAGGTCATCCCCCTCCCCGCGATACCAGACGCCGCGATAACGGGTGGGGGGCGGGATGCGCTCCACTCCGGCCATCAAGGGGCCCATTCCTGCGCGAAAGCAGGCCTCGCCGCCGACCGAGATGGCATCGAGGGAGGCGCCGTGAAAGGCATCCCAGAGAGACACCACCTTGCTGTTGCCGGTGATGAAACGGGCGAGCTTCAGGGCAATCCCCACCACCTCGCTGCCACCAGGGGCGAACAGCACCCGGTTGAGATCGCCCGGGGCCAGCTCGGCCAGGGTGCGGGCGCAGTCGATGGCGACCTGATGGGTGTAGCGGCGGGGCGCGAACGGCAGATCGGCGAGTTGCTGCTGCACCGCAGCCACCACCCTGGGGTGACCGTGACCCAGCTGATGGACGCTGTTGCCGTGAAAATCGAGATACCGTTTGCCCGATACACTGGTCAGCCAGCTCCCCTGCGCGCGTTCAAGCAGATCGAGACAGGGGGTGGAGAGGGCCTGATGGAGAAAGTAGCGGCTATCCTCCGCCAATCCGGCCTTTACATCTTCGCTCTGGCCCGCCCACCAGCGCGCCCGCCCCGCGCCGAGGTTGATATCCCCTTCGCTATCGGCGCGGCCGCTGCCGTGCAGCTTATGGTCATGCAAATCGCGGCCACGCAGATCACGACCCTGAGCCAGCATGCTGGTCATCGCGCGTCCCCTTGCCAGTAGCAGGCGCTGGCCATGGCGGCAAGCAGATCGCGCACCCGCTCAGGGGTCACGTCGCCGATATTGCCGATACGGAAGCAATCGGCCTGGGAGACCTTGCCCGGATAGATGACAAAACCCTGCCCCTTGAGCCGCTGGTAGAAGTCGGCGAAGCGGTAGTCCGGGTGCGCCGGAGAGTAGAAGGCGGTGATGATGGGAGATTGCCACTGCTCGGGCAGCAGCGGTTCAAAGCCAAGCGCCGCCATCCCCGCCACCAGGGTGCGCTGATTCTCGCTATAGCGCCGATGACGGGCGGCAATGCCCCCCTCTTCGTCCAGCTCGCGCAGGGCCTGGGCAAAGGCGAGTACGGTATGGGTGGGCGAGGTAAAGCGCCACTTGCCCCCCTGCTGCTCCATGGTCTGCCACTGGGCATGCAGGTCGAGGGAGACCGAGCGGGCACGACCGGCGCAGGCCGTGAGCGCCACGCGGCGGGCGATGACGAAGCCAAAACCCGGCACCCCCTGAATGCACTTGTTGGCCGAGCTGATAAGAAACTCGATGCCAAGGCGCCCCATGTCGATGGGGATGCCGCCAAAGCTGCTCATGGCATCGACGATCAGGCGAATGCCACGGCGCTGGCAGAGCTCGGCCACCTCGTCGAGCGGGTTGAGCATGCCGGTGGTGGTCTCGCAGTGCACCATGGCCAAGTGGGTGATCTCGGGGTGGCATGCCAACATCGCCTCAATGGCGGCGGGTTCCGGACGGGTGGTCTCGCCGCAATCGAGCTCATGGTGACGCAGGCCAAGGCAGCGGGCCATCTCCCCCATGCGGGCACCGTAGGCGCCGTTGTTGATGATCAGCAGACACTCATCGACGCCTATCGCCGAGCCCAGCACGCTCTCCACCACATAGCTACCGCTCCCTTGCAGCAGCACGGCGCTGTAGTCACTTTCATATTCAGGGCCAGTTGCCAGCCGCACCAGCTCGCGGCGGATGGGCTCCACCACGCCCTGGTTGTAGTCCGCATCCCAGGTGCAGCTGTCTTGCAGCATGGCGGCGCGCACCGTGGCGGTGGTCGAGAGGGGGCCCGGGGTCAGCAGCAGGTAATCGACGGCGGCGGGGGCCGCAGGAATATGGGTCATGACTTCGCTCCTTTTGGTATATACCAGAATGAGCGCATTGTGGGTAACTGCCCCGCCAAGGTCAAAGGGGTGGGGCTACGTGCAACAAAAAATTCATTTTCAGCGCCGGGATCGCGATAATCTAGAAAGCCTGAACAGAGGTGCGATTCTGGTATCTACCAATGCATCTTGATGTCGCCGTTTAACGACCGCGCAAATGACCTGCCTGTGCCCAGTCGATTGCCCAACGCATTGCACAACTTATTGCATAACTTATTGCAAAACCAGGGATTTTCATGAGCAAACCGCAATATCTGCAGATCAAGGATGCCCTCGCCAACCAGATCCTGGCGGGGGGGCTGGCCCCCAACGACAAGCTTCCCTCCGAGCGGCTGCTGGGGGAACTCTATGGCACCACCAGAGTCACCATCCGCGAGGCACTGGTACAGCTGGAGGCGAACGGCCTTATCTATCGGGAGGATCGCCGCGGCTGGTTCGTCACCCCGCCGCGTTTCAGCCTCAACCCCAGACGCACCTCCAACTTTCACCAGATAGTGCGGGAGCAAGGGGGTGAGCCGCGCACCGAACTGCTGGAGAAAAGCCGCCAGGCGGTGCCGCCCGCGTTGATGGCGCAACTGCAGCTCAAGCCGTTCGACAGCCTCTTTTTGCTCAAGCGGCTGCGCTACGCCAACGGGCGCGCCATCTGCTACTGCGAGAATCACTGCCTGCCAGAGCGAGTGCCCGGCCTGCTGGAGCTGGATCTCAACGGCAGCCTGACCGAGATCTATCAGGCCCATTACGATCTTCACTACGCCCGCATGCAGGTGCGCTTCTTCCCCACCGCCCTGCCGGACGAGGTGGCCAAGGCGCTGGGAGCCACCGCCGGTCTCCCCGCCCTGCGCCTCGAGCGACTCAACTTTGATCAGCACGGCCGGGTGCTCGACTTCGATCTGGAGTACTGGCGCCACGACAGTCTGGAGATCGAGGTGGATACCCAGGATTAGTCACGGATATATCAGGAACAGGAAAACGTCACGGGGCTGTCACGGTCACGTCATAAAAATCCCCTAGCCTCTCGCTCGACCAATCTGGTTTATACCAAGCCAACTTATATGGAGAAGAGGATGAAACAGGGAACCCATCTGCTGGCCGCCGCCGTGCTGGCTGCCATGACCGCCCCGGCACTGGCCGCGACCGATCTCACCGTCTACACCGCCTTCGAACCGGAGCAGCTCAACGAGCTGAAAACCGCGTTCGAGCGCCAGCATCCGGACATCAACATCAAGTGGGTGCGTGACTCCACCGGCGTAGTCACCGCCCGCTTGCTGGCAGAAAAAGCGCAGCCCAAGGCGGATGTGGTGTGGGGACTGGCCGCCACCAGCCTGATGCAGCTCGATCAGCAGCAGATGCTCAATGCCTATGCACCGAAAGGATTGGAGAAGCTCGACAGCCGCTTTCGCGACAGCAGGGCCGAGCCGCACTGGATCGGTCTGGACGCCTTCTTCAGCGCCATCTGCTTCAACAAGGTAGAGGCGGAGAAACAGGGGATCCCGGCGCCGACCAGCTGGGCTGATCTCACCAAGCCCATCTACAAGGGCAAGGTGATCATGCCCAACCCCAGCTCCTCCGGCACCGGTTACCTGAGCGTTGCTGGCTGGCTGCAGACCATGGGTGAGCAGCAGGGCTGGCAATTTATGAACGGCCTGCACCAGAACATCGACCGTTACACCCACTCGGGCTCCGCCCCCTGCAAGCTGGCCGCCAGCGGTGAAACGGTGATCGGTATCTCCTTCGACTTCCCGGCTACCAGCCTCAAAGCCAAGGGTGCCCCCATCGAGGTGGTCTTCCCGACCGAGGGGTCGGGTTGGGATATGGAAGCTGCCGCCATCATCAAGGGCACCCCCAAGCTGGATGCCGCCAAACAGCTGCTCGACTTTGCCGCCACCGAACAGGCCAACGCCCTCTACAACAAATCGTTCGCCGTGGTCGCCATCCCCGATGTGGCCCAACCGAGAGCGGGCTATCCGGCGGATATCAAAGGCCAGATGATCGACAACGACTTTAGCTGGGCTGCCCGCGAGCGTAACGCCATCCTGGCCCAGTGGAGCGCCAGCTTCGACGGCAAGACCGAAGCCAAGCAGTAAGCGTCAAGGGCGGCGGTTTGTTCACGCCAGACACACAGCCGCCAATAAACTGCCAGTCGAAGGCCAACAGCTGTTGGCCTTCACTTTTTGGTTTTAACTTCCCGAGTTTGCATTGCCTTCAATTAGCGATGCTTAGTCCATTCGCACAGTGCCCAGCCACTTGCTGGTGACCCGATCTCATTTGACTGTCATCAAGCTGTCATCCCCCGATCACCTGACCGTCACACTTCACCCGCAAACTGGTATATACCAAATCAGTAGCGAGTCGAACCATGACCCAGCCCTATCTGGACATTCAACATCTCAACAAGCAGTTCGGTGCTTTTCAGGCCCTCAAGGGGATCTCTCTGACCATTGAGCCGGGGGAGTTTATCTGCTTTCTCGGCCCCTCCGGCTGCGGCAAGACCACCCTGCTCAGAGCCATCGCCGGGCTGGATCTGCCGGACAGCGGCGAGATCTGGCAAGGGGGACGCAATATCTCCCAGCTGCCGCCCCAGCAGCGCGACTTTGGCATCGTGTTTCAGTCCTATGCCCTCTTCCCCAACCTGACGGTGGCCCAGAACATCGCCTTCGGCCTTGAGAATCAGGGGCTGGCACGGGATCTCATCAAGGAGCGGGTCGATCACTGGCTGGGGCTGGTGGATCTCACTGCCCAGTCCCACAAATACCCGAGCCAGATCTCAGGCGGCCAGCAGCAACGGGTGGCGCTGGCCCGGGCGCTCGCCCTCTCCCCCGGCCTACTGCTGCTGGACGAACCGCTCAGCGCCCTGGATGCGCTGGTGCGCACCCATCTTCGTAGCGAGATCCGCGCCCTGCAGCAGCGCCTTGGCATCACCACCATCATGGTGACCCACGATCAGGAAGAGGCGCTGACCATGGCCGATCGCATCGTGGTGATGGAGGGTGGCCGCATCGTGCAGGTGGGCACCCCGCAGGAGATCTACCACCAGCCTGCCAGCCGTTTCGTGGCAAGCTTTGTCGGCACCATGAACTTCCTCGAGACCCTGGTGCTGAGCCCCACCCAGGTGCGCTTAAACGAACAACCGCTGACACTTGCCAACCAGGCCGCGGCAGGCAACAAATTGCAGGTGGCAATCCGCCCCGAGGCGATCACGCTAAGCGCGCCGAGCGAGCCGTATCTTGGCCAACATGGCGTTGAAGCAACCATCGAACAGGTGGAGTTTCTCGGCGCTGCCCAGCGGCTTATCTGCACCGCCGACACCTATCTTGGTCCGCAGCAAATTCTGGTGGAGCGCCCGACCCACGGACTGCCCCACCACGAACAGGGGGGCTGGCGCAGCGGCATGCGCTGCTCGCTGCACTGGCCCGCCGGAGCGATGCAGCTGTTTGAAGGAGAGCGCCCATGACAGCCCCTTTTGCGACCTCCTCCCTGCTGCCACCAGTGACAGCCCGCCAAGACTCTCGCTGGCAGCGGCTCTGTCGCGGCTGGAGCCGGGATCAGCTGCTGCAACTGATCCTGCTTCTGCTTGGCATTGCCCTGCTCACCGGCGGCCTGCTACTGCCGCTGCTCACCATGTTGCAAAAGAGCCTGCAGGATGAAAACGGCCTCTGGGTGAGCTTTGCCAACTTCAGCGCCTACTTCGACTCCCCTCATCTGGGGCGCACCATTGGCAACACCCTCTGGCTCGGGGTGCTGATCACCGCGCTGGTGGTGACCATCGCTTTTGGCTACGCCTATGCCCTCACCCGCACCTGCATGCCGGGCAAGAGCCTGTTTCGCCTCATCGGTTTGATCCCGCTCCTGATGCCCTCCCTGCTGCCCGCCATCAGCCTGGTCTACTGGTTTGGCAATCAGGGGATCGCCAAGGGGCTGCTCGGTGGCGAGAGCATCTACGGTCCCATCGGTATCGTCATTGGCCTTGGCTTCTGGTGCTTCCCCCACGCCCTGATGATCCTCATCACGGCGCTAGGCCAGAGCGACGCCCGCCTCTATGAAGCCTCCCGGGTGCTGGGCAGCAGCGGCTGGCGCACCTTTGTCACCGTCACCCTGCCTACCGCCCGTTATGGCCTGCTCAGCGCCGCCATCGCCGTCTTCACCCTTACCATCTGCGACTTCGGGGTAGCCAAGGTGATTGGCGGCCAGTACAGCGTGCTGGCTACCGACATCTACCGGCAGGTGATCGGAATGCAGAACTTTTCCCTCGGCGCCGTTGCCAGCGTCACCCTGCTGCTGCCGGCACTGTTGAGCTTTGCCCTGGAGCACAGGGTACGCAGCAAGATGCAGGAGCAGAGCAGCACCAAGGCGGTGCCCTATCAACCCAAACCCCATCGGCTGCGTGATCTGCTGGCGCTCGGCTGGTGCACGCTCTGGGCCCTGCTGTTTCTGGCGCTGGTGGGGATGGCGGTTTACGGCTCTCTGGTGCAGTTCTGGCCCTACAACCTCGCTCTGACGCTGGATCACTACGCCTTTGACAGCAACAGCGTCTATGGCTGGCAGCCCTTTACCAACACCTTGAAACTGGGCCTCTATACCGCGCTTATCGGCACCGTGCTGGTGATGGTGCTGGCCTGGGCACAGGAGAAGGGACGCCACTTCGCGCCGCTGCGCCAGTTGCTGCATCTGCTCGCCATGCTGTCGCTGGCGGTGCCCGGCATGGTGCTGGGGCTGGGTTACATCTTCTTTTTCAACGGCAATCCGCTCTTTGGCAGCCTCTATAGCACTCTGCCGCTGATGGTGCTCTCCTGCGTCATCCACTACTACACGGTGGGCCATATGACGGCGCTGACCAGCCTCAAGCAACTGCCCAAGGAGCTGGAGCTGGTGGCCATCTCATTGCGCATTCCGCTCTGGAAGGCGTTCTGGCGGGTCACCCTGCCCGCCTCCCTGCCAGCGCTGCTGGAGATCTTTATCTATCTGTTCGTCAACGCCATGACCACCACCTCGGCGGTGATCTTCCTCTATTCGAGCGACAGCGTGCTCGCCTCCATCGCCGTGCTGAACATGGAGGATTCCGGCGATACCGCCGCGGCCGCCGCCATGGCCACCCTGATCCTGCTGGCCGCCGCCACCGTCAAGCTGCTCCAGCTCTTTTTGAGCCGCGCCCTGCTGGATCGCACCCAGCGCTGGCGCCACCAATAACCTTATCGAGGAGTCATCATGTCCACTCTCCCCTTCTGGCTGGCCGAAGCGCTCGCCGCCGAACAACCCGCACAACCCACGCCACTTCACGGCAACCACGAGGCCGATGTCTGCATCGTCGGTGGCGGCTTTACCGGGCTGTGGAGCGCCATCGCCCTTAAACAGGCCGAGCCCCACCTGCACGTCATAGTGCTGGAAAAAGATCGCTGCGGCAGCGGCGCCTCCGGGCGCAACGGCGGCTGCCTGCTCACTTGGTCGGCCAAGTATTTGACCTTAAAGCGCCTCTTTGGCGAAGAGCAGGCAGCCTGGCTGGTACAAAGATCCGAGCAGGCGGTACACGAGATCGCCCACTTCTGCGCAGCGCACAACATAGAGGCTGAGCTGAGGGTCGAGGGCACTTGCTACACCGCCACCAGCGAGGCCCAGCGCGGCCTGATGGAGCCGGTATTGCAGGAACTCAAACGCGCAGACCTTAACCAGTGGCAAGTGATTGAAGAGGATAAACTGGCGAGCCAGAGCGGCTCCCACGTTCATCTGGAGGGGCTCTACAGCCCCCACGCCGGTTCGGTGCAACCGGCACTGCTGGTGCGCGGCCTGCTGCGGGTGGCGCGGGAACTGGGGGTCGAGGTTTATGAACACTCCCCCATGCAGCGCCTTGAGGCGGGTCAGCCTGCACGGGTGCAAACGCCTCAGGGTGAGGTGCGTGCCCGCAAGGTGGTGTTGGCCCTCAACAGCGCCATGACGGCGCACTTTCGCGAGTTTCGCCGCAGCATAGTGCTGGTCTCCTCCGATATGGTGATAACCGACCCCGCGCCGGATGCACTGGCCGCCCAGCAGCTTGCGCACGGCCGCTCCGTGGTGGATGGCCGCACCTTTGTCCACTACTACCGCGCCACCCCGCAAGGGCGGCTGATGCTGGGCAAGGGGGGCAACACCTTCGCCTTTGCCAACCGCCATCTGGCCGAGTTCGATGCCCCCAGCCGTTATCTTGCCCCCCTCACCCGCACCCTGCGCCGCTTCTTTCCGGCGCTCAAAGAGGTGCCCATCGCCGCCAGCTGGTGCGGCGCCTCCGACCGCTCGGTGGATGGCCTCCCCTTCTTCGGCCACTGGCGAGGGCAGCCCAATATCGTCTATGGCCTCGGCTATTCCGGCAACGGGGTGGCCCAGAGCTGGATCGGCGGCCAGATCCTGGCGGCCCTAGTGAGAGACGAGGTGCGGGAGGAGGACAAACCGTGGCGCGACTGCGCCCTGGTCAGCGGCCCGCGCGGCTATTTTCCGCCCGAGCCATTCCGCTGGCTGGGGCCATGGCGGTGCGCAACGCCATCCGGCGCAAGGAGCGGGCGGAAGATGAGAACCGCCCGGTGGCCTGGTATGACAAACAGCTGGCCAAACTTGCCGATGCCGCAGGCAAAGCGGACAAATAGCCACCCTTTCAGGTTCAGCCATGTCAATCGCGAGCACAGTGCCAGGCGGAAAAAGCAGATCGGCGAGCCCTGCTCAGACATCTTTGCAGCATAAAAAGGCGCATCCGGATGGATGCGCCTTATTTAGCTAACACAGCCGTTAACCGGCAGCGGAAACGGTCACTCAGGAGGAGAGCTTGCCATCCAGCTCGGCAATCTTGGCCGACCAGTAGGCTGGGCCGGTTTCGTGGATATTGTTGCCTTCGGAGTCGACCGCTACGGTCACCGGCATATCTTCCACTTCAAACTCGTAGATAGCTTCCATACCCAGGTCGGCAAAGGCCACCACGCGGGCTTTCTTGATCGCCTTGGCCACCAGATAGGCGGCGCCACCAACGGCCATCAGATAAACAGCCTTGTGCTGCTTGATGCTCTCGACGGTTTTCGGGCCACGCTCGGATTTGCCGATCATCCCGATAAGGCCGGTTTCACCCAGCATCATCTCGCTGAACTTGTCCATCCGGGTGGAGGTGGTGGGGCCAGCCGGGCCAACTACTTCGTCACGCACCGCATCAACCGGGCCAACGTAATAGATGAAGCGGTTGGTGAAATCGACCCCTTCCGGCAGCCCTTCGCCATTTTTCAGCATGTCGGCGATACGCTTGTGGGCGGCGTCGCGGCCGGTGAGGATCTTGCCGGAGAGCAGCACGGTATCACCGCTCTTCCAGCTGGCAAGCTCAGCCTTGGTGATGCCGTCGACGTTGACGCGGCGCACGTTGCCACCCGCTTCACGGGTGATCTCCGGCCAGTCGCTCAGTGTCGGCGGCGTCAGTTCGGCGGGGCCTGAACCATCCAGCTCGAAGTGAACGTGACGGGTGGCGGCGCAGTTGGGGATCATCACCACCGGATTGGAGGCAGCGTGAGTTGGCGCGGATTTCACCTTCACATCCAGCACAGTGGTAAGACCGCCCAGACCCTGGGCACCGATCCCCAGCTTGTTGACCTTGTCGTAGAGCTCGACCCGCAGCTTCTCTTCGGTGGTCTTGGGGCCGCGGGCGATCAGCTCCTGAATGTCGATGTGCTCCATCAGGGCCTCTTTGGCCAGCACCGCCGCTTTCTCGGCGGTACCGCCGATACCGATGCCCAGCATGCCGGGCGGGCACCAGCCTGCGCCCATGGTCGGCACGGTTTTCAGCACCCACTCGACGATATCGTCAGAGGGGTTGAGCATCACCATTTTGGATTTGTTCTCGGAGCCGCCGCCTTTGGCCGCGATGCTCACTTCCACCTTGTTGCCGGGGATCATGTCGATATGCACCACGGCAGGGGCGTTGTCCTTGGTATTCTTGCGACTGCCGGCCGGATCGGCCAGCACGGAGGCGCGCAACGGGTTGTCAGGATTGGTATAGGCACGACGGGTCCCTTCATCCACCATCTCCTGCACTGTCATGTCGCTGTCCCACTGCACTTGCATGCCGATCTTGACGAAACAGGTCACGATGCCGGTGTCCTGGCAGAGGGGGCGATGACCTTCGGCGGACATGCGGGAGTTGATCAGGATCTGGGCCAGCGCATCTTTGGCGGCCGGGTTGGCTTCCCGATCATAGGCAGCCTTGGCAGCCTGAACGAAGTCGAGGGGGTGGTAATAGGAGATGTACTGGAGGGCATCTGCGATAGAATCGATGAAATCCTGTTTTTTTATAATGCTCATATCATCCTCACTGGTCCTTGTCTCTGCCACAGAGCAGGGCAAGGGCTTCCATATGATGGCCGTGCTGACGTGCTGGCTAAAAACTATCAACCAGCAAAAAACGAACGACACGGCAGTTTTTTCTTAAGTCACCGATACCTATGATACGCTTGCCCACCAGCACCGACTAGGGTTCGGGAACTAAACTGTTGCCTGTGTAACATAAAATGACGCCAACACTTCATATCCATCATCTAGATCATCACGCTGAACTCCATCAGCTTTTTGCCCGCCTGCAACATCAGCCGTGGGCCATGTTGCTGGAATCGGCGGGGCCACTCGGCACCGATAACGGCTTTGATATCATTAGCGCCGATCCGCTGGCGACCCTCGAGACCCGTGGCGAGGTAACCACTCTGCGTGCCGGGGCGGATATCAGCAAACACCACGAAGATCCCCTCGCCCTGCTGGCCCATACCCAGCAACAGCTGCTGGGGGATCTGGAACTGCGCGCCACCTCCCTTCCCTTTATTGGCGGCGCCCTCGGTCTGTTTGGCTATGATCTCGGCCGTCGCTTCGAGCGACTGCCGGAACACGCCGCCGCCGATATCGCGGTGCCAGACATGGCGGTGGGCATCTACGACTGGGCGCTGCTGCGCAATGTGGCGACCGGTGACTGGCAACTGGTGCACTGGGGGGATGAAGCGGGCCTTGCCAACCGGCTGGCCTGGCTTGAACAGCAACAGGCCACACCGGCCCCCGCTTTTGCCTTGCAGGGGGCGTGGCAGAGCAATATGAGCCGCGCCGAGTATGGCGAGAAATTTGCCCGCATTCAGGAATATCTTGCCGCAGGGGATTGCTACCAGATCAACCTGACCCAGCGTTTCAGCGCCCCCTATCAGGGGGATGAGTGGCAGGCCTATTGCCTGCTGGCAAGCGCCAACAAGGCCCCCTTCTCAGCCTTTATCCGCCTGCCGGAGAGCGCGCTGCTGAGCCTCTCCCCCGAGCGGTTTCTGCTGCTTGATGGCCGTCATATCGAGACCAAACCCATCAAGGGCACTCGCCCTCGCCACCCCGATCCGGCGACCGATCGACAAGTCGCGCTGGCGCTGGCGCAGGCGGACAAGGACAGATCAGAGAATCTGATGATCGTTGATCTGCTGCGCAACGACATCGGTCGGGTCAGCCGGCCGGGCTCGGTCAGCGTGCCTCATCTCTTTGCGGTGGAGTCGTTTCCGGCGGTACATCATCTGGTCTCCACCATCCACGGTGAGCTCGATACACGTTGGCAAGGAGTCGATCTGCTGCGTGCCTGTTTCCCGGGTGGCTCCATCACCGGCGCCCCCAAGATCCGCGCCATGGCGATCATCGAAGAGCTTGAGCCCCAGCGCCGCAATGCCTATTGCGGCAGCATCGGCTATCTCAGCCAGCATGGCCGGATGGACACCAGCATCTGCATTCGTACCCTGATCGCCGAAGCGGGTCGTCTGCACTGCTGGGCCGGTGGCGGCATCATCGCCGACTCCGATGCCGACAGCGAATATCAGGAGACCTATGACAAGGTCGCCCGCATTCTGCCGCCCCTCTCGGCACTGTAACCCTCCCACTGTCAGGCCAACGCACAGGAGAGCTCCCCGCCATGGATCGCCACGAACTGCTAACCCGCTTCCAGTTGCAGCAACCCGCACCAGCCCATCGTCTGGCCATTGGCGGGCTCAGTCCGGCGGCGGTGCTGATCCCTGTGGTGGAGCGCAATGAAGGACTCACGGTACTGCTCACCCGGCGCAGTACCCGGTTGCGTCACCATGGCGGGCAGATCAGCTTTCCCGGTGGACGACAGGATCCCGGCGACGAGAACCTGATTGCCACGGCGCTGCGGGAGACCGAAGAGGAGCTCGGTATTCCACCGCAGTTGGTCGAAGTGATCGGCACCCTCAACCCGCTCAATACGGTGTCACGATTCGAGGTACTGCCGGTGCTGGGGCTGCTCGATAGCCACTATCCCCTCATTCTGAGTCCGGATGAGGTGGATCATGCCTTCGAAGTACCCTTGATCCATTTGCTGGATCGGCACAACCACATCCCCCTGAACCTCGCCAGAGGGGGAAAACAGCACACCATCTACTGGATCCCTTGGCAACAGCACTTTATCTGGGGGGCCACCGCCAGCATGATCAACCAGCTAGCCCAGCAGCTATCAAAATAACATCTCATTTACACACCGTAGAGCAACATTTAATCATTAACATTAAACTAACAAGACAAATGATAAACAAAATTTGATTTTTTACTGTTTTGATCACGTTTCTGCAAGAAAGTGAGGGTTTTCACTCCATGGAGATGAATTTGATCAACATTTTCTCCGGGAAAGATCGTATCCTTGCCGCCGATTTAATAAGAACCACACATTCGGGGTGAGATAGATGTCAAACACAGTCACTGGCACGCAGGGAGTTGCGGCCTCAACAGAGCAAGGGATCAGCTCTACTCAAGCTACTCGTTGGCAAAAACGCGACTCTACCTGGGTCATCAGCCTGTTCGGGACCGCGGTTGGCGCGGGGATCCTGTTCCTGCCGATCAACGCGGGTATGGGCGGTTTCTGGCCGCTGGTGGTGATGGCGCTGCTGGTGGGCCCCATGACTTATCTGGCCCACCGTGGTCTGGCCCGCTTCGTACTCTCCTCCAAAAAGCCCAATGCCGACATCACCGAAGTGGTGGAAGAGCACTTTGGCGTGGGAGCCGGTAAATTAATCACCCTGCTCTACTTCTTCGCCATCTACCCCATCGTGCTGATCTACGGCGTGGGTATCACCAACACCGTCGAAAGCTTTATGGTCAACCAGTTGCAGATGAGTGCCCCGCCCCGCTGGATCCTCTCCATCGTGCTGATCATGGGCATGATGTCGGTGATGCTGGCCGGTGAGAAACTGATGCTGAAAGTGACCGAGTTTCTGGTTTATCCGCTGATCGTCATTCTGGCCGGTATCTCTTTGTACCTCATTCCGGACTGGACCGGTGCCGCGCTGGAGCAAGTGCCCTCTGCCAAGGATTTCGCCACCACCCTGTGGCTGACCATCCCGGTACTGGTTTTCTCCTTCAACCACAGTCCAGCCATCTCCAGTTTCTCTTTGGCCCAGCGCCGTGACCACGGTGAGCAAGCCGTCGAGAAAGCCGATGCCATCCTCAAACGTACCGCCATGGTACTGCTGGGCTTCGTGATGTTCTTCGTCTTCTCCTGCGTGATGAGCCTGACTCCGGCCCAACTGGCAGAAGCCAAAGCCCAGAACATCGCCGTGCTATCCTATCTGGCCAACCAGCACGAGAGCCCCCTTATCTCTTACTTCGGTCCGCTGGTTGCGTTCGTTGCCATCGTCTCCTCCTTCTTCGGTCACTATCTGGGTGCCCGTGAAGGTCTGAAAGGGATGATCATGCAGAACCTGCGTAACTCCGGCAAAGAGCCGAACGCCAAGAAAGTCGAGATGTTCATCATCGCCTTCTTCATCCTGACCCTGTGGGGCACAGCCATTGCCAACCCCTCCATTCTGGGCATGATTGAATCGCTGGGCGGCCCCATCATCGCGACCATCCTGTTCATCATGCCGATGTACGCCATCAAGCGCGTACCGGCCATGGCGAAATATCAGGGCCATATCAGTAACGTATTCGTGACTGTGATGGGCATGACCGCCATCTCCGCCATCCTCTATCAGCTGGTCGGTTAATCCCCCCAACCTGCCGCTGATCACAAAAAGCCAGCCGAATAGTCGGCTGGCTTTTTTAGCTCCGCGTTCTGAGCCTCCGTGATGTCTCAGCTCCCTCTTTATTATCCTCCACTCTCTTTGCTCAGCAGCGCCTTGGCTGAACATGCCCGAGAGTTCACCATAAACGCTCCCATGCCCGCAGAACACTATCACCAACTCGTTTACTTCCCCCTCCCGTGATGGCGTATCTGCCAGGGCTAATCTGCCGCAGCCATACATTTCCGCTCATTGGTGATGCAGCCATATCTCTCAACTCCGGATTATCCCATGTCAATCACGCTCTTCAGCTCGGGCGAGCTTGCAAAAAAGATGCATAGCGCACAACAAAAGAAGGGAACAATACCCAAAGTGATAGGTATAAAGAGCAAGATATGCGCTGAACAAGGGCGGCAGAATGCCCGGCATATCAGCCAAAGAGCCTGCTTAAAGAGGAAAAGAGAGCAAATCCGGCAATAAAAAGCGCCCTCCGAAGAGGGCGCAAGTGTGTTGCAAAACTGACCTTTACTGGATCAGGCTTCGCGGCTCGCTATCGGAGCCACATCCAGCAGGGTTTCATCTTCGGCCATGCAGGCCGCAGCGGTGAAGAGTACGTCGGTGGAGCTGTTAAGGGCTGTCTCGGCAGAATCCTGCAGCACACCGATGATAAAGCCGACAGCCACCACCTGCATGGCGATGTCATTGCTGATGCCAAACAGACTGCACGCCAACGGGATCAGTAGCAAGGAGCCACCGGCGACACCGGATGCGCCACAGGCGCTGACCGTGGCAACCACAGAGAGCAGCACGGCCGTTGCCATATCCACTTCCATCCCCAGGGTATGTACCGCCGCCATGGCCAGCACTGTGATGGTGATGGCCGCACCGGCCATGTTGATGGTGGCACCCAGCGGGATGGAGACCGCGTAGGTATCTTTGGGCAGACGCAGTTTGTCACACAACGCCATGTTGACCGGGATGTTGGCGGCAGAGCTGCGGGTAAAGAAGGCGGTCACGCCGCTCTCTTTGAGGCAGGTCAGCACCAGCGGATAGGGGTTGCGCTTGATCTTCCAGAAGACGATCAACGGGTTGACCACAAAGGCGATAAACAGCATGCAGCCGATCAGCACCACCAGCAGTTGGGCATAGCCAAACAGGGCGTCGAAGCCGGTCTCTGCCAGCGTGGAGGCAACCAGACCCAGAATACCGAGCGGGGCACAGCGGATCACCGCTTTCACAATGGTGGAGACACCGTGAGAGAGGTCGGTGATCAGCACCTTGGTGCTCTCGTTGGCATGGCGCATGGCGATACCCAGACCGATAGCCCACGCCAGGATCCCGATATAGTTGGCATCCAGCAACGCCCTGACCGGGTTAGTCACCACGTTGAACAGCAGGGTCTGAAGTACCTCGGTGATCCCGCCTGGCGGGGTGATCTCGGCGGTATTCGCCACCAGATGTAGATTAGTGGGAAACAGGAAGCTGGCGATCACCGCCACCAAGGCAGCGGCAAACGTACCAAACAGATAGAGCACCAGCAGCGGGCGAATATTGGTCTTTTGACCCTGCTTGTGGCCGATAATAGCTGCCATCACCAGCACAAATACCAGTAACGGAGCGACCGCTTTCAGCGCGCCGACAAACAGAGCGCCGAGCAGACCTGCCGTTTGCGCCCACTCGGGTGCAAATAGTGCCAGCAAGATACCGAATACCAGACCAACCAGGATCTGGCTGACCAGACTGGTGCTATTGACCAGCCGAAAGAGGGGGTGTTGTTGTGTCATCAAAAATGTCCCTAAGCACCGCAGTGCATGAATCATGAGTCCTGTCTGCAACCCCCATCGGGAAACCCCTGTCCCCCGAGTGGGATGTCTGTGGCCAGCCTTCTGTCGGGCCGCTCCGCCAGTCACCGGATTGCATAACGGAATATCCCATTCACTCTCTTTTTTTTCCAGCAACTCACCAAAAAATATTCCGTTTTCATCACAAAAAACCGCAACAAAAGCTTAACCGCAGCGCAACCACCCATTTTTGTACATTTTATCGACACTCTCTACCTTCCATTTTTACGCCCATTCCTGTCCCATCCGTGACCGATGTGACTGTGCTATCATCCCCCCATTTGCTGCGGAGCCTTGCCATGATCCCATCCCTGCTCAACCACTATTTTGGTTTCTCCGCACTCAGGCCTGGCCAGGAGGCGGTGATCAGCCGGGTGCTGGCTGGCCAGAGTGCCGCCGCCATCTTTCCCACCGGATCCGGCAAGTCCCTCTGTTATCAGCTGCCCGCCCTCGCCCTGCCTCACCTGACCCTGGTTATCTCGCCCCTGCTGGCACTGATGCACGATCAGCTCGCCTTCCTCAAAAGCAAGGGAATAAGCGCCGCCACCCTCGACTCAAGCCAGAGCCCGGAGGAGAGCCGACGAGTGATGCAGCAGGCGCTGGATGGCCAGCTCAAGATCCTGATGATCTCGGTGGAGCGACTCAAGAACGAGCGCTTTCGCCGCTTTATCCAGCAAGTGCCGCTCTCGCTGCTGGTCGTCGATGAGGCGCACTGTATCTCGGAGTGGGGCCACAACTTTCGCCCCGACTACCTCAAGCTGCCGAGCTATCGCCATGAGCTGAAGATCCCGCAGGTGTTGCTGCTGACCGCCACCGCCACACCGGCGGTGATTCAGGATATGCAGACCAAATTCGGCATCGAACCGGAGGGGGTCGTGGTCACCGGTTTCTACCGATCCAATCTTGATCTGGCGGTCATTCCCCTGGCGCCCGAGGCGCGAGATAGCTGGCTCGTGCAGGAGTTGGCCAACGATCCGGCGGCCCCCACCATCGTCTACGTCACCTTGCAACACACCGCCGAAGCCTGCGCCGAACAGCTCATTGGGCAAGGGATCAACGCCCGCGCCTATCATGCCGGACTCGATTCGGCGCTGCGCAGTCAGATCCAGCACGACTTCATGGCAGGCAAGGTGGCTTGCATCGTCGCCACCATCGCCTTTGGCATGGGGATCGACAAAGCGGATATCCGGCGGGTCATTCACTACGATCTGCCCAAATCTATCGAAAATTACAGTCAGGAGATTGGCCGCGCCGGACGGGATGGCCAGCCATCACACTGTATCGTGCTGGCCAATCAGAGCCAGCTGCCGGTGCTGGAGAACTTCGTCTACGGCGATACGCCAGATTTGAGTGCCATCCTCCAGCTGCTTGCCATCATCAAGCAGAGCGGGGCCGAGTGGGAATTCACCCTGCTGCGCCTATCTAACGACACCAACATTCGCCAACTGCCCCTCAAAACCCTGCTGGTCTATCTGGAAATGGCGGGCATCATCACTCCGGCCTACAGCTATTACGCCGACTACCGCTTCAAATTTGTGCTGGATAAAGGCGAGATAGTGAGCCGCTTCAATCCGGAACGCCGCCAGTTTCTGGAGCAGCTGTTCGCCTGTGCCCCGCAAGCGCGCAGCTGGTGCACCATGGACTTTGACGCCCTCTGGCAAGGTTATCAGGGTGAGCGGCAGCGGGCTGTGGCCGCGCTCGACTACCTGCAACAGCAGGGCTGGATCGAACTTGAAAGCAAGCAGATGACCGAGGTCTACCGGATCACCCGTCAGGGATGGAACAACGAACAAGAGGCAAACGCCCTGCACGCCCTGTTCCTGCAAAAAGAGCATAGCGAGCTGGCCAGACTGCAAGCCATGCTCGACTTTTTCACCTCGGATGAGTGCCTGAGCCACCGCCTCGCCCGCTATTTTGCCGATGAGTTGGCGCCAGTTCATTGTGGCCACTGTTCGGTTTGTCGTGGTGAGGTAGCCCATCTTCCTCCCCTGCCCCAACTGGCCATGCCAAACGAGGGGGGGATCCGCGCCTGGTGCGATCCGCTCATTGCCAAGACCGGTTCGGTGGATGCTCGGGTGCTGGCCCGTTTCCTGTGCGGTATCGCCACACCGCTGACCAGCCGGGTCAAGGCCAAATCGCTGGCGGGCGCAGGTCAGCTGGCCGCACACCCGTTTGCCCGCGTCCTGGCGGCAGTGCAACAAGCCTATCCTTAAGTGTTTATCACTGACAGCCACAACTCCCGCTGACAGCAATACCTCTTTGGCTAACGCTAAAAAAGAAGACCCTCGCGGTTGCGAGGGTCAAGCCAACGGAAACGTGCTTAAACAGAGCTTGGTGAGGCAACCGTCAACTCTCTTGCTAAAGCCTCTTGCTGCTCACACATGGCCAATCTAGGGCACCCAAAATGTAGCGTCAATGTAAAAATTAGAGCAAAAGACCTATCCCGGGCGATTTACGTTGACGTATACGTAATGATTTTTTTGTTTATATCCCTGCCAACCCGCACTGTAACTGCCCTCTATCTTTTCCCCTCTTCTCTTTATTCGATCTGTTTTCATTTTCCGAAAAACATTTATTTTTTATGTCTTTGACATTTACCTCACTATCATGGCAAAAATAATTTAACAGTCAGTAACATAGCGGTGTTGTTGACTGACCCTCCCCGCACAAGGACCGGGCAGGTTTCTTCACAATTTAACCTATCAACCGTAATGGATTACTGGAGGCTGTTGACTAGGCTTTAAAAGCACACAACACAAAAGCAGTCATCCACTTTTTTCAGGGTAAGCGACTATAACGAGGGCAAAGTTATGGGCATATTCGAGCATTACCAACAGCGATATGAAAAAGCGAGAGAAGAGGAATATACCATCCAGGAGTTCCTGGATATGTGTAAGCAGGACAAAGCCTGCTACGCCTCTGCCGCCGAACGTCTGCTGACCGCCATCGGTGAGCCGGAGATGGTAGACACCTCAGCCAACCCCAGACTGAGCCGACTCTTCTCCAACCGCGTCGTGGCACGCTATCCCGCCTTCAAAGATTTCTACGGGATGGAAGAGGCCATCGAACAGATCGTCTCCTACCTCAAACACTCCGCCCAAGGGCTGGAAGAGAAGAAACAGATCCTCTATCTGCTGGGCCCGGTTGGCGGCGGTAAATCCTCACTGGCAGAGAAACTCAAATCCCTGATGCAGAAAGTGCCCATCTATCGCATCAAGGGCTCACCGGTCAATGATCACCCCTTCTGCCTGTTCGATATCGAAGAGGATGGCGAACTGCTGGAGAAAGAGTACGGCATCCCGCGCCGTTACCTGCGTCCTATCATGTCACCCTGGGTTGCCAAGCGGCTGCACGAGTTTGGCGGCGACATCACCAAGTTCAAGGTGGAGAAGGTCAACCCCTCCATCCTCGATCAGATCGCCATTGCCAAAACCGAGCCGGGGGATGACAACAACCAGGATATCTCCTCACTGGTCGGCAAGGTCGACATCCGCATGCTGGAGCACTTCGCCCAGGATGATGCCGATGCCTACTCCTACTCAGGTGCGCTGTGCAAGGCAAACCAGGGGGTGATGGAGTTTGTGGAGATGTTCAAGGCGCCCATCAAGGTGCTGCACCCGCTGCTGACTGCAACCCAGGAGGGGAACTACAACGGCACCGAGGGGCTCTCCGCCCTCCCCTTTGACGGCATTCTGCTGGCCCACTCCAACGAATCCGAGTGGCAGCAGTTCCGCAACAACAAAAACAACGAAGCTTTCCTCGACCGGGTCTACATCGTCAAGGTGCCTTACTGCCTGCGCGTCTCGGAAGAGGTGAAGATCTACGAGAAGCTGCTGATCAACAGCGAACTGACCGAGGCCAAGTGCGCCCCGGGCACCCTCGAGCTGCTGGGCCAGTTCTCGGTACTGTCACGGCTGAAAGAGCCGGAGAACTCCAGCATCTACTCCAAGATGCGGGTCTATGATGGCGAGAGCCTCAAAGACACCGATCCCAAGGCGAAGAGCTATCAGGAGTATCGCGACTACGCAGGTGTGGATGAGGGGATGAATGGTCTCTCTACCCGCTTTGCGTTCAAGATCCTCTCCCGCGTCTTCAACTTCGACCACGCGGAAGTGGCCGCCAACCCGGTGCACCTCTTCTATGTGCTGGAGCAGCAGATCGAGCGCGAACAGTTCCCGCAAGAGCTGCATGATCGCTACCTTGAGTTCATCAAGGGCTATCTGACCCCGCGCTATGTGGAGTTCATCGGCAAGGAGATCCAGACCGCCTATCTCGAGTCCTACTCCGAGTACGGCCAGAACATCTTCGATCGCTACGTCACCTACGCCGACTTCTGGATCCAGGATCAGGAGTACCGTGACCCCGAAACCGGCCAGCTGTTTGACCGCGCGTCCCTCAACAGCGAGCTGGAGAAAATTGAAAAACCTGCCGGGATCAGCAACCCGAAAGATTTCCGCAACGAAATCGTCAACTTCGTGCTGCGTGCCCGGGCCAACAATGCAGGCCGTAACCCCAACTGGACCAGTTACGAGAAGCTGCGCACCGTGATTGAGAAGAAGATGTTCTCCAACACGGAAGAGCTGCTGCCGGTTATCTCCTTCAACAGCAAAACCTCGGCCGAGGAGCAGAAGAAGCACGATAACTTTGTCGAACGGATGATGGAGAAAGGCTACACCCGTAAACAGGTGCGCCTGCTCTCCGAATGGTATCTCAGGGTACGTAAGTCATCCTGACCCTGACTGTTCAAGGGGGAGTTATGGCGCATTTTATCGACCGCAGGCTCAACGGCAAAAACAAAAGCGCTGTCAATCGGCAGCGCTTCATCCGCCGCTACAAGAAGCAGATAAAACAAGCGGTCTCGGATGCTGTCTCCAAGCGCAGCATTCAGGACGTAGACAAGGGCGAGAGCATCAGCATCCCGACCAAGGATATCGGCGAGCCCCATTTTCATCAGGGGCACGGCGGTAAACGGGAGATGGTGCATCCCGGCAATGATCAGTTCGTCTCCGGTGACAAGATTGACCGCCCCAAAGGAGGGGGCGGCGGCCAGGGTTCCGGCGAGGGACAAGCATCCAATCAGGGTGAAGGGGCCGATGATTTCGTGTTCCAGATCTCCAAGGATGAGTATCTCGATCTGCTGTTTGAAGATCTGGAGCTGCCCAGGCTGCAGAAAACCCAGCTCAATCAGCTGATGGAGGTGAAAACCTACCGTGCGGGCTACACCTCCAACGGGGTGCCCGCCAACATCAACGTGGTGCGTTCCCTGCAAAATTCGCTGGCGCGGCGCATGGCGCTGCAAGCAGGCAAGAAACGCCAACTGCATGAACTGGAAGAGCGGCTGGCCCTTCTGGCCGCCGATCCTAACGAACACTTTGCCGAAATTGCCCTGCTCGAGAAGGAGATCAGGGAGCTGAAACGACGGATCGATGCGGTGCCATTTATTGACACCTTCGATCTCAAATTCAACAACTTCGTCAAGCGGCCCGTCCCCTCCAGTCAAGCTGTGATGTTCTGTCTGATGGACGTCTCGGGCTCCATGGATCAGGCCACCAAGGAGATGGCCAAGCGTTTCTATATCCTGCTCTATCTGTTTCTGAGCCGGACTTACAAGAATGTAGAGGTGGTCTATATCCGCCACCACACCCAGGCCAAGGAAGTGGACGAGCACGAGTTCTTCTACTCCCAGGAGACAGGCGGCACCATTGTCTCCAGTGCGCTCAAAATGATGAATGAGATCATCAACGAGCGTTACCCGGCCAACCAGTGGAACATCTATGCGGCGCAGGCATCGGACGGTGACAACTGGGCAGATGACTCACCGCAGTGCCGGGAGATCCTGATTCGGGACATCATGCCAAGGGTGCGGTACTACTCCTATATCGAGATCACTACCCGTGCCCACCAGACCCTGTGGCACGAATATGAGTCGGTAGCCAGCCAGTTCCCCCACTTTGCGATGGAACATATTCGCAAGGTCGAGGATATCTATCCGGTGTTCCGCGAGCTGTTCAAGAAACAAGCGGCGTGAGGAGGTCACATGATCGAAACTGAAAAACGTGTAGCGCCACTGGATGACGGACCAGACTGGAACTTTAATCTGCTGGAGAGCTACCACCAGGAGATCGCCCGGGTCGCCCGTTTCTACAAGCTGGACACCTACCCCAACCAGATCGAGGTGATCACCGCCGAGCAGATGATGGATGCCTACTCCAGCGTCGGCATGCCCATCGGCTATCAACACTGGTCGTTCGGCAAGCGCTTTATCCACACCGAGCGCAACTACAAGCGCGGCCAGATGGGGCTGGCCTACGAGATCGTCATCAATTCCGATCCCTGCATTGCCTACCTGATGGAGGAGAACACCATGCCGATGCAGGCGCTGGTGATGGCCCACGCCTGCTACGGTCACAACTCCTTCTTCAAGAACAACTACCTGTTCAAGGCATGGACCGATGCCTCCTCCATCATCGACTACCTGCTGTTTGCCAAAAAATACATCACCGAGTGTGAAGAGAAGCACGGTATCGAGGCGGTGGAGCAGTTGCTCGACTCCTGCCATGCCCTGATGAACTTCGGGGTCGATCGCTACAAACGCCCCCAGAAGATCTCGATGGCTGAGGAGAAGCGGCGTCAGAAGGCGCGGGAAGATTATCTGCAGACTCAGGTCAACGAGCTGTGGCGTACCCTGCCCAAACAGCATAAAGCCGCGGGGGTAGAGGACAGGCGCTACCCCGCCGAACCTCAGGAGAACATTCTCTACTTTATCGAGAAGAATGCCCCCCTGCTGGAGCCCTGGCAGCGGGAAGTGGTACGCATAGTGCGCAAGATCAGCCAGTATTTCTATCCACAAAAGCAGACCCAGGTGATGAACGAGGGGTGGGCCACCTTCTGGCACTACACCATCCTCAACCACCTCTATGACGAGGGCAAGCTGAGCGATCGCTTTATGATGGAGGTGCTGCACAGCCACACCAACGTGGTCTATCAACCGGCCTACAACAGTCGCTACTACTCGGGGATCAACCCCTATGCACTGGGGTTTGCCATGTTTACCGACTTGCGCCGCATCTGTGAGGATCCGACCGAGGAAGATAGATACTGGTTCCCCGACTATGCCGGCAGTAACTGGGTCGAAACCCTCCACTTTGCCATGCAGAACTTCAAGGACGAGAGCTTTATCAGCCAGTTCCTCAGTCCCAAGGTGATGCGGGATATGAAGCTGTTCGCCATTGATGACGACGATCTGAAGAACTATCTGAAGGTCTCCGCCATCCACAATGACGAGGGGTACCGTCAGGTGCGCAATACCCTGTCGGCCCAGTACAACCTGAGCAATCTGGAACCCAATATTCAGGTCTACAACGTCGCCGTGAAGGGGGATCGCTCCCTCACCCTGCGCTATGTGCCCCACAACCGCATCCCCCTTGGTGACTCACGCCATGAGGTGCTCAAGCACCTCCATCAGCTGTGGGGGTTCGACGTGGTACTGGAGCAGGATAACGGCGAGCTGCCGCCCGATATCATCGGCCGCTGCCCGGAGCGAAAATCGGGTATCTGACTCGTTATTTCATATCTCGACGACCCACTTCGGTGGGTCGTTTTTTTGGTTCATTTCGGCCTTCATTGCTACCAACATCATCTGTGCCCAAAGCAAACCATCCGAGCACACCACAACATAAAAAGAGGCCCGCATGGGGTGCGGGCCTCTTGATCTTGTGGTTAATCGGCAGCGGGTATCAATAAAAGGTCTGCTGCTCTGCGGCCATCGCCTTGAGACGGGCACAGGGGGCAAACCGATCGCCATGGCGCTTCTGGTAATACTCCAGACGGCCAACCAGATGATCAATCCCGAGGGTGTCCATATAGCGGAACGGACCGCCAAGGAAAGGCGGGAAACCGATGCCGAAGATGGCCCCGATATCGCCATCACGGGCCGAGGCCACCACACCGCTATCCAGCGCCATGGCCGCTTCGTTGAGCATCAGCAGCACGCAACGCTCGGCGATCTCCTGCCGGGCCAGCTTGGCAGACGGCTTGATACCGAGCACGCCATAGACGCTCTCGTCCACCGTCTTCTTGCCCTCTTTGCCAGTCAGCTTGTTGCGCGGTGCCGCCTTGCCGTAGAGGTAGAAGCCCTTGCCGTTCTTGCGTCCCTTGCGATCGTCTTGCAATAGCTTGTCGAATGCCTTGGGCGCCTGGAACTGCTCGCCGCCCAGCTCTTTTTCGAGGATGGGAGAGATCTTGGCGCCAACATCGATCCCCACCTCGTCGAGCAAGGTGATGGGGCCAACCGGGAAGCCAAAGTCCAGTAGTGCGCTATCCAGCACCTCCACCGGCTCCCCTTCCAACACCAGTCGCGCCGCTTCATTCATGTAGGGGGCAAGGATGCGGTTGACGTAGAAACCGGCTTCGTCCTTCACCACGATAGGGGTTTTGCCCTGAGCACGGGCAAAGGCCAGGGTGGTGGCGACCGTCTCGGCACTGGTGCCCGCATGGGGGATGATCTCCGCAAGCGGCATCTTGTCCACCGGGCTGAAGTAGTGCAGCCCCACGACTCGCTCCGGATGCGCCGCCTCTGCCGCAATCTGGTTGATGGGCAGGGAGGAGGTGTTGGAGGCAAACACTGTGTGTTCACCGCACTCACGCTCCACGTCTTTCACCATCTGGTGTTTGAGCGCAAGATCTTCAAACACCGCTTCAACCACCATGTCGACCCGGTGGAAACCGGAGTAGTCGAGGGTGCCGGTCAGCAGGTTCATCTGCTTTTCCAGCTCGCTGCGCAGAATATGACGGCGCTTGAGCTTCTTGGCCAGAATGTCGTAGCTGTAGCGCATGGCATTACCGATCCCGGCGCTAGCCACATCCTTGATCCGCACCGGCACCCCCGCCTTGGTGGCGGTGACGAACGCGATGCCACCGCCCATCAGACCACCGCCCAGCACAGCGGCATATGCCACCTTGCGCGGCTCGGCCCCCTGATAGGTGACCTCTTTCTTCATCTCGGTGGTGGCAAAGAAGATGGACCGCAGCGCCGCAGACTCGGCAGTCATCACCAGCTCGCCGAAGTGGCGGGATTCAGCGGCCAAACCGGCCTGCATCCCCTCCTCCACCCCGATGCGCACAACGTCCAGGATCCGCTCTGGCGCCGGGTAGTTGCCACGGGTCTTGGCTTTCACCCCCTTGCTGGCCTGATCAAACAGCACCTTGCGACCCAGCTTGTTGGTCTCCAGTACCTTGCCCTGCAGATCCCGCTTCAACTGATGGCGGGGTTTGCCCTTCTTGGCCAGCTTGATAGCGGCATCCAGCAGAATGGAGGGCGGCACCACATCGTCCACCAGCCCCAATTTCTTGGCTTGTTTGGCCCGCACCTGCTTGCCGGTCAGCATCAGATCAAGCGCCTTGGCCACCCCGATAAGGCGCGGCAGACGCTGGGTACCGCCAGAGCCTGGCAGCAAACCGAGCTGAACTTCCGGCAATCCCAGCACAGATTTGCCGTGATCGGTCACCACCCGACCATGACAGGCCAGCGCCAGCTCCAGCCCGCCACCGAGGCAGGGGCCGTGGATGGCGGCGATCACCGGAATGGTCAAGGATTCGATCTCGGCAAAGATCTCCTGCCCTTCCCGCGACAGGGTCTCGGCATCCTTGGCACTGGTGCAGGCGGCCAGCATGGTGATATCAGCACCGGCGATGAAGGAGTCCTTCTTGCCGGAGGTGATCACCAGACCGATCAAATCCTTGTTGCGTTTCACTTCGGCCAACACGGTGCGGATCTCCTCCACAAAGGCAGCCTTGAGGGTATTCATGCTCTCGCCCGGCACATCCATGGTGAGGATGCCGATGCCATCTTTGCGAACATCCAGGGAAAAAGTCTTAGCGCTCATCATTCAACCTCCAACACCATAGCCACGCCCAATCCACCCGCCGCACAGGCGGTGTTGAGCCCCAATCCCCCGCCGCGACGACGCAGCTCGTGCAGAGTCTGGGTGATCATCCGCGCACCGGTCGCGGCAAAGGGGTGGCCATAGGCCAGCGAACCACCGAGGACGTTGAACTTCTCCATGTCCACCTCGCCGATGGCCTGATCGCGTCCCAGCTTGTCGCGGGCAAACTCGTGGCTGGCAAACATCTTGAGGTTGGCCAGAGTCTGGGCGGCAAAGGCTTCGTGCATGTCGATCAGGGTCAGATCGCCGAGGGTGATACCGGCACGATCCAGCGCCAGCGGGGTGGCGTAGGATGGGCCCATCAGCATGTCCTGCCACACATCGATGGCCGAGAAGGCGAAGCTGCGGATATAGCCAAGCGGCTCGAGACCCAGCTCCTTCGCCCGACCTTCCCGCATCAGCAACACGGCGGCGGCGCCGTCGGTGAGCGGGGTGGCGTTCGCCGCAGTGACTGTGCCATGGACCCGGTCAAACACCGGCTTGAGCTTGGCGTAACTCGCCAGATCCGAGCTTTCACGGATATTGTTGTCCCGCTCCAGCGGTGACTTGTAAGGCGGTACATGGGCGGTAAACACCTCGCCGCTGAGCTTGCCATCGGCCCAGGCCTGCGCCGCCAGGGTGTGGGAGCGATGCGCCAGCGCATCTTGCGCCTCGCGGCTGATCTGGTGGCTCTTGGCCATCTGCTCGGCGGTCTGCCCCATGGAGAGGCCAGTCGAATACTCGGCCACAGCAGGCGGCACCGGCAGCAGATCCTTGACCCGCAGCTGACGCAGAATGTTGAAGCGCTGCTGCAGATTGCGCGCCTTGTTGAGATCCACCAAAGCGCGGGCCAGCTTCTTGCTCACTCCGATAGGCAGTACGGAGGAGGAGTCAGCACCGCCAGCGATGGCGATGTCTACGGTACCGGCCATGATGGATTCGGTGACGTTGGCCACCGCCTGAAAGCTGGTGGCGCAGGCGCGGGAGACACTATAGGCATCGGTATTAACGCTCATGCCGGTACCGAGCACGATCTCGCGAGCAATGTTGGGTGCTTCCGGCATCTGAACCACCTGACCAAACACCAGCTGGTCGATAAGCGTGGGATCGAGATCGGTACGGGCGAGCATCTCGCTCACCACCAGTTTGCCGAGATCGACTGCAGGCACGCCATGAAAGGCGGTAGCCTGCTTGGCAAAGGGGGTACGCAGCCCCGCCACGACGGCAATCCGTTCGCCCTGGCGAGTCGTCAGTTTCAATGGCTGTTTCATCCTGGCTCCTTGGTTTAAAAGGCAGAGGTCTGACCTCATTGCGCCACATCTTAACAATCCAATCACAAGTTTCATACAGCTGATTGAAACTAAATTAAGCACGGCAAGCCCCCTTTGCTCGCCCTTGGGGAGCAACTGGAGTATAAAAAGATCAACTTCCATAAAAACAACGGGTTTATCGCATGGCAGCGGCCGAGTTCAGCGCACTTAGGGACTATCTTGGCAGTCAGATTTTGGGGCAGGAGGAGCTAATAGAAGGGCTCCTGATCGCCCTGTTATGTGAAGGACATGTGTTAATCGAAGGGGCCCCCGGCCTTGCCAAAACCCGCGCCGTCAAGGCGCTCGCTGGCGCCGTCGAAGGGCGTTTTGCCCGTATCCAGTTTACTCCCGACCTGCTTCCCGCCGATCTCACCGGCAGCGAGGTGTTTCACCCGCAGGATGCCAGCTTTGTATTCCAGCCCGGCCCCCTCTTCAATCATCTGGTGCTGGCGGACGAGATCAACCGGGCACCGGCCAAAGTACAATCGGCGCTGCTAGAAGCCATGGCCGAGCACCAGATCACCGTGGGCAAAAAGAGCTGGCGACTGCCGCCTCTCTTTATGGTGGCCGCCACCCAAAACCCCATCGAGCAGGAGGGGACCTATCCCCTGCCGGAGGCCCAGCTAGACCGCTTTCTGCTCAAGCTGATGGTGGATTACCCAAGCCCCACCATGGAGCTCGCCATCTTGCAGCTCAACGCCAGCGGCGAACAGCTTGGCGCAGCGCCAGTGACCCTCAGTCAGACCAGCTTGCAACGTGCCCGCAGCGACGTGCTGGCGGTCACCATGCAAAGCCGACTGGAGCACTATCTGGTGGAGCTTGTCTGCGCCACCCGCCCGGGCAGCGGCCTTTGCCCTGCCCTTGAGCCATTGATTGCCGTGGGGGCCAGCCCCCGCGCCACGCTGGGGCTGGCTCGATCCGCCCGTGCTCGTGCCTGGCTTGCCGGGCGTGACTATGTGCTGCCGGAAGATATCCAGTTGCAAGCCTATCCGGTGCTGCGCCACCGCCTTATTCCCAGCTATCAGGCGCTGGCCGACAATCTGGATAATGACATCCTGATCGCCCAACTGCTGGATCAGGTACCATGCCCCTAGATCCCTGCCTGCACCCCGACATCGCTCTGTCGCTGCCGCGGCTGCTCAATATCCGGCTATGGGCAAAAGCCCGAGGCCGGCCGAGAACAGGCAAAAGCAGCAGCGAACGCGGCAAACCGGGCCGCTCCCCCGGACTCACGTTTCGGGAGCTGCGCGCCTATCAGGCCGGTGACGAGGTACGCCATATCGACTGGCGGGTGACGGCCCGCCTCGGTCGCCCCTATACCCGGCTCTATAGTGAGGAGCTGGATCAGGCGCACTGGCTGCTGCTCGATCTCTCTCCTGCCATGTATTTCGGCTCTACACTGCAGCTCAAGGCACGGCTGGGATGCGAGCTGGCGGCCGCCCTGATCTGGCAAGGGGAGAAGCAGCACAATACCCTGATCTGCCACGGGCTTATCTCCCATCACCAGAGCCAGCGCGGCAGCGTGCTGCCCCTGCTCGAATCCCTCTGCCATCACTATCAGCAAGGGCTGGCCCGCCGGGCGCTTTCTCACTCGCTGGCCGACACCTTGTCCGGCGTGAAGCTGCCTCACGGCGCCAAGCTGACGATCATCACCGATCACAGACCCTGCGAGTCGGCGCTCTGTCAGCAATTGCAACTGCTCTCCCGCCGCCACGATATTCACTATTGGCAGATCCGCGACCCCCTCGAAGCGACCCTACCCCCTAATGGCCAGCTGCCGGTGGCCATCGACCGGCCAGGGCAGCACTATCAGGGCTGGCTGGATGGGGGCCATGCCGGTTTCTCCCGTCGCTACCAGCAAGCCGCCGAACAGCAGTTGGCCCACAGCAAGCAGCAGCTGTTGCCGCTGGTGCAGCGCCTCTATCTGCTCGATAACAGCCAGACGCTACAACAGCAGTGGCAGGAGGGGTTATGTCATCAGGGATGATCCCCTCTGCCGAGCTCAACAGCGCCAGCACCACCTCAGAGACCATCACCCCACAGCTGCTCGCCCTGATGCGCGACATCCACCCGGGGCCGGACCTGATTGAACAGAGCCTGGACCCCAGAGTGCAGGCGCTATTGTGGCTCCTGATCGCCAGTTTTCTTCTGCTTCTGATCGTCCTAGTGGCCCGCAGAGTAATGCGTTACCGCCACTGGTGTCGCCAGCTGGAGGGAGATCCGACGCTATTGGTGGCGCGTATACAGGAGGCCCTGCGTCATGAAGCAGTGCAACGCTGGCCCGAGGCGCGCCAGCTGCAGGGAGAGGCGTGGCTCGCCTTTGTCGACCGTCACGGCAGCAGTGATTTTGGCCAATTCGCCCCTCATTGGAGCCGTTGGCTCTATGGCAACCAGAGCCCGAGCCGCGCGCAGAGCGAACGGTTGCAGCAGGCTTATCGGCGCTGGGGTCAAACCCTCTTCTTACGCCGCTCCCCCCGCTCAAGGGACAAAGCCGCGCGGAGGCATCCATGATCCTGGCCTGGCCCTGGTTTGCCCTGGCCCTGGCGCTGCCCTTGCTGGTGTGTTTCGCCTTGCCGCCCCTGCGCCAGGGTCATCTGGCTCACCCCGGGTTTGCGTTGCTGCGTCCTCATGCTGGATTACCGCTCTGGCGCGCCATGCTGCTCTGGTGTGCCCTTATCCTCGCCCTCTGCCGCCCCCAGTGGTGGGGAGAACCGGTTATCCGCTATGAAGGGGGGCGGGATCTGCTGCTGGCGGTAGACCTGTCAGACAGCATGCGCACCCCTGATATGCTCGATAACGGCGAGCAGCAAGCACGGCTGACAGCGGTGCGCCAGCAGATCAAGGCGCTGATCGCCAAACGGGCCGGAGACAGGGTGGGCCTCATCGTCTTTGCCGATCACGCCTATCTGCTCTCTCCCCTCACTCAGGAGATCCCGGCGCTACTGACCTTGAGCGACGAGCTCGATTTTGATCTGGTCGGCCGAACCACCGCCCTTGGCGAAGCCATCCAGCTGGCACGTCAGCATGGGGATCCGGGTCGCCCCACCGCCCTGCTGCTGGTCACTGATGGTCGCAATACCGCAGGCAACGCTGACCCACTGCAGGAGGCCAAACTCGCCACGGCGCAAGGCATACGGATCTATACGCTGGGGGTCGGGGCCGATCCCGATACCTTTATCCAACCCTATGATGAGGCAGGCAGCGGTCAGGCCGATCCCAGCAGCGAACTGGACGAGCCGCTCCTGAAAGAGCTGGCCCAGACAGGCCAAGGGCGTTACTTTCGGGCGCGAACCCAGAGCGATCTCGATGCCATCAACGCGGCTCTCAATGCCCTTGAACCGGCCCCCATGCCCGTAGCCCATTATCAACCGGTGATCGAGCTCTACCCCTGGCCGCTGGCTCTGCTGGGTGGCTTGCTGCTGCTGCCGGCAGGGCGTGGCAAGCTGGAGTTGCGTATGGTGCGTAGCTGGCTGGCACGAGGCGCACGCAGATGGAGCTGATCTTGCTGCGCCCCCTGTGGCTGATCGCACTCATCCCCTGGCTCTGGCAAGGATGGCACCGCCGTCGCCAGCCCCCGCTGCTCGCACCTGCGATGCAGGCTTATCTGCTGCCAACATCCCCCCCTCAGCGTCCCTGGCTCTGGTTGGCTACCCTGCCCGTGATTTTGGCCCTGAGCGGGCCGGCACTGCGCAGTGAATTACAACAGCAGCCTGCGGCGCCACTCGATATCTGGCTACTGGACTTGTCACGCTCAATGAGCGCCACCGACCTCAAACCGGATCGGGCGACCCGGGTCAGATGGCAGTTGCAACAATTGCTGAGCCGCGCCAAGGGCGAGCGCATTGCCCTGATCGTCTATGCCGGTGATGCCTACCTCGCCATGCCACCAAGCCGGGATCATCAGGCCCTTTCGCTGCTGCTGCCCGACTTGCGCCCTGCGATCATGCCGCTGCAGGGTAGCAACCCGGCACGGGCCGTTGAGCTTGCCATCAAGCTGCTGAGCCCAGGTGAGCAAGCGCGATTGCTACTCATCACCGACGACCTCACTACCAACCAGATGGCCCAAATCGCTACTCTGTGGCCCTGCCAACAGCGCCTGCTTTGCCGCGATAACCCGTCGGCACGCCTCGATATTTTGCTCGCCAACAGCGGTCAACCGGCCCCCATGCCCACCATCCCGGCCAATGAGCTGGGTTTTGCCACCCGGGTGCCTGCACAGTTGCCCGCTCCCGATAGTCAGGCCATTGCCGCGCTGGCCAATCGCCTCGGCGGTGAGCTGCAGTGGCTTGGCAACGACCCGCCCCGCTTTGCACCACTCCCTACCACTACCTCGGCCCTCACCCCGGCACCACAGGATCTTGGCCCCTGGTTGCTGATCCCCTTGTTACCACTGGCCTTGCTGGCCAGAGTCGGCGCCCGGCTGATAATGGCGCTGATGGTGGGAGCTCAGCTGCTTGTACCGCAAGATCTGCAAGCAACAGAGAGGGGGGACCTGCAAGCGATGCAGGCTTATCAAGAGGGGGATTTTCAGCGGGCGGCCCGCACCTTTAACGATCCGGTCTGGCGCGGCAACGCCTGGTATCGGGCCGGAGCCTACCGGCAAGCCATCACAACCTATCAGGAAGCAACGAGCGCCACTGCCCACTACAACCGCGGCAATGCCCTGCTGCAACTGGGGGAGCTTGCGGCCGCCAAAGAGGCCTATCTGGCCGCTCTGGCGCTTGAACCCGGCCATGAAGATGCGCTCTATAACCTCTCACTGTTACAGGGAGGAGCGGCCGCTGCTCTCGACACCAGCAGCAAACAGCCCGAACCAGCGGCTGCTCAGCAGGCGACGGCAATGCCCTTGCCACCCTCTCCCCCGGTGTTGCTGCTGGAGCAGCGTCTGCGCAAAGAGGCGCTGCGCCGGGATCTGATCAAGGTGGAGTCCCCCTGGTGAGGTGGGCAGGATGGGGACTGTTGCTCGCACTGGTGAGTCCACTTGGCTGGGCCCTCCCTCCTCGCGCAGAGCTACTGCCGGGGACGGACCCCGGCGATTGGCTGCTGATCATCGAAGCGGATGGCGAGCGCCAGAGCAGTGAACTGGAGATCACCCCCCTACTGCGCCAATTTGCCGTGGGCAGAGTGACCATGAGCCGGGTCAACACCCCGGTACAACAACTGACTCGCTGGCAGATCCCTTTGCACCAGAGCAATTCACCCGCAGCTACCGAGGTGGTGATTGCCCCGCTCAAGCTGGGAAATGAGTTCACCCCCTCACTCACCCTGCCATCGAGAGCAACGCAAACAGCGGCGCTGCCACAACCCCCTGCCCCCTCGCCCCTCGAGATGCAAGCCAGCCTTGATCATCAGGGCCCGCTCTATCCTGGCCAACCGGTGATCTACCGGCTGACCCTTTGGCTGCCCACCAGCATGCAAAACCCGGCGCTGAGCGAGCTTAGTTCTGCCCACTTCACCATCCGTCGCCTCGGTAGCGACGAGTGGATCGCCCCCGCTCAGGCGGGTCTGCCCGGCAGGCTCACCCGCAGCTGGCTTATTCAAGCAAACGCGCCGGGACTCTGGCACCTCGAGTCGCCCCGCTTGCAGGGGCAGCTCACGCAGCAAGGGGGCCAGCCGCAAAGGCTCTCGGCCCGCGCGGCACCACTCGAGGTTCGGGTGGACAAGGCCCCCGCCACACCGGTGGCCACCCGGCTGACCCTGAGCCAACGGCTTGAACCGGCCACCACGGGGGAAGTGGGTGAACCGCTGATCCGGATCCTCACCCTGACCATGGAAAACGGTGACAGCGGCCAGATCCAGCTTGCCCCACTGATGGTCCATCAACTGCCCGCAGGGGTGCAGGCCCATCCCGATGGCGAGCAACAACAGGAGCGTTACCGCGACGGCAAACTGCTGTTTGAGCGACAATGGCGCCAGACCCTAGTCGCGGAGCAGAGCGGCGACTATCTGCTCCCTCCCATTGACCTGCCCTGGTTTAATACTCAAAGTGGCCGGATTGAGCAGGCCAGCCTGCCCGCCATCTCGTTGACGTTTCAGAGAGCGACAAATCGACAACCTGATAAGCAGCCATCGCAGATGGCACTGCAAGAGAGCCTTTGGTGGGTCGTGCTGGCCCTGGCGCTACGAGCGCTATGGCGCCACAGCCCCCGCTGGCGCGCCTTCTATCGACTGCAACGCACCCTTGGCCAACACCAGCCGGACGCCAGCCGCAAGGCACTGATCCAGTGGGCGACCTTACGCTGGCAAGTCTCCTATTATCAATTAGGCCAGTTGCCTGACGCTCGGCATAATCGGGTCAACAACGCGCTCACCGCACTCGAGCGAGCCTGTTTTGCACGGCCCTCTTCTGGCCCGCCCATCGAGTGGCGCGCTCTGGCGCGTTCCCTCAGGGCAGATGAAACCGCCGGTATTGCACACCTGATTTACCTGCTGGCGCAGGGGAGTTCCCACCCCCACCACCACGCCCCCTGACAAGGATTGCCCTATGGCACTGCTTTTTTTTAGAAAAAAACGGGCTCAGCCGCATATTGGCGGAAATGATCCGGCCACTTCGCCGGTCTCTGATCCCATGGCTGACAAACAAACCAAATTTGAAGCACTGGTTCATGCGCTGCATGGCGATCTCTACCGGTATGCCTACTGGCTGACCCGGGATCCCAACGTGGCGGAAGATCTGGTGCAAGAGACCTTCCTGCGAGCATGGAAGGCGATTGACACCCTGCTGGACGACAAGGCGGCCAAGGGGTGGCTTATCACCATCCTCAGGCGCGAAAACGCCCGTCGCTTCGAACGCAAGCAACTTGAACTGGTTGATCTCGATGATCACCCGCAGGCCCACCCAGACGCCCTGCACAGTGAAGAAGAGATGGAAAACGAGTGGTTACGCCGCCATATTGCCAGACTACCCGATGAGTATCAGGAGCCACTGCTGCTGCAAGTCGTGGGAGGCTTTAGTGGTGAAGAGATCGCCGAGATGCTCGGTCTTAACAAAAACACCGTCATGACCCGACTGTTTCGTGCTCGTAACCAGATCAAAGAAACATTGGAACAGAAAAAACCAGCAAGAGGACACGGACATGGATGAACTCGAGTTTCGCCGCAACGCCATGATCCAGCCTGACGATCAGCAACCCGACTTTCTGTCGGCAGCCAATGCCAGCCAGAATAATCAACACTATCTGGAAGAGATGAAGCGGCTCGACCGTGCGCTGCACAAAGCCATGGCGGTAGAGGTACCAGCCGGGCTGGCCGAACGGATCCTGCTGCGCCAGGCACTCTATCAGGATGATTCTCCATCATCTGGTGAACCACATGCCACTGCGGCCAACACGCCTGTTCCTTCTTCATCCGGAACCTCATGGAGCCAACTTGCTATGGCTGCATCAGTGGCATTCTTGCTCGGCATGAGTACACGCTGGCTCACGCTGCCCACAGAGAGCAGCACACCACCTTCCCTCGCCCAGATCGCCATGGCTCACGTCTATGAAGAGGCACCATTCATCGCGGGAATCGATGAAGGGGTCAATCTGCACAATATCAATAGCAAAATGGAGAAGTATGGCGCGACCATGAGTGGCATGGATGGGCTAAAGGTCACCTATGTGAATCACTGCGCTTTTTACCAAGGGCCAGCACTGCACATGGTCATCGAAGGTGAAATGGGGCCCGTCACCCTGTTTCTGGTCCCCAAACATGTTCCCCTGAGCGTGCAACCCCGATTTGAAGATGGCACGCTCAAAGGTGAGATAGTGCCATTAAAAGGGGCCAACATGGTACTGATTGGTCAGATGAAAGAGTCTCTCGAACCCGTCTCTGCACGGCTCAAAGCCAAGTTACACTGGTCTATTTAACAACTGCGCCACCACACACCGACCCCGCCATCTGGCTTGCTTGATGGCGGTTTTCTATCTGTTCCCCTCTTGTTCCCCGCAAATTCCGATAAATATCACAAAATAGACAAAAAAAATTTTGTGAGCCAGATCGTCCTTTTTGACTAAAAAATCGCCTCAAGCTGCTGAAACTGATGAATTAAACATCTAGTTAAAACAAATGATTAACACATTGATCACTTTTATGTATTCTGCTGTCACTGGTCTGATTTCTTACCTCCTACCAGACCCATAGAATCACGCCAGTAATGATTGGGAAGAAGCTGAAATAAAAACGGATTTTGTCGGGGTTTGCATGGAACGTGCAGCCAATATCGGCAAAAAAATCTGCCTACAAGAGAGAAAACCATGACGACAACTATTTTCAAGAAGAGCCTGATTGCCGCCACCATCGCGCTGGCCACCGGTCAAGTCCATGCCGCGGCATTCCAGTTGAACGAGCACTCCGCCTCCGGTCTGGGTCGCGCCTATGCCGGTGAAGCGGCTATCGCTGACAACGCCTCCGTACTGGCCCGTAACCCGGCTGCCATGACCACCTTTGACAAGATGGCGGTTGCTGTCTCCGGCACCTATATCAAACCGGATGTGGATGTAGATGGTGCGATGAAATCCCCGATTCCACTCCCGAGTCTCAATGGCCCTGCAAGCGAAGAAGGCATTGCGCCAGCAGCATTCGTACCTGCCTCCTATTTTATTCAACCATTGAATGACCAGTGGGCATGGGGCCTGGCCCTTTTCTCCAACTACGGTCTCGCAACCGAGTACTCTAAAACAAACCCTGCTGGGGCTGGTGCCGGTGATACCTCACTGATCACCGTGAACCTCAACCCCAATGTTGCCTATAAAGTTAACGAACAGTTCAGTATCGGTGCCGGTATTAATGCGGTTTATGCAAAAGCGGAACTGAATCGATACGCCGGTGGTCTAGCACCGGCTCTTTCTCTCCCCCTCCAGATGGGTGGGACAGGGATCAAACACAATGCTGATACCAAAATTGCCAGTCTGAAAGGTGATACTTGGGGCTTTGGCTGGAACGTCGGCACTCTCTATGAAGTTAATGAGAACAATCGCTTCGCCCTTACTTATCGCTCACAAGTAGACCTCAGCTTTGATGGTGACTTTAATGGCACAGCTTCGGGTTACCAAACCGTTGACGGCAACCTGAAGCTCGATTTGCCTGCTCAAGCTGAATTTGCCGGTTACCACCGTCTAAACCAGCAGTTTGCCGTTCACTACTCCGTTAACTGGACTGACTGGAGCGCCTTCCAGGAACTGAAAGCGACGAGTGGTGCCTGTAATGACGGAACGCCTGGTCAGTGTTTACAAAAAGACGAGAAATTCAAAGATTCGATGCGTTATGCCATCGGCGGCACCTGGTATATCAACCCGGCTTGGGAAGCGCGTCTGGGCTTCGCCTATGATAAGTCTCCGATTGAAGCCGAATACCGTAGTCTGAGTATCCCTGACTCTGACCGTATCTGGTATAGCGCCGGCGCCACCTACCACCTCAATCAGGATATGAGCCTGGACTTCGGTCTGACCTATATCGATGGCAAGAAGGTAAATGTCGATGAAGGGATCCCTAAGCACGATAGCCCCACTCGCTGGCAAGGAACCTCCCATGGTGATGCCTATCTGGCATCTGTTGGCTTCAATATGAAGTTCTGATGATTGATAAATGAAAAGAGCGCCGGCAGGCGCTCTTTTTTTATCCACAAAAACCATTTCGGCGCACACATGTAGCACACATGTGTTTATTTTTCTTTTTTAATCAAACTATTAGACCGTACCATCTCAGCATTAAATCTTGTTTTATCCAGCCCCCTGCCATTCTCGTTGCCTTACTGGTCAGACCATATAAAATCCTGCCTCCAATCACATAACCTATTGAACCTTCGGGTAACAGCAAGGATTTTGCCATGCATCCCATCATCAAACCGTCTGCCATCGCTCTGCTGATCTTGGCTAATCAAGCCCACGCCGCAGGCTATCAGTTAGCCGAGCAGTCTGCCACTGGCCTTGGCCGCGCCTTTGCCGGTGAAGCAGCCATTGCGGACAATGCTGCAGTAGTGGGCCGCAATCCCGGCGCTATCACCCGTTTTCGTAGCCCAACCCTTTCTGGCGGTGTGATTTATCTGAAGCCAGATGTCAATATCGAGGGTCAGGTGCACGACATGTTCGGCCCCCAGAGCGCCAGTGCAAACGATATCGCGGATGATGCCTGGATCCCCAACCTCTATTTCATTGCGCCGATTAACGAGCGTCTGAGCATGGGGCTATCTGCCACCTCTCACTATGGCTTGGGGATCGAGATGCCCCAGGGTTATCACGCCGGTCATTTCGGTAATGTGTCTGACATCAGAACCGTCGATTTGGGGAGTGCGCTGGCTTATCGCGTCAGCGACATGCTCTCCATTGGGGTGGGGCTCTCTCTCATTCAGGGAGAAGGGGAAGTGGGCGGCACCTATCCGACAACCCTCACCAATGGTCAAAGCGTCATTGCCAAGCATGTTAAAGGTGATGGCCGCGAACTGGGCTGGAACACAGGTATTCTGTTGACCCCTAGCGAGCAGACCCGGATAGGCCTCTCCTACCGCAATGGTGTCGATCTGAAGCTCAAGGGAGATGCCACTCTGAGTAAGCCGGTGGCGCCGGGTAAATTTGTAAGCATCAGCGATCAAGGCAATCTGGTGCTGCCGCTGCCCGCGACAGCTGAGCTGGCGGTATTCCAGCAGATAAACGATAAACTGGCGATCCATAGCAGCATCAACTGGACCGACTGGAGCAAGTTTACAGCGTTGACGGCCAATCTCGATCACCTCGGTACCCTGCCCATTAAAGAAGAGCACTGGGAAGATAGCTGGCGCTATGCTCTGGGGATGACCTATCAACTGAATGCCAAATGGCAACTTCGCTCCGGTCTCGCCTATGATCAGAGCCCGGTGCCTGCAGCCAATCGCACTATCTCGATCCCCGATGCAGATCGGTTTTGGTACAGCCTGGGGATGGGGTATCAGTTCACCCCCGACCTGACTGTGGATCTGGGGCTGACCCTGCTCGATGGCAAGAAAGTAGAGGTGCATGAAAGCTTCACCCAAGGCAGCTATCAATCCCGCTTTGATGGTACCTCCGAAGGGGATGCCTGGCTGGCTGGCGCACAATTGAGCTATCTCTTCTAAATTCCTTTCCCACAGAAAAACACTATGCCAATTACTGCCTTACCGAACAGGACCAAAACTGGCATAGTGTTCTGCAACACCATAAAATCAACCCAGTACCCATACTGGAGCAAGGCATGTATTCCTACGTAGCCAGACAGCCTATCCTCGACAGAGATCTCAATACCCACGCCTATGAGCTGCTCTTTCGCGATAGTCTGAATAATGTCTTCCCGAGTATCTCCTCCCAACAGGCGACGTCTCGCCTGGTGGTCGAACAGTTCCTGCAACAAAATATCGATCAGCTGCTGGGGGGCCGCCCCTGCTTTATCAATTTCCCCCACTCACTGCTGCTGGAGGGATTGGCAGAGTGTCTGCCGCCCGAAAAGGTAGTTATTGAAATTCTGGAGGATGCAGCACCGGACGATGCACTGCTGGAGAAGGTCAAACAGCTCCATAGACTGGGCTATACGCTGGCGCTTGATGATTTCACCATGTCGCCGGATTGGGAGCGCTTCCTACCCTTTATCCATATCATCAAGTTTGACCTGCGAGCGACATCACTTTTTCAGATCAAGGTGTTTATCAAGCGTCATCAAACGCTGGGACTTACTTATCTGGCAGAAAAAGTAGAAGACAAGGCGGAGTTCGAACGGGTAAAACAGCTGGGGATCCAGCTGTTCCAGGGCTTTTTCTTCAGCCGCCCAGAGATGGTCAAACAAGCCACCATGGAGCCGGCTCAGGTTGTGGTAATGCAGTTACTCAATGTGGTCAATGAGGCAGAACCGGATATCAACAAGATTGAGCAGCTACTCAGCCAGGATATCTCTCTGTCCGTCAAGTTGCTGCGTTATGTCAATCACCTAAAAGGCCATGCAAATCCAATCTCTTCGTTTCGCCAAGCGGCCATCTATCTGGGCAACACTCAGCTAAAGCGCTTTGTCTCGCTGGTGGCCGCGACCAGCGCGGGCAAGGGCAAGAGCGCCGAACTTTACCAGATGTCGATGGTTCGCGCCCGCTTCTGCGAGCTACTGGCCCACGCCCATACCCCGACTCAACAAGCACAACAAGCCTTTATCACCGGCCTCTTCTCCCTGCTGGATGTCCTGATGGAGCAACCGATGGACAAACTGCTCGGTACAATTCCCCTGATTGACGATATCCACGAAGCCCTGCTCGAGCGCAAGGGCAATCTGGGTTTCTATCTCGCGTTTTGTGAAGATTACGAGAATGCCAACTGGTCACAGGTGACGGCCAGAACAGCACACCTTGGCTTGAATGAGGACAAGGTGAGCCATCTTTATCTTGCGGCAACGACCTGGGTGAATGAGCAGCTGCAAGCGATGGACGCTACCGATTAATTCGCTTCATGGTTCACCTCGACTGCGATGGCGGTCGCCTCACCGCCTCCGATACAGAGCGCGGCCACGCCTCGCCGTAAACCCCGCTGCTGCAGCGTAGCAATCAGCGTCACCAGAATACGTGCACCACTCGCCCCCAGCGGATGACCGAGCGCACATGCCCCACCATGCACATTGACCTTGTGATGAGGAATGCCGACCCCGCTCATGGCCAGCATGGTAACCATGGCAAAAGCTTCGTTGATCTCAAACAGATCGACCTCTTCCACCGACCATGCCAGACGCGCCAGCAACCGTGAAATGGCGCCAATGGGCGCAGAGGTAAATTCGGCGGGCAATGCCGCGTGGCTCTGATAACCGACGATCCGTGCCAGCACGGGTACCTGCCAGGCTTGCGCCGTGGCGCCATCCATCAATATCAGCGCCGCCGCACCGTCCGAGATAGAGCTCGAATTGGCTGCCGTAATGGTGCCCTCCTTGCCAAACGCTGGCTTCAGGGTAGGGATCTTCTCCGGTCTGCCCTTGCCGGGCTGCTCGTCTTCGGCCAGCAACAAGCGCTCACCGCGATAGACGCTTGTCAGTTCGGACACAAACGCACCGGCTTGCTGCGCATCGCGGGCACGCTGCAACGACGCAAGAGCAAACTCATCCATGGCAGTGCGGGTCAAACCGGCCAGCTCGGCGCTGCGCTGGGCATGTACTCCCATCAGCTGGCCATCATAGGCATCTTGCAAACCATCGAGGAAGAGGTGGTCCAGCACCTTTTGATGCCCCATCCGAAAGCCACTGCGGGCGTTATCCAGCAGATAGGGGGCACGGCTCATGCTCTCCATCCCTCCCGCTACCACCACCCTATTGTCACCAAGGCGGATGGTATCCGCCGCCAACATCACTGCTTTCATGCCGGAGCCGCACACCTTGTTGACCGTAGTGGCAGGCACCCTGTCTGGCAGCCCCGCTTTCAACATGGCCTGTCGAGCAGGTGCTTGCCCCACGCCTGCCGCCAGCACATTGCCCATAAATACTTCATCGACCTGCTCCGGACGCAGCCCGCTTTGCTGCAGTGCCGCCTCGATGGCACAAGCTCCCAACTCAGGCGCAGTCACCTCTGCCAATGCCCCCTGAAACGCCCCCATCGGCGTCCGTTTTGCCGCCACAATTGCAATATCCATTTGCCTGCCTCTTTTGTTACATGGCCATAACATAGGGGTTCTGACGCGATGGAACAAGAGTTGCAGTGCAGTTTACGTTTAGGTAAGGTGCAGACAGGATTTAGTTCGCCAAGAAGTCTGTATGAACAACAAGGATGAAAGACGGCGCTTCAGCATCAGTGAGCTGGCCCGGGAATTTGATATTACGACGCGCAGTATCCGTTTCTACGAGGATCAGGGGTTGCTCAATCCCGCCAGAGAGGGGCAGACTCGCATTTATAGCAAGCAGGATCGGGTTCGCCTCAAGCTCACCCTGCGCGGCAAGCGGCTTGGATTCAGCCTCGCCGAGATCCGCGAGCTGTTTGACCTCTATGATGCTGACAAGAGTAGCCGTACTCAGCTGCAGACCATGCTGGGACTGGTTGAGGAGAAACGGGAGACGCTACAACAGCAGATGGAAGATATCAGGATGGTGCTGCTGGAGCTGGATGCTGCCGAGCAGCGCTGCCAACATGCACTGAGCCAGCTGGGATAACCCCTGTCATCGCTGATCAGGTAACCTTTTCAGCCAGCTCACAAGATATCAAATAGCAAAAAGCCACTCCGGAGAGTGGCTTTTCTTCGACCTGACGGTTCGCGATTAAACGCGAACGAAGTCCAGGTGGATCAGCTTGTAACGTACCGGGTGACGCTGGATAGCTTTCACTTTTACGTTAACTTCTTCACCGTTGATAACCAGAGTCAGGACAGACTCATAGAATTCCGGCTTCTCTTGAGCCAGAACCATTTTCTTGTGGTCAACAGTGATGGACAGGGCTTCTTTGCCTGCACCGTAAACGATGGCAGGAACTTGGTCAGCGTGACGCAGGCGGCGGCTCGCACCTTTCCCCAGGTCAGAACGGACTTCAGCTTGGAATACGAAAGACATAATATGTATCTCTTTTGGATGAATTTATGGTGCTAACTGCGACCGGTCAGCACCTCGCAAAACGAGCGCGAATACTACCACGGGCCAAATTCGGATACAAGGCAGCGACTCTGCATTTAGCGCCCTTGCTCCAGCAGAGCAAATTGCAGCTGACGCTGGGCCGGACTCAGGGCATCGAACTGCGCCAGGGTCTCGGCACGCGGGCAGTAGAGACCATCCCCCGTTCTGACCCGGATACTCTTGCCAAGCTGCGGTTGATTCTCTGCCACCATCGCCAGTAAATAGCTGTAGGTATCAACCCCCTTGGCACTGGATAGCTGATGGGCAATACGCCACAGCGTCTCCCCCGCGCTAACCTGATGACACACCATTTTTGACCCGCCAGCAGCCGGGGGCGCAAGGGTGAACGCGGCATTATTCTCGTCAGAGGATAACGCTGCCGAGCCGTTGGCAAGTCGCTCCCCGGCCATCCCCGCGGTACCAATTGTCATGTCCAGCTGAACCAGCAAAGGCTCACGGTCAACGGACGTAAATCGGTTCACCCCGTCAAGCCCTCTTTGGGGAATGCGAAACTCGGCAATAAAGGGCGTGATGGACGGTAAATGATCAACAGGCAAACCACTTCCCTGCAGCCCTATCGCAACATCCTGGCCAGGAGAGACACCATAAGCCATTTCGTCAATGCGCTTGAGTCTGGCCAGATAGGCCTTGGAGAGCTCGGCCTCCCCCTCGAACAGATCAAAGGGTGGCACCAACCGGGCAGGAAAGAGGATCTGCCAGCGACCATGCTGCTGCTTCTGGGCCAGTGGCGGAAACTGATTACCACGCCAGGCCACAAACATGGCTGGCGGGGTACGCGCCAGTGGGTAATATTCCGGGTTCAATTGTACCCAGGTTTGTTCGGCGATGGGGTGATAACCACTGATCATCACTTGCGCCACACTCAACCAAATCCCCAGCATCCTTGCCTCCCTGACTTGCGGTTGGAAGGGGCTACCTGACTGGCAACCCCAACTCATCACCGGCTATCACACAGCTAAAACAGCCAGCTAGCAGCTTAGCACTGAGCAATGGCGTTCAGCACCCGTTTATCGGAGACCGGATACGGAGTCCCCAGATTCTGGGCGAAGAACGATACCCGCAGCTCCTCGATCATCCAGCGGATATTGGCCACCTCGGCGGGAATAAGCTGGGATTTGGGGATCTTGGCCAGCAGCGCCTTGTACTCCGACTCCACGCTGTGCACTTTGAGCATGTAGACCCGATCCCGGTTGGGATCGATGGCGAGCTTCTCGAGGCGACGCTCGATGGCCCGCAAATAGCGCAACAAGTCAGGCAACCGCTGCCAGCCGGTCTCGGTGACAAACCCCTTGTGAATAAGGTTGCCGAGCTGCTGCTGGATATCCGACATGGCAAAAGCGGTGTCGAGCTGCATCTTGCCCTTGAGCCGCTTCTTGATCTCATGGGAGAGCGTCAGTACGGCTTCCACCTGCTTGGCCACCTCCACCACTGCATCGTTGAGCTCGGCGCGGACAAACTCCTTGAGCGCCTCGAAACCGGCCTCGTCCCACGCCATGCCGCCATGCTGCTCAATCAGCTTGTCGCAGCCGCAGGCGATGCAGTCGTCAATCAGCTCCGCCACCTTGCCAAACGGGTTGAAATAGAGCCCGAGCTTGGCCTTGTTAGGCAGCTTCTCCTGCAGATACTTGATGGGAGATGGTACGTTGAGCAGCACAAGTCGGCGCTGGCCCGCCCACATCAGCTGCTGCTGTACCACAGGGCTCTCCACCAGCTGGATGGCGACCGAATCCTTCTCGTCTACCAAGGCCGGATAGGCCTTCACCTCGAAGCCGCCGCGCTTCTGGCTGTACTCCTGGGGCAGCTCGCCAAAGCTCCACAGAGTGAGGCCGGATTGTTCGATGTCATCATCCGCTACTTGCGACAGGGTCTCCTGCACCTTGCCACGCAGGGACTCTTTCAATGCCTCCAGATCTTTGCCTTCCGCCACCTTCTTGTGCTTGTCATCCACCACCCGGAAGGTGAGTTTCAGGTGATCGGGCACCGCAGCCCAGTCCCAGGATTCACGGGGCACGGTGACGCCAGTCATACGGCGCAGTTGGCGCTCCATCTCGTCCAAGAGCGGCCCCTGCTCGGGGTTGATACTGGCAAGCAGCGCATCGGCATAGTTCGGCGCCGGCACAAAGTTCTTGCGCATCGGCTTGGGCATCGACTTGATGAGGGCCACCAACAGCTCGTGACGCAGCCCGGGGATCAACCACTCGAACCCCTTCACCTCCACCTGGTTCAGGAGCGGCAGCGGAATATGCAGGGTCACACCGTCCGCCGCCTCCCCCGGCTCGAACTGATAGGTCAGCTTGAGCTTGAGGCGCCCCTGCTGCCAGAAGTTGGGGTAGTCGAGATCGCTGATGTGGGCCGCATCCCCCTTCATCAGCATCTCTTTTTCGAAGTTGAGCAGCTCGGCGTCCTGCTTTTGCGCCTCTTTCCACCACTTGTCGAAGTGGCGGGCGGACATCACCTCCTCCGGCAGACGGGCATCGTAGAAGCGGAACAGGTCCTCGTCATCCACCAGAATGTCGCGCCGACGGGATTTGTGCTCCAGCGCCTCCACCTCGGCCAGGAGCTTGCGGTTATCGCTAAAGAAGCGGTGACGGGTCTCGAAATCCCCCTCCACCAGGGCGCGGCGGATAAACAGCTCGCGGCACAGCGCCGGATCAATACGGCTAAAGTTGATGGTGCGCTCGTTGACCAGGGTCAGGCCATAGAGGGTGACCTTCTCCTTGGCCATCACGGCGCCGTTTTTCTTCGACCAATGGGGGTCGCTGTGGTGCAGCTTGATGAGGTGGCCTGCCAGCGGCTCCACCCACTCGGGCTCAAGCTTGGCATTGATGCGGGCGTAGAGACGGGAGGTTTCCACCAATTCTGCGGCCATCACCCACTTGGGCGGCTTCTTGAACAGACCCGAGGCCGGGAACAGGTGGAAGCGGCCGTTGCGGGCGCCAAGGAATTCGGGTTTTTCCAGATCCTTGTTGCCGATATGACTCAACAGGCCGGTCAACAGGGCGCAATGCACCGTTTTGAAATCCGCCGGCTCCTGATTAGCTTTAAAACCAAGCTCCTTGACCGTCTGGCGCAGCTGGAAGTGGATGTCCTGCCACTCGCGCACCCGCAGGTAGGAGAGAAACTCCTTCTGGCACATGCGCCGGAACGGATTGCTGCCAAGGGCATCCTGCTGCACTTTCAGGTAGTTCCACAGATTGACGAAGGCGAGGAAGTCGGAATCCTTGTCTTCAAAACGTCTGTGCTGCTCATCGGCGGCCTGCTTTTTCTCCATGGGTCGCTCGCGTGGATCCTGAATACTGAGGGCAGCAGTGATCACCATCACCTCGCTCAGGCAGCCGGTCTGCGCCGCGCTGATCACCATCTTCGCCAGACGGGGATCAAGGGGAATGCGCGAGAGCTGGCGACCGGTCTCGGTCAGCTGCAGTTTGGCTTCGCGCTCGCCGGGTGCGGGCAGCTCGCGCACCGCCTCCAGCTCTTTCAAGAGAGTCAGGCCATCCTTGATATGGCGTGACTCGGGTGGCTCAACGAAGGGGAACGCCTCCATATTGCCCAGACCAAGTGCCAGCATCTGCAAGATGACGGAGGCCAGGTTGGTGCGCAGGATCTCGGGGTCGGTAAAGGCGGGACGGCTGTTGAAATCCTCCTCCGAATAGAGACGGATACAGATACCGTCCGCCACCCGACCGCAACGCCCTTTACGCTGATTGGCGCTGGCTTGGGAGACCGGCTCGATGGGTAGGCGCTGCACCTTGGTGCGCCAGGAGTAGCGGCTGATGCGGGCGGTGCCCGGATCGATAACGTAACGAATGCCCGGCACCGTCAGCGAGGTCTCCGCCACGTTGGTGGCCAGCACGATGCGCCGACCGGCGTGTTGCTGGAACACCTTGTTCTGCTCGGTGTTGGAGAGACGGGCGTAGAGCGGCAGCACCTCGGTGTCGCGCAGATTGAGCTTGCGCAGGGCATCGGCGGTATCGCGGATCTCCCGCTCGCCATTCATGAAGATAAGAATATCCCCGAGCCCCTCGCGGGCCAGCTCCTCCACCGCATCGAAGATACCCTGCAGCTCGTCGCGCTCTTCCAGCCCTTCGTTCTTGTCACTGCTTTTTTTATCAACAAATAGCGGACGGTAGCGCACCTCCACCGGATAAGTGCGGCCGGAGACCTCGATCACCGGCGCCTTGTTGAAATGACGGGAGAAACGCTGGGGGTCTATGGTGGCCGAGGTGATGATCACCTTGAGATCGGGGCGCTTGGGCAGCAGCTGTTTGAGATAACCCAGAATGAAGTCGATGTTGAGGCTGCGCTCGTGGGCCTCATCGATGATGATGGTGTCGTACTGGGTGAGCATCCGGTCGTTCTGGATCTCCGCCAGCAGGATACCGTCGGTCATCAGCTTGATGTGGGTCTGCTCACTCACCTGATCGGTAAAGCGCACCTTGTAGCCCACGTAATGCCCGAGTTCGGACTCCATCTCCTCGGCAATGCGGGCCGCCACTGTACGAGCTGCAAGGCGCCGTGGTTGGGTGTGACCGATAAAGCCCTTCACTCCGCGCCCCAGCGCCAGACAAATTTTGGGGATCTGGGTGGTTTTGCCCGAGCCGGTCTCCCCGGCAATGATCACTACTTGATGTTCTTGAATGGCTTTGGCGATCTCCGCCTGTTTCTGGCTGACCGGCAAATTGTCCGGATAGGTGACCTTGGGTACGCCCGCCAGACGGGCCTGATAACGCGCCTGTGCCGCATCCAGATCGGCGGCAATAGTCTCCAGCACGGCGGCCTGTTTGCCCTCAGGCAGCTTCTTGGCCCCGTGCAGACGGCTGGAAAGGCGGCGGGCGTCGAGATTCATGCAGACGGATAGACGGCGACGCAGCGCCTCGATTGAGAGAGACAAGGTACAACTTCCTTAATAGAGAGCCCGGTATGGGGCCATATCGATTAGCTGCGAGCGATCCTAAAGAGCGAGCGGGAACGGTGCAAGCCTTAACATTGGATCTACCAGCCAGTACCCATTCAACAGTTAGTTGAATAGATTAGTAAGATGGCATACTTTGGTGCAAGATAGGCCCCGACATAGCCAAGGCAAGCCGAAGCTTGCCTTGTTAAAGGGAGAAATGGGAGATCATCCGTGGGCGTGATGCACGAAACAGGTGGTGAGCTGGGTATGGATGGCCTGTATCACATTGTGGCGGTTTATCACCCCGAGCAGGCGTCCCTCCTCCACCACCGGATATATCTTCGGCTTTTGCCCCATCATCATTTCAGCCAGCGCCAAAATGGTGGTATCGGGCCCTACCGTCAATACCTCTTTGCGCATCACATCCTTGACTTGCGCCACTTGCTCGCAGTGATAGGCCTCCTTGAGCAGTACGGCAATACAATCCTGCTCAGAGATCCAGCCGATCAGAGTACCCTTCTCATCCACCACGGGGCCACCCAGTTGGTGACTATTAAGGAATTTATCGACTGCTGCTTGCACCATCATCTCGGCTTTGAAGGTAATGGGTCTACTCTGCATATAATCCTTGGCTTTTAGCGATTCCATATATCAACTCCCCTACGGTAGTTCATCCAGTTAGCGTCTTGCGCGCCGATGCCGGCACCATGCACGGCTTGCTCCAAGCATAGCTGGCTCACAGCAGGATGGGACAGCAGCCAGCCGCAGGATGCCAACCTCAAGCGCCATGGTGAATGCTGGCAGATGGAATGCCCCCCATCCTGCTCCTCATGACGATGGCTGCCCAGCGGGCAATCTTCTCGACCTTTATATGGCGCAAGAACGGGTAAGTCTCGAAGCTGTGGGGATTGATGACGACCCGCTCCCTCTGCGTCAGACTGGCGGATTTGTCGAAGATCTCGTCAGGTATCCTGAATTTTCCCAGTTCAGACAGCATGGTCGCGCCTGTTTCTACCTTGCTCCCAATAAAAAATCCCCACCCGAGGGTGAGGATTTTTTATTGGAGGCGCAATCTTGCGGCTTATTGTGCCAACAGATGACCTACCAGCTCATGACGCCACCCTTGCAGTAGCATCGGCTTGTCGCTGCGGGCCCGCTCTTCATCGTTCATCCGCCAACTCCAGGTGAAGTACTGGTGGATGATCTTCTTGCTGGCAATCAGCTCGGGCGGAATATTGCTGGCCTTGGCCTTCTCTTCCACCATAGCCTTTATGCGCTTGAGTTCAGCCTTGTACTGGGGGAAGTCCACCAACCGGCGAATGGGCTCGGGCCAGCTGTCAGGCTCGCTCTGCTGCGCCTTGGCGACGATATCAAGCATCCGCTTGCCGTGGATCTTGATCTCGATGGGCGAGAGGCCCAGCTCGTTGAGATCCCGCAGGGAAGCAGGACGACGCTCCGCCACCTTGAACAGGTGCAGCTCTTTCACCACAAAGTTGAGGGCCAGATCCCGGCGCACCGCCTCTTGCTGGCGCCAGGCGGCCAGCTCACGCAGGATGGCAAGCTCGCGGCGACCCAGTTGCCAGGCGTTGACGATGTCGAGATAAGCCTGACGGGGATCGCTACCCTGGGTCTTGCGAGCGGAGTGGTTCTGACACTCCTGCTCGAACCAGGCAAACTTGCCGCTTTCCCGCAGTTTGGCCATCACCTTCTCGTAGAGCGGCATCAGGTAGAAGACATCCGCCGCCGCGTATTCGAGCTGACGCGGTGTAAGCGGGCGGGCCAGCCAGTCGGTGCGCGCTTGATCTTTTTCCAGCTCGATCCCGAGAAATTCGTTCACCAGCGCACCAAAGCCGACCGAAACGCCGTAACCGAGAAAGGCGGTAGCCAGCTGGGTGTCGTGCATCTGGTTGGGCAGGTGGCCCGCCTGATGCTGGATCAGTTCCAGATCTTCGCCAGAGGCGTGCAAAATGGCGATCTGCCCTTCCCTGCCCAGTCGCTGCCAGAGGGGGGAGAGATCCAGCGTCAGCGGATCCAGCAGCGCCAGTTGCTCGCCGTCATAGATCTGGAACAGACCAAGCTGGGGATAGTAGGTGCGGGTGCGAACGAATTCAGTATCGATAGCCAGGGGAACGTCGGCCAGAGCAGCGAGATAGTGCTCAAGTTCGGTTTGCTGAGTGATAAGTTGATAGTGCATCTGTGCCTGCGCGGTTGATCAGGGCCAAAAAGAAAAAACCGTGGGCTGACCCACGGCTTTGCATAACAACGGTGCTGGTTTGCAGAAGATTCTGCAGCCACAGTCCGGTTATTGCTTGGCAATCTCCTCGTCGCGCAGAACGCGGCGCAGGATCTTGCCCACATTGGTCTTGGGAAGTTCGTCACGAAATTCTACCAGTTTCGGCACCTTATAGGCAGTCAGATGTTTGCGGCAGTGGGCAATAATCTCGTCCTCCTGCAATGTTGCATCTTTCTTGACCACAAAGATCTTCGCCAGCTCGCCAGAGACCTTGTGCGGCACGCCGACCGCGGCCACTTCCATCACTTTCGGGTGCAGGGCAACGACATCTTCGATCTCGTTCGGATAGACGTTGAAACCGGAGACCAGGATCATATCCTTCTTGCGATCAACGATCTTGAAGAAGCCCTGCTCGTCGCACACCGCGATATCACCGGTACAGAGCCAGCCATCCTGCATCACCTCGGCGGTCGCCTCGGGACGTTGCCAGTAGCCGGTCATCACCTGCGGGCCACGCACCTGCATCTCGCCCGGGGTGCCGAGGGCATGGATCACCCGGCCGTTGTCATCCACCAGTCGGATCTCGGTAGAACAGACCGGCAGGCCGATGGAGCCGTTGTAATCGGTCAGATCGTAGGGACAGACGCTCACCAGTGGCGAACACTCGGTCAGGCCATAGCCTTCCAGCAGCGGGGTGTCGGTCAGCGTCTTCCACTTCTCCGCGACCGCGCGCTGCACCGCCATGCCGCCGCCTATGGTCAGTTTGAGCTTGTCAAAGGCGATCCCCTGAAACTCTTCGTTGTTGACCAGCGCATTGAACAGGGTGTTAACCCCGGTAATGCAGGTGAAGGGGTACTTCTTGATCTCTTTGACAAACCCCGGGATGTCGCGCGGGTTACTGATCAGCAGGTTGTAACCGCCGATACGCATAAAGAGCAGGCAGTTCACGGTCAGGGCAAAGACGTGATAGAGCGGCAGCGCGGTGACCACGAACTCCTTGCCACGCTCCAGCATGGGGCCGTAGACGCCGAGGCACTGCTCGACGTTGGCAATCATGTTGCGATGGGTCAGCATGGCCGCTTTGGAGAGGCCGGTGGTGCCACCGGTGTACTGCAGGAAGGCGAGATCGTCGTTGGTGATCTCCGGCTTGATGTACTGCAGGAAACGACCCTTGGAGAGGGCCTGACGCATGGTGGTGGCGTGGGGCAGATTGTATTTCGGCACCAGCTTCTTGACGTACTTGACCACGAAGTTGACCAGAGTGCCCTTGGCCAGCCCCAGATTGTCCCCCATCCGGGTCAGGATAACGTGCTTGATCGGGGTGTCGTAGACCACCTTTTCCAGGGTATGGGCGAAGTTGGAGACGATGACGATGGCTTTGGCACCGGAGTCTTTGAGCTGATGCTCCAGCTCGCGCGGGGTATAGAGCGGGTTGACGTTGACCACGATCATGCCGGCGCGCAGGATGCCGAACACGGCGATGGGATATTGCAGCAGGTTAGGCATCATCACCGCAACCCGATCCCCTTTCTCCAGCTTCAGCTCGTTTTGCAGGTAGGCAGCAAAGGCGCGGGACTGCTCTTCCAGACGGCGGTAGGTGATGGTTTGGCCCATGTTGACGAAGGCGGGCTGATCGGCAAACTGGGTCACCGAGGATTCGAACATCTCGACCAGGGAGCTGTATTGGTCTGGATTAATCTCGGCGGGGACCCCTTCCGGATAACGTTTCAGCCAGACTTTTTCCACAAACTTCTCCTGCATAACTAGCACCTGTGCGCTCACTGTGTTGCCTCCGTCCCGGTTCACATCCATTTTAATCGGTTGTTTTAAGCTGATGCTCTAATGCCGCACATATTTACACAGCGCAACATCAATTAACAGCAAATTAACAACAGAAAAATGTGAGGGAGAAAACAAACCTGGAATTATTGAAAGCTGGCGATTCTACCGAACTTGACAAAACTTTACGATACAAACGGCCGTATCAACCGAATTTTCCATATGAAAATGATGGTTTCCACCCAATATGACCCGCTCGATCTGCTGGAAGGCATCCTGACGGGACAGCCATTGGGCTTCAAGCGCAACAAATCCCTGCTCCCCCTGAATCAACAGCACCGGACAACGGATAGCCGCCATCAATGCCCGAGCTTGTCCTTCGCTCATTCTCAGGGGTGAAAGATCCCGCAAACGGGGGTCGCTGCGCCAGTACCAGCGCCCTGCCCGCTCTTCAAGCTGCCGTTCACAGATAAGACGCGCCGCCTGCGGCCTGATATCCGCCACTTTGCAACGGGCAGCGACAGCTTCATCGATGGAGGCAAAGCCGTTGGCATTGCGCTCCCGGGTGCGGCTGCGGTTTAAAATTGCACGTCGCAGCTGGGCAGGTACCTCCTCATCGGGCTGGCTCAGCGGCCCCAGCCCCTCCAGCATGATCAACCGCTCCACCTGTTCGGGGAACACCCCGGCATAGGCGGAGGCGATCAGCGCCCCGAGGGAGTGACCGAGCAGAGTGAAACGCGACCACCCTGTCGCCTGCACGATCTGGTAGAGATCGTCCAGCCAGTCGACAAAGACATAAGGGGTGGTTTTGTGATCGGAGTGACCGTGCCCCGGCAGATCGACACAGATGAGGTGAAAATCACCCAGATGCGACGCCAGCGGCAAGAAGCTGGCACTGTTGTCGAGCCAGCCGTGCAGGGCAATCAGCAGGGGTTTGCCCTGCTGAGCCTGATCCGCGAGTTGATTCTCAAGCAGGGCCACCTGCCGACCATCTGCCAAGGTGAGCTGACGTTCGTGCAGAGTGCTTTTGATGCCGTTGATCATGGCAAGCCTTAGCGACGCAGCGGCCGTCTCGGCCAGAAGGGATCATAGAAGGGGTCGTAGAAGTAGGGGTCCATATAGCGCACCTCCACCTCCTTGACTGGCGGCCATAGCTTGCTGCCCGTCACATTGAGCACCGAGAAGCGGTACTTGTGCTCGCCAATCTGGCTATCCACCGGTTGGCCTATGGTGCCAAGCACTGTCAGGCTGCGCCCCTTGGCGTAGAGGGTCGGATCGACAAAACCCTTCATGATGGCCAGAAAACGGCCCGGGCTCTGTTCGGTCTGCTCCGGCACGCCGTTGGATTTAAGCGGCAGATAGACCACTTCAATAACGCTCTGATCCGCCTTGTTGTGCACCGCCGAGATAACGCCGCTCCAGCGGGCCGGTTTGCCCTCCATCCCGCCAAGGGCTGGCTGATAGGCCACCAGCTGATTTTCGGGCTCATAGGCCAGCTCCCTGGGGACCGAGCTGCAGGCCCCGAGCAGCAGGGCCAGCGCCCCGACCACCATAGTACGTTTCATCATGTCGCTTCTGGTATTACGCATCATGTCACTCTCCTGTTGCCGGCGTGGCCCGTCGGGCCACCCGCTTGTGTTGCAGCTGATGAGCGGCAAGAGCGACATGCTGTCAGTGCTCCTGCCCTTATTCGCGACCCGGCAGTTTTTTCCAGGTCACCTTGTCACGCAAATAAACCGGCGTCGCCTGCTCCACCGGCACCGCCTCCCCCGCCAGCCAGGCGGCGCGGGCCAGCGGCAGCATGTCTTCTGCCGCCGGGAAGCGCACCTGACTCACAGCCAGCTCATCGGCCAGACCACTCAGGGTCTCGCCATAGGTTTCAAAACCGGTGCCGACGCAGGTCACCCGACCCGCCAGCTTTCCACGGACGTCAACCAGTGCCGCGGGTTCGCTCACCACCTCGTCCCCCACCAGCTGCATGCGGCCATCAATGAGCTCATAGCGGCCGAAATAGACCTCGTTCATCCGCGCATCGATGGCGGTCAGCACCTGCTGGGCGCCATCCCGTCGATAGGCGCCTTGCGCCATGGCGGCCAGGGTCGAGATGCCAATCAGCGGCACACCCGCACCAAACGCCAGACCTTGCGCCACACTGATACCGATCCGCACGCCGGTAAAGGAGCCCGGGCCGCGGCCAAACGCGATGGCATCGAGGTCACTCAAACTTATCCCGGCATCCTCTAACACAGCCTGAACCATGGGCAGGATTTTTCGGGTGTGATCCCGTGGCGCCTCCTCCCAGCGGGAGAACAGCTTGTCACCCACCAGCAAGGCGGCGGAGCAGGCTTCGGTGGCGGTATCAACGGCCAGGATCTTCAACTCGTTCATGCTTTCCAATCTCTATAAAATCAGTCAATTACATAACCGGCAAGCGAGATATGCTCACCCGTTGTTCAAATCTGTTAGCTGGCGGCACACTTATTCACCGCGTTCAGAGCGATCGAAAAAACGCCCCAGCGTTCCCAACTCCCGGGTGCGAGGGATGGCGGGCAGACTCTTGATAAAGGTGGCGCCGTAAGGTTTGTTGACCATTCGTGGATCACAGATCACCAGCACGCCGTGATCACTGCGATCACGAATAAGCCGCCCCACCCCCTGCTTGAGGGCAATCACCGCCTTGGGCAACTGCAGCTCGGCGAAGGGATCCCCCCCCTTGAGTTTGCAATCATCCACCCGCGCCTTAAGCAGCGGATCATCGGGGCTGGCAAACGGCAGTTTGTCGATGATAACACACGACAACGCCGCCCCTCGCACGTCGATCCCCTCCCAGAAACTGCTGGTCGCCACCAGCACGGCGCGGCCATTCTCGACAAACTCCTTGAGCAGCCGCTGCTTGTTGTCCTCCCCCTGCAACAAGACGGTACGGCCAATCTCCCGGCGCAGCACCTCGGCTACCTGACGCATCACCTGATGGCTGGTGCAGAGGAAGAAACAGCCCCCCGGCGTCTTGTTGATCAGCGGGATCATCAGATTGGCCAGCTGCTCGCCACGGCCAAAGGCATTGGGCTCCGGCAGATAACGGGGCACACAGAGCCGCGCCTGCTCGCCATAGTCGAACGGACTGTCGAGAATAAGCTCAGCGCTGCCCGCCAGCCCCAGCTCGGCCTTGAAGTGATCAAACCGCATATCCACCGTCAGGGTAGCGGAGGTGAAGACCCAGGCTACCTCCGGTTTTTGCACCTCGGCACTGAATCGCTCGGCCACCGATAGCGGCGTCAGATTGAGGGTGAAATGAAGCCGCGAGCAGTCGTACCAGTAGGAGAAACCGGTCTGGTTGACCGCCAGCACCTCGCCAAGACGGGTGCGCAGTTCACTGATGCGCTCGAAGGCGTGATCCAGCTGCTCGCCCCGGCCGAGAGCCAGTTTGAGCACTTCGTAGCAAAGCCCGATGGCATCGTTGAGACGAGCCAAGGCCTGACCCCAGAGCGGCTGGCGCAGCATGTCGCGGGTATTGCCGCGACCGCCATCCACTCCGAAGGCGAGCCGTAAATCCTGACTGGCGATGGCAAGCCTGTCCGCCGCCTTGCCGAGCTGGGCCATGTCGTGCGCCTCAGCCCGATAGGCCAGCTGGATATCCTGCGCCAGATCCTGAATCGTTCGGCTGCCCACCGACTTGCCGAAGTAGTTGGTGGCGATCTCCGGCAGCTGGTGCGCCTCGTCAAACACATAGACTTGCGCCTCCGGCACCAACTCACCAAATCCGGTGTCTTTCACCGCCATATCGGCGAAGAAGAGGTGGTGGTTGATCACCACCACCTGGGCATCCATGGCGCGGCGTCGGGCCACCACCAGATGGCAGTCGTCGTAATAGGGGCAATCGCGACCGAGGCAGTTGTCGTTGGTGCTGGTGACGTGGGCGAGGATCTCGGCGTTCTCCTGCAATCCCGGAATATCCCCCACATCGCCGTTATCAGTGGCGGTGGACCAGGATTTGACCTTCACCAGATCGTTCAGGATTTCAGGCTTTTGCAGATGGGATTCGCTCAAGAGACGGTTCATCCGCTCGATGCAGAGATAGTTGCTGCGCCCCTTGAGCAGGGCCACCGGCGGGGTGTAGGAGAGCGCGCCGGTGATGGTCGGGAGATCCCGATAGAAGAGCTGCTCCTGCAGGTTCTTGGAGCCAGTGCTGATCACCACCCGCTTGCCGGACTCCAGCGCCGGCACCAGATAAGCGTAAGTCTTACCGGTACCTGTCCCCGCCTCCACCAGCAGACGGCCACCACTCTTGATGGCGCGCGCGACCGCTTCGGCCATCTCCAGTTGGGGAGCGCGGGCTTTGAAACCGTCGATATGGCTGGCCAGAGGGCCATCTGGCTTGAACAGGGTCTGGATGGTCAAAAGGGCGTCCCGCAGCAAAAGCGGCCATTATGCCAAAAGCGCGGCAAAAGCGGGACAGATAATCTGCCTAGACGAACAGATCGATCTGATGTTCGGGATCCGGCTTGTGATCGTCCTCCTCCGCCTTTGGCTGATCACGCTTGGCGGGGGTGCTATACGCCTGCTGGCGCTGCTGGGAGTCACTGTTGTCAGTGCCGGTCTTGCGCAGCTTATGCTTCTTGCTGATCTGGGTCACCTCCCGCTTGATGTCATCGGGATTCGGGGTCGCAGGCGCCCGAGGCAAAATAGGGAACAACAGGTCCTGGCTGGGCATGATGGCGACTCCTGCAGGGGGTTATAGTCTAGTTATCGACCAGAAAACCGTTTTCGCCACTTTAATCGATCAAATCACAATTTCGGGTTGCATTTTCTGTCAAGGCAGGTAGTTTAAATCAGGCGTCAATTACGACATCTTATTTTGTAAAGGATTGATTACATGCAGTTCACCACCCTGAAGACTCATCACCACCATCATCATCCCGACTAGTCTTTCAGGAGGTTGACTGCTGGAGGACACTTAACTGGTGACTTCCAAAAGGACCGCAAGATTCATAAACCCTCGGAAGCACCCACTTCCGAGGGTTTTTCGTTTTTGACTAGAAGGAAATCGAGCAATGGAAACACAACGTCTGCGTATCGCCATGCAAAAGTCCGGTCGTCTGAGCCAGGACTCCCAAGCCCTGTTCAAGAGCTGTGGCCTGAAAATCAACCTGCGCGAGCAGCGCCTTATCGCCCATGTCGAGAACATGCCCATCGATATCCTGCGGGTGCGTGATGACGACATCCCGGGCCTGGTGATGGAAGGGGTGGTCGACCTTGGTATCATCGGCGAGAACGTGCTGGAAGAGGTGCAGCTTATTCGTGCCTCCCAAGGCCTCCCCTTCGAGGTCAAAACCCTCAAGCAGCTGGACTTTGGTGGCTGCCGCCTCTCGCTGGCGGTGCCGGAAGATGTGACCTACACAGGGCCAGAGAGCCTGGCCGGCAAGCGCATCGCCACCTCCTACCCCGGGCTGCTCAAGCGCTTCTTTGACGAAAAGGGGCTCGGCTTCAAGAGCGTGATGCTGGGCGGCTCGGTGGAAGTGGCACCGCGCGCGGGTCTCGCCGATGCCATCTGCGATCTGGTCTCCACCGGTGCAACCCTGGAAGCCAATGGCCTGAAAGAAGTAGAAGTGATCTACCGCTCCAAGGCGGTATTGGTACAGGCCCCCAACCCCTTGTCCGATGCCAAGCAGCAGCTCATCGACAAACTGCTGCCCCGCATTCAGGGGATGCAGCAGGCCCGCGAGAGCAAGTACATCATGCTGCACGCCCCCAAAGAGAAGCTCGATGCCATCACCGATCTGCTGCCGGGTGCCGAGCGCCCCACCATCATGCAGCTGGCCGGTGACACCAATCAGGTGGCGCTGCACGTCGTCTCCAGCGAGACCCTGTTCTGGGAGACCATGGAGCAGCTCAAGGCCCTCGGCGCCAGCTCCATTCTGGTGCTGCCCATCGAAAAAATGATGGAATAAGGAAGGGACATCATGCAGACCCTGATCTGGAAGACCCTCTCCCCCGCCCAGCAGGCCGACGTGCTGACTCGCCCGGCCCTCAATGACGAGGCCGATATCGGCGCCGTGGTGCGGGATATCATCGCCGCGGTGCGTAGCCGTGGCGATGAGGCCCTGCGCGAGCTGAGCCTGCGCTTCGAGCGCGCCCCTCGTGAACAGTTACGCGTCAGCGAGTCCGAGATTGAAGCCGCCTGCGCGCGGCTGGATGACGACATCAAAAGCGCCATCGAAGCGGCCATTGCCAATATTCGCACCTTCCACGCCGCGCAAGTGCAGCCAGTGGTACGGGTGGAGACCCAGCCCGGGGTGGTGTGCGAGCTGCGCACCCAGCCCATCAGCCGGGTCGGTCTCTATGTGCCGGGGGGCAGCGCGCCGCTCCCCTCCACCGTGATGATGCTGGCTATTCCGGCTGCGATCGCCGGTTGCCGTGAAGTGGTGCTCTGTACCCCGTCTCCGGCCAGCGACGAGATCCTGTTTGCCGCCCGCGCCTGCGGGGTCGAGAAGGTGTTCGCCATTGGCGGCGCCCAGGCCATCGCCGCCATGGCTTATGGCACCGAGAGCATCCCCAAGGTGGACAAGATCTTCGGTCCGGGCAACGCCTATGTGACCGAAGCCAAGGGCCAGGTATCCCGCGACTGGCGCGGCGCCGCCATCGACATGCCGGCTGGCCCCTCCGAGGTGCTGGTGATTGCCGACGAGAGCGCCAACCCGGCCTTCGTGGCAGCAGATCTGCTCTCCCAGGCCGAGCATGGCCCCGACAGCCAGGTGGTGCTGGTCACCACCTCGCCGCTGCTGGCCGACGCCATCGCTGGCGAAATCAAGAGCCAGTTGGCCAAACTGAGCCGCCGGGATATCGCCGCCCAGGCGCTCGGCAGCAGTCTGGTGATCCTCTGTGACGATCTGGCCGAGGCGTGTGCTATCTCCAACGCCTACGCGCCGGAGCACCTGATCGTGCAGACCCGCGCCCCGCGCGACCTGCTGGATAAACTCGAGAACGCCGGTTCTATCTTCCTCGGGGCATGGACCCCCGAGTCGGTCGGCGATTACGCCAGCGGCACCAACCACACCCTGCCTACCTATGGTTATGCCCGCACCTGTTCGAGCCTTGGCCTCGCCGATTATCAGCGCCGCTATACGGTGCAGGAGCTGAGTGAGCGCGGTATTCAGGGCCTTGGCCCTATCGTCGAGCGTATCGCCGAGGCCGAGGGGCTCGATGGCCACAAGAATGCCGTGACGCTGAGATTGAATGCACTGCAAAAGGAGCGGATATGAAAAATACCGCTCCAAGAGGGCTCGATGCCCCCACCAATAATGCCGTCACCCTCAGATTGAGCGCCCTGGCCGCCGCGCCCCAACCAACAGCACAGCAGAAGGATTTGTCATGAGCATTGCCAATCTGGCGCGCCGCGTGGTGCGGGCCCTCACTCCCTATCAGTCAGCCCGCCGCATCGGCGGCAAGGGTCATGTCTGGCTCAACGCCAACGAGGCGCCGCAGGCCTATCCCTTTACCATCGAGGGGAGCCGTCTCAACCGCTACCCCGAGTGTCAACCGGCCGAGGTGGTGAACGGGTATGCCGCCTACGCCGGGGTCAATCCCGATCAGGTGCTGGTGAGCCGTGGCGCCGACGAGGCCATCGAGCTCTTGATCCGCACCTTCTGCGAAGCGGGTGAAGATCAGATCCTCATCTGCCCGCCCACCTACGGCATGTACGCCATCAGCGCCGAGACCTGTGGCGTGGGGATTGTCGAACAGCCGCTGACCGCCAGCCGCCAGCCTGACTGGCCCGCCATCGCCGATCGTCTCGGCGATGTGACGCTGGTGTTTCTCTGCTCCCCCAACAACCCCACCGGGGATCTGGTGGGTCGCGACGGTCTTATCGCTTTGCTGGAAAAAGCCCGGGATCGCGCCATCGTGGTGGTGGACGAGGCCTATATCGAGTTCTGCCCCGAGGCATCCGTGGTGGACCTGCTGACCCGCTTCCCCAATCTGGTGGTGACCCGCACCCTCTCCAAGGCCTTTGCCCTGGCGGGGATCCGCTGCGGCTTTACGCTGGCCAGTCCCGAGGTGATCGCCATGCTGGCCAAGGTGATCGCCCCCTATCCCATCCCCGAGCCCATCGCCCAGATCGCGGCGCAGGCCCTCTCCCCCATGGGACTGGAGCTGATGCGCGAGCGAGTGGTAGCGCTCAACAAGCAAAAAGCTGCCTTCAAGGCAGAGCTGGCAACGCTTGCCTGCGTTAAGGAAATATTCGAGGACAAGGGCAACTTCGTGCTGGTGCGCTTTGTGGATGGCGCCGCCGTCTTTGCCGCCATGAAGGCTGCCGGCATCATTCTGCGGGATTTCTCCAACAAGCCCGGCCTTGATAACAGCATTCGCGTCACCATCGGCTATCAGGGCGAGATGGATGCCGTGCTGGCCGTACTGCGTGATCTGCCCTCTCCCACTTTGTAAGACAAGGATGTAGCGATGAAGACCCCGTTTTTGTTTATCGACCGCGACGGCACCCTGATTGAAGAGCCGGTGACCGACAAGCAGGTGGATAGCCTCGCCAAGCTGCGCTTCGAGCCCATGGTCATTCCGGTGCTGCGCGAGTTGCAGGCCGCTGGCTACGTACTAGTGATGGTGACCAACCAAGATGGGCTGGGCACCGCCAGCCTGCCGCTGGAGAACTTCCAGCCCCCTCACGACCTGATGATGCACCTGTTTGAATCGCAAGGGGTGACGTGGGAACAGGTGCTGATCTGCCCCCACTTCCCCACCGACGGCTGCAGCTGCCGCAAGCCCCACCTCGGGCTTGTGAAGGCGTATCTCGCCTCGGGTCGTATCGACTTTGCCAACTCCTTCGTGATTGGTGATCGCCAGACCGATCTGCAGCTGGCCGAGAATATGGGTATTGGCGGTATTCGCTACCACCCGCAGGATCACGACTGGCTCGCCATCCGTGATCAGCTGCTCGCTGTTCTCAGTCCAAATAAGGGCCGCGTAGCCTCGGTGGAGCGCAACACCAAAGAGACCCGCATTCAGGTAGCGGTAGATTTGGACCCTTCTGACACAAACAAGATCGGCGGCAACCAGATCGCCACCGGCATCGGTTTTTTTGATCATATGCTGGATCAAATTGCCACCCACGCCGGTTTCCAGCTCAAGCTGAACGTCAGCGGCGATCTCCATATCGACGATCACCACACGGTAGAGGATGTGGGGCTGGCGCTAGGTCAGGCGCTGCGTCAGGCCCTTGGCAACAAGCGCGGCATCGGCCGTTTCGGCTTCGTGCTGGCAATGGACGAGGTGCAGGCAGTGATCGATGCGCGCCCGCTGACCGAGCAGGAGGTGAGCACAGCGCTGGATTTGAGCGGCCGCCCCTACTTCGTCTTCGACTGCCCGAGCGGCTTTGGCCGCGACAACGTGGGCGAGATGGCCACCGAGATGGTGCCCCACTTCTTCCGCTCGCTGTCGGACGCCATGGCCATCACATTGCAGATGAAGGTGGGCAGCGGCAACACCCACCATCAGGTAGAGGCACTGTTCAAAGGCTTTGGCCGCGCCCTGCGTCAGGCCATTCGGGTAGAAGGAAGCGATCTTCCCTCCAGCAAGGGAGTGCTGTGATGGATGTGAGCAAGCAGAAGCTGGTCATTATCGATACCGGCTGCGCTAACCTGGCCTCGGTCAGAATGGCGTTCGAGCGCCTCGGCGTGCAGCCGCTGGTCTCAAGCGTGGCGGCCGATATCGAGCAGGCGGACAAGCTGATCCTGCCCGGCGTCGGCACCGCGGTAGCCGCCATGAAAAACCTCAACGAGCGGGGGCTGGTGCCCCTTATTCGCGCCGCCAAACAGCCGCTGCTGGGCTTTTGCCTCGGTATGCAGATGCTGGCAGAGGCCTCCGAAGAGAGCATGGGTACGGATGACTCGTCAGAGCGGCTTATCGACTGCCTTTGCATAGTGCCGGGCAAGATCCGGCTGATGGAAGTGGGCACTTTACACCAGTCAAGCATGCGCCTGCCCCATATGGGCTGGAACCAGATTGAGCATGACGAAACCCATCCTCTGCTCAAGGGGATCCCGAGCGGCAGCTACTTCTACTTCGTTCACTCCTATGCGCTGGAGGTGACCGAGGCGACACTGGCGACCTGCGACTACGGCAACCCTTTTACCGCGATTGTCGCCCGTGACAACTTCTTCGGCGCCCAATTCCACCCGGAGCGCTCAGGCGCAGCCGGTGCCCGTTTGCTGCAAAATTTTCTGGAGCTGTGACTAGCATGATCATTCCCGCAATTGACCTTATCAACGGTCAGGTAGTTCGCCTCTATCAGGGGGACTACGAGCAGAAGACCGAATACAGCAGCAGCCCGCAGGCCCGCTTCGATGAATATGTCTCCCAGGGGGCGGTGCAGCTCCATCTGGTGGATCTGGACGGTGCCAAGGATGCCAAGGCGCGCCAGCTGCCCCTGCTGACCCAACTGCTGTCAGCCACCGAAGCGCCGGTGCAAGTCGGCGGAGGCGTGCGCACCGAACAGGATGTGGCGGATCTGCTGGCCGCCGGTGCCAGCCGGGTGGTGATTGGCTCCACCGCCGTCAAATCCCCGGATCTGGTGGCCAGCTGGATGGAGAAATATGGCCCCGAGCAGATAGTGCTGGCGCTGGACGTCAATATCGATGAGCAGGGCAATCGCCATATCGCGGTGGCAGGCTGGCAGGAGAACAGCGGTGTGACCATAGAGGCGCTGATCGAGCGCTTTCTCCCCGCCGGGCTCAAGCATGTGCTCTGCACCGACATCAGCCGTGACGGCACCCTGGCTGGCACCAATGTCGAGCTCTATCGGGATCTCTGCGCACGCTACCCGAGCGTTGCCTTTCAAGCCTCCGGCGGCATTGGCGGCATCGCGGATATCGAGGCGCTCAAGGGCTCCGGCGTCAAGGGGATCATCCTTGGCCGCGCCCTGCTGGAGGGCAAATTCTCGGTAGGTGACGCCATCGCCTGCTGGCAAGCTCCCGCAGCCGATACCAGAGGAGGCAACTGATGCTGGCAAGACGCATTATCCCCTGCCTCGACGTGAAAGATGGCGTGGTGGTCAAAGGGGTACAATTTCGCAACCACGAGGTGATGGGCGGGATTGTCGAGCTGGCGCGCCGCTACGCCGAAGAGGGCGCTGACGAGCTGGTGTTCTATGACATCACCGCCTCCAGCGATGCCCGGGTGGTAGAGAAGAGCTGGGTGAGCCGGGTGGCGGAGGTGATCGATATCCCCTTCTGCGTCGCCGGTGGCATCAAAAGCGTGGAGGATGCCCGCCAGATCCTTGAATTTGGCGCCGACAAGGTCTCCATCAACTCTCCGGCGCTGGCCGATCCGACCCTGATCAGTCGACTGGCCGAGCGCTTTGGCGTGCAGTGCGTAGTGGTGGGCATTGACTCCTACTTCGATGCCGACACGGGCCACTATCAGGTCAAACAGTTTACCGGCGACGAGAGTCGCACCCGCACCACTGCCTGGCACACTCTCGACTGGGTGCAGGAGGTGCAAAAGCGCGGCGCCGGCGAAATCGTGCTGAACGTGATGAATCAGGACGGCATGCGCCAGGGTTATGATCTCGACCAGCTCAAGCTGGTGCGCAGCGTCTGCAAGGTGCCGCTGATTGCCTCCGGCGGCGCCGGTGCCATGGCGCACTTTCGCGATGCCTTTACCCTCGCCGATGTGGACGGGGCGCTGGCCGCCTCTGTGTTCCACAAGGGCCTAATCCCCATTCCCGAATTGAAACGCTGGCTGAAAGCCGAAGGAGTCGCCATCCGTGAATAATCAAGAGATTGCAAACCAGATACCGCTCGTGGAGCGGCTCGACTGGGCTAAATGTGATGGCATGATCCCCGCCATCGTCCAGCACGCCGCCAGCGGCGAGGTGCTGATGCAGGGCTTTATGACCCGCGAGGCGCTGGAAAAGACCCAGGCCACCGGTCAGGTCACCTTCTTTAGCCGCAGCAAACAGCGGCTCTGGACCAAGGGTGAAAGCTCGGGCAATGTGCTCAAGCTCGTCGCCATCAGCACCGACTGCGATCAGGACTCTCTGCTGATTGCCGCCAACCCCGTCGGCCCCACCTGCCACAAGGGCACAACCTCCTGCTTTAACGGCCACCCGCTGCCACCCCTCGGTTTTCTGGCTGAGCTGGAGCAGGTGCTGGCTTCTCGCAAAGGGGCCGATCCGGCCACCAGCTACACCGCCAGCCTCTACGGCAAAGGCACCAAGCGCATCGCCCAGAAGGTCGGTGAGGAAGGTGTCGAAGTGGCGCTGGCCGCCATGGCCAAGGATCGGGAGGAGCTCATCAACGAATCCGCCGATCTGCTCTACCACCTGACCGTGCTGCTGCAAAACGAAGGGCTGGGATTACAGGATATCGTTCAGCGGCTTTATAAGCGGCACAATAAATAGATGTTCATATTGCTGAACGGGCTCTGTAGCTCGTTCAGCTCCATCTCTCAGCACACGATCAATCAGGTTTACCCACCCCTCACTCCCCAAACTAACAGTCATCAATGATCACAGGGCCCTTAAAATAGTGATTTAAAGACCTGTTTGTTACCCTTTCTACCACTCGGGCTGGCGTATTTGACTACCGGGCAATTTCTCTGCTGCTGGCCCACGATGCCGGGCCGATATAGGTGGGACGGTTATCTGCATAACCACAGACTCAGTTGATTTCCTTTGACCACAGCAACGATGACAATCGTGTGATATGACGCAGACATTGCGTAAAAAATGCGAAATATGGCGTGAAGAGTGCTTAATTTAAAGCAGTTGATACAAATTGGCCCCGTATACACAGGCCCCATTGCTCAAGGATGGCCAATCCCATGAAGGATGACCCCTGCCCCACCCGATTGCAGCACGAGCTGGATCATCTCAGATCCATCTTTAACGAGATGGGCGCCTACCTCTTTACCAAGGATCTGGCTGGCCGCTACATCTATGCCAATCAGGCGGTGCTGGATCTCTTTGGCTGCACCCTGGCCGAACTGCAAGGCAAGGATGATCACGCCTTTTTTGACCTCGACGTCTCGGAAGAGCTGCAACGAAATGATCGCCAGGTGCTGGAGCAGCAGATCGCTATCGCCCGGGAGGAGGTCAACTACCTCAAACCAACGAGGGAAAAACGGGTCTACTGGAGCGTGAAAAAGCCGATGTACGACCGGGATGGCAAGCTGATCGGCTTGTGCGGCATCTCCACCGATATCACAGAACACAAGCTGATTGAGTCACAGTTGACGGAGCAGCACCAACTGCTGGAGATCATCCTGGCCAACGTTGATGCCCATATCTATATGAAAGACAGTCAACATCGCTTTCTCTACGTCAACCAGAAGGTGTGTGCCCTGCTCGGTCTGCCCGCCGAACAGATCATCAATCGGCGCGATGACGAGGTGATCCCGGCCACCAGCGCCTGCCAGATGTGGCAGCTGGACAACCGGGTGTTCGAAACCGGTGAGCTGCAAGCCGGTGAAGAGTCGCTGAGCGATAGCGAGGGCAAGCAGCACTACTACTGGTCGGTCAAAGTTCCCTTCAAACTGGCTGATGGCACCCCCACCCTGATTGGCATCTCCTCCGATATCACCGAGCTGCACCAGCTCAAGGAGCAGCTGCACCAGCAGTCGGTGCGCGATGGCCTCACCGGTCTCTACAACCGCCGTTTCTTTTTCGAACTGTGCGAGAAGAACCTCAGTCTGGACATGCGCCACCACCTCACCTCGGTGCTGATGGTACTGGATGTGGATCAGTTCAAATGCATCAACGATCGCTTCGGTCATCCCCTTGGGGATAGCGCGCTGGTGCATCTGGGCAAGGTGATGCAATCGGTGCTGCGTAGCGAAGATGTGCTGGCCCGCATCGGTGGCGACGAGTTTGCCATCTTGCTGCCCAACACCATTCTCTCGGCTGCGGCATCCCTGGCCGAACGGCTGCGCAAGCGGGTGATGCAAAGCCCGCTCCCCCTGCCCGACGGGGATGTGCTGGTTATCACCATCAGCGCCGGACTGGTGGAAAATAGCAAGGGAGAACAGATGGAGAGTCTCTACGCCCGCGCCGACCAGATGCTTTATCAAGCCAAGCAGGAGGGTCGCAACTGCGTTGCCTGCAAGACCCCCTAGCCATACAACGGGAGGGCCAGCAGCCCTCCTTTCTCCCTCGTATCTCCCTCCTATGAATGGCTGTGTTGGCGCCTTACGAACAGGCGGCTATCCCAGCTGTTTGCGCAGCACAAACTTTTGCACCTTGCCGGTCGAGGTCTTCGGCAGCGGGGTAAAGATGATCCGCTTGGGCGCCTTGAAGTGGGCCATCTGCTCACGGCAAAAGGCGATAAGCTCCGCCTGGGTGGTCTCTCGCCCCTCTTTCAATTTCACGAAGGCGCAGGGCACCTCCCCCCACTGCTCATCGGGCATGGCGATCACTGCCGCTTCGTCCACATCGGGATGGCGATAGAGCACATCTTCCACCTCCAGACTGGAGATATTTTCGCCGCCGGAGATGATGATGTCCTTGGATCTGTCCTTGACCTCCACATAGCCATCCGGGTGCCACACCGCCAGATCGCCACTGCGAAACCATCCCTCTGCCATCGCCTCGGCGCTGGCCGCCGGATTTTTCAGATAGCCCTTCATCACCACATTTCCCCGCAGCACTATCTCCCCCATGGTTTTGCCATCTTTGGCCACCGGCTCGCCAGTGATCGGATTGATGACCCGCATCTCCCCCTGCAGGGGGGACGCGACGCCCTGCCGGGCCTTGAGGCGAGAGAGCGTGGTGGCATCCTGACCTTGCCAGCTTCTTTGCGGTTCGCACAATACGCAGGGGCCATAGGTTTCGGTGAGGCCGTAAACGTGGGTCACGTTTATCCCCATCGCCTCCATGCCGGCGATCACGGTGGCGGGGGGCGCAGCGCCGGCGGTCATCACCTTGATGGGGTGATCCAGCCCCTGCTTGAGTGCCGGATCGGCATTGTTGAGCATATTGAGCACGATGGGCGCTGCGCAAAAATGGCTCACCTTGTGCTCGTGCAGCGCCTCATAAATGGCGGCGGCCTGCACATGGCGCAGACAGACGCTTACCCCGGCGGTCGCCGCCAGCGTCCAGGGGAAGCACCAGCCGTTGCAGTGAAACATCGGCAAGGTCCAGAGGTAGACGGGATGTTTGGGCAGCTCCCAGGAGAGCACATTGTTGATGGCGTTGAGGTGGGCACCACGGTGGTGATAGACCACCCCCTTGGGGTTGCCGGTGGTGCCGGAGGTGTAGTTAAGGGAGATAGCCTGCCACTCATCTTGTGGCAGCCAGCCGGGCTCATCGCCATTACCAGTGGCAATAAAGGCCTCATAGTCGAGGTCACTGATAAGCGCCCCCTCCCGGTAGAGGGGATCGTCGATGGCGATAACCAGCGGTGGGTGCTCCAGCAGATCCAGCGCCTTGCGCACCACAGGGCCGAACTCCCTGTCCACCAGCACCACCTTGCTCTGGGCATGTTGGAAGATAAAGGCAATCGACTCGGCATCGAGCCGGGTATTGATGGTGTTGAGCACGGCGCCGCTCATGGGCACCCCGAAGTGCGCTTCGAACATCGCCGGGATATTGGGCGCGACGATGGATACTGTATCCCCCTCCCCGATGCCGCGCAGCCGCAGAGCCGAAGCCAGCTGACGGCAACGGCGGGCAGTCTCGCCCCAGCTCTGGCGCAGCGAGCCGTGGATCAGCGCCGGATAGTCGGGATAGACCCGCTCCGCCCGCCCCAAAAAGCTGATGGGGGTCAGGGCCTCGAAATTGGCGGCGGTTTTGACAAGGTCGCGCTCATAGATGTTCTGCACTGGCATCGGATCCCTTCCTCACAGGTGGCACAAAACGGGCAGTTTCGGGATGATTCAGAGATCAGCAAGGGACATGGGCATCCTGCCCGTCACTGGTCTCTTATGGGGATGACAGCCTAACAGTGAGCCTGCGGCGGCAGGTATTAGCAAAACGTCTTAGAGGAAGAGCCGAAGAGGTGTGCGGGACGAGTACGGGCAAGCGAGCAGCCCCCGCCAATGGCGAAGGCTTTACCTCAATCATCGTTAGTGACGTACCCGCCCCTGCTGGCGGAAGCAGTAGAGTTTAAGGCTGATATCGGCGATATCGGCGGGGAGCTCCTCTCCCTGTTCGGCCAGGGGCCGGTAGAGGGATGAGAGCAGGCGCTCCGCTTGCTGCGCCGTGATGATGTTGGCCTGAATGGCCGGGGTGATCCAGCTGGGTAACATTGACATATCTCCCCCTCGTTGATCCGGTGATCTCGGGTGAACATCTCCATTTCAGGTCTTACGCGGCAATCTGCCGATCCGTTCACCCTCTGCCTCACCCAATCAAAGCAAAATGCTTGCCGTATTCTCTTATCGGCATGTGCTCAATGGTGCTGTAGCCATTTATCAGCCACTTGCGTGGCCCTACGCAACAACTGAGGGCACAGTCACACGCGTCACCTTGCGCGTGAGCCGTCAACGCTTTGCCACTTTTGCATTTTGCTTCCTGCTTGCCTGGCAAACTGTGACTCAAATTGCTCTTTATCATCTTGATAGCACCTACCAGCCGCCGGAAACTGCCCATTTTTAGCCCGTTGTCGCCAAAGTCAGACACTTTTTGCGGCGGCTGTTTTTTGACCTTGCCAACGGCTGTCGCAGAGCCATTCCCCTCCCCTTGTCCGGCCAAGCGGTTGTGACAAGATGGCGCCAGATTGGAACAGCCCATACGGGTATGCAGGAGAACCATAAAATGAACAGATCCATGGTGGCAGGTATCGGTATTGGCATCGCCTCGGCCCTGGCGCTCTCGGCGGCGGCCAGCGGCTCCCTCTTTACACCCCAGCCCACCTTTGCCGAGGTGATCGGCAGCAAGCCGATCACCGAGACCATCAAGACTCCCCGACAGGCGTGTCACAACGTCACCGTGACTCACCGCAAGCCGGTACAGGATGAGCACAAGATCCTCGGTACCGTGGTGGGCGCGGCGCTGGGTGGCGTAGTCGGCCACCAGTTTGGTGGCGGCAGCGGCAAGAAGGTGGCCACCGCCGCCGGAGCCGTCGCGGGGGGTTATGCCGGTAATCAGGTGCAGGGCAATATGCAGGCGGGCGATACCTACACCACCACCGAGCAGCGCTGCAAAACCGTGCAGGATACGAGCGTCAACACCATCGGTTATGACGTGACCTATCGCCTCGCCGGTCAAGAGGGGGTGATCCGCATGAAGCAAGCCCCCGGCGCCACCATTCCGGTCAAAGATGGCAAACTGGTGATCGACCAGCCCAAAGTGTGATTTTTCCTGGCGTCAGTTAGCAGCAGGCCCGCCTCTTTCGAGGCGGGCCTGCTGTTTTTGAGCGGCTTGTTTCCCGCTGTATCCAACATCGGCTCTTAAGCTCATTACGCTCAGGCTGCAGCACCTTTCATCACCCCACCACATTCTGATAGCCGGTACTGCCATGTTGCTGACCCAGCGATGCTATAGCGCGGCGGCGCTGCTTTACCGGGCCACTATATGCTAACCGTGCACTGCTCGGCTCAATCCATCCCGTCGCAACAGCCCTTCCCACTGCTCCAGCGTACTTTGGTAGGTATCCACCGCGTTGTAATGAGCCTCGGCATGCAGCCTGGCATGATGGCCAAGTCGCTTGACCACCTCGGGCATGGTATTGAGGCTTGCCAGCACCCGTGCCAGATCGCCGGGATCGTTTGGCTGATATTTGCGACACTCAACGCCATCGGTCAGCTGTTGATCCCACCAGGCGCCGTCGGCCGGGATCACCACACAGAGCCCCGCAGCCATCGCCTCCAGAATGGAGAGACCAAACGGCTCTTGCTGACTGGTTGAGACAAAAATGCCGCATTGAGATCGGATCTCGTCAAGATTGGGCGGACTGGGGTACCAGTGGGTATCTGGCAATTGTGGCTGGGGCTGGCTGCAGGGCTGCAGCGTGCCCTTGGGCTGCAGATAACACACCGTTAATGGCGGACGCGCATCGACGAGCATCTGATGGGCTGCCAGCATTATATCCAACCCCTTCCAGCGCAACAGGGATGCCGCCCACAGGATCCGGGATCCACCAGCCGTTGCCGTCGGCCACTCCCGCTCGCTCAAGCCGTTGATAAATGGCTGCCAGTGTGACGGAAAGTCCCTCTTGCCAAGGCGGGTAAGCAGCGCCGTTAAAGAGCCCTGTGCAGAGTGCAGATAAAACACCGCACTGGCCCGTTGCAGTGCTCTGGCAGAGAGCCCCGAGCACCCCACAGGCCCATGGATCAGTTGAACTACCTGACAGCGCAACCAGCGGGCCGCCCAGTAACTGCACAGATCCACCCCGGGCCCGGAGGCAGCCAGCAAGCATTTGACTGCCCCCAGACGCCACGCCAACCAGACAATCGCCATGGTCTGCCACCCCTGCTTGAGCAGATAACCGATGCCGGACTCCCGCCCTTTCAATATCCGGGGCAACCAAAAGGGGTGATGCTGGCAACGGGGCCAGGAGTCGGGATCCTGGGTCAACACATGGCATGTGAGCTCGGGCATCCGTTTGGCCAGCTCATCGAGCATCACTTCGGTCGCTACCTTGGAGCCCCCGCGAAACGGGATAGGGTCCACCACCAGGATCTTGCCGTTGACCGGTATTGTCTCTGCTCTCATCGAGTGATGCTCCTTATCCAGCCAAAACCCGCCTGCAATTTTGCAACCCCATTCGCCAGCCCTCCCGTCAGCATGTTGCGCCCTTTGGCGGCTAGCCTACGCCCCGCCCAGCGGACGATGGCGCCATAGGGTGATTGCAATGTACTGCGCCAGCGACCAGCCAGCGCGGCGTCCCACACCGCCGTGACGCCATCGACATAGCGCGCTACCGTGAACAGTTGCGCGGCACGCAGCTGAGCGGCCCGCCCCATCGCACATCGGCGTTGCGGATTGCTCAATTGCCGCCAGTGATCAGCCATCTCGGCCCAATCCCCCGGGGTCGCCAGCAAGCCGGTCACCCCCTCCTCCACCACTTCAGGGATGCCGCCCACCCGATAGGCGCTGACCGGGAGCCCCAACATACCCGCCTCCGCCAACGTCAGACCAAACACCTCCTCACGGGCTCCGGAAACCAGCAGATCCACCCCGCCCCGCAAGATAGCCGCGCTGTCTGGCCGCTCCCCTAAAAAGTGGACCCGATCCCCCACCCCGAGCTCGACAGCCAACGCCACCAATGCCTCCCGCTCCGGGCCGCTGCCAATGACCAGCAATTGGGCCTCCTCCCCCGATGCCATCAGGGCAGCCAGCGAGCGGATCAGCAGATCAATCCCCTTGCGTTTGATCAATGAGCCGATGGTCGCAATGATCAGATCCCCCGGGGGCAAGCCCAGCACGCCAACGATCGGCCAGTGAGCACCGGTATTCAGGCGAGCGGCATCCACCCCGTTGGGTACCCGGATCAACCGATCGGCCGTGCAGCCATCCTGGCGCCAACCGGTCAATACCGGCTCACTCACCCCGATCAGCACGTTTGCCTGATGAACCCGCAGGCTGAATCTGTCTCTGGGCTGGTAACGGGCATGGAGGTGACACACCAGGGGTACCTGCAACGCCCGACAGACTCCCGCCAGCCACTGGCAAGGGGCCGCGCTGTTGGCGTGCACCAGCCCGATCTGCCGCTCGGTGATGAGCTCTCTGGCTCGCCGGGAGAGGCGCCGATGGGCTGCAAGATCAAAACGGGGTGCCTGCCACCCCAGCAGCAGGGTGAACGGCTCGACTATGGTTTCTACCCCGAGGGTCGCCGCCTCTGTCGCCAGAGCCGGGCTATTGCACCAGAGCAACGGCGTAAACCGGCTGCGATCGAGGTGGGCCAGCAGATCCAGCAGGCAGCGTTCGCTGCCGCGGATCCAGTCCTCTCCGTAGTGCACCAGCAAAACCGGGATTGTCTTCATCATTTTGCTCCCTTTGGTAACGCTGCCGACAACCGGGTTGCCCCTTGGTCATCCTCATTGACCTGCCCTTCGCTGGCTGCCTGCTGCACATATTTGATGGCGGCGACAGCCAGCGCCAATTCCAGATAGATGGGCCAGGTAAATCCCTGGGTCAGGAAAGAACCCGAGATGACAAACCCCACCATGCTGGCCATCACCCCCTGCATCGTGGTGATCACTGCAGGAGGCATGCCAGCGAGCTGACAACGCCAACAACTGCGCAGGGTTACTGTCACCATGCCGATAAAGAGCGCCAGACCGACAAAACCGGTTTCTGCCAGCACCCCGAACCAGGTGGAGTGCACCGCATGATTCAGTCCATCCCAGTGGGGGCTGTAGAAGAAGTAGTTGTAATAGAAGTTGGACAAGCCCACCCCCACCAGTGGATGGGCCAGCGCCATCCCCCAGGCCGCTTGCCAGGCGTAAATCCGCCCCATGGCCGAGGCATCAATCCCGCTCTCGGCCGCCCCGCCGGAAGCCCGACCGCTGATCCCGGCGGCGGCAAACAGCACCACCAGCGCGACCATACCCAGGGAGATCAACAGGGTTTTCGACTGCACTCGCTGCCAGGCGAACAGGCCGCCAACGGCGCAGATACCCAGCAGACCGCCGCGACTCTGGGTGGCGATAATAGCGGCCGCAGTCAGGACAAAGCCGAGCCCCCCCAATAAACGCCCCCCGACCCCATTGCCCTGATTGAGTAACAAGCTAAGGGAGAAACCGGCAGGAAAGAGCAGCACCAGTGCCAGATCGTTGGGATCCCCCAGCACAGAGCCCAGCTCGCGCCCTATGGTCACCCGAGTGCCCTCCACCAACCCAATCCCGCTCGCCTTGTTGTAGAGGGCCACCAGCGCAACCAGACAACCGGCGGCCACAAAGACCCGCACTGCCAGCGCAAAGTCTTCCGGTCTGCGCACCAACCAGGCGGTGGCCAGGGTCATCAGATAGACCTTGCTGTAACTGCCGGTCCAGGTGGCGATCGCCTCGCCCCGGTTGCTGGCAAACAGCACGCCAATGGAGACCATCACAAAGAATGCCGTCAACCAGCTCAAGGGTTGGCTCCAGTAAGGCTTGATCCGGCCGGTCAGTACAATGTGCCAGAGCAGTGCACCGATGGCGGCCAGCGAGAAGAGCAGCGGGATCTTGAGGGGATAGAGCGGGGGGAACACCTCATGCAGCCGAAAGAAGGAGAAGGTGACAAACCCCAACACCATCAAAAACGGCCAGCGCAGGGCAAACCAGATGGCGGGAATGGCAAGGCCAATCACCGGCAGCAGCAAGGGATGAGGCAACCGCCACCAGAGCAGGGCCAGCACCAGACAGATGGCGCTTGCCCAAAGGGCTGGCGCTAGACGAGCCATGATCCTGCCCACCATTGGCCAAGCCAGACCATCGCCAGCGCCCCGAGCGAACTGGCCCACAGGGTGGAGAGGCGATACGGCAGCGGCAACAAGCGCTGACTCACCAGATAGAAGGCCAGCGCCCGCACCAGATAGACCAAAAGCAGGGTCCAGATCACCCCATCGACCCCGAAACGGGGAATAGTGAGTAAAAAGCCAACCACACCGAGCACACTGCAACCCAGATTGATCACCATCTGGGCATTGCTCTTCTCGCCGCTAAAGCAACCGACATTGAGCAAGTCCGAGACATTGCGCACCGCCATGCCCAGCACCAGCAGTGGTATATAGGCGATCGCCCCGTGATAGCTCTCCGGGGTCAGCCAGCGAATCAGCAAGGGCGCCGTGAGCCCGACGATACCTGCGGTGAGAAAGCCCAATGCCGAGCCCATCACGCTGTAGTGGGCATTGAGCCGCAGTCCATCCGGCTCACGCAGCAGCATAAACCTGCGGGGATACCACCAGAGGGCAAAGGGTTGCAGCAACAGCCCCACCGCCAGCGCCAGTTTGCCCGCCACTGCGTAGTAGGCCAGTTGCACCTCGCCCACCACATCAGCCAGCAGCCAGCGATCCAGCCCGCTCAGGGCAAAGCCTGCCAGCCCGCTCACTACCAGTGGCAGCCCATAGCGCAACAGCGGCCGATAATGTTGCCAGTCAAAACGGATCCCGCTATCTCGCCACAGCCAGAAGCTCAGCAGCAGCGCCAGTGCGATGCAGGTCAGGGTGCCGGAGGCCAACACGCCACTCACCCCCCACCCCAGCCAGAGCCACCAGGCCGTGAGCAGCGACTGGATCACCGCCTTGCCTGCGGTTGCCACGAAAAAGAGCCGCGCCTGATTGCGCATCCGCAGCCACGCCAGCGGCACCCCGATCACCCCTTCAAACGGCAGGGCGCACAGCACCCAGCGCACATCCGCAAGGCGGGTTTCCACCGGCAGCCAGGCTTGCACCACAGGTGCCAGCAGCCAGAGTAGCAGCAGACTGGCCAGAGCAATCAACCAGACCAGACCGAACATGCGGGCCACCACCTGCTGGCGCGCCTGCTCATCTTGCGCCAGTCCGGCAAAGCGATAGAGGGCATCCACCAGGCCAAAGCCCAAAATAAGGGAGCCCAGATTGATGAGGGTCAGCAGCACCTCCAGCTGACCGTATTCACGAGGCAGCAGCTGATGGGTCAACACCGGCAGCATCAGCAGGGAGATCCCCTTCATCAAGAGCAAGCCGACGGCGTAATAGAGCATGGCTATCTGGTTCACACCAAGTTTCATAAGGCCTCCCAGCCACCACAAGCATCCAGCTCCGAGTCAGCTAACGCTGATGCAAAGCCCACGCCACTCACACCAACCCAGAGGGGATCGCCCCCCGGCGTGGCTCGAGCCCAGTGGCAAAGCCAGAACAAGCTCAGAATGAGACTGCAAATTGCGTTTTGCACAAGATTGTGCTGCAAATTGCACTGCCCCAACGAGTCGCCTCCGCCATTGCTCCATTCAGCGCCAGCATGCTCTTGTTGGCCCGATCCCTGCTTGGTTAGCAACAGGCAACGGACTGCACCAGAGGGAGAGGTCACCATGAATATCATCAACCTGCACCGGATAAAAAGCTGGGCCAAACAGGGAGAGACGCCCCTTGCCCGCCGGATATGGTGCCTGGCCAAAAGCGCCCGCCACTGGTCATTCCCCGTGATCCCGCCCCTGCACCGACTGCTTTATCGGCTCTATCTGCTTGGCAGCAACGCGCTGGCAACCCTGACCCGCACCCTCTGGTGGACCCCCTTGTTTCAATCTCGCCTGACGGCCCCCGCCCCACGCCTCTACCTCTATGGTGGCATCCCCTATATCAGCGGTCCGGTTGCCATCGAAATAGGCGCCGACTGCCGCCTCAGCGCCGCTATGACCATCAGCGGCCGGGCATCAAGCCAGACCCCAAGTCTGGTGATTGGCCGCAATGTCGGGATTGGCTGGCAAACCACTCTGGCGGTGGGCAGCAAGATAGTGCTGGGGGATAACGTCAGAATTGCAGGGCGCGCCTTTCTGGCGGGCTACCCGGGGCACCCGGTCAATGCCCGTGAGCGCGCCCTTGGTAAACCGGATCTGGATGAACAGGTGGGGGCCATTGTGCTGGAGCAGGATGTCTGGCTCGGCACCGGGGTGATGGTAATGGCAGGCGTCACCATAGGCGCCGGCACCATTGTCGCCGCAGGCAGCGTCGTCACCCGGGATCTGCCCGCCGGCGTGCTGGCTGCCGGGGTACCGGCCACCGTACTGCGCCCCTTGCAATCACAGGATCACAGCGACCCCGCACACACCTCGGAGGCCTTTGCATGAAACCACATTCATTGCCGCAACTGGTGGTGCTGGGCGAGGATTGGGGCCAGCACCCCTCCAGCACCCAGCATCTGATCAAACGTCTGCTGCCCGATTATGACGTGCTCTGGGTCAACTCCATCGGCCTGCGCTGCCCCCGCTTTACCCTCCATGATCTCACCCGCATCGGCCGCAAACTGGGGGCCGTGCTGCGTGGCGCACGCCATGCTGGCGGCCAGTCAGTTTCGCCATCCGACGCCTGCCGCCCCCGGATATTGCCACCGCTAGCCTTGCCACTGCCCGGCAGTCGGCTGGCAGGCAAGATCAATGGCCACTGGCTGGCGGCGCAGATCCGGCGCCAGCAGCCCGCGCTGGATCGCCCCTTGCTCTGGATCTCCCTGCCCAGCGCCGTCGATCTGATTGGCAAGCTCGAAGAGCGCGCTGTCATCTACTACTGTGGCGATGACTTCTCGGCACTGGCCGGGGTGGATCATCAGGCCATCGCTCACTGCGAGGCCCGACTGGTGGAAAAAGCCGATCTCATTCTGGCCGCCAGCCCCGCGCTGGCCAGCCGCTTTCCCCCCCATAAAACCCGGCTGCTCAGCCACGGCGTGGATCTCGAGCTGTTTATGCCCCCCAGAGCGCGTCCGGCGGATCTCCCCTCCGGCCGCCCCATTGCCGGATTTTACGGCAGCCTGAGTGACTGGATTGATATCCCCCTGCTGGCAGAGACAGCCGCCGCCCTGCCCCACTGGGATCTGGTGCTGATTGGGCCGGTCCAGACCGATATCTCCCCCCTCAAGGGGATCCCCAATATCCATCTGCTGGGGCCCCGCCCCCACCACACCCTGGCGGCCTATGCCCAGCACTGGCAAGTGAGCTTGCTGCCCTTTGTCGACAACGCCCAGATCCGTGCCTGCAACCCACTCAAATTACGCGAATATCTGGCCGCAGGGCGACCCATCGTCAGCACCGATTTTCCGGCACTCGATGGTTATCGGGATCAGATCCAGCTCCCCCACGATGGGGAGAGCCTGGCCGAGGCCATCAATCGGGCCGCCTTTGATCAATCCAATCCGGGCTGGTTTCAGGAGAGTGGCTGGGAAGGGCTTACCCGCAGCGAAGGGCGCCACACCCGCCAACAGCAGGTGGCCCAGCAAAGCTGGGATCACAAGGCTGCCGAGCTGAGCAACTGGCTAAAGGGATTATGGGGATGAACAAAGGGCTCTGGTTGGTTCTGTTGCTCTGTGGTAACACAGCGATAGCCGCCACCCGGCTGGAGGGGCAGACTCCGCTGCCCCTGACAGGCAGCCAGACACCCCAGCGGCTCGAACTGAGTGGCCACAGTTGGCCGGTGGGTAGCGACGATGAACTGGTGATTGAGGGTCATAACCCCAGCGCCCGCCCGCAAATCATGATCCTGCGTATCGACGATAACGCCTCGGTCAACTACCGCAGCCGGGTCAATCTGGAGCGGATTGTCGCCCCAGGCCCCTTTACCCAGCGCTTTGCCCTGAGTGAATGGCGCACCAGCCAGCCCAGAGCACTGGCGCTGGACAAACTCACCAAGCTCTATCTCTTTATGGCCGATAACGCGCCAGCACTGACCATCCACCGTTGGAACTGGGAGCCGGGTTTGACCTTGCCCACAGACACCATCGCGCTGGATCTGGGGGCGGCCACCGCCCCCCGCTTTACCGGCTTTGAGACCCTGAGCCCGGGGGATCCCCGGCTGCTTGGCCATCCCACCGCCATCTTGCGCCCCTCTGGCGATGCTCTGGTGCGCGATGGGCTGCGCAATCTCGACGGCGTACGGCTGGAGGTCGCCAAGGGGCGCTACCAACTCACCCTCTGGCTGGATGATCCCGGCGAGTGGGAGTACCTGCCCCACCCCTTCGAGCGCAGTGTACTGGTCAACGATGAACCGGTATGGGCCGAGCAGTGGCAACCACAGGAGTGGCTAACGCAGCGCTATCTGGCAGGGCAATCCCGCGAGGCGTTGCCAAATCCGGATCCCTGGCAGCTGTTCGGGGCCCGTCAGGGGGGCCCGGTCCATGTCACCCTGAACCACCCCGGCGGCCCGCTCACTATCACCCTGGTGGGCCACTCACCGGATGCCAAATACCTGGCGGGGCTGCTGCTTGCACCCTATCCGGCCCCCACCAGCAAAGTGGCTCTCCCGAATAGTGAGAAAGATCTCGCCATATTGGCCGACGCTACCGCAACCGTGCTGACCAAACAGCGCCAGCTGTTTTTGGAAAAGTGGACCCTGGCCCCCTATTCACCCGCACCTGTTCCGGCACACCTCAGCCTTACGCCCATTCCGGATGCCGCCCCCACCCTGCACATCGCCCCGGCATCTGCAGCCGCTGCGTTGCAGCACGCATCCCAACCGGTACTGGCTGCCAGAGGTAGCCAGCTGCTGCTGGAGTTTGCCATTCATGCCAACGCCGATGACCCGGCCCCACTCTTGGTGATCCAGCCACCTCAAGCTGACCAGCTGACGCTGCCACTCACCCCCTACTACGGCAGATGGCAGCTGGTTCGCCCGCAGGCAAGCGGCACCTTGTTGACCCCCTCGGATCAGGAGCTGGTCGAGGGGATCGCCGGGCTCACCCTAAAGGCCGGCGTCCCACGGCGATTGGTACTGCAGGTAAGCGTCCCGCGTAACGCCCCTGCCGGCCCCTATCAGGGCAATATTCAGCTGCTGAGCCAACAGCAACTGGTGCAGTTACCGCTGACTATCGAGGTGCTGCCACTGACCCTGCCCGCAGCCAGCAAGCCGGTCGGAATCTATGTAGAAGCCCCCCCTTATCTGAACTGGCTCAGCCCCACCCCCGAGGCGCGGCAGCAGCAGATTGCCGCGGCCAGTCGCTGCGATCTGGCGCGGCTCGCCAAGCTGGGGATCAGCGGCCTCTCGCCCGCGCTGCCACAAGATGAGGCAGGGATGCGTGACATCATGGGGGAAGCGGCCGGGCTCGGCTTTGTACCGCCCCTGCTGGCCTATACCCCGCTCAAACGCTGGGGCAGTGACCTCGCCAGCCAGCTTGCCCAGTGGCAGGCGCGGCAACAGGCGCTGACCGCCAGCGGCTTGCCGCCGCTGGCATGGAGCCTGTTTGATGAGCCCGATCTTGCCACCCTGCCCGCCATCACCACCCTGGCGCGGGAGATGAAACGGCGGGATCCGGCGGTGATCCGCGCAGGCCACTTCAACCATCCCGGCCAGGTACCGCTGCTGGCAGAGGTGGAGATAGCCCTGATCAACGCAGGCTTTGGCGCCGACAAAAGCGATGTGGAGCGAGTACGCCAGCACCAGGTCACCCCCTGGTTTTACAATCTGGGTACCCCGCGCGCCGCCGGGTTTTACCTGTGGCAAAGCGGCGCAGAGGGCTATTTGCAGTGGCATGGCCGCATGCCCACCGCCCTGCCCTATGACCCCACCGACGGGCGGGAGAGCGACTTTATGCTGCTCGGCCCACAAGCCTGCGAGGCGCCACGTCTCTCCCATGATCTGTTGCTGTTGCAGCAAGCCATCGAGGATCTGCGCTGGCTCGCCTGGCTGGAGCAGGCCGCCCGCTATCAGGTAGAAGCCGCCCTGCTGCAGGAGCGCCTGCGGGCCCAACTGCCGACCCGCTGGCTCATGGCAGAACAACTGCCTTCAACCACCTGGATCCAGTGGCGCCGCGAGATTGAACAGCTGGCCAAGGGATTGAAAACATTGCAAACTGATGTCCATTCATCCCCCTGAAGTGACTGTATATGGCCAACCCGACTTCCCGCGCTCCCCTCCAGGTCAGCGCCCTGCCTCGCCTGTTACTCCTGATGCTGCCGCTGCTGATCCTCACCGGTTGCGCCCGTCAGGAGCCGGTCAATGAGACCCTGCCGATCCTCAACCAGTTGCGGGAACAGCAACTGGCCGAACAGCCCCAGCTACAACTGCAGTACCAGCAAGCGGAGACACAACTACCAGCGGATCAGGAGCAGCAGTTGCATCAGTTTTTGGGACGCAAGGATCCGGCCCGGATTGCGCTGATAAGCGGCCCCGGGTTGCAAACCGACATGCTGGAGAGTGCGCGGACAGCGAGCGCACGGCTGACCGCCCTCACCCGCTTGCTCGGGTCTCGCGCCATTGAGCTGGAACCCCGCTATGACCCCATGCTGGCCCCCAATACCTTGCTGATCCGCATTCTGCCAAATGGAGAATCGGGGTCTGTCACCCCATCGGCGGCACAATAAGATCAAGGCAGGAGGTGGGCAAAGCCACCCGATAGAGGGGATAAGGGGCCAGCCCCCATAATTTGCGCCAACCCTGGGTAAGGCGATATGAAAGGAGCGGTGGGCTCTGGTACAGCTCGCCTAAAAACATCACCCCCTGACTCATCCCCACGCCCGCCAACGTTACCGACATCGCCTCACTATCCGGCGCCACCAGCATGGCCTGCAACAGGCCGTCACAGCGGGGATGAGCCAGCTGATAACTGACATAGGTGCCGCCCAATACCGGCGTGGCCACCCGCAAACGCCAGCCCAGCTGGACCAGCTCCAGCAACATGGGCTTGGCCCCCTCATTGGCCGCCCGGTTCTGATAACGCCACCCCATGGCGGCAGCACTGAGCAGCGCCACCAGCAACAGCAGCAGATATCCCTTAGACACGCCGGCCATCACGCCTCCTTGCACAGTGCATCGTTAACCGCAATTGCTACTCCGGCGCCAGCAACAGAGATCCTGCTAGAGGGCATCACGCGGGCGCCCACGGATAAACAGGATACTCATCACCAACAGCATAATGACCCACTGATAGAGCTGGGCCCAACTACCGTTATGAAGCCACTCATACCAGCGCAGATCCAGGCTCATCAGCACCAGCCGCAACTGGTTGGCCCCGATATAGAGCAGGCAGACCAGCAGCAACAGGGGCCACTGCCGGTGCAATGGGCGCTGCGGTGCCAGCCAGCAGCTGGAGATAAGCCAGGCGATGATCACCAGATAGAGCTGGGAGAAGGATGAACACCCCTTGAGCACAATCAGCGCATGGCCCCCCAACCGCTCGATGCGGTTGCCATCAAGGTGGATCTGCCACCCCAGCAGCTGCAACCACTGGCCCACCCCCCAGGCATCGAACGCCAGCACCGGGCCAGAGAGCAACGCAAACACCTGCTGCCCCCACAACACCGCCACGGTCAACGCGAGCACAATCTGCAGTACCGCCCGCTCATCGCGACTCTGATGACGGCGCCACAGCGAGGCCACCAGCAACAGACAGGCCAGCGCCTTGCAACTGGCACTGGGGATCATGATCAGCAGGATAAAGAGCGCCAGCGCCAGCGGATGCGGGCGCCAGCTCGGTGCAACCCGCGATGCAATTTGCCACCAGACAGCAATTAGCAACACCACCAACAGGTTGAAGTGACCCGTATTGAGCCATACCATGCCCCACTGATTGGCCAGACCAAGCAATAGCCAGTTGGGTGCCCACTGCCAGGGACGGATCGCCATCGCAACTCCTGCCGGTTATCAACACGCTTGAACGCTTTCGCAAGTTCCATGCCTGCCCAGCCTCCCCCAAACAAAATCAAGTCAGAGCATGCAACAAAGCTGGCACGGTTTATTCATTCCCCCTACTGGCACTCGCGCCAGGGAGAAGGAGTGAGCAATGAAACTCAAACCGTTGGCAGGGCTGCTGGGGATGCTATGGTTCAGCTCCCCGGTGTATGCCTTGATCCAGGTCGATACCGAACTGCAACTGCTGATGGATGTCTCCGGCAGCGTCAGTGCATCGGAGTTCAATTTGCAATTGCAAGGCTATGTAAACGCCTTTTACAACCAGGAGGTACAAAGCGCCATCCTCGATACCAGTGATGGCAAGCTCGGCTCTATTGCCGTGCAGATGATCATGTGGAGCGGCTCGACCCAACAGAGCGTGATGACTGACTGGTTCCACCTCTACGACATGACCTCCATCAACAACTTCGCCGCCACCCTGGATTCACTGGTGCGCCCCTTTGCCGGGATGACGGCGCCGGGGTCCGCCATGGCTTTTGGTGGTTTGCAGTTTGATACCAATAACTTCACCGCCACCAGACAGGTGATGGATGTGTCGGGAGACGGCATCCAGAATGCCGGATTGGATACCGCTACCGTGCGGGATCAGCTGCTTGCCTCCGGCATTGATACCATTAACGGCATCACCATCGGCCAGGACTATGCCGACGGTGTGCTGCAAGATTGGTATCTCAACAACGTGGTCGGCGGCAAAGATGCCTTTGTTATCAATGCCACCACCTTCGCCGACTTTGGCCATGCCTTGCAGCTCAAGCTGGCAGCCGAGATCAAAGGGGGCATCATTCCCGAAGGAGCACTGGCCGCCCCCATCGAGGAGATCCCGCTGGCCGCCCAGCTGCTGCTCGGTATGCCGCTACTGCTGGCATGGCGCTATCAACGCCGTAATCAGGGACGCCTGCAGCCCGCCAACGGGCAGCTGGTACCTGCCATCGGCTAATGAATCACCCCGTGTATCACGATGAGGGAGCCATAGCTCCCTGATTTTTGCCGGCGGCGATGACCTCAATGCCGAGTACAAAGGCTAGACACCCTGACGACATTCGCCCGATTGACCAATATGCCAGGTCTGACCATATCGCTGCTGCGCAGCTTATTCTGAGGGCAACAATGATAACGCCTCCAGAGTTGATGCGATGAGTTCTCTCTTGCCCAGCGCCTGGCGTAAAGAGAGTGCCTCTGACAGCACGGCGCGAGCGTTGTCATAGACACCGGTCTGTGCGAGAGCCTTGCCAAGATGATGCAGTGCGAAATGCCGCTTAAGGGAACTTGGTTGCAGCCGACCGACTACTTGAGTGGCCAAGCTGACAGCTTCGTCCGCACGGTCGAGCCGCTGCAAAACCTGCACCAGGCGTAGTTCTGAGCTAACGCGAGCAGCATCGTCCTCTGAAACCATCTGCGCGGAGATCACCTCTCGGAGAATGGCCTCTGCCTGAGCGGCTCGTCCCACACATAGCAACATAAAGGCGGCAGCGCTCCGAGCTCTTGAAGCGTCTTGTGATAATGCAGCACAGGGATGTAGGTCGAGGGACTGATTGGCAACAGCCTGCATGGCTACTGGGTCTACCGCTTCAGGAAGCAGGTAAGGAGCGTACAAACGGTATTCCGTACCGGTACCTGCGACACAAAACGTGTAGTCATAAGAGTGCTCTATGGATGGGTTCATCCGTCCTCACTTTGAAATAAGCTGCATCACAGAACCTACGCGCTGGTTATTTAAGCCAACACTCCTCTAGCTTAAATGTATGATGATCAAAGTCGATTGTCCCTCGCACACCCAATGGGGTTACCAGCATCGGATGTGTATGACAACTATCAAAGCCATAAAATATGGGGACATCTTTACCTGCTAACACTTCGATTAAAACGTCTAGCGGTGTTCTACCTGTGCCTTTGTTGTCAAATAATTCATGCTTGCCCAATATGATCGCACCAACTCGCTCAAGAACATTGCACGCTGCGAGATGTGCAAACGAGCGCTCGACATTTTCGATACCTTTTAGAGAATCCTCTATGAGTAAAATATCGCCCACTTCAATCTCTGGCATGTATCGACTCCCCCAGATCCCCGCCATGGTGTTGAGGTTTCCGCCAATAACTCTGCCGGTGACTTTACCTTTACCGATAAACTGCCACTCATTCGGATAAACGGGTTTAGCTGAATGCTGAGTTTCCCAATCATGCTTAATATCTGTCCATGTGGCGGGCATTGAATATTTATATTCATTCGCCCCTGAGCATAACAGATCAATAAAAGCGTGAAAGGTGTCATCAACCAATGGGGGATACTCACCAAATGATGCGACTAAAGCTGGCCCATAAAATGTGATGAGTCCAGTCTGAGCATAAATACCAAGCAGTAAGGCTGTCACATCTGAGTAGCCAACAATGATCTTGGGATCATTTTTTAAGGCAGCATAGTCGATATATGGCAACAATGAATTACTATTACTACCACCTATTGTAGACATGATGCAACGGATATCCGGATCCCGAATAAGTTGATTCAATTCTTCAGCACGCTCTCGAATCGAGCCAGAACGATAATAATCAGATTGCCCCGTCAGCGAACCTACAACTAACTCAAATCCCTGTGCCTCAAGGTAAGCTCTTGCTCTTTGAAATCGATTTGGCGCAAAGGTGGTGGCCGGTGAAGATGGTGAGAAAAACCCAATTTTATCTCCAATATTTAAAGCCTTGGCATATAACACTTACCGCTATCCTCCATAATTTTAATAAGCAAAATAACGCCCGCCTAAGGGGCTGGCAACGCATTACCACCAAACTTAAACACAACAACTGCAACCACCGCGGCTCAATGGGGCTGGAACCGACATTCCACACCTGATTGGTTTTTTTCGGCGACGATACCTACACGTTCACAACAAATGGCAACATCGAGGTGTTGGGGGTTGAGGCTGGGGCAAAAGTTAAAATGCTCGGATTCATACTTCCCCCCCCGTGAAATGATGTGAACTGTTACCCAACAGAGCATTATCACGTGGCAACGTGAATGAAGTCACTGGTTTTCTCAATTCAATTCTGCTTGTGTGAACATCATCACCATTTAAAATGCAAAAATTAGGTGCGGAATGACGGCTTGAAGCGTTTGTTATGCACGTGCATCTGACCAAACAGAAAACCCGCTACCACTTGGCTCTGCAAAATGAAAACGGAAACCACCAAGGAACGAAGTGAAAATGGCACGTATTTACTAATCGCCCTTAAACGTTTCGTTATACGGTTGGTAGTTCAATAGCTTGATAGCATGGTTGTGAAAATAATCGTCAATTTCGAGTACCGAAATACTCCCTGCACCAAGCTTATAATCAATGTATGCCATACTTTCAATATCGATCATTTGGAAAGCAGCAATGACAAAGCTAGCTGAGAATCCATGCGCAACGACAATAATATTTTCATTACTATGATTAAAAACTGATTTTACAAAATCAATCACCCTAACCGCCAAGTCTCTTGGTGATTCTGCCCCCTCACAAATACGATGGTCGAGGCGATTCCCTTTTTTAGGTGGAAAGCGTATTAGCTTATTATGCTGATCTTGTGGCAATCCCTCATTTTTACCGAAAGACATTTCTCTTAAGCGACTGTCCAAATGGATTTTAGCGTCACTACAGAGAATCTCGGCAGTCTGCCTTGCTCTATTAAGGCCTGATGAAAAAACATCATGAATGCTAGGATTAAAACCCAGCTCAACAATTTTTTCTTTAATTAGTTTGGCTTGTTCTACACCTTTTTCAGTTAATTCAGAGTTGTACCAACCTCCAACCAAGCGATCAACACTGTGGCTGGCTTCTGAATGAGTAACTAAGCATATTCTTTTCATTACATAACCTTATTTGAAACCGCATAACGCCCGCCTAAGGGGCTGGCAACGCATTACCACCAAACTTAAACACAACAACTGCAACCACCGCGGCTCAATGGGACTGGAAACGCCACGCGTTGACACTCCCTCTTGAGGCGTTTGTTAAATTGCAATTGCTCGCCGCTTTGATTGGGCAAGTACTGTAATTGAATTTTCAGTTGTTCTCTCCACTTCAAAATAACCACCTGACATTGAAAGTTGACGCGCATTCAATGCGTCGGAGCCAAGTTTTTTAAACCAATACGGTGCAAGAGAGCATTGTGCTGAGCCTGTTGCTAAATCCTCAGATATGCCAATTTTGGGAGCAAAGTATCTTAAAACATAACCACTATTACCATTTGCAGCCGTTACAATCAGAGCATGGTATTCGTTGATTTCTCTCAAGCGATCGTCATCTGGCTGGAAATTCATGACAGCCTCAACCGAAGGCAAAACCAAGACTAAGTCTCGGGTAGAAAAAACATCAATCGCATCCATCGCTAAATCAGAGATTTCTACTGGAACGGCACAAGGCTTTGCTTCCCAGCTTGGTAATACCAATGAATATTGGTCATCTCTTTTAGAAATCACCACTTCACCGTATTTACTGTTGAAAACTACATTCTCCAGTTGGTACTTAGAAAGGATCGCTGCACCAGCGCCTAAACTCCCGTGACCACAAAGATTAATTTCACCATCCAATGCAAACCAACGAATGTGAAACTGTCCGTCAACGTGAGTAATGAAAGAAGTCACAGGCAGTCCAACTTCACGGGTTATTTGATGTAACTCGCTATCGGAAAGCCAGCCATTTAGCTCTAGTACCCCGCAAGGATTACCAAAGGCCGATTCGCCAATAAACACATCATAAATATCAATTTTGATAATCCACCATCCTTGACTGAAATTTAACGCCCAATTAAGGTGTAAAGCACGCAATACCGATGCTACCGCATACCGCCTTAATTAATAAAACTAATGCATAGTAAAAATGCTACGCGTGCTGAATCACTCTTAAATTGTTTGTTATGCGCACGTACCAAATGTTAGCTACCAACTTTTTTGTAAGCAACTATATGGGAAAGAAATAGTAACGAATACCTTTCGTTAAATCTTATCTTATATTCATACTCATCTTCAGATAGCTTTGCCCAACCCTCTCCAAAGTAGTCGTTTATGTCATTAACAGCTTCACTCTCTTCTTTTAAATGCTTTTTGTTCCACTGATACGTACATGATAAAACTAACACTCCATTAAAAGCAGTTGCATCCATCAATGCGTTTACTAAAGTTTTAGGCGATTCACATTGATCCAGTACATTTAGGCAAACTGTTAAATCAAACTCTTTCTTAACAACACCAGGCTCGAAAGGTGCTTCAATTAAAGTAAATGATACATGATCACACGCTTTTGCTATTGTTGAAGCATCAAAGTCCAAACACCCCAACTCTTTCAAGCTCTTGATATAAGGAAATTCACATTTAGTACCGTCAATTAGTATTTGTTTGAGATTTGATAGCAAGCGGTGAGACGGCTCAACAACTGTGACAGAACTAATGCTTGGTATGTTAGTAACTAACTCGTAGCTATTTCGTCCCAAAGCTGCCCCTACCTCTAATGCGCCAATAGGATTAATACTTTCAGCTTCGAGAGAATCAATAATAAACTTAGCTACACTTTGTGTGTGGTTTGACGAGATAAACGACTCAGGTACGTACTTGGATTTGCTCTCGAATTGTTCAGACACTCCACTTAAGCGAAGTTTATCAAGCCACTGAACTTCATAGTATGCCGCCAATCCTTTTTGATCTATGTAAAAATCGTCCACTTATAATTCCTCCTATGAAGCTTCATCTTTCGGTGCGCATAACGCCCTGTCGGCAAACAGAACTGGGACACCCACCTTTTGCCATTAGGCTGAAGTAAGCCACTATTAGGCTACTTGCAGGCCCCATAAGGGGTGTGTATTCGAACTAATGTCTTCAAAAATTGGCTGGAGAGAGATTTTCAGTCAAAAAGCTGGGTGTCCCAGATTTCCAAGATTTCCAAGATTTCCCCCTGTGAGGAACCTTGTGCGGGCCCCAGCTTGTCACTCTTTTAAGGCAAGGCTACCGCCCCTGAATTTCAGCCCCCAGTCTGCTGCTTTTCACCCGCGAGAATAGTAACCATCGCTGCCATGACGCTCTCCCTAGAGGTTGATTGTCGTTTGGCTATCATAAAGTGCCTGTTCGAGGCATGGGAAGAGGTAGTTGATAAAACCTGAGCTGGTTCAAACAATTAGTGAGCAATTGCTGTTTGAAGTCAGCTGGTTTTTGGAAAAAGGGCGGAAATAACCCTCACCCCAGCCCTCTCCCGGGGGGAGAGGGGGCATATTGGCGGTTAGGCGAGCGTTATAGGCTGACAGGGTTATGGCATGTACTCACATTGTGGGGAGTTGTAGCGCCAGCGAACACTGTCGTTGGTGGAGATCTCCGAGCGATTGGGGGACACTCCTCAGGCGTGACGGCACCCCAATCGCTCGGGCCAGCATCGAGAAAACGGATTACTCCCTATCTGGCGCGTTGTGTACGCCAAGTCCCGGCCGGTAAACGGTTACCGACTGATAGCCCGCAGGTTGCGCCAATCAACCCGACTCCGGTGACATGGGCAGCACCTGACCATCCAGCGCCTGATCACTGTTGCATGGATAGTCCGGCATCGGCTTGCAGTAGGGAATACGGCTTAACACCGGCGCATTGACCAGGGCGGCCAGTTGATCGGAGCGGCGCAGGCTGGTATCCGCCAGTTCGGCCACCAGCGCCAGACCGCAGCCGAGCCCAAGCCCGCCCACAATGCCCGCCAGCAGAAACAGTTTGAGCGGGTAGTTGCTTGGCTTGCTGGGGGCAAAGGGTTTGTCAATCACCTTGATCCGCTCCCCTTGCTCGAAGCTGCCCAGATCGCCGGTCACCTTGGCCTTCTCATAGCGCAGCAGCAAATCCTGATAGAGGGTGCGTTTGACCGCCAGATCCCGCTCCAGCTCGGCGAGCTGGCGTTCGGTATCCCCCTGGGAGTCGACCACCTTGTCCAGTTCATCCAGCAGGCTCTTCAAACCACTGGCGTGTTGCTGTGCTTCCCTCAATTGCGTTTGGGCCTGCTGCCATTCGGCCCCGCGCGTCATATCCGGCCGAGATTTGAGCTGATCAAACTCCTGCTGCAACTGGTCAATTTGATAGCGCAGACTCTGCACCTTACTATGCTCGTCACTGTAGCGGGCCCGCAGCAATACCAGATCGGTGCGCATCAGTTGCAGCTTCTCATCCAGTTGGCGGGCAAGCTGACTCTCCTGCCCCAGCGATAGCTGATCGACCCGAGCCTTGGCCTGTTGCAAGGTGATCAGACTCCCGGCATAACGCTCCTGCAAACCATAGAGCCGGGCGACGTTGGTACTCTGTTGTTGCGGCAGGGCGCTGGCATGCTCCCGTTTAAAATCTGCGAGCTGCTGCTCGGCCTCTTGCAGTTCGCTGCGGCGGCTGTCGAGCTGGCTTTGCAAAAAGCGCTCGGACGATTCTGCCGACTGGCGCCCCTTGCTGAGCAGGTTGAAAAAGAAGCGGCGGGAGATGGCCTCCAGCAGCCCGGCGCTGTTTTCAGGCGAGTCGGCTCTCACCTTGATTTCAATCACCTCGTCCCCTATCAGCCGCAGGGAAACCGAGCTGGAGAGCCAGTCCATGATGAGGTCGCGCTGGGTTGGGGGGGTCTCGTCAGTGACCAGCCCGCGATCCCGCGCCACCCCGTCCAGCACATAGCGGCTGCGCAGCAGGGCTTCGAGCACCGCAAAACGATCTTTGAGACTCTCCTGAGTCATAAGATCCTTGAGGGTCGGGGTATGGTTGGCATCTTGCGGCACCATAAAGGTGGTACGGCTCTCGAACACTTTTGGGCTGAGCAGACCGATTGTCACCCCCACCAATGGCATCACCAGCAGCGGGATCACCAGCAGATAGCGACGGCGCCAGGCGGCGAAGAGAATGATGTAGAGGTTGTAATAGAACTGGAGAGGCATGGCATCACTCCCAAAAAAGGCCTGCAGCGCTACAGTGCAAAGAGAGTCGTGCAAAGAGAGTGCCACTCTATCACTCCCTCATCCGGATCTGGGGCTGCGATGAGCTGTGTGCAAGAGTGGTACAAGATTCGCATTCTCCCGCTATCCGGGGTGTCACCCCTTCCCTTGCCGGAGCGCGAACCATGTTGTCATCAACCCCGTCGCACAGACCCCATCCCCGCAGGGGCGCCAGCGCCCAGTCCGTCGTGCAACCTGTTGTTCAACCTGTTCTGCAACCTGTCGTGCAAATCGTGCAGCACCTGCAGCCTGGCGGGCTGGAGACCATGGTGCTCAACCTCACGCAGGCGAGCCCCGCCGAGCAACCGGTGCATATCATCTCCCTCGAAGGGCGCACAGCGGATGTGCTAAGGGCATGGCCGGCCCTGCATCCCTTCGCGGGCAATATTCACTGTCTGGAAAAGCCCGCTGGCTGGTCGCTCGCAACCCTCTGGCGGCTCACCCGACTGCTGCGCCAGCTCAAGCCGGGCGCGGTGCATACCCACCATCTGGGGCCCATGCTCTATGGCGGCCTCGCCAGTCGGCTGGTCCGGGTGCCCACCCTGGTACACACAGAGCACGATGCCTGGTATCTCGATGATCCCCATCAGCGCACGCTGGCCCTGTGGGGGCTGCGCGCCTTCAAACCGCTCCTGGTAGCCGATGCCACACCGGTCGCCAACCAGCTGCTGGCCAAGCTGGGCCAGCTGTCGCCAACGGTGATCCCCAATGGCATTGATGAGCAGCGTTTTGCCCCGGGCGCGGCCACCCTCGCCCGTCAGGTGATGGGGTTGCCGCAAGGGGTCAGGTTGATTGGCTGCGCCGCCCGCCTTGAGTCGGTCAAGGGTCACACCTTGCTGCTGGAGGCGATCCGCACCCTGCCAGAGGAGGTGCATCTTGCGTTGGCAGGGGTCGGCAGTTTGCAAAATGCGTTGCAACAACAGTGTCAGCAGCTGGGGATCGCCCATCGGGTCCATTTTCTGGGGCTGGTCGAAGACATGCCGCGCTTCTATCAGGGGCTGGATCTCTTCTGCCTCCCCTCGCTGGCGGAGGGGATGCCGCTTTGCGTGCTGGAAGCCCAGGCGTGCGGGGTGCCGGTGGTGATGAGCGATGTGGGGGCGGCCAGAGAGATGGTCTGCCAGGCCAGCGGCCATATCCTGTCGGAGCGGGATCCCGACCGCCTTGCCCAGCTTCTGGCACAAGGGTTGCTGCAGTGCCATAGCCTGCGTGCCGTCACCCGAGAATTTGTGTGCCAGCAAGGCAGCTTGAGCCAGATGGCTAAAGCCTACCAACAGATTTATAGCCGTTGAGTCAACGGCCCAGTGACCGAAGGAGCATCCCATGGAGTGGATCATGATCGTGTTCTGGTTGTGCGCTGTTCTGGTGGTCTACCACCATGTCGGCTATCCCCTGCTGCTCAAATTCGGTGGTCGGCAGGCGCGCAAGGTAGCCAATCCGCCCCGCCCCCTGGATCGGGGATTCAAAACAGACGCAGCCGATGAGGCGCTGCCGACCATCACTTTGCTGATGCCGGTCTACAACGAGGCGGCGACCATCGCGGCCAAGCTGCAAAACCTCGCCAGCCTCGATTACCCCGCCGACAAGCTATGGGTGCATGTGCACTTCGACGGCTGCAGCGACAACAGCTACCCCATTGCGCTGAGTCAGCTCGGTGATCCCGCCCTGCAGCAGTTGCAGATCAGGCTGTTTGATCACCCCCGCAATCGCGGCAAGGTCGCCGTGCTCAACGAGGCCATGACCCGGGTGCACAGCGATCTGGTTGCTTTCAGCGATGTCTCGGCCCTGCTGCCCATCGACAGCCTGTTGCTGGCGGTTGCCCACTTTGCCGATCCCAAGGTCGGGGTGGTCGGAGAAGCGTACCGCTTCTGGCAACCGGGCTCCCAGGGTGAGGAGAGTTACTGGCACTATCAAAGCCAGATCAAGCTCTGCGAGTCGGCCCTTGGCGGTATGCTGGGTGCCCACGGGGCCTTTTACATGATGCGTCGGGAGTGCCTCACCCCGCTGGCCGCCGATACCATCAACGACGATTTCATCTTGCCGATGCAGGCCATCGCCAAGGGGTATCGGGCTATCTATGACAATCGCTGCGCCGCACTGGAGCTGGAAGTTTCGGATGCCGCGCTGGAGGCGACACGGCGCAAGCGGATCGGGGCTGGCAACACCCAGCAGCTGCTGCGGTTGCTGCCCCTGCTGCACCCCAAGTTCGGCTGGGTTGCCTTCAACTTTGCCAGTGGCAAGGGGCTGCGGGTGTTGATGCCGCTCTGCCTGACCCTGCTGTGGCTCTGCGCCATCCCGCTGGCCACCCAATCCCTGCTGTTTCAGCTGCTGCTGGGGCTGCAACTGCTCGGGTATCTGCTGGTCATCCTGATCCAGCTGACCCCTGTCCACCCCTGGCCCAATCTGTTTCGCAAGATCCACTATCTGGTGATCGGACACTGGTACAACGGCATGGGCACCTTGCGCTACTGCCTGCGCGCCCCCATTCGCTTCATGTCACAGGAGAAAGCGGTATGACACCCCCCATTCCAAGATTGACCCTGGTGGTCAAACGCAGCATGGATCTGCTCGGTGCTACCCTGGGGCTACTGCTGACACTGCCGCTGTGGCCGCTGATCATGCTGGCCATCCGGCTCGATAGCCCGGGTCCGGTGTTCTTTCGTCAGCTGCGGATCGGGCGCAGCCACGCCAGCCATACCGAGCTCTTTTTCATGATCAAGTTTCGCACCATGCGCGCCGATGCCGAGGCGGCTACCGGGCCGGTCTGGTGTGGCAAGGGGGACAGCCGGATCACCCGCAGCGGCGACTTTCTGCGCAAAACCCGGCTCGATGAGCTGCCGCAATTTATCAATGTGCTCAAGGGGGAGATGTCGCTGATAGGCCCCCGCCCGGAGCGGCCCGGGATCGCCAACCGGCTGGAAGATGCAGTGCCGTACTTTATCGAACGCACCTATGAAGTGGCCCCCGGCATTACCGGTCTGGCGCAGGTCAATCAGGGTTACGACGAGTCGCTGGACGATGTGCGCAGCAAGCTGGCGTTCGATCTGGCCTACTCGGTTGCCCTGCTCCACCCCTGGCGCTGGCTGGTGCAGGATGTGCAGATCATCGGCAAAACAATCGCCATCATGGTTGGCAAGAAGGGGCGCTAATTCCGCCAAGCCCAACCACATCTCAACGCCCATCAGGCCATTGCCACTGCAATGGCCTTTTTTATGGTTCTTCGCTTCATTGTGGCGCATCAACGGTGATCACAGAGAAGTCAGCGACCTGATCGCCATCATCTGGCCCCATTCATCCAAAGGCCTGATGTCCGCTTGACTCACCGCAGAAATCCAAGCGTTGCGTGATCAAAGAGGCGATCCGCACTCCTAACACCGACACATAAAAAAACGAGTGGCCAGCGGCCACTCGTTTTGGCGGGTTTCCCCTGGGGATTCAGGCGCCGTAGACAGCCAGAATATCGGTCACTCGGTTGTTGACGCTGTACCCGCGGGCGATGGTGTTGCGGGCCGCCTGACTCATTTTGCTGCGCACCACCTCATCGCTGCGCAGCCAATAGTTGACCAGCTCCGCCATATCCCGCACATGGCCAGGCTCTACCAGCCAGCCATTGGATTTGTGATCGATCAGATTGACCAGGCCCCCCACTGCAAAGGTACAGACCGGTATGCCGTGGGCCATCGCCTCAAGGGCCACCAGCGGCAACCCTTCAAAGCGGGAGGTGATGCAGAGCAGGTCGATGTTGTGCCACTCATTGGCCATGTTCTGGAAACCATGAAGCTGGACGCGATCACCATACTGCTGCAACAAGGCGCTTTTCATGGGGCCATCCCCGTAGAGATGAAACGCACCGTCCGGGCAGAAGGCGGCCAGCTGACAGAACGCCTCCGGCCCCTTTTCCGGCGAGAGGCGACCGACAAAGGCAATCCGGTTGCCTGCCACCTTAGCCGGCGTCGCAGGCATGGGCACAAAGTTGCTGATCACCGTGCTTGGCACCGGCAATTTGCGAGCGATGGGCTCGCTCACTGCAATACACTTCGCAAAACGCGCTGTGGTGCGATCCAGCCAGCTGTAAAACTTCAGCAAGCCTTCCCCGTCATCCCCACTGTGAAACGTCGAGACCACCGATTTGCCGGTGAGCCAGGCCGTCAGCCGCCCCAGCACCCCGGCTTTGTAGCCATGGGTATGAAGTAGCAGGGTGGCAGGCTGGCGGGCCAGACGGCGCATAAAGTCACGGCTGTTTTGGCACACCTCGTAGGGCAAGCCCTGCTGTTTGAGCAGGGTCGTAAAGGGGGTCATGCCGTGGTTGCTCACCAGTACTATGGTGGGACGAAATCCTCTGGCCAGCAGATCCCTGGCCAGATGGATAATGTGCACTTCAATTCCCCCGACCTGACGTGCATCGATGGCCAGCCAGATGTGATGTGTCGGCAGCATAGGCTCCTCCTCCCGTGGCTCCATGCCACTGAGACGAAGCACTGCATAGTTCGGGCCAGTCAGGCAAAGAGGGGCAAGATCAGGCGCCGGGACAGGCAACCAGCAGGAGGGTCATGTCATCGAGGGGGGCATCATTGATACGCTCATCAAACCAGCGAGCAATATGATGAGCCAGTTGCTCAAGACCGGGCCCCGAGGCCTGACAGATCTCTTTTAGCTGCGACTCCCAGCGCTGGCGCTCTGTGGCATCACGGCTATCGAGCAGGCCGTCGGTCCAGAACAGCAAGATCTCGCCGGGCTTGAGTTGACGCTCATTGGTCACGAAATGGGGATCCGGGCGCAAACCGGGCAAGGGGCCGGTCACCCCGACCTGGCGGATAGCATCAGGGCTGATGAGCCAGGGCGCCGGATGGCCCGCACTGGCCCACTGCACCCGCCCCTCGTTGCCGAGCTCAATGCAGAGGGTGGTGAGCAGGGTGGCCCCCAAGAGCGGATCACTGTGAACTGCATTGGACAAGAGCGTCAGCAAGCTGGCCGGGGCGCGAACCAGATCATGCGCCGTCAGCAAGCCACGCAGATAGCCCGCATAGGCATGGGCAAAAAACTTGGCTTCCGCATCGTGACCCATCACATCCCCAAGCCACAGCACCCGATCCTTGACCAGCAGAAAGTCTCCGCCCCCTACGGCAGCCGCGCGGGTTTGCAACGCCAGCTGGTATCCCCCTATGGAGTTGGCGGGCAGTAACGGACGCAGCGCCGAGGTCATGCGCTGATCCAGCTGCTCGCCCCATTGTGACTTGAGCTGCTGCGAGCGTTGCAGCACCCGTGACACCGCCAGCAACAGGTTCTGTTTGGTGATGGGCTTGACCAGAAAGTCATCGATCCCCAGGGCCCCTGCCCGACTCTGGGTCCACTGATCCTGATGACCGGTCAGAAAGATAAAGGGCACCCCCTTCATCTTGGGATCCTTCATTAACTGCTGGCGCAGCCCAAAGCCATCGATCCCCTCCATCTCGATATCGGAGAGCACCAGCGCTGGCGGATATTTCCCCAAAGCCAGCAGGGCGGCATGGGAGTCGGCATAACTTTCAACCCGGTAGTGCTCATGGAGATAGGCGGTGAGCAGGGCACGCATCACCTTGTCATCGTCGATCACCGCGATCACTGGCAGTTGGGTGACCGGGCCTTGCTGGCGAAGGGTCACGCGATTGCGATCACCGTCGCGAGAGAAGTGCACCTCGGCAAACAGCTGGTGCACCAGCGCCAACCCGTATCCCCCCTCCTGCAGCTCATCGGGTAACGGCGCACTGGCAAGGGCGGGCTGGGGGCCGCCATCATCCTCCAGCACCAGACTCAATCCCATCTCATCTGCTGTCAGGGTGAGCCAGAGCCGGGTAGCAGAAGGGGTTGCGTGCTTGACGATATTGGTAGCCAGCTCACTGAAACAGAGCAGCCAGTTGGCTTGATCCTTTGGGGAGACCTGAAACAGGGAGAGCCCCTGCGCCAGCCGGTTGCGCAGTTCGCGCACCGACTGCAGGGTTGCCGGAGCAGATCGCAACCAGTCATCCATAGCGGGCCTCCATCAGCGGGCGATCAGATCCGGAAATTGAGCAAGGCGCTGCGCCGGCACCAGCGCTTGAGCCATTCGGTCACCCGGTTGCTGGGCAGCCTGTTGAGTTCGCGCAGGATCTCGCTAGCCAGCCCCGGGTTGAGTTTGTCGTTATAGACAGCGCCAAGCAGATTGGCCTCGGCACGGGTCAGTTTATCTACCGCACTTTGTACCACTGTGGTCGGCGTCACTCCCGCCAGCACTACCAACAGCGCCCCTTCACAGGCACCGCATACCTGATCGGCCGGAATATTGCCCCGATTGAGGGCGGTGAGCGGGGAGGTATCGAAGATCACCACATCGTAATGCTCCAGCCAGCGAACCAGCAGCTGGCGCAAGGTATCCTTGTTGCGAAAGGCCATCAGATCCTTGCCCGGCGCCGGGAGCAAGGACAACGACCGGCCAGTGGCCACCGGCTCGGGCACATCATTGGGCCCCCAGGCAATCGCCGCGGCGCGGCCGGGATGATAGAGGTTGAGATCCACCAACAGGGTGCGCAACCCATCCGCCTCCGAGCGCCTTGCCAGCGCATCGCAGATGGAACTCACCCCCTCTCCCCCTTCCGATGAGGTGACCGCCAGCGAGCGGATCCCCCGGGCGACCGTCGCCGCGTAGAGGGATTCAAGCTCCAGATATTGAATGGGGATGCTCATATCAAAGCGTCCCGACCAGGGCCACCACCGAGATCGTGGTCAGAATGTCGCGCATGCCATCCATAAAGATGGCCCAGTTGCTGCTTTTGCTATCAGGGATAAAGACGGTGTCCCCTGCGCGCAGCACCGGCAACCGGCTAAAGTCGGGCTGTTTGGCAAAGCCGTCGAGATCGAAGCTGCGGGCCTGATCTCCCTGACCACTGGTGGCCATATTGATCACCACAATCTTCTTGATATAGGCGCTGCTGGTCGGGCCCCCCGCCTCGGCCAGCAGATCCAGCAGGGTCATGGAGGAGTCAAAGCGGTAGCGACCGGGACGGGCTATCGCCCCCAGCACCCGAACGGTGTTCTCCTTGGGCTCGTCGAGCCAGGGACGATTCTTCTCCGGCAGGTAGATGGAGTCGCCAGGCAGCACCTTGGGCAGCAAGGTTTCATCGCCGGTTTCAAAGTACAGCCCCAAATCCAGCTTGCTGACCCGCGCCGTGCTGCCACTGCGATGGGCAATGCGCACATTACGCAGGTCCGCCGCCGCCGTCGGGCCATCGGCGGCCGACAGGATGTCGATAAAGCCCATCTGCTCATTGAAGGCATAGCGACCGGGGGCCCCGACCTGACCAAAGATATAGATGGAACTGTCCGGCGCCTGGCGCACCCACTGGGACTTGTTGTCACTGGGATCGGTGGGCAGCTCGGGGATCATGATGGTAAATCCGGCCCGGATCTTCGGCAGGCTGGCGAGCGCCCCCCCCTGATGGAGAAACTTGTCGAGATCAAACAGGGTCGGCGTGGCCTGCCCCCCTTCGGCAGTCAGGATCTGCACCTTGGCGATATCGGCCCGCTCGTTGGGGCCACCGGCGTGGGCGATCAGATCCAGCAGCGACATTTCGTCAGACCATTCATAACGACCCGGGATCCGCACCGCTCCCATCACCATCACCGCCCGCCCGGGCGCCACTTTCAACCAGGACTTCTCGTTAATATCGGTCTTTTCCGGCACAAAGATGGCGTCACCGGGTTTGACTTGGGGTAGCGCCTTTTGCATCCCTTCGGTATAGGCCTGCAGGTCGATGGGTTCGATCGTGCCATCGGTGCGCAGCAAACGGATCTGGCGACTCTCGGCATAGCGGGTCGGGCCGCCGGCATTGGCCAGAATGTCGAGGAAGGAGTCCCCTTCCCGCCCCTCATAGGCGCCGGGTTTGAACACCTCACCCATGATGTAGATGGTGCGTGCCCCCCGTTTTATCTGCTCTTCATCCTTGGGCACGAAGATGGTGGCGCCCGGCGCCAGATTGGGCAGCAACTTGTTGTTGCCGGAATCAAGATAGGCTTTGAGATCGAACAGCTCGGGGGCATCACCATTGATCACCCGGATCCGCTCCACCCCGGCAAAACGGGTCACCCCACCGGCCCGCATCAGCAGATCCACGATGGAGTTGCCACTCTTGAAACTGAAAGCGCCGGGGCTGTTGACCTCGCCAAACACCTTGATCGCCTTCTCGGTATCACCATCCCCCCCGGCCGCCAGGGTTGCCGCATCAAAATCGATCTGGACGTTGCCGATCAGCGGAGAAGCGGGTACGAACACCACATCCAGAGATTGCAATGGCGGCAACACGCTGGCATCGCCGGTATCGAGATAGCGCTTGTAGTCAAAGTGCGAGACCGTACTACCACGACGCACCTGCATATTGTTGAGCTGGGCACCGGGCACCAGACCGCCGGCGGCATCAAGCGCCATCTGCACGTTGCCATCGGGTGCCAGATCATAACTGCCGGGTTTTCTGACATAGCCCATCACGCTGATCAGCAGCCGCTTCTCCAGCAAGGTGACGGTCAATTGGGAGAGGTTGTTGTAAACAGGTTTGAGGGCGGAGCGGATCAGCTCATCCGCCTGTGGCAGGGTCTTCCCCCCCACCACTATGTTGCCGACTTCAGGCAGTGCAATCTCCCCCTGCTTGTTGATCTGGAAAGGTTGATCAAAAGCAGGCTCACCGGGTTGTGCTATGGCCAACCGATCACCGGGAGCCAGCAGGGTGGAAGCCAGTAACGGGCAGGTGAACAACAGCAAGAGAACACAGATCAATCCTTCGCGCGCGCCCCGTTTCATAGACATCCTTTTCGTCTGTTACGTCTGCCCCCATTGGCGTAAGGGGAGCCCTGACCAATCAGCACGACAGCCATCCGCTGTTGTCTGTTGTAGCCGCAAACGTACTTGTTGTAGTGATTGTGCCAACACGCTCTGACGCCAGGCTACCTCCGCCCAGAGCCGTCCGTGCATATCCCGTTCGATATCAATACGTTGAGATTGTAGCCGTTTCAACTCGCCAGGCATACATCCCCGCAAGCTCGCTTGCTTTAATTGCGTCAGCTGCAAGTCGAGTTCCTTCTGACGCTCATCATAACCAGACCAGACCCGCCGTTCATCCTCATTGACCGGAATACGGGTGGGTCTTGCCTCTGCCATGCCGCCATATCCCTGTGGCGGCCACTGCGCACAGCCCGACAGCATGATGGAACAGAGCAGAATACCCCGGCGTTTCATGATGAGGTCACCATCATGCCACGGGCTCTCATATAGGCTTTGATGCTCTCATGGCAAGGGATCACCCGGTCGATATGCAGCATCTCGAGCAGGTCGTGAGGTTGGCCGGGCCCACAAACAAGGGCCATCTGATGCCCATTCATAATCAGTCTCTTATAGAGGAACACCAGGGCACCGATACCCGACGAGTCGATAAAATGGACATCACTGATATCGGCCAGGATATCCCCGGGATGGGTCGAAAGGGTTTCAAACAGCGGGCGGAGCTCACTGATGGCCATCGCGTCAAGCTCGTTTTCCAGTACCACTACCTGGGTATCATTAAGGGTATAAGTCATGCTTTCCATCGCTAGCTCCTTGTCGATTCTCAGACTCTGCTTTGTCACGGCATCCACCTCGTTGCAAATGTTATGCCTGGTAACGGCCTGCCTGTTGCCCTCCATATAATTCGCTTTTGAGACGCTTTATGGCTTGTTTGCCCACCACGGCCCCTCTTTTTTGTTACCAAATTGCAATTGACAGATCCAGAATGTTGCAAACTGCAATTCTCTCCCTCAATTCCCCTCTCGGTGACAGCTTAAATTGCTGATTAATCGGACGTATTACACCAGGCCCGATAATTGCTTACCTCAGCATTAACCACACCACTTTCGGCTCTGCAAGCACACCGCCCTGTTCCAGGAAGGAGAGAATATGAAATCATGCCTATATATCGCACCGCTGCTAGCAGCCCTTTGTGGCACGGCGCAGGCTGCCCCTTCACCTGAAAACGCCCTGCTAAAGGTAGAAGGCGCCATCAGCAGCCCGACTCATCAGGCCCTGGTCCTGTGGGACAGCGCCATGCTCGATCAATTGCCGGTACACGAAATCAAAACCCATACTCCCTGGTATGACGATGCCAAGACCTTTAGTGGCCCACTACTTAAAGAGGTGTTGGCCAAAGTCGGGGCAACGGGCAAACAACTCACCATTACCGCCCTTAATGACTACTCGGTACAAGTGCCGGTCAGTGATGCTGAACAATATCAGGTCATCCTCGCCCGCACGATCAATGGCAAGCCCCTGTCGGTGCGTGACAAAGGGCCGCTGTTTCTTATCTATCCGTTCGATCAATATCCCGAACTGCAAAACAAGCTCTATTATGGTCGGGCTATCTGGCAGATCAGTACGATAAAAGTGGAGTAGATCTCATCATGCGTTCCATGGCCGCGAGTCAACGTTTCTTGTTTGTGGTGCTTTGCGTGCTGCTCCTGGCCTTTGCCGGTATTGGTACCATCCAGTATCGGCAATTTCAGGATCTGCAGCGCAGCACCAGCCAGGGCGAAGACAACGTGATGTGGAGCTATTTCCAGCTCTATAACGAAGCGCTGCGCTTTCAGAATGCGTTGCTGCATGAGTCGCAACCGACCTTTCAGCTCAGATACGATATTCTGGTCAGCCGCATGGACCTGGCGCTTGAGAGCAAGGATCGCGGCCTGCTTCAGCAAACCGAGATCTACCAGCAGGCAAGCAAGGCTATTCGCGCCTACATCTCTCTGGCAGATATCTGGCTCGGCCCGGATGCCACCAAACCGCTGGACACGCTGGCCCATCAGGAGCTACGCCAACAGCTTTCCTCGCTGCTCCCTCTGCTCCATCAGCTGACACTGGAGGTGAACCAGCAGGTGACCCTGTTTGATGTGGCCCGCCGCGACAACGTCAGGGAGCAGATCATCACCACGACGCTCATCGCAACCCTGCAATTTGCTCTGCTCTTTGTGCTCGCCCTGCTGATCTGGCGGCAAATGAATATCTCGTTTCTGCAGCACAAACTGATGCAGCAGCTCAATGACAAACTGCTGCGGGCAAATCAGGCTGCCGAGGCCGGCACCAGAGCCAAAAGCAGCTTTTTAGCCAACATGAGCCATGAAATTCGCACCCCCATGAATGGCATTCTCGGCATGCTCTCACTGCTGGCCGACCGGGATATGGACCCGAGGGAGCGCGACTATCTGGAGACGGCACGTGAATCGGCGAACCATCTGCTCGGCCTGCTCAACGACATTCTGGATGTATCCAAGCTGGAAGAGGGCAAGATCGAGCTGCAACTGGCCCCCCATCACCTGCCCCAGCTGCTGGAGGATATCCGGGCCCTGATGCAGAGCAGCTGCGATAAGAAAGGGATCAAACTGACCCTGACCCTTGCCCCCGATACGCCGGAGTGGTTGATGTTCGATCCGCTGAGAGTGCGCCAAATCCTCTTCAACCTGGTGAGCAATGCCATCAAGTTCACCCATCAGGGGGAAGTAAAGATCCACGTTGATAGCACCCTGTTGGAGCAGGATCGCCACTCGATACGTATCTCGATTCAAGACTCAGGGATCGGCATGAGCAAACGTCAGCTGAAAAACCTGTTCCAACGTTTCGCCCAGGCGGATGTCTCGATCACCCGCCAATACGGTGGTTCGGGCCTGGGGCTTGAAATATCCCGTAACCTCGCACGGCTGATGGGCGGCGATATCTCGGTAGAGAGCAGCGAAGGGCATGGCAGTACCTTTACCTATATCTGGCCTGCCAGAGCCACGACCCCCTCGATTGTTTGCCTGCCGTCCAAGCCGATTGATCAGGAGAGCCATCGCATCTTGCTGGTTGATGACAATGCCACCAACCGCAAGGTGATCGGCGCCATGCTCGACTCCGTGGGTCATCAGGTCACACTGGCCGTTCAGGGAGAAGAGGCGCTGGAGAAACTGGGTCACACCGAATTTGATCTGGTGTTGATGGATGTCCAGATGCCAGTGATGGATGGCCTGGTGGCCACCACCCGGATCCGCACCTCCCAGACGACTTGGGCAGATATCCCCATTATCGCCTTGACGGCTGATGCGATGCCGGAATCCAGGCAATATTATCTCTCCCATGGCATGAATGGATATATCACCAAGCCCATCAATAAAGAGACGCTGCTCAGCGAGATAAACAGACATATTTCCCATGGGCGGCTCAAATACAACGCCACCCTGCGTGTCACCAAGCAATAAACACCCCCGGATCCCGGGCTACTGATTGCTCATGTGCGGCAACATTGACCTCTGCAGGCAACTGCATGGGCTTGGGTCTGGAACGCACACAGGCAAGCAGCTGGGCAACCTTGCTTCGTGCCGTCAGCTTGTCTCGGGTATGCAGGGATTTTTTGATCTCTTTGCGGCGACCACAGGGGAGCGTGGTGACTTTCCGGTAATACCAGATGCCGTGGGGACTGAGCCAGAGATTCATCGATGAGCTCCTCGTCGTCCACACAAAGTGGATGACCAAGGGCTTTAGGAAGCTAACTTATTGAATAGCAGAAACAAGTGGTGGCCCTACCAGCCACATCCCGGCACTCGAGTCCCCCGCCTTGGCTGCTACCTTCCGGTCCTGACCAGGTCGACGGGTTATCAATGCGAGAGGACCAATAGGACCACCGGCGAGGAGAATAGGCAAACTGACCTCGCAATGCAATGGCTTTCTACCCTTCGACAGTTCGTTTGCCTTATTTTTCAACAATCTGCCGAATGAATCAGCTAAACAGCATAAATTTGGCCCCTACCAGCAGCATCAGCAGGGCAAATGCCTGCTTGAGGCGTTTGGGTGACAATCGGTGTGCCAGCTTGGCACCAATGCGGGCGAACTGGGTACTGGTCAGCACAATGCCGAGCAGCGCGGGCAGATAGATATAGCCCACACTCCATTCGGGCAGATCGGCATGATCCCAACCCGCATAGAGGTAGCTGAGGCTACCTGCAAACGCGATAGGCATGCTGCAGGCGGCGGAGGCGGCCACCGCATTGCGCATCGGCACCGAATTCCAGCTCAGATAAGGGACGGTGAGCGAGCCCCCGCCAATGCCAAACAGCGCCGACAGCCAGCCAATCAGGGTGCCTGCGAGGCCGGTACCGAGCGGACCCGGCAGATGGCGCTCCGCTTTGGGTTTGAGGTTCAGCCCCATCTGCAACGCCATGGTCCAGGCGAAACAGCCGATGATGATATTGAGGGTACTGGCACTGAGCAGATTGGCGGTCATGCCGCCAAGCCAGGCGCCAACCAGCATGCCCGCCCCCAATCTGCGGATCATCACCCAGTCGACAGCGCCCGCCTCTTGGTGGGCCCGCAGCGAGCTGAATCCGGTGAAAATCATGGTGGGCAATGAGGTGCCGAGGGCCAGATGGGTAATTATTTCGGGCTCAAACCCCATCGCACGAAAACTGACCACCAGTACCGGAACGATGATCAATCCACCGCCGATCCCGAACAGTCCCGCCAGCATGCCGGCAAAGGCCCCCAGTAGGAGGTAACCCATAAACAGCATAAAAATTCCTGCGTTAAACGAAAAATGGCCGCAACGGCCGGACAACAGTAAATATCAGCATGAAAAAAAAGAGATGGCGCCAGGGCCATCTCTTTATTGTGCCGGTTAGCTTAAGGGAATGGTACCGTCCATCACCTTGTAGAAGGCCAGTACGGCACAGCCGAGCAGCGCCGCCGTCATCCCCTGCTCCAACCGGTTAAGGCCACGCAGACCGTGATGCTGGCGCGCCTTCCAGTAGATGAAGATACCCGGACTATAGAGCAGCGCCACCAGCAGCAGGTACTCCACACCGGCAGCATAGACCAGCCAGCAGCCGTACACGGTCGCCACCAGGGCCAACAGCAGGTCACGCTTGCGCTGATGGGGTTGACCCTGATAGGTCTCCCCTTTCAATGCCAGCTTCAGTCCATAGGCACCGGAGAAAACGTAGGGCACCAGCGCCGCCGAGGTAGCGATATTGACCAGCGCCAGATAGGTGCTGCTCTGGAAGTAGATGATGATCAGGAAGATCTGCACCAGACAGGTGGAGCACCAGAGGGACACCTGCGGCGAGCCGTTCTTGTTCTCCTTGGCAAACCAGCCCGGGAACACGCCAGTCTTGCCCGCAATGTAGGGTACTTCAGCGGCCAGCACGGTCCAGCTGAGCAGCGCCCCCATCACCGACACCACCAGACCGATGTTGATAAGCCAGGCGCCCCAGGGGCCGACCACGGCTTCGAGGATCATGGCGGTCGAAGGGTTCTTGAGCGCCGCCAGTTGCGGCTGGCTCATGACACCCAGCGAGAACAGGGTCACCATCACGTAAAGCGTCAGGGCGCCGAGCAACGCCAGCACGGTAGCACGGCCCACATCCTTGCGATGACGGGCACGGGCGGAGACCACCACGGCCCCTTCAATCCCGATAAAGACCCAGAGGGTCACCTTCATGGTGGACTTGACCTGATCCATCACGGAGCCCAGCTCCATGTTACTCTGGCCCCAGATATCCAGAGTGAAAGTATCCATGTTGAAGGCGAGCAGGATCGCGACACAGAAGACGATGAGCGGCACCATCTTGGCGATAGTCGTGACGATGTTCACCAGCGCAGCGACCTGTACCCCGCGCAGTACCAGCGCATGGACCGACCAGATCAGGATGGAGGCCAAGGTGATGGCCACCGGTGTGTTGCCATCACCGAAGATAACGTTGTCCGGCGTATCGAAGAAGTAGCTCAGGGCGCTGAACACTACGATGGCGTAGGAGACGTTGGCCAGCAGCTGGCAGAGCCAGTAACCCCAGGCGGCGTTGAAGCCGATAAAATCGCCGAAACCGGCTTTGGCATAGCTGAAGATACCGCCATCGAGATCCGGGCGGCGCATGGAGAGGTTCTGATAGACCAGCGCGAGACAGATCATGCCAAGACCAGTGATGGCCCAACCCAGGGCGACCGCCCCGGCACTGGCATGCGCTGCAATGTTTTGCGGCAGACTGAAGACCCCGGCGCCGACCATGGAGCCGATCACCAGCGAAATGAGGGCGCCCAGCCCTAGTTTCTTGTCCATCTCAATCCTGTTTTTTTAGGCGGCGGCAGAGCGTCCGTATTCATACTGCACGCAATATGGGAGGGGCTGGGAATCCTGACCCCGTGAAAAAGGTGGCAACTATATTGCATGACTATGCCGACCGCAATCCCTCGTCCCGTCAATCATGCACCGCCTTGACCGGGCGCAATTTTACAGCACTGACCCATATGGCCTGTGAGCTGGCTCAAATTAACCAAGACCGATTGATATTTCTCATTTTTCTGCCAACACAACCTGACTCGCATGGTTCCTGTGCATCGTCATTCAGGCACGCTTTGTATAAATAATCTGCATAAAAAAGCCCCGGTGGAAACACCGGGGCCCATTATGTAAATCCCTATAAACGCAAACCGCCATCCAGCTCTATCATCCGTCCCGACAGGTAGTCGTTGGCGAGAATAAAGCTCACCGTCTCGGCCAACTGCGACGCCTCGCCAAGGGTGCCGACCGGAATGGCCTGCTGCATCCGCGCCATCGCCTCCGGTTTCATCACCGCCGTCATGTCGGTGGCAAACACCCCGGGGGCGATCCCCATCACCCGAATACCGTGGCGGGCCAGCTCCCGCGCCCAGGTCACCACCAACGAAGCGACCCCCGCCTTGCTGGCGGCATAGTTGCTCTGGCCGATATTGCCGGCGCGGGCAATGGAGGAGATATTGATGATAACGCCCCCCTGCCCCCCTTGCGCCATCAGCACCGCCCCTTCGCGACCGCAGAGAAAAGTACCGGTGAGGTTGACATCAATCACGCTCTGCCACTGGGCCAGCGTCATCTTATCCACCAGCTCGCCCTCTTTCACCTTGATCAGCATGCCGTCGCGCAAAATGCCGGCGCAGTTAATGAGAGCGTGCAGCACACCAAAACGCCCCTTGATGGCAGCAAACGCGGCCTCGACCTCGGCTTCGCTCGCCACATTGCAGACAAACAGCTCGCACTGGCTATCTTGAGTGCCCTGATCATTCTGGCTGTGCACCATGGCGGCGGTCGCCTCCAGATCGGCGCGATTGATGTCGAGCAGTGCCAGCGTCGCCCCCTGTGCGCCCAGGGCCAGCGCAATGGCCCGTCCCAAGCCACGTCCGGCGCCGGTAATAACGATGACCTTATCTTTGATATCCATCAATGCTCCTTGTAGCTGGCAGAAGGGAGATGCTTTGAAGAGAGGTAACCCGTCAGGCGGGATCCTGTTTATCCAGATAGAGTTCGACGATGCTGGAGAAATCGCGGCTCCCCTGCCCACGGGCGGCATGGAGGTTGAACAGGTTGCGGGCCAAGGCCCCCATGGGCACCGCGCTGTGGCCATGCTCGGCCAGCGCCATGGCCAGCCCCAAATCTTTCACCATCAGGCGGGTCATAAAGCCCCCCTGATAGTGGCGGGCAGCGGGCACATTCTCCATCACCCCGGGCCAGGGGTTGTAGCGCTCCAGACTCCAGTTGTTGCCGGAGCTCTTGCCCATGATGCTGGAGAGCACCGCAGGATCCAGTCCCTCCTTCACCCCGAGGGCCAATGCTTCGGCAGTACCCGCCATATGGATGGCGAGCAACATGTTGTTGCACATCTTGGCGATCTGCCCCGCCCCCAGCGTCCCGGCGTGAAACAGGTTCTGCCCCATAGAGGCGAGCAGAGGTTTCGCCGCCTCGAAATCCGCCGCGTTGCCACCCACGATAAAGGTGAGCGTTCCGGCGGCCGCACCGGCGACACCACCAGAAACAGGGGCATCGATAAAGCGCAAACCGCGGGCGCGAGCGGCCTCCCCGACCTGACGGGCAGAGGCCACATCAATGGTTGAGCAGTCGATCACCAGTGCCCCTTCTCGCAATGCTGCCAGCAGATCCTGCCCACCCCGCTCACCATCGCTCTCGCCCAACCAGAGGGCGCGCACATGCTCCCCCGCCGGCAACATGCTGATCACCACTTCGCAGTCAGTCATCGCTTCGCGGGCATCCCCGACCGCAATGCAGCCAGCAGTGATAGCACGTTCAATGTTTTCGGCAACCAGATCAAACACCTGCACTGTGTGGCCTGCCTTTGCCAGATTGGCTGCCATGGGGCCGCCCATATTGCCAAGCCCGATAAATCCTATCCTTGTCATCCGCTTGCTCCTTGCGTTGCTGATGGCGGCGTCCGCCGGTTGCCAACTGTTATTTCTTGCAGGCCAACGGATTGCGCCCCTGCGGCCAGCGATAATACTCATCCAGCCACTCCCCCTCCGGGGGTAACTGCTGCCAGCGGGGATCTTTATCCTTGTCGATCAGCAGTGCCCGTACCCCTTCCACAAAATCCCCCTTGAGCACACAGTTGACCGAGAGGGTCAGCTCCTCGGCAAATACCTCGGCCAGGGAGTAGCGGCGCGCTCGCCAATATTGGCGCCACAAAATGGCACGGCTGATGGGGCTGCCGGTGCGGCAGAGCTGCTGCGCCTGCTGGAGTACCGCCTCCTGTTCATCGAACTGAGCTTCGAACAACCGCGCCAATACCCCTTGCAACGTGCGTCCCGCCAGCAGGGCATCGATCCTCTGTTGATGGGGCAACAGCACTGGCGCAGGCAAGCGAGCCGCCACCTCAGCATGCAACCCCCTGAGGAGCTGATCGATCTGCGCACGGGGCTCACCACTGCCAGCCCACTCGAGTACGGCGAGGCGTGCCAACAGCGCACTGCGCTCACCACTGGCGATGGCGTGATCCGCCAACCCGACCCCAAGGGCATCGGTGCCATTAAAGCGGGCGCCAGTCAAACCAAGCCAAAGCCCGAGTCGCCCCGGCATCCGGCTTAAAAACCAGCTCGCCCCCACGTCGGGGTAAAGTCCTATGGTTACCTCCGGCATGGCGAACAGGCTCCTTTCGGTCACCACCCGAAAATCGGCGCCGGCAAACAGGCCAATCCCCCCCCCCATGCAGATACCGTCCGCCACGCAAATAAGGGGCTTACGGTAACAGTGGATGTGGTGGTCAAGCCGGTACTCCTGCTCGAAAAAGTCGCGGGCATACTCGAACAGTTCCGATCCGCTTGCCTCCTGTTTGCGGTAATAGAAGGAGCGGATATCGCCACCGGCACAAAATGCCTTCTCACCCGCCCCCTGCAGCAGCACACAGACGATGGCGGGATCCTGCTCCCAACGAGTCAGCGTCTGTTGCAGGATCTGGATCATCGGCAGGCTCAATGCGTTGAGAGACGCAGGGCTGTCGAGGGTCAACACCCCGATCTGATGGCCATCTTCGGTGGGATAGTAGCTAACTTTGACCGGCTCACTCATAAACGGCTCCGTATGGATTATTTTGTTGGGCCATATTGCCAGCGCGGGGAACGTTTCTCCAGAAAGGCGGCCACCCCTTCACGCTGGTTGGCATCGCTGAAGAGATCGAGAAACAGCGACCGTTCAAGGGGCAAGGCCGCATCGCGCGGGCCGCTGCGGCCCTGATTGATCAGGATTTTGCAGGCGCGCAGGGCGCTCGGGCTCTGGCGCTCCACCAGATGGGCCATCTGATGAGCAGCCTCCCACCCCTGACCGGTTTTCACCACTTCTTCCACCAGCCCCATCTCGTAGGCCAGGGTGGCGCTCACCTTCTCACCACAGAGGATTATCCGTTTGGCCCAGCCTGGCCCCACCAGTTCGGTGAGACGTTGGGTGCCACCGGCACAGGGGAGCAAACCCACCGAGGCTTCCGGCAGTCCCAGCAATGCCTGCTGCTCGGCGATGCGGATATCACAGGCCAGCGCCACTTCCAGCCCACCTCCCATGGCATAACCATTGATGGCGGCGATACTGACCCCGTGAAAGCGGGTCAGCGCGTCGAAGGCCTTGCCAAAGGCCTCGGCTACTTCACTGGCCTTCTCGATGTTGCCATCGACAAACATATTGAGGTCGGCACCGGCGCAGAAAAATTTGTCGCCTGCCCCGCGGATCACCAGCGCCACCACATCGGGGCGGCTGTCGAGCTCCACCATCATCTGCAAGAAGGCCTGCAGGCTGGCGAGAGTCCAGGTGTTGGCGGGTGGATGGTCGAAGGTGATATAGGCCACATGGCCATGATATTCGAGTCTGATCCTGGTCATAACCTTGTCCTTGTCGATGAAGCTGCTGCCATGATGACAGGCTTGAATGACGCCAACCTGTGGCTGGCTCACCAAGCCGAAACCGGCATCGCATGGTGCAAATCGGGTGGCAGGCAACACCCCCTTGATGCGACCACCGGTTAGCCCAGCGACAAACCGGGATCGGCCAGCATGCGGCGCGCGATGATGAGTCGCATCACCTCGTTGGTGCCCTCCAGAATGCGGTGTACCCGGCTATCGCGCAGATAGCGCTCGAGCGGATACTCGCGGATATAACCATAGCCGCCAAAGAGTTGCAGAGCCTCATCGCAGATTCGATAACCCACATCGGTGGCAAACCGTTTGGCCATGGCGCACCAGGCACTCTTGTCCGGTGCCCCGCGATCCAGCTTGTCAGCGGCCTGACGCACCAGCAGACGAGCGGCAGCCAGCTCGGTCGCCATGTCGGCCAGACGAAACTGCACGCTCTGGAATTCGCTGATCGGGCGCCCAAATTGCTGGCGCTGCTGCACATAGGCCAACGCATCATCCAGCGCCTGCTGGGCGGTGCCCACCGAACAGGTGGCGATATTGATGCGCCCCCCATCGAGGGCCTGCATGGCGAATTTGAACCCTTCCCCCTCCTCGCCCAACCGATAGCAGGCGGGAATACGCACCCCGTTGAAAACAACCTCCCGGGTCGGCTGGCTGTTCCAGCCCATCTTCTCTTCTGCCTTGCCATAGCTCACGCCGGGGGCATTAGCCGGCACCATAAAGGCAGAGATCCCCTTCGCACCTTCACCACCGGTCCGGGCCATCACCACCAGCACGTCAGTGCTGCCCGCCCCCGAGATAAAGACCTTGGTCCCCTCGATGAGGTAGCTGTCACCCTCGCGCACCGCCCGGGTCTTGAGGGCCGCAGCATCAGAGCCCGCCCCCGGCTCAGTGAGGCAATAGGAGCCCAGCAATTCGCCGCTGGCCAGTTTCGGAACCCACTCCTTGGCAACCTCGGTGGGCAACCAGCTGCCCAGCATCCAGCTCACCATGTTGTGGATGGTCAGATACGCCGTAGTCGAGGTACAACCCATGGCGAGGCGCTCGAAGATGAGGCTCGCATCGAGGCGCGGCAGCCCCAATCCGCCAAACTGCTCCGGGGTATAGAGACCACAAAAACCTAGCTCTGCCGCCTGCTTGATGGTCGGGATCGGAAACTCGTGCTCTTTATCCCAGCGCGCGGCATGGGGTTTGAGCGCCTCATCGGCAAAGGCGGCGGCCGCCTCCACATACGCCTGTTGATCATCGGTCAGGGTAAAATCCATCTTGTCGTTCGCTCCCTTGTTGCCCCGCGCTTATTTTCCTGCGTTAGCGCTTTATGACGCGGCGCCCACACGCTGCGTCAGTCGGATCTGCCACTATGGCGCTGTTGTCGTGGTAGCTGATAACGCGCTCACTACCACCGCTTTATCGATACACAACAGATTAACAATTGATTTACGTTTACGCTAACGTAAACTTGTGGCAGAAGTGAAGTACAAAATGGACCGACCACTGCCAGCCTTGAAGCCGAGTCAGCAGGTCGAGCCAACCTTCCTACCCGATTGTCATATCCGCAAGGAGAGCATGGATGCAGATGGATGAGACCCTGAATGCCCTGACCGAACAGGTTGCGGCCTTCTGCCGACAAGTGATCGCCCCGCGCGCCAGCGAGATCGATCAGAGCAACGCCTTCCCCCGCGATCTCTGGCCCCGGATGGGTGAGCTGGGGCTGCACGGCATCACGGTGGCGGAGGAGTATGACGGGGTGAACCTTGGCTATCTGGCCCATGTGCTGGTGATGGAACAGGTAAGCCGCGCCAGCGCCTCGGTCGGCCTCTCCTACGGCGCCCACTCCAACCTCTGCATCAACCAGATCCACCGCCACGGCACGGCGGAGCAAAAAGCGCGCTACCTGCCGCCGCTGGTGAGCGGCGAGCATGTGGGGGCACTGGCCATGAGCGAGCCGGGCGCCGGTTCAGATGTGGTCAGCATGCGCCTGAACGCGGAGCGCGAGGGCGATCACTTCGTGCTGAACGGCAACAAGATGTGGATCACCAACGGCCCGGATGCCGACACCTTCGTCATCTATGCCAAGACAGATGCAGCTGCCGGTCCCAAAGGGATTTCTGCTTTTATCGTCGAAGCCGGCACTCCCGGTTTTTCTACCGCCCAGAAGCTCGACAAGCTGGGGATGCGCGGCTCCAGCACCTGCGAGCTGGTGTTCGACAACTGCCGGGTGCCGCAGGAAAACCTGCTGGGTACCCTGCACGGCGGGGTCAAGGTGCTGATGAGCGGGCTCGATTACGAGCGGGTGGTGTTGGCTGCGGGCCCCCTTGGCATCATGCAGGCCTGCATGGATGTAGTGCTGCCCTATGTGCGTGAGCGCAAGCAGTTTGGTCAAGCCATCGGCGAGTTTCAGCTGGTGCAGGGCAAGCTGGCCGACATGTATACCCGCCTCGCCAGCAGCCGGGCGCTGGTCTACTCGGTGGCGAGCGCCTGCGATCAGGGTCGCACCAGCCGTAAAGATTGCGCCGCAGCCATCCTGTTTGCCGCCGAAAACGCCACCCAGATGGCCCTCGACGCTATCCAGCTGCTCGGCGGCAACGGTTACATCAACGAATACCCCACTGGCCGCCTACTGCGGGACGCCAAACTCTACGAGATAGGCGCCGGCACCTCGGAGATCCGCCGCTGGCTCATCGGCCGCGAGCTGATGGGAGAAAATGCATGAGTCGTATCCACTCCCGCCTCGACACGGCGAGCCCGGAATATGCGGCCAATCGAGCCGCCATGCAGGGGCTGGTCGACGATCTCCATGCCCGCATTGCCGAGATCGCGCAAGGGGGCGGCACGGCCAACAACGCCCGCCATCAGGCCCGCGGCAAGTTGCTGCCCCGCGAGCGCATCAATCAACTGCTGGACCCGGGCTCCCCGTTTCTCGAACTGTCGGCGCTCGCTGGCTGGCAGGTCTATGACGAGCCGGTGCCCGCCGCCGGCATCATCACCGGCATCGGCCGGGTCTCGGGGCACCTGTGCATGCTGGTGGTGAATGACGCCACCGTCAAAGGCGGCACCTACTATCCGCTCACGGTGAAAAAGCACCTGCGCGCCCAGGCTATCGCCGAGCGGCTGCGCCTCCCCTGCCTCTATCTGGTGGATTCCGGCGGCGCCTTTCTGCCGATGCAGGATGAGGTGTTCCCCGACCGGGATCACTTTGGCCGCATCTTCTACAACCAGGCCCGTATGTCGGCCCGGAACATCCCCCAGCTGGCGGTGGTAATGGGGCTCTGTACCGCAGGCGGCGCCTACGTCCCCGCCATGGCGGATGAGTCGATCATGGTCAGGGAGCAAGCCACCATCTTTCTGGCGGGCCCACCGCTGGTCAAGGCCGCCACCGGCGAGGAGATCAGCGCCGAGGCCCTGGGCGGCGCCGAAGTGCACTGCGCCCACTCGGGGGTGGCAGATCACATGGCCCGCGACGATGCCCACGCACTGGCTATCGCTCGCACGCTGGTGACTCATCTGGGTAACGAGCCGGTAGAGACCAGCCCCGGCTACGAGCCCCCCTGCTACCCGATCGAGGAGCTCTACGGTCTGGTGGGCACCAGCCTCAAACGCCCTTACGACGCCCGCGAGCTGATCGCCAGGCTGGTGGATGGCTCGGATTTCGACGAATTCAAGGCGCTGTTCGGCACCACCCTGGTGACCGGCTTTGCTCGTATTTGCGGCATGGCGGTGGGGATCCTCGCCAACAACGGCGTGTTGCACAGCGACAGCGCCCAGAAGGGGGCCCACTTTATCCAGCTCTGTAACCGCCGCGCCATCCCGCTGCTCTTTTTGCAGAACATCACAGGTTTTATGGTGGGGAGCAGCGCAGAAAAGGAGGGGATCGCCAAGCACGGCGCCAAGCTGGTCACTGCCGTGGCTTGCAGCCGGGTGCCCAAGATCACCCTGATCGTCGGCGGCAGCTTTGGTGCCGGCAACTACGGCATGTGCGGGCGCGCTTATGAACCCGATTTTCTCTTTAGCTGGCCCAACAGCCGCATCTCTGTCATGGGTGGCGAACAAGCTGCCGGAGTGCTGGTACAGGTGCGTCGGGACAAGCTGGCGGCCGAGGGCAAAGATTTGAGCGAGCAGGAAGCGGCCGCCATCCGCGCGCCGGTGATCGAACAGTATGAGCGCCAGGGCCACCCCTACTACGCCAGCGCTCGTCTGTGGGATGACGGTGTTATCGACCCGGCCCAGAGCCGCACCGTGCTGGCGTTGGCATTGGCGGCCTGTCAGGGGGTCCGCATTGAACCCGAGCAGTACGGCATCTTCCGGATGTAAGGAGCAAACCTATGTCAGACCCACTCACTTCCTCCCAGAACCCGTTTCGGCTGGAGCGACATGGCCCGCTGGCCGAGCTGGTGCTGTCGCGCCCGGCCCGCCACAACGCCTTTGATGCCAACCTGATGCTGGGGCTGCTCGACTGCCTCGATGATCTCTCCCATCTCCATGGCCACTCCCTTGCCGAACGCCCCCACGCCTTGCTGCTGCGGGCCGAGGGCAAACACTTTTGCGCGGGCGCCGATCTCAGCTGGATGCGCAATCTGGCTCACGCCGATTTCGAACACAACCGGGAAGATGCCCGAGTATTGGCCCGGCTGATGCAGACCCTGGACGAACTCCCCTTCCCCACGGTGGCACTGGTACAAGGGGCTGCCTATGGCGGGGCGCTGGGCTTGATCTGCGCCTGCGATCTGGTGCTGGCCAGCGACGATGCCCGCTTCTGCCTCTCCGAGGTGAGCCTCGGGCTGGTGCCTGCGGTGATCAGCCCCTACGTGGTGCGCACCATGGGAATGCGTCAGGCGCGCCGCTACATGCTCAGTGCCGAGCCATTCGATGCCATCACCGCCTGTCGGCTCAATGTGGCGCATCAACTCTGCAAACCGGATCAACTGCTGGCACAGGGGCGAGCGCAGGCCCTGCGTCTGTGCCGCAACGGGCCGGAAGCGATGAAAGAGACCAAACGACTGCTGGCGGCGATAGAAGCCCATCCGGCCCGCCTCTACGAAGAGAAAACCGTCGAGACCATCGCCCGGGTACGGGTCGGACTCGAAGCCCAGGAGGGGATGCAAGCCTTCTTCGACAAACGTCCTCCCGCCTGGCGCCCCCGTTTCAAGGATGAAGCATGACTCAATACCAGCCCATCAAACGCTTGCTGATCGCCAACTGTGGTCAATATCACTGGCGTGTGGATCAACACGCTTCGCATTTGTGCGCCTTGAACAACAGGGAGCCAGCATGACCCATCACACTCCAATTAAGCGCCTGCTGATTGCCAATCGCGGCGAAATCGCCGTGCGCATCATCAAAACGGCGAAACGCCTCGGCATTCACACCATCGCCCTCTACTCGGACGCCGACGCCCGCGCCATGCATGTGCGCGAAGCCGACGAAGCCTGGCATTTGGGGCCGCCCCCCGCCCGCGAGAGCTATCTCGACACCGGCAAGGTGCTGCACATTGCCAAAGCTGCACAGGCCGATGCCATCCATCCCGGTTATGGTTTTTTGTCTGAAAACAGCGATTTTGCCACCGCCTGCGAGCAACATGGTCTGCGCTTTATAGGACCAAGCGGCGCCGCCATTCTCGCTATGGGCGATAAATCGGGCGCCAAGGCGCTGATGCAGGCTGCCGGTGTACCTGTGCTGCCCGGCTATCACGGCACCGATCAGCGGCCGGACTTCTTGCGCGATCAGGCGAGCCAGATTGGCTTCCCGCTACTTATCAAGGCCGCCAGTGGCGGCGGTGGCAAGGGGATGCGCCGGGTCGATCAGCTGGCCGACTTTGCCGAGTCGCTGGCGGCAGTCAAACGGGAAGCCAAGGCCGCCTTTGGCGACGATCTGGTGCTGCTGGAGCGCTATCTGCCCCAGGCTCGCCATGTTGAGGTGCAGGTGTTTGCCGATAGCCTAGGTAACGCCATCTATCTGGGGGACAGGGACTGCTCCTTGCAGCGGCGCCATCAGAAGGTGATCGAAGAGGCGCCCGCCCCCGATATCCCTCCTGCGCTGCGCCGCGCCATGGGCGAGGCTGCCGTGGCCGCCGCCCGGGCCATCCACTATCAGGGGGCGGGCACCATCGAATTCCTGCTCTGCAAGGATGAGTTCTTCTTTATGGAGATGAATACCCGACTGCAGGTAGAGCATCCGGTCACCGAAGCGGTGACCGGGCAGGATCTGGTGGCCTGGCAGCTGGCGGTGGCCGAAGGCAAGCCGCTGCCACTCACCCAGGATGAGGTGGTGCTGCGCGGCCATGCGGTGGAGGCACGTCTCTACGCCGAGGATGTGGCGGCCGGTTTTCTGCCCGCCAGCGGGCCTATCCATTGGCTCCACTGGCCCGTTGGCGTGCGCATCGACACCGGCGTTACCGCAGGCGATGAAGTCAGCCCCTATTACGATCCCATGATCGCCAAGCTGATCGCCCACGGCCAGAGCCGTGCCGAGGCGTTCGCCAAACTGGCCGATGCGCTGGCAGCGCTGGATCTCGGCCCGCTGGTACACAACGGCCCGCTGTTGCTGCGCCTGTGTGAAGAGCCTGACGTCCTGGCCATGGGTCACCATACCCAGTGGCCCATTCCCACCGATGCCCTGCCTATCCCAACGCTTGCCTGGCCGCTGGCAACTCTCTGGCTGGCGAGCCGCCCTGGGGGCACCTCCCCCTGGCAGCAAGCCTGCGGATTTCGGCTGGGGCCGGATCGCGGCTGGACGGCGGCGGTGCGCATCGGCGATGAGCGCCGGGTATTGACCCTTCACGATCGTGACGGCCAGTTTGCGTGGCAAGGGGAGACCCGTTGCTACCAAAAAGGCGATGACCATATGCGGCTGCAACAGGGTGGTTGCTGGCAGCTAATCCCCATTCAGACAGTCCCAGGCTCGGAGGCAACCTTCATCATGACCCTGGGGGGCCAGCGCATCCGCTTCACGGCCGATGATCAGCTGCACAGTCACCACCATGATCAAGCAAACGAGAAGGCGCAGGGCGCCATCGCCCCTATGCACGGCATCGTGGTAGCCGTGCTGGTCGAGCAGGGACAAACTGTCAGCAAGGGGCAACCCCTGCTGGTGCTGGAGGCGATGAAGATGGAACACCAACTGCGTGCAGAGCGGGACGGGGTAATTGAAGCCCTGCAGTGCAAACAGGGCGAGCAGGTGAGCCAGGGGGCCGTTCTGGTGCGCTTTGCCGAAGAGATAGCTTCACAGGAGGATCACCCATGAATCGATCGCAGCAACCCCATGACGACAGGGTCAGTCTGGTGGAGATGGGTCCGCGGGACGGCTTGCAGAATGAAGCCGCGCCCCTCTCCCTGGTGCAGCGGCTGGAGCTGATCCAGCGCCTGGCTGACAGCGGTCTGCAGCGTATCGAGGTGGGCGCCTTTGTATCGCCCAAAAAGGTGCCGCAGATGGCGGACTCTGCAGCGCTGTTCGAGGCACTGCCGCGCAAGGGACCGACCCGTTACGGCGCTCTGGTACCCAATCTGCAAGGCTTGCAGGCCGCCATTGCCGCCCGTGCCGACGAGATTGGCCTCTTCACCGCCTGCTCCGATGGCTTTACCCGGGCCAATATCGGCATCAGCGTGGAGGAGTCGCTGGTGCGCTTCGCCCCGCTGGTGCAGGAGGCACGCCGCCTCGGCATCAAGGTGCGCGGTTATCTCTCTACTGTCATCGCCTGCCCGTTCGATGGCCCGACCCGCCCGAAACGGGTCGCCGCCATGGCCGAGCAGTTGTTCGATCTCGGCTGCCACGAGATATCGCTGGGGGACACCATAGGCGTCGGCACCCCGGGCACGGTGGCCCCCATGCTGGATGCGGTGCTGCACGAGATCCCGGCGGGGCGGCTCGCTGTCCATTTTCACGATACCTACGGCCAGGGGCTGGCCAACCTGCTGCCCGCACTCGAGCGCGGCATCCGCACCATCGACTGTTCGGTGGCGGGGCTCGGCGGTTGCCCTTATGCCCCCGGTGCCTCTGGCAACATCGCCTCGGAGGAGGTGGTCTACCTGCTGCACGGCCTTGGCATGAGCACCGGGGTCGATCTCGACAAGCTGGCCGCCACCGGCCAGTGGGTCAGCGAGCAGCTCGGTCGCCCCAACGGCTCCCGGGTAGGCCGGGCCCTGCACGCCAATGCCGAGCGGCTGCGGGCCCGTCTCTGCCAATCCACCTCCCTCTGACAGGAGCCAGATCATGTCCAAGCCGCAGGCAGGGAATGAGACCACCTACAGCATTTCGGAGCTGGCCCATGAGTTCGATGTTACGCCCCGTACTATCCGCTACTACGAGGATGAGGGGCTGCTGACCCCACAGCGGGAGGGGCAAACCCGCATCTACCACCACAGGGACAAGATCCGGCTCAAGTTGACCCTGCGCGGCAAACGGCTGGGGTTTAGCCTCGCCGAGATCCGCGAGCTGTTCGATATGTACGACACCGACAAATCGAGCAAGACCCAGCTCCACTCCATGATCCAGTTGATAGAGGCAAAACGCGGCGTGCTGCGCCAGCAGCTGGAAGATATCCAGATGGTGATGGCCGAACTGGCGGCCGCCGAACAACGCTGTGTTAATTCCCTTAACAGCTTGAAAAAACGCGCAGATTAACCGAATCTGGGAGCACGCTATTGCCCTGGGGATCCCATGAGATATTGGTGCTGTTTTTTGCTTTTATTCAGCCTCTCTGGCTGGAGCCATCCCCTCGTCAAGGTTGGCGGTTACCCCTATGCCCCCTTTGTGGTCAAACTCTCCGATTCGCACTATGAAGGGCTCACTCTGGATCTCATCACCAAGCTCAACGAAATCCAGCAAGAGGTGAAATTTATCTTTGTGCCCACCTCGGCCGCCAACCGTTACAAGGCGCTCGAGCTGGGCCGTTTCTCGCTGATGCTGTTTGAAGACACCAAGTGGGGCTGGAGCACTGATAACATCAAGATGACCGCGCCCTTTCTCGGTGGTGGCGAGGTCTACGTGGCCCTGCGCAAAGCGGGCCGGGATCAACACTTTTTCGATGACCCCTCCCGGCACCACCTGATCGGGGTAACCGGCTATCACTACGGCATCGGCCAGTTCAATGCCGACCCCGTCTACCTGCATCGCAGACTCAATATCACGCTGTTCAAAGACAACATCAGCGCCCTGCAAGCGCTACTCAAAGAACGTGGCGAAGTGGCCATACTCAACATCTCGTACCTTAACCAGTACCTGCTGGCCCACCCCGACACAGCCGAGCGGCTGCTGATCTCGCAAAAATGGGATCAACACTATCAGCACCGCGCCATTCTTCACCCTGCGGCCCCCATCACCCCTGCTCAGCTGGAGCAGTGGCTGGCAGCCCTGCAACAAAAGGGGGAACTGGATCGCCTTTGGACAAAGTACGGCGTACAACAGCACGCAACCCCATGATTTTTATCCGGCTTTTCTGTACCATGGCGGGAACCGAATGGGAGTGCACCAAATGAACACCACCAAACCCGCGTCCCCCAAGTTTCGCTTGCTGCGCTACCTTGCCTACGCTTTTCTACTGCTGCTTATCCTGATCACCCTGCTGCTGTGGCAGACCCCCCGTCTGGTCCAGCACTATCTGCCCGGCTGGCTGGCCGAGCACTATGGCCTGCAACTAACGCTGGGGGAGATTAATCTAGGACTGCGCAACCCTTCTCTCACCCTCGGCGCCACTGCCCTGCTTGATGCCAAACAGCAGCCCATCATCGGTTTTGAACAGCTCTTTATCACCCCAGACCTGCAAGCAAGCTGGCAGCAGCAAGGGGTCGTGCTTTCCACTGTCACCCTGACCAAACCCGTGGTGCAGTTGCAACGGCTGGCAGACAAAGAAGGGGATGTTCGACTCAATCTCACCGATGCCCTGACCACCCTGCTTGCCCCCTCTCCCGAGCCCGACACAACCAGCGCCCCGCTGCTGGTGGACATTGCCAGTCTCGCGATCATCGACGGCCATGTGCGCTATCGGGATCAACGCAAGAAGAGCGAGCCCGGCTGGTTACCGCCCCTCACTCTGGAAAAAGTGACCCTTAAGCTCGATAACCTGCGCACCGAGGCAAACCATCCAACAACCTATCAGCTGAGCGCCGCCATCAACGGCAAAAGCTGCCTCACCGCTCACGGCAAACTCGATATGATGAGCGGCATGGGTCAGGGCAAGGTGAGCCTCAAACAGGTCGAGCTGAAACCCTTCGCCCCGCTCTGGGCTCCCTATCTCAAGCTGGATCTGGCCAAGGGCCACGCCAATGCAGAGGTGGAGTACCTGTTCAAAGAGGGCAAGCAAGGGGTGCAGTGGCAATTGTCCAAAGGCAAGCTGACCCTGGACAACTGGCAACTTAAAAAACACCAGGGCGACGAGTTTGCCCGCTTCAGCCAGCTGGCCCTGAGCGATCTGGCTGTCGATGGCCAGAAACAGTCGCTACAGATCGGCAAGATAACCCTGCAACAACCCCTGATCAAAGCCACCCTCACCCCACAGCTGGAACTGGATCTGGCTGACTTGCTGATTGAACAGGCCCCCGCCAAGCCCGTCAAAGAAACCAACACCGCAAACGAGGTGCCCAGCAATGCGGCGCCCAAGTCGGCACAACAAGCAAAGGCAGCCGGTAACGGCAAGCAAGAGACGGCTGACACCCCCTGGCAGTGGCAGATCAGGCAGATCGCCATCGACAAGGGCGATCTCACCCTCACCGAGTCGAGCAGCGGAAAACCGCTGGTCCGCCAGCTCTCCGCTCTCCAGCTGACACTGGGGCCGTTGGGCAACAAGGAGCAGCAACCGAGCAAAGTGACCCTGGCCACCCACATCGATCAGAGCAGCCCCCTCACCTTTGATGGCCAATTGACCCTGACCCCTTTCGCCTTAAGCGGCGACATCAACCAGCAGGGACTGCCCCTGACGCTGGCGCAGCCCTATCTGACCGATCTGGTCCGTATCAAGGTGCAAAACGGGCTGCTAAACAGCAAGACCCGACTCGAGCTCGCCACCACGGAACAAGGAGAACTGAGCAAGCTGACCCTGCAAGGGGGGCTAGATATCAACGGGCTCAAGGTAGTCGATCGGGCAGACAATCAGCGGCTGCTGGAGTTCAGCACCCTGGCCCTCACCGGTCTGGCCTATGACGGCATCAGCCAGCAGATGCGAGTCAAGGAGATAACCCTGAACAAGCCCTTCGCCCGTATCGAGATCAACGAAGATGGCACCACCAACCTGCAACAGCTGCTGTTGCCGCAATCGACGGCGAGCAACAAGCCACAAGCGGCTGCAGACAACAGGACGAGCGCAGACAGCAAGGCCCCTGACTTTCGTTTCACCCTTGACCAGCTGCGCACCGAGCAAGGCAACCTGCGCTTTGCCGATCGCAGTCTGAGTCAGGATTTTGTGGTGGACATCGCCTCGCTGGACGGCCAAAGCAGCCATATCAGCAATATTCCGGGACAACGCTCCGATCTCGCCTTCAACGGCAAGGTGGATCGCTATGCACCTGTGACCATTCGCGGCGGCACCAACCTGCTGATCGATAATCCGGTTCTCGACATCGCGGTGGCCTTCAATAATCTGGAGCTCACCACCTTTACCCCCTACTCGGGCACCTATGCCGGTTATGCCATCGACAAAGGCCAGCTCTCCATGAAGCTGCACTACAAGCTGGAGGGCAACCGGCTTGAGGGGGATAACGATATCACCATCAAGAAGCTGCAACTGGGTGAGAAGATCAAAAGCGAGCAGGCCAAAGAGCTGCCACTGGGGCTGGCCATCGCCCTGCTGAGCGATGCCAACGGGGTGATAAAGATGAACCTCAAGGTGAAGGGCGATCTCGATCAACCGGACTTCAGCATCGGCAATATCTTCTGGGATGTGCTCGGCAACACCCTGCGCAAAGCCATCACTTCTCCCTTCTCCCTGCTCGCCTCGCTGAGCGATGGCACCGATGATCTCGATGAACTCCCCTTCCTGCCGGGGGATCCCAATCTCACTCCCACCCAGCAGGAGAAACTGATCAAGCTGGCGCAGGCCCTCAAGGAGCGCCCCAAGCTCAGCATGAACATTCGCGGCAAGGTCAACTTCAACGAGGAGCGCCCCATCCTGCAACGGCAAAAACTGGAGCGGGTACTGACCAAGCTCACCGGCAATCAGGCCAACCTCAACCTGCTGGAACAAGACCCAGCGCTGCAACAGGCGCTGGCCCGGGCTTACGAGGAGCGTTTTGGCGAAGACCTTGATGAATTGGCCGAGCGTTTTGAACTGGATAGCAAGAGTGCCGCACTGCGGGATCTGGCGGTGACCCTGCTACGAGATCAGCAGCTCATCACCGCCAAATCCCTGCGCAGTCTCGCCATGCGCCGGGCGCAAAATACCAAGGAGTTTCTGGTCGACAGCCAGGGGATCACGCCGGAACGACTGTTCGTGCTCGACAGTCAAGTCAAAGAAGGCGACAAGGAAGCCAAAGTGATCCTGACGCTGGATCAGTAACGCCGCCGCACTGCGCAAAAGCGTAATAAAAATACAAGCCTTCAACTATTTTGACACCAAATGCTCACCAAACCGCCTGATTTGGTGAGCATTTGGCCGCTGACGCAAATAAATACGTAGTTTTTTTACGATTTATCCCCCTTGCCCCCTTGCAGGCGCGCCCTAGCCTGCCTAAAATCGCGCGTCTTTTGTTAACCCCCACCTCTATGTTTGGAGAACGCCACGTGAGCGAAAAATTGGCCAACCCTGCCCCTCTGGGTCTGATGGGTTTCGGTATGACCACCATCCTGCTGAACATCCATAACGCAGGTTTCTTCCCCATCAGCGCCATGATCCTGGCGATGGGCCTGTGCTACGGCGGCATCGCCCAGATCATTGCTGGCATCATGGAGTACAAGCGTGGCAACACCTTCGGTGTAACCGCGTTCACCTCCTACGGCCTGTTCTGGCTGAGCCTGGTGTTCCTGCTGATCATGCCGACCATGGGTCTGGCCGAAGCCACGCCGCACGCCTACATGGGTTGGTATCTGCTGATGTGGGGCATGTTCACCCTGTTCATGCTGGTTGGCACCATCAACTACCCGCGCGCCAAGCAGTTCGTGTTCGCCTCCCTGACCGTGCTGTTCTTCCTGCTGGCCGCCCGTGACTTCACCGGCAGCGAACTTATCGGCACCATCGCCGGTTTCGAAGGCATCATCTGTGGCGCCAGCGCCATCTACCTGGCCATGGCCACCGTGATCAACGAGCAGTTCGGCCGCACCGTGATGCCGATCGGCGATCACAAGAAAGCCGCCGCCGTACAGCTGAAAGCCGCTGCCTGATAGGCAAGCCATTCAGATTGTGAACAGGCACCTTCGGGCTTAATACAGGTCAGTTAAGGATCCATTGATTGACCCTTCTGATCAGTAAAAATCCGAAACCAGTTGATTGGTTTCGGATTTTTTATGCGCATCGAGCAGGCCCTCATCCTCCTTTATACCAGTAATACCGCCCGCTTTGAGACACTCGCCGACCTCATGCTCCCCGAGTTAATCACCCCCCTGCTCGCCGAAGAGGATGTGGTGACCCTGTCTCGTCACCACATCTCCATGGGTCTCTGGTCTGGACCATCACCGGCATGACCATCTTTCGCGACATCCCCATGACCCGGCAGGTTAATCAGCTCGATACCCTCTTGCCCAGTGATCAACAATCTCCCCTTTGTCGCCCCAGCACCTTCCAGCCAACCCGCCAAGAACGCGGGGACAAAAGCATAGCGCGGCAGCAGGCGGGGCAGTGTGTACTACTGGAACGACGGGAGGAGTTACCCCGCTGTGTGAAGCCAGGGCCACAGACGCTCAGGGTGCAACAACCAATAAAAACAATGCCAGTCAGGCTTAACTGACTGGCATTACACTCCGGCAACCTCTTTTGCTGCCTTATTCAAGAGCCTGTCTGGCTCGCACCGCATCGTGTGTACAATCAATCCTGCTCAACATAATCCGCAGGCACTGCGACCACAGCACCGGTCGACACCTCTTCGGCGATCACCTCTGCCAGAGGGCGCAGATGAAACTTGATCTGACCGGAGGGTAACATCAGGCCGATATCGGGATTGCGGGTATCTTGCATGTTACCGGTTTTGAATGGCAGCTCTGGATAGCGCGCGACCAGATCCTGCAGTGAGGTGACCACCAGCTCGATATGCTCCAGTCCCGCCTGATGAACACGACCGGGTTTCGGCGCAGCCAGTTCGATACAGGGGACCTGTACCTCATCAACCTGCAGTGGTTGATGCAACTGATAAGTAGCGATAGGACGACCGCCAATCATCCCCTCCACCAGTAAGGTGCCCGCTTCGGCCAGCACTGCGCATAGCGCGCGGTACTCCTGCAAGGTGGCCGACCGATAACAGAGGTGATCGACCGTTGGCCGGGAAATTGTGACGCCAGTAGCGGCCAGTTCCGCCAACAGCTGAGAAACAAATGGGGCCATTGGCCCCAGTGTGGAATCGAGTGGATGAGACATGCTTACCATTTTTTCTTGGGTTGAAACAGGACATCGAGCTCATCGGTCTCTTTGTCCTTGATGTTTTGCAGATCCTGCGCACTATTCTGCTGCTGCAGCTCTTCAAGCTCATTGAGACCCTGGCGCATATCCTCTTCGCGGGCCAGCAGATAGGGATCCTTGTCAGCAACATTCGCCAGCGCCGACAACCCCTTGGTATAGAGTTGGCGGCAGGTGCCATATTGACCCTGAATGCGGGCATCCATCGCCCGCTTGACCAGGTTTGAGATGTTGATTTTCAGCTGCATCAACTCAAGACGGCGCTCTTCCTGGGCAAACCCCTGAGGGTCAATCTTGCCCTTGTTGTGCTCCACCCGCAGCACGGCTCGCAGCTTCTTGACCAGCTGCAGCATCTGGATCGCCTGACGATCGGACTCCGGGGTCTTGAACTGCCCCTCATCCTGCGTACTGTAGTTCTCCTGTACATTCTTGATCTGGATCTGCACATCGGTAATACGCTGCTTGACCTGGTTGTTGGGCATCACCTGGGCAATGGCACGATAGGCATCTAGGATCCGGTGCTGCAACAGCAACACCATATTCTTGGAGAAAGGCACCAGATTGACGTTCAGCAGCACCTCTTCAGTCTCATCCGCCACTGTCTTGTGTTTGGCAACCGACTGACGCTTGTCCGCCTCCGCTTTCTGCTTATATTGCTGCACCACGTTATAGGCGATAACCAAAAACAGGAGTGCGCCAATAGACAGCAATACCAAAGTTAAAATCATAGGATATCCAAACCCCTGTTCCTATCCAATTGCGTGATCCTACAACAGCTTACCCACTTAAGGTAGCCTGCAGATCCCCCTTTGCCCACGATTTCTCACCAAGCTGTGCCCCCGGTCTCAGGGAGAGATTGCAGGATCAGGGGACGATGACTATGAGGTCGCCTCCCCATAGTATCGCCCATCAGCGCCATTACTTGAGGTTAAAGCCCCGTGATTGCAGGAAACCCAGCATAAAAGGACGGGACTCCTTGCCCAGAATGGCGCGGATCTGGCCACTCCAGGTCTGCTGTTTGTTGTTACTGCTGCGGGCCTGATAGTAGTCCGCGATCTGCTGATCGTACCGGGCCAGCAAGTCGCGATCCAGATCGTGCTGGTAGCGCTCCTGATGCACCACCAATCCCCTGGGCAGCCGGGGTTTCTGCTCAGGCTGCTGGGCAGGATGGCCAAGGCAGAGGCCAAACAGCGGGATCACCTGATGGGGCAAGCCCAGCAGCTCACTCACCTCCGCTGGATGATTGCGAATACCGCCGATATAGACCCCCCCCAGCCCCAGCGACTGTGCCGCCAGCAAGGCATTTTGCGCCATCAGGGCGCCATCGATGGCGCCGATCAGCAGTTGCTCCGCGTAGCCGGTCTGGGCCTCGAGCACAATCTGGCTGTGACGATGGTAATCGGCGCAGAACACCAAAAACTCAGCAGCCTGCACCACATAGGGTTGATTGCCCGCCAGCATGGCCAGCTGCTGGCGCGCCTCGGATCTGCTCACTCGCACAATACTGGTCACCTGCAAAAAGCTCGAAGTCGAGGCAGACTGGGCAGCGGCGAGGATGGCACCCAGCTGTTGCGGGGAGACCGGCTCGGCCGTGAACTGACGAATGGAGCGATGAGAAAGGATAAGATCGATGGTCTGATTCATGACACCTCCAAAATAAGGTCATACCATAACGAAAAAAACAAGGGAACCCAAGGCTGTCCCCTATACAACCGTCCCCGACATTGGTCGTCGATTTTGTTGGACAACTCGTCCATTGCATACCCTGACTCTTTATTAGCTGATTGGCCCCAGCGGCGGCAGGATTGACATAGCGTGATTTGTAGGTTGGCGCAGAGCGTAGCGAAGCCCAACAAGCGAGCATGATTACGCCAACCTGCGCGGAATAAACACTGATATGGCGAAGCCTTAAACAAATAGACTGGCGTATTTCACGGTAAACGTTGGGCTTCACTTCGTTCAGCACCAACCTACCTTTTTAGCCCAACATACGAGATGACTCTTTATTAGCTGATTGGCCCCAGCGGCGGCAGGATTGAAATAGCGTGACTTGTAGGTTGGCGCAGAGCGTAGCGAAGCCCAACAGGCGAGCATGATTGCGCCAACCTGCGCGGAATAAACACTGATATGGCGAAGCCTTAAACAAATAGACTGGCGTATTTCACGGTAAACGTTGGGCTTCACTTCGTTCAGCACCAACCTACCTTTTCAACCATTTTTATACAGCCACGTGCCATACCATGATGGTTGTTTCCCAGTGACCGTGGGTTGATTTATGTATTGCGTTGAAACCTTGCTCACGATAGAAATCCACGTTATGTGTTTCACACTGCAAGTACAGTGTCGCAACACCACGGGAAACGGCCATATTCCTGGCGACATTGATCATTTTTTTGGCGATACCTTTCCTGCGATGCACTGCAGGAACATAGATACCACCAATCCAAAACTCATATTCCGGGTAATTTTTATTTTCCTGGATTTTCAGCTCCAATGTTCCAACCAGTTCTCTATCGTCATGCGCCACTAAACTAAATGGGAATGCTCTATTAAAGGCTGTCACTTCAACCTTTTTACGTACCATCTCTTTCGTAACGCCGGGCACATGAGAGGCCCATTCATCAAAATACCAGCCGACTATCGTCGATATATGATGCGGATGATCTGCAAGCAATGAAATTTCCATATATCCTCTTTGCCCAGGGCAAGATCATGAATGTTTTTTGTTCAAATGTCTCCAGTTGTTGACTCCGAAGATCGTGGTGTGACCTTATGCTCACTTTTTGAGGACATAAGCATGGATATCGACAGCATCAAGGAACATTTCATCCTGATCCACGATGATAGGCAAAGCGCCAAAGTCGACTATCCGCTATTTGATGTCTTATTCGGCAGTTTGTGCGCCATCATGGCCGGAGGTCGCGGCTGGACTGACATCCGTGAATATGTGATGGGGCATCACGAATGGTTTCTGAAACACAGGTTGTTTGAAAATGGCGTACCGGTGGATGACACCTTTGCCCGTTTGATTTCAAGCATTAAGCCAGAGGCATTTCAGGAGTGCTTCCTCAATTGGATGCGATCGGTACACAAGCTAACGCAAGGCGAGGTAGTAGCCATTGATGGCAAGACACTGCGAGTGTTCTTACAATCGCAGTGCTCGCGGCAGCACAATCCACATGATAAGTGCATATGCCAGTGCCAACCAACTGGTGCTCGGGCAGCTTAAAACCGATGCCAAAAGCAACGAGATCACCGCGATCCCTGCATTAATAAAGATGCTCGAGTTGCGTGGAGCGCTGGTGACCATTGATGCGATGGCCTGTCAGACCAACATTGCCAAAACGATTTTAGAGCAAGGGGCTGACTATCTGCTGGCAGTGAAAGGCAACCAGGGCAAACTGTCTGATGCGATAAAGGCCGCATTTGCACTTCAGCGGAAAGCTGCGCTTGAAGCCCATGATGTGCTCAAATTACAGCGTGGTCGAGTAGAGTTACGCACGAGCCATGTACTGGATGCCAATGAATTAATCGGGGATTTCTCAGGTTGGCCTGGGCTCAAAAGCATCGTCATGGTGGAGTACTTCCGTGCAGAAAAAGGAAAATCCATCAACCTGGAGCAGCGCTATTACATTTGTTCGAAGGAATTAACCTCAAGTGAAGCTGGTGACGCAGTTCGAGCACATTGGGGCATTGAATCGATGCACTGGATTTTGGATGTAAGCCTTCGCGAAGATGCGTGCCAGATTTACCGTGACAATGCAGCGGAAAATCTAGCGGGTCTGCGGCATATGGTTCTCAACATGCTACGAGCAGAAGAAACGAAGATAAGCATTCCGATGAAACAGAAACGCTGCATGATGAATCCGGCATTTTTAGAGCGGGTTTTATTGGCTGGATTTGCCTCGGTGGTTAATTAACGAGCATTCATGCGGATGCCCTGCCTCTTTGCCAAGGTACAAAACATACTTAAATTCGCGAGAATGGATAATAATGAGGTCAATTCATCAGGAACCAAAAAGCCGCCCATCGGGCGGCTTTTGATTAGAGATAACGGGCTAAACAGAATTACCAGCCGGTCACTTCACGCAGGGCTTTGCCGATATCGGCAAGCGACCGGACGGTTTTCACGCCAGCATCTTCCAGGGCGGCAAACTTCTCGGCGGCGGTACCCTTGCCACCGGAGATGATGGCGCCAGCATGGCCCATCCGCTTGCCGGGAGGGGCAGTAACACCGGCGATATAGGAGACCACCGGCTTGGTGACGTGGGCCTTGATATAGGCGGCCGCGTCTTCCTCGGCGTTGCCGCCGATCTCGCCGATCATCACGATCGCTTCGGTCTGCGGGTCGTTCTGGAACATCTCCAGAATGTCGATAAAGTTGGAGCCCGGAATGGGGTCGCCACCGATACCGACGCAGGTGGACTGGCCAAAGCCCTCGTCAGTGGTCTGCTTGACCGCTTCGTAGGTCAGGGTGCCGGAGCGGGAGACGATGCCCACCTTGCCCGGTTTGTGAATGTGGCCCGGCATGATGCCGATCTTGCACTCACCCGGGGTGATCACACCCGGGCAGTTGGGGCCGATCATCCGCACGCCGGTCTCTTGCAGCTTCACTTTGACGTCCAGCATATCCAGCGTCGGGATGCCTTCGGTGATGGTGACGATGAGCTTGATGCCCGCGTCGATCGCTTCCAGGATCGCGTCCTTGCAGAACGGTGCCGGAACATAGATGACGGTGGCGGTGGCGCCGGTCGCTTCGACCGCGTCACGGACGGTGTTGAATACCGGCAGGCCCAGATGGGTGGTGCCGCCCTTGCCCGGGGAGACGCCGCCCACCAGCTGGGTGCCGTAGGAGAGCGCCTGCTCGGAGTGGAAAGTACCCTGACCGCCGGTAAAACCCTGGCAGATGACTCGGGTGTCCTTGTTGATCAGTACGCTCATCAGTTGGCCTCCGCTGCTTTGACGACTTGCTGCGCGGCATCGGTCAGACTCTTGGCCGCAATGATGTTGAGGCCGCTCTCGGCCAGCTTGATACCACCCAGCTCGGCGTTGTTGCCTTCCAGACGGACCACGACGGGCACCTTGACCCCCACTTCCTTGACCGCACCGATAATGCCTTCCGCGATCATGTCGCAGCGCACGATGCCGCCGAAGATGTTGACCAGCACCGCTTTGACGTTGCTGTCGGAGAGGATGATCTTGAACGCCTCTGTTACGCGCTCCTTGGTGGCGCCGCCGCCGACGTCAAGGAAGTTGGCCGGCTTGCCGCCGTGCAGGTTGACGATGTCCATGGTGCCCATGGCCAGACCCGCGCCGTTGACCATGCAGCCGATGTTGCCATCGAGGGCCACATAGTTGAGCTCCCACTGGGCGGCGTGCGCTTCGCGGGGGTCATCTTGTGACGGGTCGTGCATCTCGCGCAGCTTGGGCTGACGATACAGTGCGTTGGCGTCGATATTGATCTTGCCATCCAGGCAGTGCAGGTTGCCCTGCGCGGTGATCACCAGCGGGTTGATCTCCAGCAGCGCGAAATCGCAATCCAGGAACATCTGGCCCAGACCCATGAAGATCTTGGTGAACTGTTTGATCTGATCGCCGACCAGACCCAGTTTGAAGGCCAGTTCGCGGGCCTGATAAGCCTGCGGACCCACCAGCGGATCGATGGCCGCCTTGTGGATCAGATGGGGGGTTTCGTGGGCGATCTTCTCGATATCCACGCCACCTTCAGTCGAGGCCATGAAGACCACGCGGCGCGAACCACGGTCAACCACGGCGCCCAGGTAGAGCTCTTTGGCGATGTCGGTGCAAGATTCCACCAGGATCTTGGTGACCGGCTGGCCGTTGGCGTCGGTCTGGTAGGTCACCAGATTTTTGCCAAGCCAGTTTTGGGCAAAAGCACGGATCTCATCCTTGCTCTTGGCCACTTTCACGCCGCCCGCTTTACCGCGGCCACCGGCGTGTACCTGGCATTTGACGACCCAGGTATTGCCGCCAATCTTGTCGGCCGCTTCGGCCGCTTCTTGTGGGGTAGCACAGGCATAACCTTCGGAGACCGGCAGGCCATACTCGGCAAACAGCTGTTTTGCCTGATATTCATGCAGATTCATAGATGCTCTATCCGTGTTGTAGGTATTTCCGTCCGGGGCTGGTGTTTCTCAATCCCCTGTGAATGGGGGCCTAGGCGGCCCCTCGTTATCTTTCAATCGCTCGGGTATTACTCAAACGTCCAGCAGCACACTCAGCTCGGGGCGCAAACCCCTTGCCCGGGTGCCACAGGCTTAGACGTCCAGCAACAGACGGGTCGGGTCTTCCAGCAGCTCCTTGACGGAGACCAGGAAGCCTACCGATTCGCGTCCATCGATGAGACGGTGATCGTAGGAGAGCGCCAGATACATCATCGGCAGGATCTCGACCTTGCCGTCAACGGCCATCGGGCGATCCTGGATCTTGTGCATGCCCAGAATGGCGCTCTGGGGCGGGTTGATGATCGGGGTGGACATCAGGGAGCCGAACACGCCACCGTTGGTGATGGTGAAGTTGCCGCCAGTCAGTTCATCCACGGTCAGCTTGCCGTCACGGCCCTTGCCCGCCAGATCCTTGATGGCCTTCTCGATGTCCGCCAGGCTCATGTTGTCGCAGTCGCGCAGCACCGGCGTCACCAGACCACGGGGGGTCGAGACGGCGATGCTGACGTCGAAGTAGTTGTGGTAAACCACGTCATCACCATCGAGTGCCGCGTTCACTTCCGGATAGCGCTTGAGGGACTCCACTACCGCCTTCACGTAGAAGGACATAAAGCCGAGCTTGATGCCGTGCTTCTTCTCGAAGATCTCGCCGTACTGCTTGCGCAGATCCATGATGGGCTTCATGTTGACCTCGTTGAAGGTGGTCAGCATGGCGGTGGTGTTTTTCGCTTCCAGCAGACGCTCGGCAATGCGCTTGCGCAGACGGGTCATCGGTACCCGCTTGTCGGTGCGACCACCCAGCGGGGCAACCTTGGCTGCCGGGGCTGCAGTTGCGACCGGTGCGGCTGCCGCAGGCTGGCTCTTGGCCTTGATGAAGGCTTCCACATCATCCTTGGTGATGCGACCGCCCTTGCCGGTACCGGTCAGCTTGGTCACGTCGATGTCGTGCTCGCCAATCAGGCGGCGCACCGAGGGGCTCAAGCCATCGGCACCATCATCGGCCACCGCTTCAGCGGGTTTCTCTTTGGTCTCTTCACCGGCCACCGGAGCGGCGGTGAGGATGGCAATCAGTTGACGGGACAACACGGTCGCCCCTTCCCCTTGCAGGATCTCCCCCAGCACACCGGCTTGCGGTGCCGGCACTTCCAGCACCACCTTGTCGGTCTCGATGTCGACCAGCACTTCGTCACGGGCGACCAGATCACCCGGTTTTTTGTGCCAGGTGGCGATAGTGGCATCGGCCACTGATTCCGGCAGATCCGGTACCTTGATCTCGATAGTCATCTAATCAGTTCCTTGTTACTTCTTGGCCAGCAGGCTTATTCCAGAGTCGGAGAGGGTCGGCACAACGGCGTACCCTCTCCTTTGCAACGGGTTTATTCCAGGGTCAGCGCATCTTCCACCAAGGCTTTTTGCTGCTTGGCGTGGACAGACATGTAACCGACGGCCGGTGAGGCGGACGCAGGGCGACCGGCATAACGCAGGGTAGCTCCGGCTGGCAGCACGCCATCGTAGTGGTGACGGGTGCAGTACCAGGCGCCCTGGTTCTGCGGCTCTTCCTGACACCAGACAAAGTCGGTGACATGGCTGTAATCGGCCAGAATGGCGCGCACTTCCTCTTCCGGGAAGGGGTAGAGCTGCTCAATTCGTACCAGTGCCACATCTTGCTGCTCGGCCTTGCGACGGGCATCGAGCAGGTCGTAGTAGACCTTGCCGGAGCAGAACACCACACGCTTGACCGCTTTCGGATCCAGCGCGTCAATCTCGCCGATGGCGTTCTGGAAAGTACCTTCCGCCAGCTCTTCGAGCTTGCTCACCGCCAGCGGGTGGCGCAGCAGGGATTTAGGCGTCATGACGATGAGCGGACGGCGCATCGGGCGTACCACCTGACGACGCAGCATATGGAACACCTGCGCCGGGGTAGAGGGCACGCACACCTGCATGTTGTGCTGGGCGCACATCTGCAGATAACGCTCCAGACGGGCGGAGGAGTGCTCCGGCCCCTGCCCTTCGTAACCGTGTGGCAGCAGCATGGTCAGGCCACACATCCGGCCCCACTTCTGCTCGCCGGAGGAGAGGAACTGATCCACCACTACCTGGGCACAGTTGGCGAAGTCACCAAACTGGGCTTCCCAGATGGTGAGGCCAGCCGGCTCGGCGCTGGCGTAGCCATATTCAAAGGCCAGAACCGCGTTCTCGGTCAGCACAGAGTCATACACCTCGAACGGGCCCTGTTCGTCGTGCAGGTGGCACAGCGGGGTATAGGTGCTGGCATCGGTCTGGCTGTGGAGCACGGCGTGGCGGTGGAAGAAGGTGCCACGGCCGGAGTCTTCACCGGTAAAGCGGATGCGGGCCCCCTTGTCCACCAGGGTGGCGTAGGCCAGGGTCTCGGCAAAGCCCCAATCCACCAGCTTCTCGCCAGCGGCCATCAGACGGCGGTCTTCGTAAATCTTCTCGACCTGACGCTGCAGCACGTGGGTGGCCGGATACTGGCTCACCCGCTCGCCGAGGCTCTTGAGGTGATCCATTGGCACGGCACTCTCATAGGCCATGTTCCAGTCGTGGCCCAGATACGGCGTCCAGTCGACGGAGTGCAGCTCCATCGGCCGCCACTCTTTGCTCACCCGCTCGCCGCGATCCAGCGCTTCGCGATACTCGTTGACCAGTTCGGTCGCCCGCTCCTGAGCGAGGCTCCCCTCGGCCACCAGCTGATCGGCGTAGATCTTGCGCGGAGTCGGGTGCTGCTTGATCTTCTGGTACATCAATGGCTGGGTGGCGCTCGGCTCGTCCGCTTCGTTGTGACCGTGACGACGGTAGCAGACCAGTTCGATCACCACGTCGCGTTTGAAGGTGTTGCGGTAATCCAGTGCAATCTGGGTCACCAGCACCACGGCTTCCGCATCATCCCCGTTGACGTGCAGCACCGGCGCCTGCACCGCCTTGGCGATGTCGGTGCAATATTCGGTGGAGCGCAGGTCACGGATATAGGAGGTGGTGAAACCGACCTGGTTGTTGATGACGATGCGCACTGTCCCGCCCACGCCATAGGCGCGGGTCTGGGACATGTTGAAGGTCTCGGCCACCACCCCCTGACCGGCCATGGCCGAATCACCGTGAATGGTGATGGGCAGCACGCTGGAACCATCCTTGTCACCGCGACGATCCATCCGGGCACGGACCGAGCCGATGACCACAGGGTTGACGATTTCGAGGTGAGAGGGGTTGAACGCGAGCGCCAGGTGGACGTTGCCACCCGGGGTGGCGAAGTCGGAGGAGAAGCCCATGTGGTACTTCACATCGCCGGTACCCCAGGATTCGCCATGCTTGCCGGCAAACTCGTCGAACAAGTCCTGCGGCCGTTTACCGAGCACGTTGATCAGCACGTTGAGACGGCCGCGGTGGGCCATGCCGATCACCGCCTCTTTGCAGCCCTGCTCCCCAGCGCGACGGATCAACTCTTTCAGCATGGGGATCATGGCATCGCCACCTTCCAGCGAGAAGCGCTTGGCTCCCGGGAACTTGGCACCCAGATATTTCTCCAGCCCTTCGGCAGCAGTCAGGTTATCCAGAAAACGGGTCTTCTCTTCGAGGGTGTAGCTCCCCTTCCCTTCAATGGATTCGAGACGCTGTTGCAGCCAGCGCTTCTCTTCCGTGGAGGTGAGGTGCATGTAGTCGGCGCCAATACTGCCGCAATAGGTCTTCCTCAGCGAGGCATAGAGATCGGAGAGCACCATGGTCTCGCGACCGATGGCGTAGGAGCCCACATTGAAGGTGGCCTCCATGTCCGCGCCTTGCAGGTTGTGAAACGCGGGATCCAGCTCGGCAACGGTTTCACGGGCCCACAGGCCCAGCGGGTCCAGATTGGCATTCTGATGACCACGGAAACGGTAGGCGTTGATCAGCTGCAGCACCCGCACCTGCTTGGCATCCACTTGCGGATCGGAGACGGGGGCACTGTAGCGAGAGGGATCCTTGGCCAGACGACGGAAATAATCGCGGACCTGGGAGTGGGGTTGTTCAACCCCATGGCCATTGACCTGGGGCAGCTCGCTAAACAGGCTGCGCCACTCATCGGACACGGAGTCAGGATTCTCTAGGAAGGATTCGTACAAATCCTCGATATAGCTTGCATTCGCACCAGCCAGGTGAGATGACTCCAACCAGGCCTTCATCACGCCGTTATGCATTTCTATCCCTTGTACTTCTTGTTACTGCTGCGCAGCTTGTAGGGGTCAAATAGCCATCCTGCCACGGGTGGGATGGCTATCCAGAGGTCGGGCCAGCACCTGGCCGGCCCTGATACTAAACAGCCCGATTGAGCAACATCGACTTGATCTGGCCAATCGCCTTGGTCGGGTTCAAGCCTTTCGGACAGACGTTCACGCAGTTCATGATGCCATGGCAGCGGAACACGCTGAATGCGTCGTCCAGATTCCCCAGTCGCTCGGTGGTCGCGGTGTCGCGGCTGTCAGCCAGCCAGCGGTAGGCGGCGAGTAGCCCGGCCGGACCGATGAACTTGTCGGGGTTCCACCAGAAGGAGGGGCAAGAGGTGGAGCAGCAGGCACAGAGAATACACTCGTACAGGCCATCCAGCTTGGCACGCTCTTCGGGGGATTGCAGGTGCTCACGCACCGGCGGCAACTTGTCGTCGTTGAGGAGGAAGGGTTTGACCTTCTCCCACTGGGTGTAAAACTGGGTCATGTCGATCACCAGATCGCGGATCACCGGCAGGCCAGGCAAGGGGCGAATGACGACCTTGTTGCCCTTCTTCAAGAGATCGGAGAGCGGAGTGATGCAGGCAAGACCGTTCTTGCCATTCATGTTGATGCCGTCAGATCCACAGACCCCTTCGCGGCATGAGCGACGGAAGGCAAGTGTGGGATCCAGCTCTTTCAACTGGATCAGTGCATCGAGCACCATCATGTCGGAACCTTCAGGAATATCAAGATGATAATCCTTCATATGGGGGACGTTATCAACATCCGGATTGTATCTGTAGACAGAGAATGTGACGTTCATAGGGCTGGCTCCGCAATCAGTAAGTCCGGACCTTGGGCGGGAACGCCTCACGGGTCTTGGGTGACATGTTGACAGCGCGACGGGTCATGGACTCGGTGTCCGGATGATAGAGGCTGTGGCACAGCCAGTTCTCATCGTCGCGATCCGGGAAGTCGAAGCGGCAGTGGGCGCCCCGGCTCTCGGTACGGAAGTTGGCCGCCACCGCGGTGGCAAACGCCGTCTCCATCAGGTTGTCCAGCTCCAGACACTCGATGCGCTGGGTGTTGAACTCTTTGGAGGTGTCATCCAGACGGGCTGATTTGAGGCGCTCGCGGATCACCTTGAGCTCTTCAAGTCCCTCTGCCATCGCCGCCCCTTCACGGAACACAGAGAAGTTGTTCTGCATGCAGCGCTGCAGATCTTTGCGGATCTGCACCGGGTCTTCCCCGTCACGGCAATGTTCCCAGCGGTTGAAGCGGGCCAGTGCGGCGTCCAGATCCGACTCGGAAGCATCGCGGCCGTGATCCATCTCGCCCAGGGTGTTGACCAGATGCATGCCGGCGGCACGACCGAACACCACCAGATCCAGCAGGGAGTTGCCACCCAGACGGTTGGCACCGTGCACCGAGACGCAGGCAATTTCGCCCACCGCAAACAGCCCCACCACCGGCACATCGTTGCCGTTCTTGTCCTGGGTCAGGCACTGGCCATTCACGTTGGTCGGCACGCCGCCCATCATGTAGTGGCAGGTCGGAATGATGGGGATGGGCTCTTTGACCGGATCCACGTGGGCGAAGGTGCGAGATAGCTCGCAGATCCCCGGCAGACGGGATTCCAGCACCTCTTTGCCGAGGTGATCCAGCTTCAGCTTGATGTGCGGGCCCCAGGGACCGTCGCAACCACGTCCTTCGCGGATCTCGATCATGATGGAGCGGGCCACCACGTCGCGACCGGCCAAGTCCTTGGCGTTCGGCGCATAACGCTCCATAAAGCGCTCGCCATCTTTATTGAGCAGATAGCCGCCTTCACCACGGCAGCCTTCTGTCACCAGCACCCCTGCCCCGGCGATGCCGGTCGGGTGGAACTGCCACATCTCCATGTCCTGCACGCCGACGCCGGCACGCAGCGCCATGCCGACACCGTCACCGGTGTTGATGTGGGCATTGGTAGTGGACTGGTAGATACGACCGGCACCGCCAGTCGCCAGCACGGTGGCCTTGGCCTTGAAGTAGACCACTTCACCGCTCTCCATATCGATGGCGGTACAACCCACCACATGGCCGTCCTGGTTTTTCACCAGATCCAGCGCATACCACTCGGAGAAGACAGTGGTCTTGTTCTTGACGTTCTGCTGATAGAGGGTGTGCAGCAGAGCGTGACCGGTACGGTCGGCCGCCGCCGCGGTACGGGCAGCCTGCTCGCCACCGAAATTCTTGGACTGACCACCAAACGGACGCTGGTAGACAGACCCGTTGTCGAAACGGGAGAAGGGCAAGCCCATGTTCTCCAGCTCATAGATGGCCTCGGGGCCGGTTTTGCACATGTACTCGATGGCTTCCTGATCACCGATGTAATCGGAACCTTTTACCGTGTCATACATGTGCCACTGCCAGTTGTCATCGTGGGCATTGCCCAGTGCAACCGTGATGCCGCCCTGGGCGGACACCGTGTGAGAACGGGTTGGAAAAACCTTGGACAACAGCGCGCAGCTCTTGCCGGACTGGGCAATCTGCAGCGCGGCGCGCATACCGGCACCACCGGCACCAATCACCACCGCATCAAATTCACGAGTTGGAATAGTCACCTTACACACCCCACAGCACGACGAAACCCGTCATCAGATAGACAAACAGCACCACGACCAGGGCAAATTGCAGCGCCCCGCGCAGCCCTACCGGCTTGATATAGTCAGTCAGCACCTGCCACAGACCAATCCAGGCGTGGATCAGTACGCATAGCAGGGTCAACAGGGTGAATACTTTGGTGAATGTTTTGGCGAAGAAGCCTGCCCACACCTCGTAGGTGATGTCGTTGAACGCGACAAAGCCCACCAGATAGAGGACATAACAGGTCATGATGAGGGCGGTGGCACGGATCAGGATGTAATCGTGAACGCCGCTGCGCCCGAAGGTTGCAGAATTGGTTACCATACAAGCACTCCCGCCAATACAGCCAGGATCGCGGTGATCACGAAGGCCACGCGGGCGCTCTGATTGCCGGATCCCAGCTCTTCCCAATAGCCCATATCCATGACCAGATGACGCAAGCCGCCCACAATGTGGTATGCCAGCGCAGTCAGGATCCCCCACAGCACAAGTTTGACCAGGAAGTTGTCCATGATGGCAACCACGGTTGCAAACCCTTCGGGAGAGGCGAGTGAAGTACCAAGCATCCACAGCAAGATGCCCAGTGCAACAAAGGTAATGACCCCTGAAACACGGTGCAGGATGGATGCAATGGCAGTGACAGGAAAGCTTAACGTCTGTAGGTCGAGGTTGACCGGTCTCTGTTTGTTTTTCACGCTTGCCCACTCAGCTCCATTGAGCACGTTAGTTATTGTTTTAACTCACTCTTGAGGGCACGGAATGGTGATTGTTGGTTTTTTGTTACCAAAACACTCTGAAAAAGCCAAAACGTGAGTTTTCGGTTTCACATCAGGCTTTGCCAAAGCGTTTCAAACACCCGCAGCCATGACCCACGTGGCGCAGTATATCGGCGCCCTTAACCGAAGACAATCAATTAGCTACAAAGAAAACACAAAAGCGCAAACCTGATCGCATATTTAATTTAACATTTCATTAATGCCATTAATGGGGTTTCAGCAAAATTGACATTGATAAGGAACTCTGTTTCAAATAAGGCGCTCCAGCCACTTCGGTATGGGTAACAACCTTTGCCTGCGTCATAAAAGTCGTAATAGAGTAGGACTGGAACCAAATTATAAAGAGCAAAGGAGACGTGCTATGGCTGATAAGATAGCCACCCTACACCTGCCCGGAAAAGACCCGGTCGAACTGCCGATCCTCTCCGGCACCATCGGCCCGGATGTCATCGATGTCAGAAAATTGGGATCACAGGGGTATTTCACCTTTGACCCCGGTTTTATGGCCACCGGTTCTTGCAAATCTGCCATTACCTACATTGACGGTGATCTGGGTGTCTTGCTGCACCGGGGTTATCCCATCGCCCAGTTGGCCACCCAGGCCAGCTATCTGGAAGTCTGCTATATCCTGTTGTACGGCGAAGCGCCAACCAAGGCCCAATATGCCGAATTCGAACGTCTGGTTACCCGCCACACCATGGTGCACGAGCAGATCGCCTTCTTCTTCCGCGGCTTCCGTCGCGATGCGCACCCCATGGCCGTCATGTGCGGTGTGGTCAGCGCCCTCTCCGCCTTCTATCACGATGCCCTCGACATCAACAACGAGCAGCATCGCGAGATCTGTGCCTTCCGTCTGCTCTCCAAGATGCCGACCCTGGCCGCCATGTGTTACAAGTACTCCATCGGCCAGCCGTTCATGCAGCCGCGTAACGCCCTCTCCTATGCCGGTAACTTCCTGCACATGATGTTTGGCGTGCCGACCGAAGAGTACAAGGTCAACCCCATCGTTGAACGGGCCATGGATCGTATCTTTACCCTCCATGCGGATCACGAGCAGAACGCCTCTACCTCCACCGTTCGTCTGGCTGGCTCCTCCGGTGCCAACCCGTTCGCCTGTATCGCCGCGGGGATCGCTTCCCTGTGGGGACCGGCCCACGGTGGTGCCAACGAAGCCTGCCTGCGCATGCTGGAAGAGATCGGCTCGGTGGATCGCATTCCCGAGTACATCGGCCGCGCCAAGGACAAGAACGATCCGTTCCGCCTGATGGGCTTCGGTCACCGTGTCTACAAGAACCACGATCCCCGTGCCACCGTGATGCGCGAAACCTGCCACGAAGTACTGACCGAGCTGCAGATCAAGGATCCGCTGCTGGACGTGGCCATGGAGCTGGAGCGCATTGCGCTCTCCGACCCCTACTTCATCGAGAAGAAACTCTACCCGAACGTGGACTTCTACTCCGGCATCATCATGAAGGCGATCGGCATCCCGATGAGCATGTTCACCGTGATCTTCGCCATCTCCCGTACCATTGGCTGGATTGCCCATTGGAATGAGATGCACTCGGACCCCGATCAAAAAATTGGCCGTCCCCGTCAGCTCTATACTGGCCAACCACAACGAGACTTCACTCCACTCGACCAGCGTTAAGCCAGACTCCACATACTTTGTTACAAAGGCGGTCATTGACCGCCTTTTTGTTTGCCGCTCTAATGCCCCCTTTCGTGTTGAAGGAGTCCATCATGAAACCACTGTTTATCAGCGCAGCCTTGCTGCTGACCGCCTGCCAGAGCGCCCCTACCCCGTCAAAGGAAGAGACCCTCTATATCAACAGTCAGCTGGTCGATTGCGTCGGGGTTGGCCCGATGCAGTGCATGCAAGTTCGCAGCGATGAGCTGCAGCCCTGGACACTGTTCTACCAAAATATTGAAGGCTTCCAGTTCGAGCCGGGTTACCGCTATCAGCTCACCGTCAGCAAGGAGCAGCTCACCCACGTGCCCGCCGATGCCCCCTCCCTGCGTTATCAGCTCGTCAAGGTGGTGAACAAGGTCGCCAGCAAGTAACAAACACGATCAAAAAACGGGGGATGGCTGATGCCATCCCCCGTTGGTTTATGGGTACTGCGCCTCATCAGGTGTGATCAGTTCGGCGCCAGCGCCATATGCAACAGCGGATAGAGCTTGCCCGGCGAGCGACCCGTCACGGTGAATTCCATCTTCAGATAGAAGTCCACCGCCTGTTCGTTCTGCTCGTTGACGTCAACCTGCACCGCACCGCGCGGCGTGACGCCAATGCCACAAAGCACAGTGTGCAAAAAGCCAATCAAAACAATACCCGTCAGGTTTCACTGACTGCTATTACCCTCGGGTTGCCTTATTTGCTATTTCGAATAAACCATTTTGCTGATCGGTTCTCAGATAAGTGACCCGGCGTCCGCCTCCCCCGCCAGCAAGCGGGTTGCGGGGAAACGCACAGCGGGATCCTGGCTAAAGAACTGGCTCAGTTGCCGGTATACCGAGGGATAAACCTGCTGCAGCCGTCGCGGATCGGTAAAGAAACACTCGCAGCTGACGGCAAAAAATTCGGCAGGATGTTCGGCCGCATAGGGATCGATATCGGTCACCTCGCCCCGCTCGAGCTGCTGGCAGAGCGCATCGAAGGCGGTCTGAAAGGCCTGTTGCCACAGCTGGCTGCTCATCTGCCCAAGTAGCGGTGGCGCACCGTCCGCCTCACCGCCCAGCATGTCGAGTTTGTGGGCCAGCTCGTGGATCACCAGATTAAAGCCGTCCCAGTCACCATCTTGCTGCAGTTCGCTCCAGGCCAGCACCAGCGGCCCTTGCGGCCAGGATTCGCCGGCGTTCTCCTCTTCAATCTCGCTCACCAGCCCGAACTCATCCTGCACCTCCTGGCGCCGGGTCACGGGCTCGGGAATGATGATGATTTCGTGAAAACCGCGATACCAGTCAAGGCCGAGATGCAAGATGGGCAACGCCGCCTGCAACGCCAGCACCGCCTGTTGACGGCGGCTGAGCGCAACCCCGATCAGGGTCAGGGTCTTGCGCTTGAGCAGCTGCTGCCCCAACCCGATAAGGGTGGTCTGCTCGGCCTCGTTGAGCCCTTGCAAGATGGGCACAGCCGCCAGCGCCTGACGCCACAGCGCCAACTCATCCTCACTCATGGACGTTTGCGGGCGACCACCCAGCCATTTGAACCATCCCAGCACGCCTACTCCTTCTTTTGATACAAAAAACAGCTCACAGCAGTTTGACGAACCGTTTTGGCCGCTCCTGATAATCCTGCGCCAGATAGAAACGATGGGCCCCCTCGCGCTTGAGACTGCTGGAGAGCTCCAGTTGGGCGCAACCTGCGGCCCGCGCCATCTGCTCGGCTCCCTTGAGCAAGGCGGCGCCCACTCCCGCCCCTCTTGCCCCTTCATCGACAACCAGCGCCGAGATCAGGCCCCAAGCTGGTGCAACATGCAGCGGTGCCAGCTTGTGCCACACCAGCACGCCGACCACTTTGTCGGCCCGGGAGGCGAGCAGCACCGAGCTCGCGGGATCCGGTGTCAACAGGCGCGCCGTCACGTCAGCGCCTTCGGCAGGATACCCCAATTGGCTGAACAGGTGGGCGATAGCGCTGCTGTCGTCGGCCTCAGGGGGACGGATCGTCAACGTCTCAGGGACATTTTTCATTGTTGGCCTCATGTTTGCTTTCCATTGTGTTACGCCCGTCACATTGTCCGGCGCAGATCAACAAGGAGGATCTCATTTTTGCTCACAGAAAACGCTGCTTGCCATTATCCCCCCACCCTTGTCAATTCACAAATTTGCAACAAGACAACATTTTTCGCTGGGAAGCACCGATGCAACTCGATATGTTACACCCCATGCATGGCGCTTGTTTGCGCTCTGCTTAACCCCTCAACCTCGTGCTCATTTGTTAAGTGGATTGTTAACAGACCGGGCCGAGAACAGTGACAAAGAGCGAGGCCAAGATCTCGCCAAGACAGCGCCACAAACACAACAAAGGAGTTGTTGTACATGAATGAAATCGTCAATGCCATCAATGGTATAATCTGGAGCCCTGCGCTCATCTATCTGTGTCTGGGGGTCGGTCTTTATTTCTCCCTGCGCACCCGTTTTTTGCAACTGCGTCACTTGAAAGGAATGATCAACCTGATGTTCAAAGGCAAAGCCAATGCAGCAGGGGTATCGTCCTTTCAAGCACTCTCCATGACCCTGGCGGGCCGGGTGGGTACCGGTAATATCGCCGGGGTCGCCACCGCCATCACCTTTGGTGGCCCGGGCGCCCTGTTCTGGATGTGGATGGTGGCCTTCCTCGGCGCCAGCTCCGCCTTCGTGGAGTCCACCCTGGGTCAGGTCTACAAAGAGAAGATCAATGGCGAGTACCGTGGCGGCCCGGCGTTTTATATCGATAAAGGGTTGGGTATCAGCTGGTTTGCCTGGATCTTCGCCATTGCCACCATCTTCGCCTGCGGCATGCTGCTGCCTGGCGTTCAAGCCAACTCCATCGGCTCCAGCCTGAAAACCGCCTTTGATATCGATCCCAACGTTACCGCCGCCGCTCTGGCGCTGCTGCTCGGCTTTATCATCTTTGGCGGCGTCAAGCGTATCGCCACCTTCGCCAGTACAGTGGTGCCCTTTATGGCGCTGGGTTACATCATCGTTGCTTGCGTTATCATCGCCCTCAATATCGGCCAGCTGCCGGGCGTGATCCTGCTGATCTGGAAGAGCGCCTTCGGTCTGGAAGCCGGCTTTGGTGCCATTCTGGGTCTGGCCATCATGTGGGGGGTCAAACGTGGGGTCTACTCCAACGAAGCGGCTCAAGGTACCGGCCCGCACGCCTCCTCTGCGGCGGCGGTGAGCCATCCTGCCAAACAGGGTCTGGTGCAGGCGTTCTCCGTCTATATCGATACCCTGTTCGTCTGCTCCGCCACCGGCTTTATGCTACTGATCACCGGTCTCTATAACGTGCAAGGGCCGGACGGTGGCGCCATCTACACGGGGATTGCCGGTATCGCAGCGGGCCCGGGCTATGTGCAGACCGCTATGGAGAGCATGATGCCGGGCTTTGGCAACTACTTCGTCGCCATCGCGCTGTTCTTCTTCGCCTTTACCACCATCGTGGCCTACTACTACATAGCCGAAACCAACATCGCGTTTATCAACCGCAAGATCAATCGCCCCTGGCTCACCTTCTTGCTGAAGGTCGCCCTGATGGCCGCCACCGTCTATGGTACCGTCAAAACGGCGGATCTGGCCTGGGGCCTGGGCGATATCGGGGTCGGCCTGATGGCCTGGCTCAACATCATCGCCATCCTGCTGCTGCAAAAGACCGCATTTACCTGCCTGAAGGATTACGAAGCACAGCTGGCACAAGGGGTTGACCCCGTATTCCATCCGGAAAAGCTGGGGATCAAGAACGCAGACTACTGGATTGACAACCGCGCCGAAGTAAACCTGATGCGCGAGCAAACCGGCCACTCATTCGAACCGGATCCGGACCCCAAGACCTCCTGAACCAACTCGATATAAGACATAAGACGTTAATAAAAATGGCAGCCCAGGCTGCCATTTTTTATTTATTTTCAATATTTTGCATCAACTCAATTAGTTGAGTGCCAAGAATATCGACGGCGCTTGCCTGGACGATGACGAATAGGCTGGCACCGCCGCCGATGAGGGTGCCCTGCATGCCGTGGCTTGGGCCAGTTGGTGGGGCATTCGCACCTTCCAGCAGATCGGCGGCGCCCCGGTCGGGGTATGGCGTGTAGAGTGACCTGGTAGAGTGACCTGGAGAGTGACCTGGAGTGACCTGGGACATCCACCTCTTTTAGTGACCTGAGGACCTGGGATAGAGTGACCTGGGACACCTAGAGTGACCTGGGACACCCACCTTTTTGACAAATGAGAGTGACCTGGGACATCCACCTCTTTGACACGAGAGTGACCTGGGACATCCACCTCTTTGACAAAGACGTAGCAGGGATTGTCAGACCATGGGGCTTGCCCCAGCATCCACAGGTCGACCTGATATGGATAGTGACCTGGGACACCCACCTTTTTGACAAAGACGTAGCAGAGAGTGACCTGGGACACCCACCTCTTTGACAAAGACGTAGCAGGGATTGTCAGACCATGGGGCTTGCCCCAGCATCCACAGGTCGACCTGATATCAATGCAA
>NZ_CDDH01000061.1 GCF_000819725.1 Aeromonas australiensis | reverse complement strand
CCCTTAGGCGGGCGTTATGCCTAAATGGAGACATCTGTAAGTGAGTGAGTTCATTATATGGCTGCAACTGATTTCGGCTTTGGTTCTTCTTTCTGATGCGTACTTATCAGAAAACGTAAGAGCGCTTCTCGATGAGAAGTTAAAGTCATCAGTTGGCGAATATAGTAAAACGTACAAAGAAAAATACCTAAAAAGGGATTTGTCACTTCTGCTTGCAATTGTTATTGCCTGGATTGCATTTCTTGTATTCGGCCAAGCTGGTCAGCTGATCGCGCCTGCCTCCAATTGGATTGAGCACTATTTTGGTGTTTCCTATATAGGTTTAGTGTTATTGGTTTTGTGGGCTCTTGGTTTTATGTATTTGTTTTCAATTGCCATGTCAGGATTCCATCATTTGGATAGGATGTTGCATTTAACAGTTAGCTTTCCGTTGGCACTGGCGCTTTACAATGCGCCGAAGGGGCCGTTATACGCTATAGGCTTTGGCTTGCTTGTCATATCGCATTTGCTTCAACTTGTTCAGGTCAATGGCATATAGGCATAACAAGGCGCTCGTTCGGACGCAAACTACGCTGCGCTTCGTTTGCGCCGCACAGCTTTATCGTTAGCTGTATTCAGAAAT
>NZ_CDDH01000060.1 GCF_000819725.1 Aeromonas australiensis | reverse complement strand
CTGATTGCCTCCGGCTGTGCCAACTACGCCTTCAACAGCAATCTGGATAAAGAGAACTTCGACGAATACTTCAAACCCGGTAGCGTGCGCATCTACGAGCAGGATGAGCTGGCTGACCTCAACTACCTCTACCTCGGCACCATCGAGGGCGAGTCTTGCCAGGCTGATGCCAACCAGCCGGTACCCAACGCCGGCGAAGCGCGCACCCTGGTCCGTCGCCGCGCCGCCGATATGGGCGGCAACGGCGTCACCATCGACAAGTGCGCCGAATTCAGCGACACCCCGGGCTGCCTGAAACAGGTGATCTGCTACGGGCAGGCACTGAAAGTGGCCAAAGAGCAGTAACGACCATAGCGGCATATCCGTATCCGCTTCGAGGGTATGCGCAGCATACCTTCGCTTTTTGGCAACCGGCCCAAGCAGGCAAGCAACCCCTTGTCAGCTTTCGCTGCTCCAAGCCGACTCCATTTGCAACCTGATCCGTAACTCATCTGGTGTGGTAAGCGCCCCCTCGGCCAGGGG
>NZ_CDDH01000059.1 GCF_000819725.1 Aeromonas australiensis | reverse complement strand
GACTGGCCCCGTTTTTATATTGGCGCATCCCGCCAGCTATTCCCAGAGCCTTGTCGGCACCACCATCAGCACGGTGCGCTGACCGATCGCCACATTGGCATTGGGGAAGACAACCGCCTCACGCGGCTGCTCGACCGTGTAGCGCAGCTCGCCATCCTCGGCCAACACAAACCCTTGCGGAAATTCGGTAAAGTTGTCCACATCGCTGGCAAACAGGAAGCGAAACTGATCCGATTTTTTGGTGATCACCCGATCGATGGCAAACAGGGTGAAATCGTCCGCCCGCCACGGCTCCAGCGCCACCTCGTCTTGGGTGACCAGCTCCTGCAGAGCCTGCCGGGTCTCGATAAAGCGGGTCATGTCGTTCTCGCCAAACGGCCGTACCTTGCCCAGCTCCACCGTAAAGGCATGGGCACCATGCTGGCGGGAGCTGTAGTAGCTGAAGGTAGTGGTCGGGCTGGCGGAGAGCAGAATGGTGCGCACCCCGCAGGCGCCGAGGAACTGCACCTGCTCGCGACAGTGGGGCCGCTCATGGGGGAAGGGGTAGACGGCGAACTTCTCGTGACGAGAGCCGCGAATGGCAGTATGCAGGTCGTAGTGGTAGCGAGGACGAGCCGGATCGGCAAAGAAGCGGCTCACATACTGCTCGAGGCGCATGGCGCGGATCCGCTCCCGATTGCAGAGTCCCTCCCCCTTGCTGTGGGCGCCGGAGAAGAGCCGGTTCATGTTCTCCTCCACCTCCCGCAGCCCCAGATTCATCGCCGCCGGATTGCCAAACAGGAACAGCACCCGATGGCGGGCACGCAACTCGCCAGAGAGCAGTCGGCTCAGCAGCTGGTTGCAGATCTCGATGGGGGCGGTCTCGTTGCCGTGGATACCGCAGGAGAGAACGATATCCTTCTCCCCCCCGGGCTGATCACCCGCACCACTGGCAGGCTCCAGGCAGAGCACGCCCGTATCCCAGACACTGACTCGCGCGCCATCAGGCAGGACAAACTCAAAGGGCTCAAGCTGCCACTCATTGCTGCGGGTCAAGGCCAAAAAATCGTGCTGGGGAATCATCCGTCTCACCCTCTTGCTCTGGAAAACCATGCTCGGATTATACGCAAGGCTCCGCGGCTTAAAATCATTTTTTAAACAAATTCAAACATTAACAACACAATTGTGCTAACAATCGAACGGCGCTAACAATGGCAGTAGCGATGCGGAATAAAGAGGTACAACAAACAGCAGCAGGACAACAGAGGGAGATAAAACAGACTATTGCGCGCCTGAAGGCGGGGCGCCACAGGGGCAGAGCAGCAAAAGGGTCAACAGAAAAACAAGGCATCCATGCCCGGCAGATCAACCACGCCAGAACGGCTTGGTAGTCTCTTGATAACGGTCAGCCTCATTCAGACCGATGTCTTTGAGCAGGTACTCGGGCAGCTCGGAGAGCTGGCGACGGCTGCGGCTACGCTCCAGCCAGGTCAGCACGGTCATTTTTACGCGAGCTGCCAGATTCAGTTGGCTGGAATGCTGGTAACCGGCTTCGGTATAAGTCATGTTGGCCATGATGTCGCTCCTCTGATCATCTGTTTGCGCACTGGGCTTTATTTGATGCGCAAAGCTTAGTCAGGGAGCAGGACCGACTCAATTGACGAATTTTGATACATTTCATTAGGAAAACTAATAGTAAAAGGCTAACCGATAAATAGCTAAGCATTTGATTTATAACAACAAATTAACTAAGCGTTCGATTATCCACTGCCCACAGTATATTGTGCTGCATGGTCCCCTCTTACATATGCAATTTACCGCGTTGCCTATGCACTCGCCAATGAACGCGCCATGGCTGGCAACCCCGTCATTACACTAGATTGTTAATCAAGCGATCTTTTTACGATTTTAAATTAACAATATGAAACATAAAACAAACTTACTTTTCCTCCCGCGCGGCTCCCTCTATGACGACCCGCACCC
>NZ_CDDH01000058.1 GCF_000819725.1 Aeromonas australiensis | reverse complement strand
GTCGCCGACTAAAGCCGGGTCCGGCACGATCAGCGCAGTCATGGAGGCCGCCTTGGCCGCCAGCAGGCCGGTAAAGCTGTCCTCGATGGCCAGACAATGAACCGGTTCAACCCCCAGTTTCTCGGCGGCGTGGATATAGACATCCGGGTGCGGTTTGCCGAAACGCTCGACTTCCGCAGAGTGAACCGCCATAAAGCGATCGCGAATGCCGAGTTTGCCGAGTACCGCTTCCACCATGGCAAAGGGGGAGGAGGTGGCCAGACCCACTTTCAGCCCGCGGGCTTCGATAAGGTCGAGTGCCTCCAGCACACCGGCTTTGGCCTGACCTTCACAGAGGATCAGGGCGTTGACCCGATCCAGAATGCGCTGTACCACCTCTTCCTGGGTCGGGCCGCTCCACGGGCGCAGGCGATACCAGTGGGCGACCAGCTGATCGATGCGCACGCCGATGGTCGATTCACAATCCTCTACCGTGTGGGGGTGACCCAGTTCGGAGAAAACGGCGATCTGGGCCCGTTGCCAAAAGGGTTCCGAGTCGATCAGAACACCATCCATATCGAAGATCACGGCAGCTAACATCTTGTACTCCTGACAAATTTGAAGAGGGGATTATAAGCCTGACGGGAAAATGCAAAAGGGGCATTGCCATGCCCCTTGCGCCCGATCACACCGGCAAACGTTTGTTTCGGTGCGGCGAAAAAACAGCGTTTAGAAAATGACCTCGACGCTGGCGGCAACGGCTTTGGCCTGCTCGACCGCCTCGCGGCAATCTTCACCCCGGGCCAGCGCCACGCCGAGACGGCGGCGACCGGCGATCTCCGGTTTGCCAAACAGTCGCAGCTGGGCACCCGGCACCTTGGCAAGCGCCTCGCCAATCCCCTGATAGCGGATATCCTGGCTGTGCCCTTCGCGCAGCACCACGGCAGAGGCGCTCGGCCCGTACTGGGTGATGGTGCCGACCGGCAGCCCCAGAATGGCGCGTACGTGCAGGGCGAACTCGGAGAGATCCTGCGAGATCAGGGTCACCATGCCGGTATCGTGGGGACGCGGCGAGACTTCGCTGAACCACACTTCATCGCCTTTGATAAAGAGCTCGACCCCGAACAGGCCGTAACCGCCCAGCGCCTCAACCACCTTGGCCGCTACCTCTTTGGATCGGGCCAGCGCCAGCTCGCTCATCACCTGTGGCTGCCAGGATTCGCGGTAGTCGCCATCTTCTTGCCGGTGGCCGATCGGCTCGCAGAAGTGAATACCATCGACGGCGCGTACCGTGAGCAGGGTGATCTCGTACTCGAAGGGGACGAAGCCTTCGACGATCACTTTGCCACGACCAGCGCGGCCACCCTCCTGGGCATGGGTCCAGCTCTCATCGAGCTTGGCGAGATCGCGCAGCACGCTCTGCCCCTTGCCGGACGAGCTCATCACAGGTTTCACCACGCAGGGCAGGCCGATGGCCTCGACGGCGGCAACGAACTCCTCCTTGCTCTGGGCAAAGCGGTAGGGGGAGGTGGGAAGCCCCAGGGTCTCGGCGGCGAGGCGACGGATCCCTTCCCGGTTCATGGTGAGCTGGGTAGCGCGGGCGTTGGGCACTACCTTGACTCCCTCTTGCTCAAGGGCAGCAAGGGTATCTGTGGCGATCGCTTCAAGCTCGGGGATGATGAGGTCGGGTTTGACCTCGGCAACCAGGGCACGCAGGGCGTTGCCATCGAGCATATCCAGCACATGGGCTTTGTGCGCCACCTGCATGGCGGGGGCATTGGGGTAGCGGTCGGCGGCGATCACTTCGATGCCGAACCGTTGCAACTCGATGGCGACCTCCTTGCCAAGTTCGCCGGAGCCCAGCAGCAGGGCTCGGGTGGCGCCGGGGCGGGTTGCGGTTCCAAACATACGATCTCTCCTGATGTCGATGGTCACTGTTGATGGTCGCTATTGCACACTTGATTGCGGGAATAGCGGACAAAAAAAGAGGCACGCATGGCGTACCTCAGGAAACGGGTTTGTGAGCGCGCTGCTCCAGATGCGTTAGCAGAGTAATGGCGCCAATGATGATGGCGGCTCCCAGCCACAGACGACCGGGGGGAGCCCAGCCAAACACCAGCCAGCCCGCCAGCACGTTCATCGGCAGCTTGGCAAAATCAAAGGGTTGGATGAACGATGCCTCTGCCACGCTGTAGGCGCGGGCAATGGACATCTGGGCCAGCGCTGACAGCACGCCGGAGGCGGCTACCAGCAGCCATTGGCTCTCGCTCGGCCACTGCCACTGTGGCAGTGCCAGCATGGCATTGAACGGGGTACTGAAAATAAGCAGGTAGACCACTATGGTGTGGGAGGACTCGGTTGACGCCTGGTAGCGCACCAGCAGGGAGTATCCAGCCCAGAACAGTGCCGCCGCCACCGGCAACAGGGAGGCCCAGTTAAATTCGTCGGTCCAGGGGGCGAGGATCAACATGGCGCCAGCAAAACCGGCCAGGGTGGCCAGGATACGGGCTTTGCTCACTCGTTCTTTGAGAAAGAGGGTCGAGCCCAAGGTGGCAAACAGCGGTGAGGTCATCAGTAGGGCGATCCCCTGCCAGATGGGAATGGGCACCGCCAGCGCCCATAGCCAGAACTGGATACCGATCACTGCCAGGGCGACCCGCAGCAGGTGCAACCGGAACTGATTGGTCATCAGGGATTGACGCAGGCCATGACGAACCAGCCAGGGCAGCAGGCAGATCAGGGCGATCAGGTATTGATGAAAAGCGACTTGGGTCGATGGGAGGCCAAGCGTGAAGCTGACATACTGGCTCAGGCTGTTGACGGCGGCAAAACAGAGGCCTGCCACCATCATCCAGACTGCACCGGCCAAAGGAGAGTGGCTGCGCGAGGGTATCATGGGATCCGGGTCGCTGGAAAAAAGTGCGGCGGATCATAACGGCAATCGTTTGTTCTGCCAAGGGGTGAAGCGCGGCCTCGGGGCTGGCTGGCGAGGAAGTGTTCTTACATCAAAAATTTTGAACAAGTTGGGCATCTATTTTCGCTATCAGCCAATAAGCACAATGTTTAGAGTGACCTCCATCGACAGCAATGCTGTTCAACCGATAATCAAATGGAGTTTCACCATGGCCAATATTCTCGTACTTAAATCCAGCATCCTGGGGCAATATTCCCAATCCAACGCCCTGATCGATGGCTTCCTTGCCCAGCATCAGAGCGATACCGTCACCGTCCGTGATCTGGCGGCTCTCAACCTGCCGGTGCTGGATGGCGAGCTGGCTTCTGGCCTGCGCGGTGGTGACAACCTTAATGCGCGTCAACTGGCGGTGATCGCCCAGTCTGACGAGTTGATCGCCGAGCTCAAAGGGAGCGATCTGGTGGTGATTGCCGCCCCCATGTACAACTTCAATATCCCGACCCAGCTGAAGAACTGGATCGATCTGGTTGCTCGCGCCGGTGTCACCTTCCGTTACACCGAAACCGGTCCGGTCGGTCTGGTTGAAAATACCCGTGCGCTGGTGATCAGCCCACGCGGTGGCATGCACGTCGGCAGCGCCACCGATCTGGTCACTCCCTACATGCGTACCGTGCTCGGTTTCATCGGAATCAAAGAGGTGGATTTCATCTACGCCGAGGGGATGGGGATGGGCCCGGATGCCCAGAGCAAGGGGATGGAAGCGGCCAAAGCACAGCTTGAGGCTCTGGCTATCTAAGGGCTCGCTATCCCGCCAAGGGCTTTCTCTTCAAGGGTTGCCCCGCCAGATACCACAACGCAGCCATCCGGCTGCGTTTGTTTTTTGGCTGGTCTGATTGATACAGATGTTGCTGCTACAGAGAGTATCGCGGCAAGTGTGTCGTATAACCGCTCTGGCGAGTCCCTACTCCATCATAAAGCGGCGACAACCACGTACCAGTAACAGCGCCACCGCGACCAGCAGACCCAACAGCAGGGCGGTCAGCCACTGTTCGGTACTTTGCGGTAACTGGGGGGTAAAGAGGCTGATCATCAGCAGGGTACAGAGGGTGATCAACAGGCTCTGTCGGGTCATCAATATCATGGGATCATCCTTGGTTTGCTCACCTGAAACGATTTTAATGCCCTCTTGTGACAGGGTGATGTATCCGTGCATCACCCTGTTGGGGCTCTTCAGACCATATCAGGTTTTTACCACAGAGCCAGCGCCATCACTGGCGCTGTGATCCCGATCCCGCTAGCTCTCTTTATCTGAACTGTTTCTGCGCTGGCTGGTAGTGAAAATCGCCGCTGGCGAGCCGCGCTTCCAGTGCCGCCTGATCGATCTCCTGCGCCTTGCAGAGATCCTCCAGATCGTCATAGCGATCTCGCAGCTGCATATTGACGACGCTCAGCAGCATGTTGATGTCCATGGTGGCGAACTTTTTCAAATCCATGATTACTTCTCCCTATCCAGTGATTGCAGCTGCTCGATGGCGGCGCTGACGCTGTGCAGATGCTGGCGGATCGCCTCGCGGGATTCGCTTGGCAGATAGTCGGTCAGGGTATGCTGCCAGCTGCCTGCTTCACTCTTGAGCTGCAGGAAGAGGGCGAGACCGGCGTGGGTGAGAGAGACCAGGCTGATGCGTTTATCCTGCTCGCTGCTCTCGGTAAAGATGATCCCTTTTTCGACCAGACGGCGGATCTCGCGGGAGATGCGTACCTTGTCCATGCCGCTCGCCTCGACCAGCTCTTTCTGGCTGATGGGGTAGTGGGGGCCGAGCACCATCATCAGGCGCCACTGCGGCACGGTCAGCTGGTAACGCTGTTCATAAAACTGTTCGAAGGTATCCCGTAGCATCTCGGCGGCATGTACCAACTGATAGGGCGGGTAGTGAGCGAGTAACGCTATGATTTTTGACATATTACACCCTGCTGTGACGGCTGCATCAGATGCAGTTTCTTTTGATACTTTGACATTGATGATACGAAACTAAAGCAGATTTGTCTGACCCGGTTGCGATGAAATGTGCAGTGACGCACGCCCTCAAGGAAAAACCGGGTCTGACCGACGGGATTTTAAGCTGCCGTTGTTCAGCCTTTACGCAACCAGATGAGGGCGTTCTGCTTGAGCCAAGCCTCGCGAGTGTGGATGGCGTAGAGCGCCGCCTCGTCGCGGCTGCCCGCTTGCCAGCTTTGCGGCTCCTGTTTGGGCAGCTTGCGCTGACCCAGCAGGCAGGCCGGAATGTGCGGGTTAGCCTCGATGGCGACCAGCAGATGGGGCTTGGCTGCCTCGGCCCCTTCGGTAGCAAAGACCATCAGCGCCTTGTTGTAGAGCAACCAGCTGGAGGCTTCATCGAAGCGCACCAGCAGGGCGGCCAGCGCCTGCCAATCCCCTTGCAGTGCATAGAGGGTGGAGAGGTTGTAGCGGCAACCCAGCTCGTCGGCCACGCAGATTGTCAGCAGTGCCAGATACTCCGCTTTGGCTTCAGCCAGCTTGCCAAGGCGCAGCAGGCAGTCAGCGCAGCCGGCTCTGGCGGCCAGCAGGGGGCGCAGCTCGGGAGCACTCCAGCCGTGGCCGGCGATTTGCTGCCAGAAGGCTTCATCAAAGAGCGGAGTGGCATCGGCGATGATCTTTTCGAACCAGCCGAGGCGGGCCTGATGATCGCGGCAGCGGTCGGCCAGCTCGAACCAGCTCTGCCACTGTTGGGCCTGCTCGCCATTAAGGGCCACATCGGCGCTGGGGGCGGCCTGATACTGGTCGAGGTTGAGCAGCTGGTTGAGGGCTGTTTTCATGTTCTGGCGCTGGCGTTTGCAGAACTCGACAAAGGGGAGCTCGCTGGCGGCGGCGCTATAGAGCATCTGGGCCATCTGTTTGTCGCGAAACAGGCTCAGCTCGGCGGCCAGACTGAAACGGTACTGGGTAGTCGGGTCGTTCAAATCCTTCGGCTTGGGCCAGGTGGCAAAGCCCTGGCTGAAACCGTAGCACCACTGACCGAGGGGATGGCTCTGCTCGAACACCTGCTCCGGGTTATCGCTGGGTAGGCGGCATTGGCTTGGCAGGGCCAGCTGGGCGTCGTCGGCCTGGGCTTCCAGCTCGGCGATCAGGTGGTTGAGGGCTTCTGCGCTTTTTTCATCCAGCTCGGCATCCTGTTCCAGCAACCCAGCCAGCGGGTGTTGCCAGTCAGGGGTCTGTGGCCCCACCAGACGGGCACAGAGAAAACCGTGCAGGGCCGGATAGGTCATGTCCTGATCGCTGTGGCTCTGGATCCATTGATTAAGATGGCGGGTACGAGTGGATGGGGTCATCGACAGTTCCTCTGGATTTGAACAGCCGCGAAGTCTACCTAAAAGTGGGGTTATTTGCAGCAAATGGCCACCTGTTTGGCGATTTAATCGCCATTGTCGGGCAAGATAGGGGCGAAAGGGCGGACCGTGGTGGCTTGGGGACTAGGCCGGATCACCGCTCTTGAGGTAACATGCGCGCCCATAGGGGCCATGATCAATTGGCCCATCCGGGTAATGAGAAAAGAGAGCACCATGATACAGATTGGCAAGATGAACACCCTCACCGTTGTTGAACTCGAAGACCGTGGCGCCTGGCTTGCGGCCGATGAGTACGGTGAACTGCTGCTGCCCAAGCGTCAACTGCCGGAAGGGGTAAAAGAGGGGGATAGCGTGCAGGTCTTCCTCTATCTGGATGCCGATTGCGAGCCGGTGATCACCACCGACAAGCCATTTGCCATGGTGGACGAATTTGCCGGTCTGAAAGTGGTCAATGCCAACAAGATTGGTGCCTTCCTCGACTGGGGCATGAAAAAGGATCTGTTTGTGCCGAGCCGCGAGCAGAACAAGCCGATGCAGGTGGGCCACGTTTATCTGGTGCGTCTGCAACTGGATAACGAAGGGCGCATGGTCGGCACCAGTCGTATCGAGCGTTTCCTGACCCCGGCCGGCAGCAACTTCAAGGTCGGTGACGAAGTGACCGCGCTGCCGGGGGAGCACTCCCCCCTTGGCATCAAGGTGATCGTCAATGGCCAGTATCCCGGCATGCTGTTCAAGAACGAGGTGTTTGGCCGGGTGATGACCGGTCGGCCGCAAACCGCCTGGGTCAAGCAGGTGCGCGAAGATGGCAAGCTCGATCTGACCCTGCAAAAGCCGGGTCTGGCGCGGGTTGATGACGCCGGTGAACGCATTCTGAGCCGGATGAAAAAGCAGGGCGGCAGTCTGGCGGTGGGTGACAAGAGCGAACCCGAGCTCATCTACAAGCTGTTCAGCATGAGCAAGGGCACCTTCAAGAAGGCGATCGGCGGCCTCTACAAGCAGGGCAAGATCGTCATCGAAGATAACGCCATTACCCTGACCGACGCCGGTGCCGCGCAGGTACAAGCAGGCGAGCAGGCGCAGGATAGCGAATAAGATGCCGAGTCCCTGTGTTGGTCTCTGCAAGGCGAAAGATGGGCTTTGTCTTGGTTGTGGCCGCACCCTGACCGAGATCGGCCACTGGTCGGCGATGGATAGCAAGGCCCAGCTGGCGGTGATGGCAGAGCTGAATGGCTCGAAAAGCACCCATCGCTGCCCGGGTTGTGGTGAACCGGCCTATTGCGCCGTCTCTGCCGGTCAGACCATCGAGCAGTGCTAGTGCAGCCAGTTGCCGGTACTGCCGATGCAGGAGGCCAGCGCCTGCTGGTGCCGCCGCTGTCTGGCCAAGGCCATTGCGGCGCAGGATTAGCAGAGAACAGCAATAAAAGAGCACAGAAACAATAAAGGCGCCGATGGCGCCTTTTTTATGCCTGCTGCTGGCGATGCCAGCGCACATGCACTTGATTCTCAGTGAGCAGACGAGGCAGCAGGAAGGTGGCAAAGATCACTTCAAACTCATCCTGATGATCCAGCAAACCGACCCACACTTCGACCCAGCGCTCCATATCGACCGGCTCACCCAGCTCGGTCGACCAGTCAGCACTGGGCAGGGTCGCCTCCACGGCACCACGCTTTTCAAACTCCAGGGTGATGTCGACTATTTGTTCGGGGGCCAGCATATCGGCGGCCTGCTCAAGAAACTGATCATAGGCCCATTCGACCAGCTGATCCGGGGTACGCTGTTCCATGAAATCACTCCAGATACATCGAGGTCCGCTACTTTAACAATTATTGATGTGAGCAGCCAGAGTGCTGCACAGCCCCTATTCAGCTGGTGCTTGCGGGAGTATGGTATTGCGCAGGTACGCTGACAGGAGGGATAAGATGAAACTGCGGATCCGGCGGCAGCAGATCAAGCGGCGAAGAGAGACCTGGTGGTGGCACTATCTGCCGCTGCATCAGGAGACGGTGGGTGGCCATCTGGGCCCACCCAAGCCATCTGATGGGGTCTGATCTTCACTCAGTCTGATGTACCCTGTTGAGGGGCTGCTGGCCCAGTTGCCCCATCTGGCGGCGGATCCACACCGAGCGTTTCTGCACATAGGGTGACGGGGGCTTGACCCGATAGCGCCACGGATTGGGCAGGGCCGCGGCCAGTAGGGATGACTCATAGCGGGTCAAGTGGCTGGCCGGTTTGCCGAAGTAATGTTGGGCGGCCGCTTCGGCGCCATAAATGCCGGGCCCGAACTCCACGATATTGAGATAGACCTCGAGAATGCGGGCCTTGTCCCATCCCAGCTCCATCAGCAGGGTAAACCAGGCTTCCAGTCCCTTGCGCAGCAAGCTGCGGTCACTCCACATAAAGAGGTTTTTGGCGGTCTGCTGGCTGAGGGTGCTGGCACCACGCACTCGCTCGCTACGCTGATTATGTTTGAGTGCGGCACTGATGGCGGCCATGTCAAAGCCATTATGATCAGCAAAGCGCTGATCTTCGGCAGCAATGACCGCCAACTGCAACTCCTTGGCGATGGAAGAAAGTTCCACCCACTCATGGCGTACCTGGATAAGCTGGGCTGGCGGAAACAGGGCCCGCTCGATACGCCAGCTCCACATCGGCGGATCGATAAAGCGCAGCAAGGCGACCAGGCCGACCGAGCAGAGCAGCCCGGCCAGCGCGATCTTGCCTGCCCACCTCAGCACCCGGCGACCAAGGGATGCAGATGGGCGCTCAGGATCAGACTCCCACTGATAGTGGCGGGGATCATCGGGATCCGGAATTATTGGGGCAGCCATTCGATGTGGCAGAACTTCTCGTCAACACGGCGGGAGAGCAGCATGCGGGCAAACAGGTGCTCGTACTCTTCTTGCTCGTTGCCAAGGCCAACCCAGATCTCGGCATAGTCGGCATCGCTCACCGCAAACCCCACGTCTGCTTCCCAGTCATCGGCCGGATCGGTTTCGGCCAGCAGGCCGCGGCTGTTGAACTCCTGGTTGAAACGGGCGATCTCCTGCTCCGGCAGGTTGTCTGAGGCCAGCTCCATAAAGAGTTCGAGGGCGGTATCGAGCAGTTCCTCGACGCTGTGCATTTGGTCATTCATAGACATAAGCGGTCTGTTCCAGAAAAGAGAAAAAGGTGCCGGCGCAGATCACAGCCTGCGGGGCGGCGCTATTCTAGCGGTCGGCAGACCCCTTGGCGAGATGAGGCGAGTGGCAGTGACCTGTTTTTGTGCCAACAAAAAACCGGATCCAGTGACAGGATCCGGTCTTCATGGGGGGAAGGGGTCACGCATAGGGCGTCAGCTCATCCCTTTTTGTTGTCATCGGCGAAGGTGATGTTGAGCTCCAGCACCGAAAGCTCGTCACTCTTCTGATCCAGCTGGACGGTTATTTTGTCCGGATCAATGTTGACGTATTTGCGGATCACGTCGAGGATATCCTGTTTGAGCTGGGGCAGGTAATCCGGCCCCCCTCTGGATGAACGCTCGTGAGCAACGATGATCTGCAACCGCTCTTTGGCCAGTTGTGCGGTGTTCTGTTTCTTGTTGGAACGAAAATAATCCAATAATGACATGTTTAACTCCCGAACAGTCGGCTAAAGAAGCCCTTCTTCTCTTCTTCCAGAAAACGAAATTCCTTGGCATCACCCAACAGGCGGGACACCGCATCTTCGTAGGCCTGACCGGCATCGGACTCCTTGTCCAGAATAACCGGCTCGCCGGAGTTGGAGGCGCGCAGCACCGCCTGGGACTCCGGGATCACCCCGAGCAGCGGGATGGCCAGGATCTCCTGTACATCCTGCACACTCAGCATGTCACCGCGGTTGACGCGGGTCGGGCAGTAGCGGGTCAGCAGCAGGTGCTCCTTGATGGGGTCTTCGCCCCGCTCGGCACGACGCGACTTGGAGGCCAGGATGCCAAGGATGCGGTCTGAGTCACGCACGGAAGAGACTTCCGGGTTGGTGGTGACGATCGCTTCGTCGGCAAAATAGAGCGCCATCAGGGCGCCCGCCTCGATCCCCGCAGGGGAGTCGCAGACGATGTAATCGAACTTCATCTCCGCCAACTGATCCAGTACCTTCTCGACCCCCTCACGGGTGAGGGCATCTTTGTCCCGGGTCTGGGAGGCGGGCAGGATAAACAGATTTTCCGAGCGTTTGTCCTTGATCAGCGCCTGATTGAGGTTTGCTTCCCCATTGATAACGTTGACGAAGTCATACACCACGCGCCGCTCGCAACCCATGATGAGATCCAGATTTCGCAGACCGATGTCAAAGTCAATGACCACAGTCTTGTGACCACGCTGGGCTAAGCCGGTGCTCAGGGCCGCACTGGTTGTGGTCTTGCCAACGCCACCTTTACCCGATGTAACGACTATGATTCGCGCCATTCTCGCTTCCTTGTAACTCTATTTGATACGGTCTATTCGGAGTTGTTCGTTGTCCAGCCGGATGTGTACCGGTTGCTGGATTAGGCCTGCCGGCAATGCATCGCTCAGCTGGAATGTGCCCGCAATGGAGAGCAGCTCGGCCTGTAATTGCTGGCAATAGATCCGGGCCCGTGTGTTGCCCCGGGCGCCGGCAATGGCTCTGCCACGCAGGGTGCCATAAATATGAATGCTGTCGTCGGCGAGCACTTCGGCGCCCGGACTGACGGACCCCAGCACCACCAGCGAGGTGCCGGCGGCGTAAATTTGCTGGCCGGAACGAACCGGTCCCACATGTACCTTGCTCGGGGTCAAGGGGGCGGGTTCGGGCTCGGGAACTACCTCAGGGGCGGCTGGCGCGGGGGCTGGCTCGGGTTCCGGTTCGCTCTTGCGACTCTTGCCCGAGGCCATCACGGCCAGTCCCACCGCCTTGGCGGCTGTCTTCATCTCTTCACTGCGCGCCCCCGTGATGCCGACCAGCACAAACTCTTCGGACTCCACCAGCTCCTTGAGCTGTTCGAAATCGGGAATATGTTCCAGTCGGGAAACATTGATCACCAGCGGCGCACAATTAAAAAAGTAGGGTGCCTGGGCCACTTTTTCGGCCAACAACTGACGGATCCGCTCAGGCTCGCCATCGCTGATATGCAACACAGAAATAGTGAAGGTGGTCCCTTTCAATTCGTTATCGCGCTCAACCATGAATCTTCCCCGAGGCAGAGATGCTAATCCGTTATTGTTATTCAATTCCTGATGTTATAGTTTGCCCCCATCAGAGGCAATAAACTCGTTGGATTATATCAATTTCCATGTTGTGTGCAGTCTATAAAAGTCGCAAAAAAGCCGAGACCTACCTTTTTGTTGAAAAAAGAGAGGATTTCTCCCGCGTTCCCGAGCCATTGCTGAGCACATTCGGGCGTCCCGAGCTGGTGCTGATGACCAAGCTGGATCCGGCCAAGCCCTTGGGGCTGGCTGATGTCGGCAAGGTGATGGCCGCGTTGACCAACCAGGGGTTCTACCTGCAGGTGCCGCCGCCCCCCGAGAATTTGCTGGAACAGCACAAGGCCAGCCTGAAAAAACCATCCTGAATATCCCGCCCCGTTCTGCGTTCTGCCGCTCGGGGCTAATTCTTTGTGACTGTGCATGACGCATTCCGGCCCCGGAGAGGTGGTGTGCGATAATCCCGTGACAGGATCTGGCCAAATTAAACCCTCCCTTTGGTGATATTCACTTTTCGCTGTTTAAATAGAAAGTCAATCCGCTCCCAACACCATATCCTCAACCTTTGCTGGCGCTCACAAAAATAGCGAGCGGCGCACACTCATATCCTCCATTGCAACGGCTATTGGCCCATTCATCGATTATTTTCAGCCTCTTCTTTGGGCGCTTTTTTGGTCTCCGCTGCGGGATGAGTTGCCGACCCAATGGGGCATGAAGAGGACGGTGATAACCGTCATTCCGCACCTG
>NZ_CDDH01000057.1 GCF_000819725.1 Aeromonas australiensis | reverse complement strand
GGGTTCTTCAGCAATCTGAGCCGCTCACTCGAGCGGCTTTTTGTTGGCACTTTGGTTGGTACGAACCCGCCTTCAGGCCGTGGTGGTACAGGTTCCGAAGTAGTCGGCCAGGAAGTCGTCAAACGACTGGCTGTCGCTACGCTCGCGTTCACGCTGCTTGGCCAGCGAATCCTTCGCCTCACCGGCAAAGTAGGCCTCATCCCAATACTGCAGCTCCCCTGCCAGCAGCTCCTCGCGATAGCGGGTCGCCAGCTTGTCGCCATAGCAGCCATTGTCCTTGCCGCTCTCCAGCAACTCCTTGAGCATGCGGGCGGAGTAAGTGAGCTCGGGGTTGAGCAGCTTCTCACGGTGCATCGCCAGCGTCTCGCGATAGCGGTTGCGGCCGCAGCAGCGATCCAGCAGCTCGGCCACCTGAGCCAGCTCGTCGAACAGTTTGAGGCCGTACTCTTTGAGGCCAATGGCATTGCCCTGCTCATCTTCCAGGGTCAGTCCGGGGCGACGCCCCTCCAGCACCACCTTGTTCTGGTTGCGGCGGTTGCGGGCAACCTCTTCGTCACTCAGCACCGGAGAGGGGCGCAGCAGGCACCAGACCAGGAACAGGTCGAAGAAGCGGATCTGGTCTGCGTCGATGCCGAGCGGGGTGAAGGGGTTGACGTCCACGGTGCGCAGCTCTATGTATTCGATGCCGCGCTGATCCAGCGCATCCGAGGGCTTCTCGCCACTGCGCGGGGTGCGCTTGGGGCGGATCGGGGCGTAGAGCTCGTTCTCCAGCTGCAACACATTGTCGTTGAGCTGACGATACTCCCCATCCACCTTGACCCCGATCTTGGCAAAGTCAGGATCATGAGTGTTGATGGCGCGGCGCAGGCTGCTGACATAAGCCGGCAGATTATCGTGGCTGATCTTGAGCCCAGCCTGGGCGCTGTTGGTATAGCCGAGATCGGAGAGACGCAGCGCGGTGGCGTAAGGCAGATAAAGGGTACCCTTGCCGGTCTTCTCGAACGGCAGCTTGCTGTTGCGCCCTTGGAGGAAGGATTCGCAGATGGCCGGAGAGGCACCGAACAGATAAGGCACCAGCCAGCCGAAGCGGTAGACGTTGCGAATAAGCCCCATGTACTTGTCGGAGATAAAGCGCTGGCTACAGCACCCTTCGCACACCAGATCCTGCCACTCACTCCAGAAGCTGTCGGGCATGGAGAAGTTGAAGTGCACCCCGGATATCACCTGCATCAGGCTGCCGTAGCGGTTCTTCAAGCCCTGGCGGTAGAGGGTCTTCATCTTGCCGATATTGGAGCTGCCGTACTGGGCCAGCCGGATACTCTCTTCCCCGCCGACGAAACAGGGCATGGAGAGCGGCCAAATCCGCTCGTCACCCAGATGCTGAATCACATGGTGATGGATGTCGCCGAGCTGCTCCATCAGGCTACCGATGGAGTCGGTGGCCGGGGTGATGAACTCCAGCAGGCTCTCCGAGTAGTCGGTGGTGATATTGGGATGGGTCAGGGCCGAGCCCAGCGCCCGGGGATGGTCACTCTGGGCGAGTCGGCCATCCGGCGTGATGCGCAGGCATTCACGTTCGATCCCGCGCCGGATCCCCTTGAGCGCGGTGAGGCGCTCCGGTGATCCCAACGCATTCAGCAACTCGGTGAGCGACAAGCTTGTTGTAGTCATATTCACGGCTCATGTGAGGCCACCCCGTCAGGGGCGGCTCTTGATTTTTATAAAGCGTCAGTTACGGCAACTGCAGCGGATAGATGGGAAGATGAAGCTCCTGCAGGGGTTTTTCAAGCTTTTGCTTGTCTCCCACCACCACGATCACCATGTCGGCCGGATTGAGCCAACGGGCGGCACTGGCCTTCAGCACCTCGGGCGACACCGTCTTGATCAGGTTGTTCTGAGCCTGCACATAGTCCGGTTTCAGGTCATACATCACCATCTGCAGCAGGAAGCCCGCCTTCTGGCCCAAGGTCTCGTAAGAGAGGGCATCCTGCTGGGAGACCGCGCTGCGCATATAGGCCAGCTCGACCGGGGTCGGGCCGCTCTTGCGGTAGTTGTCCATCTCCTTGAGGAACTGGCGGATGGCATCGACGGTCGCATCGGCCCGCACGTTGGCGCCGGTGGCGAAGGTGCCCACCTCGCGGTTGGCGGAGAAACCCGAGCTGGCACCGTAGGTGTAGCCCTTGTCTTCCCGCAGGTTGAGGTTGATGCGGCTGTTGAAGTTGCCACCCAGGTTGAAGTTCATCAGCCCGGCGGTGAAGTAATCCCCCGTGGTATCGAACGGCATGGCGCGGCGGCCGATGCGGATCACCGACTGGGGTGCCCCCGGCTTGTCGACCAGATAGATACCCGGCTTGGCCTGCTCACCCTTGAGCTTGAGATCCCCCAGAGTCGGCGTGGCCCCCTTCCACTGGGTCAGGAAGCCAAGTTGCTCCTCGATCTGCTTCTGCTCCACATCACCGACCACCACCACTTTGGCGTTGGTGGGGTTGTAGTAGGCCTGATAGAAGTGCTTCACGTCCGCCAGGGTCAGCTTGGCCACATCGGCCGGCACCCCGTCGGAGGGTTGACCGAGACGGTTCTGCTTGCCGTAGACCAGCTCGCGAAACGCCTGCCCGGCCAGCCACTCGGGCTGCTGCTGGGCCTGCTTCATCCCCTGCAGCAGTTGCGCCTTGACCCGCTCGAAGTCCGCCTCCCGCATGCCCGGGCGCTCCCATACTTCGCGCACCAGCGCCAGCGTCTGGGGCAGCTTGTCCGCCAGCGAGCTGATAGTGACCAGGGTGTTGTACTGGGCGCTGGAGACATCGATGGAAGATCCCAGCTTTTGCAGCTCGTCGCTCAGTTGTCCCTCGGTCAGGCGCACCGATCCCTGGCCCATCATGGCGGCGGTCAGATTGGCCAGCCCCAATTGCCCTTTATCTTCGGCACGAATACCACCCGGCAGGGCGATCATGATGGAAACGGCGGGGATCTCGTCACTCTTGGTGCCGATGATCTCGATGTTCTTGTCGAGCTTGCCGTGCCAGATGGCGGGCACCTTGACGCTCACCGCCTCGCTCGCCTTGGGCTGCACACTGCGATCGAAATTGTCTTTGACCGGTCGTTCGGCCAGCGCTTCGTCATGTTTGCTGTAATCCGGCAGCTCGCGCTTGGCGGGGGTAAAGTTCGGGGTGGCAACCTGCCACTCTGTCTTGCCCTTGGGCACCACGCTGAGCACCACCGCCGGCTTGTCGGCGATGAACTTGTCGTAGGCAGCCTTCACCTGCTCCGGTGTCACCTTGCCGATGGCATCGAGGGTTTTGAACACATAGTTGGGATCCTGGGCAAACACCTGACCCATGGCGAGCTGGCTCACCTTGCCGGAGACGCTGTCCAGACCCCAGATGGCAGAGGCGCGGTACTTGGCGATCGCTTTCTCCAGATCTTCCGGCTTGAGGCCGCGCTGGGCGAACTCGCCGATCACCTTGTCCACCTCCCCCTTGAGGGTCTTGAGGCTGCCATCCTGTGACGGATTGGGGTAGGCGTAGACGGTCAGAGTACAGGCCAGCTCTTCGCAGTAGTGGGACGCCCCCACATCGATCGCCTTGCCGGTTTTCACCAGCGACTGGTAGAGCATGGAGCTGGCGGAACCGCCCAGCACGTCGGCAAACATGTCGAGCGCCGGCTCCTGCGGATCGCCAAGAGAGACGGTCGGATAGCTGATATAGAGCAGCGGCAGGTGCACCTTGTCCTGCAGCGTCACATAGCGGGTCTCGGGCAGGGTCACCGGCTGTGGTGTCGGCTCGGCCACCTCCGGGCCGCGCGGGATGGAGCCGAAGTACTGCTCGATCCACGCGAGAGCCTGCTTGCTGTCAAAGTCGCCGCCCAGAGTCAGAGTGGCGTTGTTGGGGCCATACCAGCGCAGGAAGAACTGCTTGAGGTCGTTTACATCGACCCGGTCAAGATCTTCCACGTAACCGATGGGCTGCCAGGAGTAGGGGTGAGTGCGCGGATAGAGCGCCTCCCCCACCTTCTCGCTCACCAGGCCGTAAGGCCGGTTATCGACCCGCTGGGCCCGCTCGTTCTTGACGGTGGCGCGCTGGATCTCGAACTTCTTCTGGCTCACCGCCTCGAGCAGGAAGCCCATCCGATCCGCCTCCAGCCAGAGCACCTTCTCCAGCTGGTTGGCTGGCACTGTCTCGTAGTAGTTGGTGCGATCCTTGTTGGTGGTGCCGTTCATGGTACCGCCGGCCTCGTTGATGATCCGCATATGCTCCTGATCACCGACATGTTTCGAGCCCTGGAACATCATGTGCTCGAAGAAGTGGGCGAAACCGGACTTGCCGACCGTCTCGCGGGATGAACCGACGTGATAGGTCACATCGAGGTGCACCAAGGGATCGGAGCGGTCGGGGGCCAGGATCACGGTCAGGCCGTTGTCCAGCTTGTACATCTGGTAGGGGATGGCGAGCTTGCCCTCCTCCTTGCCCTGTTCGGCAATCAGGGTCGGTGCCGCCAGCACCGGCAGGGTGAAGCCCAGCAGAATCGTTAAAGGTATGACTTTGTTCACGGTAACCTCGTGAGTGACAAAAACAGGCTAGAAAATGTGACTGGCCAGCAGAAAAACCAGGGCATAACGGAACAATTTGCCGAGCCCGATCAAAATGAGAGAGCGCCAGAAGGAGAGGCGCAGCCAACCGGCCAACAGACAGAGACCATCACCGACCACCGGCGTCCAGGCAAGCAGCAGACACCAGTGACCATGTTGTTTGAGCCAGCCTAAGGCTTTTTGTTCCCCACGGCCTTGAAAATCTTCCGGTTTTTTCTTGAAGGTGGCGAGCCATCCAAGCCACCAGGTGGTCATGGAGCCGAGGGTATTGCCCAGCGTCGCCCACAGCAACAGGCTCGCCATGCTCCACTCCCCCTTGGCCGCCATGGCCCCCAGCAGCACTTCGGAGCTACCGGGCAGCAGGGTGGCTGAGGTGAAGGCGCTTAAAAAGAGCCACCCCAGCCCCATCTCGGTAATGCCATTCATCCGGGTAGGCCGTCAACCACAGGCATCCGCAGCAGCAACTTGCCGCGCACATGGCCCCCTTCGATAGCCTGATGGGCCAGCGCCCCCTCGGCCAGGGGGAACTCACCGGCAAGGGTGACCTTCACCTCCCCCTGACGCAGCAGCATCAACATCTGCCCCAGCTGCTTCTGGTCGGGGTGAACCAACATGCCGACCACCTCGATACCCGCTGCAGCCCCTGCATCCTTGATCTGCTGGGCAGTGATGGTGGGGACCGTCACCAGACGGCCACCCGGCTTGACGCAGGCGAGCGCCGCCTTGCCGCTCTCGCCGCCCACCAGATCCAGCACCAGATCGACCCGGCCGGCCTCAGCCACCACCCGTGCTGGCCAGCTCGCATCATGGTAATCCACCATCCAGCGCGCCCCCAGCGCGTGCAGGAAGCCATGGTTATCGGGGCTGGCGGTAGCCGCCACCTCGGCGCCACAGGCGCTGGCAAACTGCACCGCCAGATGGCCGACCCCCCCGGCACCGGCGAGGATCAATACCCGCTGACCGCTCTTGAGGCCGCCGTGCTCAAGCAGCCCCTGCCAGGCGGTAAGACCGGCCAGCGGCAGCGCCGCCCCCTGCTGCAGGCTCACCTCGTCGAGCTTGACCAACTCGCGCTCGCTTGCCACCACAGACTCCCCGTAGCCACCAGCGGTGAGGGGAAAACCGACCATGCCGCACACCCGATCCCCCTCGACCAGCGAGGTCACCCCGGGGCCCACCTTCTCCACCACGCCGGAGATGTCATAACCCGGTGTCCAGGGCAGCTTGTCCTTGTTCTGGGCCGCCGCCCAGCCAAGACCTGCGCGGGTTTTGGCATCGATGGGGTTGACCCCCGCAAAGCAGATGTGCACCCGCACTTCGCCGTCGGCAGGCATCTTGTCGAGGGAAGGGTTGAGCTTGAGTACCGAGGGGTCGCCAAATGCGGTAATCTGTAATTGCGTCATTGCACGATCCATCCTGTTGAGTGATGAAGGGTCAACAGCATAACAGTGAGGACACCATGGCTCGAATGTTTCTTATTCCCCTGCTACTCGCACTGGGCTGGTGGGCATTTTTACTCTACTTCCGCATCCCGCTCAAACAGGGGGCCAAGGGGTTTTACTGGATCATCGGCATCGGTGGCGGACTAGCTGCCTTCCTCAGCCTGATGATGGTGCTGACCCATTAATGGTTACGCGTTTGATATCGGATAAAGGGAGCAACAATGCTGAGCGGATTGAATCATTTGACCTTGGCAACGGGAGACCTTGAAAGGAGCTTTACGTTTTACGTTGATGTACTCGGTTTTCACCCCAAGGTGCGATGGGTTCGCGGGGCCTATTTAACTCTGGGGGAGCTGTGGCTCTGCCTCTCCAGTGACTCCGCTAAGCCCGCCAAAGACTACAGTCATGTTGCACTGAGCATCAGTGCGGAACACTTCCCCGAGTTCTGTGCCCGCCTGCGCCAGGCGGGCATCGAAGAGTGGAAGACAAACAGCAGCGAAGGGGACTCATTCTATTTAAAAGACCCGGACGGCCATCAACTGGAGATCCATGTTGGCGACCTTGCCAGCCGCCTCGATTCACTCAAGACACGCCCTTATGAGGGCCTCGTCTGGTTCGATTAAAACAGGTTCAATCGCTGTCAGTACGCAGGTGATAGTGGCGATTGCTCCCCTGCCCCAGCACCCCTTGCGACAGCAAATGGTGGAACACCCGATCCACCTCCTCCAGCGAGAGTGACAGCGCCTGTGCCACCGAGCGCTTGCTGCACTTTAGCTCACCACTCATCAGCGCACCGCGCACCTGCGCCAGCACTTCGGGGGCCGGCTCTGGGGGCATCATGGGCTCGGGCTGGGTTGCCATCGCCAACGCTTCCTGCGCCTCTCTGCGAGCATGATCCCGCTGCCAGCGCCATATCCGGCGAAAGCGGTTCTCTTCACCGATCAGGCTGACGAAGAAGGCACCGAACACGTCGAGCAGCACCGAGAGGAAGCAGACCAGCAGGAACTGCACCTGACTGATGCTCATCCCCACCCCGTCCGCCAGACTGCTCATCAACCCCAGCATGGAAGATTGCTCGTTGACCGGCTTGGCATCGCGCTGCTGACGCAGCTCATCCTGCTGCAAGCGCAGCTTGGTGTTGGCATGCTGCAACGAGGAGACGCCACTGGAGATGCGCTCCAGCTCGATATATTTGCGGGCCGCCTCCTCATTGAGCTGGATCTGCCGCTCGATGCTGGCAATCTGCTCGTCAAAACGGGCGAGCTCCCGCTCGTGGCGCGCCTGCTGGCTCAATACCGTGTTGGTGGCGCTGTTGATACCACCGATACTGCCGCCGATGGAGATGGCCGCCAGCACGCTGTAAAACAGCAGCGACCAGAAGGCACCACTCAGATCCCGCCGCGCCTTGCGCTCGCCGTACTCATACCAGACGTAAAATTTACCCAGTTCGAAAATGATGGCTAGGCCGCCGAACAACCACTTCATCAACGGGTTGTCATCGATGGAGAGGAACAACAACAGGGAGAAGATGATGGAGGCCAGAATGGCCAGCCCGGTGAAACTGTATACCGTGATCAGAGCAAACCACCCCTTGGGGTAGCGCAATGCAGAGGAGTCCTGTGTAGTCATGATGAAGGGGTGTGCTGTTCAGGAAAAGTTGGCTGCCGATTATAGTCGCCAGACTCGCCCAGAGAAGGGCAAATGACTGAATTCCTTCAGATTGGCAACCAGCTGCCCAGAGTGCGACCAAAACGGACAAATCGGCAGCAGAAAAGCGATACAATCCCTCCCTGACTTGATCATGTAGTGAGATGGGGAACAGTTCCGCCCGGGTTCAGCTCCGCTCTGTACACTCATCCACCGTTGCAATTATCCGAGGCCATCATGAACAGTAAGACCACTTTGCTACTCTCCCTTCTTCTGGTTAGCGGCAGCGCCGCAGCGACACAGCAATATCAAGAGAGCAGTGGCTCCGAATTCTCCGTCGATGAGCTTAAATTCAATCTGGACTGGGATGACAAGCAGTTTGGCTGGAGCCAGAACGACTGCCTCGACCTGGGGGTCGGCGCAACCGCCCCAGCCGATTGCAGGGCGGTAAGATTCAATCTGGAAGATGAAGAGAACCGCAACCAGCCACCGCAAACCAACCAGCGCCCTGCCAACTCGCAGAGTAGCCAATAACGACAGGAGTACCCTTGCGATGACCCAAGCCAAACACAACCCAATTATCCATCGTGGCGCCCTGCTGCTCTCCCTGCTGATGGCGCACGGCATCGCGGTTGCGGCGCCGCCAAGCAAACATAGCGATGGCATCAAGATCTCCGGTGATGACATCAGGATCAATCTCGACTGGGATAACAACGAGTACGACTGGTGGCAGGACAACTGCCTGGATCTTGGCATTGGCGACAGCAGGATCAAACTCAACTGTGACAAGATGGATGGCAAATATCGGGATCACTACAACCGCAGCATCCACAGCGGCAATAACCCGGGCCGAGGTCACGACAAACATCATGACAAGAACAAAGGCAACGGCAAGAAGAACTGATCCTCGGTTCCTTATACCGCAGGGGCCTGGCGCCCCTGCGCTGATTGTTTTACCAATAGTTCTCCGCACTGATATTGCCCGGCGACCGCCGCAAATTCTTGGCCAACCCCAGCGTCAGCAAGGTCTGCTGGGTCTCTTTCACCATCTCAGGGTTACCGCAGATCAGCACCTGACTTCGCTCGGGTGAGAACTCCAGCCCCACTCGAGCCTGCAGCTGACCATTGGCAATCGCCGCCGGGATCCGCCCTGCCATTGTATCGGGCCAAAGCTCGCGGCTGACAAAGGGGACATAGTGAAAGCGCGCGCCATACTGCTCGGCAAAGCTGGCGATCAAATCCTGATAGCTCAGCTCCTCGCCTTTACGTACCCCATGCACCAGCACCAGATTGTCGAAGCGGTTGAAGGCTTCCCCATCGGCCAGCATGGAGAGGAAGGGGCCGATGGCAGTGCCGGTCGAGAGCAGCCAGAGATCGCGCCCGGCGGGCACTTCGTCCAGCGTCAGAAAACCGGTCGCCCGGGATTGCACCAGCAGGGTATCGCCTGCTTGCAGCGAGCCGAGGGAAGGGGTCAGCTCACCGCTCGGGATCTCGACCAGATAGAACTCGTGGTATGGCGCAGAGGGAGGGTTGACGAAGGAGTAGGCGCGCTGAATGCGGCGATCGCCCTGCTCGAGGGCCAGCTTGGTGAATTGCCCTGCCTTGTAGGGAGCCAGATCGGCCGTTACCCGCAGGGAGAACAGGGTGGGTGTCCATTCGATGCGTTCGATGACGCGGCCTTCTACCCAAGCCATAGGGATCTCCTCCAGTGGAACAGAATTCCACTCTACCCCCGGGCCAGAAAATAAAAAACCCGCGCAAGTGCGCGGGTTTTCTCTGCAAAAGCGAATCGCTATTACAGGGCAACAACCTGGATCTGTACGGTTGCTTTAACGTCAGCGTGCAGCTGAACAGCAACTTCGTACTCGCCGGTGTTACGCAGAACGTTGCCCATGCGGACCTCGCTCTTGGCAACAGCAACGCCGGCAGCAGTGATGGCTTCAGCCACGTCACGGGTACCGATGGAACCGAACAGCTTGCCTTCGTCGCCAGATTTGGAGGCGATAACAACAGCAGCCAGTTCACCCAGCTTGGCAGCGCGCTCTTCAGCGGCAGCTTTACCGGCAGCCAGTTTGGCTTCCAGTTCAGCACGGCGAGCATCGAAAGATTCGATGTTAGCCTTGGTAGCCATAACGGCTTTGCCTTGCGGGATCAGATAGTTACGGGCGTAGCCAGCTTTAACAGCGACTTGATCACCCAGACCGCCCAGTTTGGCGATTTTGTCGAGCAGGATAACTTGCATTACCTTTCCTCTATAAATTTCGTTGAGTTAGGCTTAAGTGCCGGGCCGATTCTTACTTGTTGTGCAGATCGGTGTACGGCAGCAGAGCCAGGTAACGAGCACGCTTGATGGCGCGTGCCAGCTGACGCTGATACTTGGCGCGGGTACCGGTGATACGGCTCGGTACGATCTTGCCAGATTCAGTGATGTAGTTTTTCAGAGTAACGATATCTTTGTAGTCGATCTCGGTAACGTTCTCGGCGGTGAAGCGGCAGAACTTACGACGACGGAAATAACGTGCCATGGCCTTTATCCTCTAGTCAGTGATCCAGAATTACTCTTCGGAAGCAGCTTCAGTAGCTTCTTCGCGGCGCTCGTCGTCACGACGGGTGAAGCGCTCTTCTTTGGCCTTGGCCATCGGAGAAACTTCAGTCACGGCGTGCTTGGTGCGCATGATCATGTTGCGGATAACGGCATCGTTGAAGCGGAAGTTGGTTTCCAGCTCATCGATAACGGCTTGCTCTGCTTCTACGTTCATCAGAACGTAGTGGGCTTTGTGCAGTTTGTCGATCGGGTAAGCCAGCTGACGACGGCCCCAATCTTCCAGGCGATGAATGGTACCACCGGAGGTGGTGATGGCGCCGGTGTAACGCTCGATCATGCCGGGAACTTGCTCGCTCTGGTCCGGATGAACCATGAAGACGATTTCGTAATGACGCATTTTAGCTCCTTACGGATTAATTCAGCCTCCGCCCAGGTGCAGCCAGACCTCGGAGGCAAGGAACATAATGGTGTTTAGTCGCTGCTTTTCTAGGGCGGCGTATTGTACAAAATCACATCCCCCACTGCAACTGACTGCCTTAAATGTTTTTCCCGATGGAAATCATCAGAAACAACAATTGATAATAATTATCATTTAGATTTATTCTCTCTCCATATCCTTATGGAGGGTAATGCCATGCAACCCGCACTGACGACAACGATTCCAGCCCGCAAATTCAAACTGACCCTGCTCGGGCCTGCCTTTATCGCCGCCATCGGCTATATCGACCCGGGCAACTTTGCCACCAATATTCAGGCAGGCTCCACCTTTGGCTACCAGCTGCTCTGGGTAGTGGTATGGGCCAACCTGATGGCCATGGTGGTGCAAACCCTCTCGGCCAAGCTCGGCATCGTCACCGGCAAGAATCTGGCGGAGCATATCCGTGACCGACTGCCAAAACCGGCGGTCTGGGCCTACTGGGTGCAGGCAGAGATCATCGCCATGGCCACCGATCTGGCCGAATTTATCGGCGCCGCAGTCGGCTTCAAGCTGCTGCTTGGCGTAACCTTGCTTGAAGGAGCCTGTATCACCGCCGTGGTGACCTGGGGGATCCTGATGTTGCAATCCCGTGGTCAGAAACCGCTGGAATTGGTGGTCGGCGGCCTGCTGTTGTTTGTCGCGGCGGCCTACATCGTGGAGCTGATCTTCTCCCGCCCCCATCTGCCCAGCCTGCTGGAGGGCGCTCTCTTCCCCGGTCTGCCCAACAGTGATGCCGTCTATCTGGCTGCCGGGGTGCTTGGTGCCACCGTGATGCCCCACGTTATCTACCTGCACTCGGCGCTGACCCAGCACACACAGGATCAGGGTTCAATCAGCCAGCGGCTGCACACCACCCGGGTCGATGTAGCCATTGCCATGACCATCGCCGGCTTCGTCAATCTGGCGATGATGGCGATGGCGGCCGCCGCCTTTCATAGCTCCGGCCATCAGCAGGTGGCCGAACTGGAGTCCGCCTACCAGACCCTCACTCCGCTGCTGGGGCAAGCTGCGGCCACCCTGTTCGGCCTCTCGCTGGTCGCCTCCGGCATCAGCTCTACCGTGGTAGGCACGTTGGCCGGGCAAGTGGTGATGCAAGGCTTTGTCCGCTTTACCATCCCGCTCTGGCTGCGTCGCGCCATCACCATGGCCCCCGCCTTCGTGGTGATCGCCATGGGGCTCAACACCACTGAAATTCTGGTGCTGAGTCAGGTGATCCTGAGCTTTGGCATCGCGCTGGCCCTGATCCCGTTGTTGATACTGACCGGCGATCGGGCGCTGATGGGGCAACATCGCAACCACCCCGTCACACAGGCGGTAGGCCGTCTTATCGTTGCGCTGGTGATCGGGCTCAACGCCTATCTGCTGGTCGCCATGATCTAGCGAACCCTAAAACCGAGAAGAAGAGGGGCTCATTAACTCTGGTTAATGAGCCCTTTCGCACTTTGGCGTATGCTGCCGCTTTCTCTTCTCATTTATCGTTGCGGGAGCCTTGCCATGGAACATACCCGAGCCAGCTTCGTGCTGGGCCATCATCAGGAGCAGGCCAGCGTGGTCTGTTGCCAGCGTGGCGACACCACACTGCTGGTCACCGACCTCACCCCTTTTCATCCCCAGAGCCACCTCTGGCCCGATCAGCCGGGGGATGTGGGACATGCTCGCTGGGAAGGGGGCGAAGCCGCCATTGGCCCTTGCCGGATGGGGGCTATCAGCCCGGATGGCGAGCTGTTTGTCGATACTGCGATTCCGGTAAAACGGGGGGCTGAAGGGTGGCGTTTCGTGGTGGTCCATCCGCTGACCGGTGACCACGCGCTGGCCGTTGGCAGCCAGGTCGAATTGAAAGTGGATAGCGCTGCCCGCCACGCCCTGAGTCTGGGCCATAGCGGCTGCCATCTGGCCGCACTAGCACTCAATCGAGCACTAACTCCCTACTGGCGCAAGGAGGTAAGCGAGCGCGATGCACTGGGCCAGCCCGACTTCGATCGTCTTGCTATTCAAAGTTCGCGGGTCGAGCCTATGGGATCCCGCGAGCAGTACCGCATCGGCAAAAGCCTGCGCAAGAAGGGGGTCAACAGCGAGGCGCTGCTGGCAGATCTGGCGCTGATTGAAGAGCAGGTCAATCAGCAGCTGGCCGACTGGATCGCAGCCGGGAGCGAGATCCACCGCAGCCGCGCTGGCGAGGCGATCATCGATTCCCGTTACTGGCACTGCACGCTGGACGGCCTGGAGGTGACCATTCCCTGTGGCGGCACCCACGTTGCCTCGCTCGCCGAGTTGGGAGAGGTCAAGGTAGAGCTCACTCAAGTGGAAGAGGGCTTTGCCATGCTGACCCGGGTCACGCCAACCGGCGCCTGAGTGCACAGTCTGAACCCCCCAGGGAGCACGATAGAGAGGCGCCATCGAGAGATGGCAACCATCATGACTCTGCATATCAAGCTCTGGCAATCGGCGCACAGAAGTGCTTCTTTTTTAACCGTTCGCTGAGTAGAATGCGCCTCCCACAGGAGGCACATCACATGAGTAGTACCCAACTGCGCACCACCCCGGATCGACTTCGTTATCTGGTTCTCTACGAAGGGATCGGGCTGGCACTGGTCGCACCGCTGATCAGCCAGCTGTTCGGTCAGGGCGTCGCCGAGGTCGGTTCGCTGGCCATCTTCTTCTCCATCGTCGCCACCGCCTGGACCTACGGCTGGAATCTGTTGTTCGACAAGGGGTTGCTCAAACTGTGCGGACGCACCAACAAGCGCCCATTGGACCGCTTCCTGCACGCATTTGGCTATGAGGCGAGCTTTATGATGATCTCCCTCCCTTGCGTCATGTTCTGGCTCGATTTGGGAGTGTGGGACGCCCTGATGCTGGATCTCGGTTTCGTCGCCTTCTACCTCGTCTACATCATGGTCTTTACCTGGGCCTATGAGCGGATCTGGCCGCTGCCATCCAGCCCCCTGACGGCATAAGGCATCAGCCGCAACAAGGCTGACAGAAGAAACAGAACAGGCAGGAAAAGCCAAGGAGCACTAAAACCGGAAGGATGGGAAAATCCCATAAAAACAATGCCAGTCAGCAAGCTGACTGGCATTGGACAAAACAGACTTTCGGACTTACTTGACGGCGTCTTTCAGCGCCTTGCCAGCCACGAATGAAGGCACGTTGGCAGCAGCAATCTGGATCTCTTTACCAGTTTGCGGGTTACGACCGGTGCGGCCTGCGCGGTGGGTAACCTTGAAGGTGCCAAAACCGACCAGTTGCACAGCATCGCCTTCTTTCAAGCTCTGGGTAATACCATTGATGATCTCTTCCAGAGCCACTTTGGCCTGAGCTTTGCTCAGATCTGCTTTGGCGGCAATCGCATCGACAAGTTGAGCTTTGTTCATAACATTTCCTTTATGATCGGGCATTTAGCGCTGGGTCACTCTATGCAAAAAAAAACACACAGGCAAAGCCTTTATCGAGCCGAACGCGTCAAACGCTGGGGTTTTCATCAAGATCTGCGAAAATAGTCACATTCCATCCCGGAAAAAAACCGAACCGGCCTGAAAGCTGCAATGAAAGTTGCAAGTAGAGGGAAACCATCAACCGTCTATTTCTTCGCCACTTAACAATATCCCCGCATAGCTATTGACGCTTGGTCAGATTTTCCCTAGTTATAGGTTGTGTCACTGCTCAAACGGCTCGGAATACCGAACTATCGGCCAGCCTTTGCCCCACGGAGGGATAGGGATTATGTTGACGAAACTGGAACAGACCAAGCAGGCGCTGGCTGGCAAGCACAAAGCCATCGATGCCTGGCTGGATGCAAGACAAGCGCTGCTGGTTGGATATATGCAGCTGGCAGGCCTCACTCCAGCGCGCACCAAGCAACGCAGCCTGCCCAAGGCAGAAGAGCTGCATCACTTCTGCGACCGCTTGGTTGACTATGTTAGTGCGGGCCATTTCGAAATTTACCACCACGTGGTCACCGCCTTCGAGCAAGCCAGCGGCGAAACGCTGGAGTTGGCCAAGCGCATCTATCCCCACATTCGCACCAGCACCGAATTCGCCCTCGAGTTCAACGATAAATACAGCGACGCCGACGAGGCTCAATTGTTGCTTCTTGATGACGATCTCAACGAGCTGGGCCCAGTACTGGAAGAGCGGTTCAAACAGGAAGATCGCCTGGTTAAAGCGCTGCATGTGGTTGAATCCTTGAGTACCCAGCAAACCTGAACGCTATTTTCGGAGCAAGTTCAAGATACTGGCAACCAGGGTGGATTACACTCAGAGCAATGGCCCTAGCATCTACACTTATTGCATACAGGAGATAAGCATGTCTGAGCGCCGACGTTTTGCACGGATCCTCTACTTGACCATGGCAGAACTGACCCAGGGAGAACAGAAGTGGCAGACTCAGCTTGTCGACATCTCCTTGCAGGGCGCACTGCTGATCCGACCCGATGATTGGGAGAGTCGTGACAACAAGGAGTACCAGCTCAGCTTTACCCTGAGTGGCAGCGACATCGAGATCAAGATGCAGGTCGAACTAAATCATGAAGCCAGCAAGAAGCTGGGATTCTACTGTCACCATATCGATATCGACAGCGCCACCCACCTCAAGCGGATGATCGAGCTCAACGTCGGTGATGAAGAACTGCTCCATCGTGAGTTGGAACAACTACTGAGCGAACATCTGGAACACCCCCACCCCTGACCCTATTCGGATATATCTATAAAGAGCGCCCCGGCGCTCTTTATTATGTGCTGCTGTCTCGATTGGAATGCCGGAAAATTACAGAGCCTCGAGTGCCTCAGACAACTTCTTGACCGGCACCACTTCCATCCCTTCGATGGGGTGTTTGGGGGCATTGGCGTGCGGCACGATGGCACGACGAAAACCGTGCTTGGCCGCCTCCTGCAATCGCTCCTGACCAGACGGTACCGGGCGAATTTCACCGGAAAGACCCACTTCGCCGAACACCACCAGATCCTTGGGCAACGCCTGATCCCGGAAGCTGGAGACCATCGCCAGCAGCAGCGCCAGGTCCGCACTGGTCTCCTCGACTTTGACCCCGCCCACCACGTTGATAAAGACATCCTGATCCGCCATCTGCAGCCCGCCGTGACGGTGCAACACCGCCAGCAACATGGCAAGCCGGTTGTGATCCATCCCCACAGCCACCCGGCGCGGGTTGGAGAGCTGGGAGTAGTCCACCAGCGCCTGCAACTCCACCAGCAGCGGTCGGGTGCCCTCCCAGATCACCATAACGATGGAACCGGGCGCCTGCTCCTGACCCCGGCTGAGGAAGATGGCGGAGGGGTTGCTCACCTCGCGCATCCCCTGCTCGGTCATGGCAAAGACCCCCAGCTCATTGACCGCGCCGAAGCGGTTCTTGTGGGAGCGCAGAGTCCGAAAACGGGAGTCATGACCACCATCAAGCAGTACCGAACAGTCGATGCAGTGTTCCAGCACCTTGGGGCCCGCCAGACTGCCATCCTTGGTCACATGACCCACCATGAAGATGGCTACATGGTTCTGCTTGGCGTAACGGGTCAGCAACGCAGCCGCTTCGCGCACCTGAGAGACTGAACCGGGGGACGATTGCACATCCGCCACATGCATCACCTGAATGGAGTCGATCACCATGATCTGCGGCTGCTCCTGCTGGGCAATCAGGCAGATCTGCTCGACGCTGGTCTCGGAGAGCATCCGCAGCTTGTCGGTGGGCAGTCCAAGGCGATTGGCCCGCATCGCCACCTGCTGCAACGACTCCTCGCCAGTGACATAGAGGGTTTTCATCCGCTCTGCCAGACCGCACATGGTCTGCAGCAGCAGGGTCGACTTGCCCGCCCCCGGATTACCGCCGATCAGAATGGCCGAGCCGGGCACCACCCCGCCACCAAGCACCCGATCCAGCTCCTTGAAACCTGAGGTAAAACGGGGGATTTCAGTGGTGGCAATCTCTGCCAGTGTTTGTACCTGACTGCCGACCGCGCCGGCATAACCGGTGTAACGGGCACTCTTGCCAGCGGGGCTCACCGAACCGAGACGCACCTCGGTGATGGTATTCCACTCCTTGCACTCACTGCATTGACCTTGCCAGCGTGTGAAGTCGGCACCACATTCGGAACAAACATAAGCGGTTTTATTTTTGGCCATGGATAACTCGGGGACAGGATGAATTCCTGCTTGATATACTTGTTTGCGACCGACAGATCAAACCCAGAATCGGAAAAGTGACTTTCCGTGGCAGGAACAAATGGATTCAGAACACCAGCAACATCTGATTGAACAACTTATTCCCTTACTGCGGGAGCAAGATTTCGAGGAGATCTTCAACCGCATGACCCAAGCGGAAAACAGCAACAACCGTTTTTTGCTCAAGATGGAGCTCAAACGCAAGTGCTCTCCCTGCCGCAGGGTCATCGACATGCGCGATGAGATGGGGGATGAATGCCTGGTGCACGAGTTCGATGGCATCACCCACTTTATGCCAACCGAGGCCATCGAACTGTTTCAATCACAGTGCTATCTCTACCGTGACGTCTATACACTTGGCGTGTACGAGAGGCTGCAGCAATGGCAAAAGAACCATCACCTCACCCGGGTGGATGGCATACTGTCTCCCCCTGTAAGCCCGTTCCGGCAATATGATGTCAACACCATCACCTTTGCCAGCTACTACGGCCGCCGTCAGGAGCGGATGCACTTCAGCTCGCCGGTGCTGCTCAAGTTTCAGGACGGGGAGAAGCTGTTCGCCAAGAGCTCTGATCTTTCGTTGGGCGGGATGCGGATCTCTGTGCCATATCTGCCCAATTACCATACTGGCGCCCAGGTAGAGGTCTTCTTTACCGGACTGGAGCGGGACGCCCCCAATCCGGTGCTGCACCAACCGGTCGGCTACCAGATCCTCGGCGAAGAGAGTAAAGAGGGAAAATATTGGCTGCGGCTGGTGCGCTCCGGCGAGCAGCCAGCCTTCGATGCCTTCCTTAGCGACTTTATCGATGCCAACAAGATCCGCTATCGGGTCAGCGTCGACTACCTGCTCTCCGCCGCCATCATCAAAGGATATGAACAGTTCTACCTACCACGGATGACCGGCATGCCACTCTTCTTCGGTACCGGCGACAGCCCCACCCTCGAGGTGGCCCTGCGTACCGAGAACAACCAGCACCTGCTGGAGTATTGGCGCGACGAGAAGAACCGTGATGCCCTCGCGGGCCTTTTCAGCGCCGAACGGATGAAGCACCTCTGCCCGGCCCCCGGCACCACCACCGAGACCATCATCTACTGTTTTACCCACACGGTGCGCAGCCACATCTACTTCTTCTCCGCTACCGTAGAGGAGCTGCGCCAGAGCGGCCTCACCGCCCTCTTCTTTCAGGTGGGATCGCGCCGCCCCAGTTGGCGTGTCTACAAGTTCACGCTGGAGGCCTGCGATCTGATCGAGGCGGATGTGGGGCAACTGCAAGGCCAGGACAACCCGCAACTGCAAGATATCCTGCTGCTCGAGCGGCTCAAGCAGATCGGCTACTGTGGCCTGCTACAGGAGATCGCCCTGGAATCCCAGCGGGAAGAGTTCCATCAGGAAGGGGTCAGCGGCAATGCCAACGAGCTACAACGCTTTGGCCACGAGAAAGGGGTTGCACCGTTCGAGATCGAGACCCTGCACTACGTCCAGCTGCGTAAAGAGTCACGCTATATCCACAAGACGGCGGTCGCCATCCACCACAATGGCAAATCCTGGGTCGGCTGGACCCGCGATATTTCAACGCACGGCCTGCAAATCGAGCTGGAAGAGGCCTTCGTCGGCGAGAAAAATGATGTGGTGACCATCGCCCTGCCCCGCTTGCAGACGCTTTCCAAGAGCATGGATCTGCAGCGTCTCTCCTACCGACTGGTCAGCCTCAATATGACCCGCACCGTGCTGCACCTCTGCATAGAAGGGGATTCGGATCGCCATACCGGCCGCCAATTCTTCAGCCTGCTGATCGAAAGCAACCAGAACAAACTCAAGGCGGCCCAGGAACAGCGCCGCTATCGCGGGCTGGCGCGGGCACTGCGCAATATCTACACCCATCATCTGTTCAACTCACCGGTCTACGTCAACAAGCTGAAAGGCGCGCCCAAACCGGCCTCCATCGGCAAGTCCCTGCAACCTCGCACGCTACAGCGACTACTAGAAGCCTGTGCCGAGCAGCCGGAGCAGGAGAACCTCTACCCGCTGTTTCAAGGGGAACTGCTCAAGGAGCTGCTGATGAACCCGCTGCGCGCCATCGAACGAGAGGACAAACCGAGAGAAGACGAGGTCTACATCGCCAGCATCCAGACCACGGCAGGCCTGCCCATCTTCAGCAGCCGGCTGGCCAGCAGCTTTGCCAGCGTCAAAGAGAAGCGTCAGTTCATCGAGCTGGCGCAGCAACAAGGTGAGTTCTACTCCGTGCTGGTTGGCATCTCCCGCACCGGGCGGCCCGACACCAACTTCATCGCCAACGAACTGGACTACATCGCCAAGTTCGCCATCCACAAGGCGCGCAAACTGGAAGAGGAGCTGTGGAGCGTGGTGGGGGTGGGCGAGCTGACCGATACCACCCAGGCCACCCTGTTCCGCTTTGGCATCACTCCGCCGCGGAACTGAAGATAACGGAACATACAGACATGAAACAGGGCGCTTGCTGCGCCCTGTTTTTTGTCATGCCGCCTGCGGGTTAAGCAGCCAGTCGAGGATCTGGGGGAAGTGATCCTCCTGGGCCTGCGGGGCGGTCAGCATATTGATGTGGTCATAATCGAGGTGGTTGCCGTTATCTCGCCCAAGCCGGGTATGACGGCTCTTTGACCTCATTTCATCGCTGAAGCGGCGTACATCGGTCGGGTGGCCCAGCACCTTGTCCGCTTTGGCCGAAATCATCCAGAGCGGTGGCCAGTTGACCCGCACCGCCGCCTCGTCATAGGCGAAACCGTCGTGAGGATCCTGCCAGGGGCCACACTTGACCCAGGGGATGGTCTCCTGCAGATAACGTAGCGGTTCGTCGTCCGCACCGATCTTCAGATTGCGAGCCGCCAGGAAACCGCGCCGGCGGGCCAGCCAGGGGGCCAGCCGATTCCAGATCAGATCCACCTTCAGCCAGCGTTCGGGATTGTGCACCGACACTCCCCGCTTGGTGCCAAAAAACAGCAGGCTGGCCACCTGCTCCGCCAGCTCGGGAAAGCGCACCAGGGTCGAGGCCATGATAACGCCGCCCCAGGAGTGGGCCACCCAGTGCACCTTGAAGCCATGATGGCGCGCGGCAATCCAGCGCTGCAGGGCGGGCAGATCCTCGGTGATCAGCTCATGCTGACCGTGCTCCGCCTGCTCGGCGATGGCCGGAGTGCTGAGCCCCCGCCCCCGCAAATCAGCCACATAGACCTGATAGCCGTGGCGGGCCAGAAAGCAGGCCAGCCCCTTGCCCGATTCGGTATAGAAGATCCGCCCGTTCTCGATGGCGCCATGCACCATCAGGATCGGCTCGCCATGCACGGCGACCCGGGGTTTGATGTGGCGCACATGCAATTGATGGGCGCCACAGGGGATAAACAGAGACTGCTGCAACAATTCCATTTTTATTGGTTTCCTCCTTGAAACACTGTCAGCGCTTGTCCCAACGTTGCTCGCTGCAGGCCCGCGCCGCCAGCAGGCAGATCACCCCTTCCAGATCGTGATGATTGAGGGTTGCCGCCGCCTGCGCCCGCACCAGCGGTTTGGCGTGAATAGCGATGCCAAGGCCCGCAACCCCCATCATCTTGAGATCGTTGGCGCCATCGCCGATGGCCACGGTCTGGGCGGCAGCAATGCCGTACTCCTGCGCCAGCTGCTGCAACACCTCGGCCTTGACGCAGGCATCAACGATGCGCCCGCTCACCTCGCCGCTCAACTGGCCACCTTCCACCGCCAACTCGTTGGCAAAGATGGCATCGAGCCCCAGCGCTTGCTGCAACTCACCGGCAAAACGGGTAAAACCACCGGAGGCGATGGCCAGCGTCCATCCCGCCTCTTTGAGGGTATCGACCATCAGCTGCAAGCCGGGCATCCACGGCATATTGGCGGCCACTTCGTCGAGAATAGAGACCGGCGCCCCTGCCAGAAGGGCCACCCGATTGCGCAGGCTGTCGGAAAACTCCAGCTTGCCCTGCATGGCCGCGGCCGTCACTGCCGCCACCTGCTCGCCGACCCCGGCAAGCCGGGCAATCTCGTCGATGCACTCAATGCAGATCGCGGTGGAGTCCATGTCCATCACCAGCAGGCCGGGCTCACTCAAGGTCGGCAGCGCGGGCAGATGGCAGAGATCGATCTCCCACTCACCGCTCTTGAGCTCGGCCACCAGAGCGGGAGAGAAGCGATCGCAGCCAAGCAGCAGCAATGGCACGCCCGCCACCTCGGTGGGAGGATAGAGGGTGACCGCCAGCCCCTGCGCGGCCAATAGAGGCGACAGACGCGCCAGATGGGATGCCCCCAACCCCTTGCCAAACAGTACCAGCCAGCCACCCGCCTGCGGGGTCACTGTCGGTTGCAACGCATCAACACTGAGTTGCCAACAGGGTGAGCCGGACAACAACGCGGGCCAATCGGATAGCAGAGAGGGGAGCCGGGACAACAACATAAGGGATACGCCTTCCTTGGTGATCAGGGGGTTAACAATGCTGGCCCAGAGTAGCGTATTGCTTTTTGTACAGGCAAGCGCCAAGATCTCGCCACTCCTTGTTACCATGAGGTCTCCTGCTTGCAGCGTCATCTTCCCATCAAACGTGCTCTTAGCCTGGGCGCCGGTATCCTGCTCGGATGCTGGGTACTCGGTGTGCTCATCCATATGCAGGGTGAAAGCCAGGCAGCACTGCACAGCGAAGCGCGCAACCGGGCGCAGGCACTGGTCGCCTACGCCGCCCGTGACATGAAACGCTGGATCAAAGAGGAAAAAAGCAGCGAGCTGGAGCGGCTGGCGCGGGATCTGGCGGCAGAGCCGGAGATCCTCGATGCCACCCTCTACGACGGACGTGGCATTCCCCTCGCCCAGTCAAAGCAGGCGGTGCCGCTGGAGAGTCTGCTGCCCATCGGTAGCGATAACAAGTCACTGCCAGAGCTGGGCAAGGGACGGATCCAGTTCGTGCAGGAGATCCGGGATGGCGAGCAGACCATCGGCTTTCTGCGCATCACCCTGGAAGAGCAGCAAATGCTGGCAGACAAGGATACCCGGCTCAAGGTGGTGCAGGAGAAGCAGCGCTTGCTGCTGCTGGTCGCCCTGCTGGCCGGATTACTCATCTCCTATGGCGTGCGCCGTAACTACATGCGGGTGCGCAAACACAAGAAAAAGAGTCCCCCTCCCTCCCCACCTCCGGAACAGTGATGGCGTGACCAGATAGCAGATACACAAACGGCGGCCCGCAGGCCGCCGTTTCTTATTCGCGAGGGGATTAGTTGTCGCCCAGCAGGACGGAATCCAGTGCGATTTCGATCATATCGTTGAAGGTCAGCTGACGCTCTTCAGAGGTGGTCTGCTCACCGGTACGGATATGGTCGGAGACGGTGCAGATGGTCAGTGCCTTGGCACCGTACTCTGCGGCCACGCCGTAGATACCGGCGGCTTCCATTTCGACACCCAGGATGCCGTACTTTTCCATGACGTCGAACATGGAGGGGTCCGGGGTGTAGAACAGGTCGGCGGAGAAGATGTTACCCACACGCACGGCAACGCCCTTGTTCTTGGCGGCCTGTACAGCATTGGCAACCAGGTCGAAGTCGGCGATGGCAGCGAAGTCGTGATCCTTGAAGCGCAGACGGTTTACTTTGGAGTCGGTGCAGGCACCCATACCGATCACCACGTCACGCAGTTTCACATCTTCACGCACGGCACCGCAGGAGCCCACACGGATCAGGGTCTTCACACCGTAATCGGTGATCAGCTCCTTGGCGTAGATGGAGCAGGAGGGGATACCCATGCCGTGGCCCATTACGGAGATACGACGGCCCTTGTAGGTACCGGTAAAGCCGAACATGTTGCGCACGTCGCAGATCTGCTCGACGTTCTCCAGGAACGTTTCAGCGATGTACTTGGCGCGCAGGGGGTCGCCCGGCATCAGTACGGTATCAGCAAAGGCGCCATCTTTCGCATTGATATGAGGAGTTGCCATTCTCTTGATTCCTTCACACTAGGTTGAGTTTTATTGTTTTATAAATTGCCCGCCGCCGAAGTGGCGGGCGGGTAAATTACAGGAAGCTGGTGCCGTACGCCAGTTTCGGCAGGCCGTGGTAAGCCGCGATGCTCTGGCCGATATCGGCAAAGGTCTCGCGACGGCCGACGGAGCCGGCCTTGACCGGCTTGCCGTAGAACAGCACCGGAATGTACTCGCGGGTGTGGTCGGTGCCACCCCAGGTCGGATCGCAGCCGTGGTCGGCAGTCAGCACCACCACGTCGCCATCTTGCAGCAAGTCGAACAGCTCCGGCAGACGGGAGTCGAAGTACTCCAGCGCATCGGCGTAGCCCTTCACGTCACGACGGTGACCGTAGGAGGAGTCAAAATCGACGAAGTTGGTGAAGACGATGGTGTTGTCACCAGCTGCTTTCACCTCTTCCAGGGTTCTGTCCCACAGCTCGGTCAGACCGGTACCCTTCACCTGCTTGGTGATGCCCTGCTGGGCATAGATGTCGGCGATCTTGCCGATGGAGACCACCTGGCCACCCGCTTCCTTCATGTAGTCCAGCACGGTAGGCGCCGGCGGCAGCACGGAGTAGTCGTGACGGTTGCCGGTGCGCTTGAAGTTGCCCTTGCCACTGCCCACGAACGGACGCGCGATGACGCGACCGATGTTGTAGGGCTCCAACAGCTCGCGCACGATGTGGCACAGCTCATAGAGCTTCTCGAGGCCATAAGTCTCTTCGTGGCAGGCGATCTGGAACACCGAGTCGGCAGAGGTGTAGAGGATCGGCTTGCCGGTACGCATATGCTCCTCGCCCAGATCGTCCAGCACCTGGGTACCGGAAGCGTGGCAGTTGCCCAGATATCCCGGCAGACCAGCCTTCTCGACGATGGCGTCCAGCAGCTCCTGCGGGAAGCTGTTGTGGTGATCCTTGAAGTAGCCCCACTCGAACAGCACGGGCACGCCGGCGATCTCCCAGTGACCGGACGGGGTGTCCTTGCCGGAGGAGAGCTCCTGGGCAAAGCCGTAGGCACCGACTACCTCGATATCTTTGTTCAGCCCTGCCGGGAAGTAGCCGGAGGCCTGTTCACCAGCGTGGCCAAGGCCCAGCTTGTTGAGGTTAGGCAGATGAAGGGGGCCACGGCCCTCGATCTCGCCGGCGGCACACGCCTTGGCGATATGGCCGAGGGTATTGGCGCCCACATCGCCGAACTTGTCGGCGTCGGCGGCTGCGCCAATACCGAAAGAGTCCATCATCAGAATAAAGGTACGTTTCATGGGACTTCCCCTTGTTACAAATCAGCCAGACCGATGCGACGGTAAACCTCGGGCAGGGCCTCTGGTTGGGTATCACCGATCTTGACGGCAGCCTGCACCATGCTGGCCGCCTGAGCGAATTGATCTTCAGTTTGAGCGTGGATCATGGCGAGCGGCTTGTCTGCTGCGACACGCTGACCCAAGCGGATAAAGTCGGTCAGACCGACCGCGTAATCAAGTTTGTCACCGGCCGCGCGGCGACCGCCGCCCATCGCCACCACGGCCAGCCCCAGCTCGCGGGTATCCATGGCGGTCACAAAACCGCTGTTGGCCGCGAAGACCGGGCGCACGATGGCTGCTTTCGGCAGATAAGCGTCATAACGATCCATAAAATCGGCCGGGCCACCGAGGCCGGTCACCATACGACCGAAGATCTCGGCCGCCTTGCCATTATCCAGCACCGCCTGCAGCTTGGCATGGGCATCGCGCTCGTCGCTGGCCAGGCCGGCGGAGATCAGCATCTCGGCGCACAGCGCCATGGTCACAGCGTGGATGCGCGGATTGCGGTATTCACCGGTCAGGTAGCGCACCGCTTCGCGCACTTCCACCCCGTTACCGGCGCTGGAGGCCAGCACCTGGTTCATGTCAGTCAGGAGCGCAGAGGTGCGGCAACCGGCCCCGTTGGCCACGGCCACAATGCTCTTGGCCAGCTCTTCGGAGGCTTCAAAGGTCGGCATAAAGGCACCGGAGCCCACTTTCACATCCATCACCAGCGCTTCGAGCCCGGAGGCGAGCTTCTTGGAGAGGATGGAGCCGGTGATCATGGCGATGGATTCGACCGTCGCAGTGATGTCCCTTACTGCATAGATACGCTTGTCAGCCGGAGCGAGATCGCCAGTCTGGCCGATGATGGCGACTCCCGCCTCTTTCACCACTTTCAGGAAACGGTCGTTGTCGACCGAGGTCTGGTAGCCGGGAATAGCATCCAGTTTGTCGAGGGTACCGCCAGTGTGGCCGAGGCCCCGGCCGGAGATCATCGGCACGAAACCGCCACAAGCAGCGACCATAGGGCCAAGCATCAGAGAGACAACGTCACCCACACCGCCGGTGGAGTGCTTGTCGACAATCGGGCCACCCAGATTGAGGTGATCCCAGGTCAATACCATGCCGGAATCGCGCATGGCGCAGGTCAGGGCAACCCGCTCATCCATGGTCATGTCTTTGAAGTAGACCGCCATCGCCAGCGCAGCAATCTGCCCCTCGCCGATAGTGTTGTTGGTAATGCCCTGAACGAAGAATTGAATTTCTTGGGTACTGAGCGCTTCACCGTTGCGCTTCTTGCGAATAATTTCTTGAGGCAAAAACATCTTTCATTCCCTCCGCCATTGCTGGCGTGACACAAGCCTGAATCCTTGCCCGCACACCGCATGGTGGGGGCTAACAGGGCGGACAGCCGTCCGCCCTCTCATCAACCTGTTAGTAACCGCTGGTGTTGGCCGGCTTGTCGCCGTGCCCCAGAGTGGCCAGCAGACTGGCCAGCAGGCTGGATGCACCAAAGCGGAAGGTACGGGCGGATACCCAGTCGTTGCCGAGGATCTCTTCGGCCATGGCCAGGTACTGACCGGCCACGGCGGCATCTTTCACGCCACCGGCAGGCTTGAAGCCGACTTTCGGATTCTTGGCCTTGATCACTTCCATCATGATGCGGGCAGCTTCCGGGGTCGCATTGACCGGCACCTTGCCGGTGGAGGTCTTGATGAAGTCGGCGCCAGCATCGATACAGATTTCGGAAGCGCGACGGATCAGCGCCTCTTCTTTCAGCTCGCCGGTTTCGATGATCACTTTCAGCAGCACCTTGGCACCACAGGCCTCTTTACAGGCTTTGACCAGATCAAAACCGATCTGTTCATTACCAGCCATGAAGGCGCGGTACGGGAAGACCACGTCCACTTCGTCGGCACCGTAGGCAACAGCGGCACGGGTTTCGGCCACCGCGATCTCGATGTCGTCGTTGCCGTGGGGGAAGTTGGTCACGGTCGCAATGCGCACGTCGGCAGCGCCGATCTCACGCAGGGTCTTGCGAGCGATAGGGATAAAACGGGGGTAGATGCAAACGGCAGCAGTCAGACCGGCCGGTGACTTGGCCTTACGGCAGAGATCGATCACCTTCTGGTCGGTATCGTCGTCGTTCAGGGTGGTCAGGTCCATCAGATTCAGGGCACGCTGAGCGGCCACGTTCAGATCAGTCATTCTATTCTCCAAAGTCTCGATTTAATCCAGATAACCGGGCGCCATCAGCCCATCCAGCAATGGATGCACAGGCAATAATCCCCAGCTATACGGCAATGGAATTACAGCGTGAAGATACCAGCACTATCGGGATGCTATTCCAAACACCCTGCAGGCACTGCGACTGTAAATAAGGCAAGAGCCCTGTCACTTTCTTACAAAAGTGCGGACTTGGTTCCATGAAGACTTGAGAAAGGCCGACAACATCTGACCCGACTTCCCAATCAATTCCATTTGACCGCCAACACCCGATTTCATCGAGTATTAGTCATTGCCAGCACCCTGCTGGCAACGCCTATTTCAGCCGAGATACCCCCTGTTTGCAAGCCGGATTTGCCAATTTCAGAGGTACCTCACATCTGGCAAATCCAACGCTAAAGAAGCCTTACGAAAAGAAGCGAGTCAGGATCCAGGAGTATGCCAGCCCCCCTAGATAGACTCCGACGATACCCATGATCCCGGACAACACGGGAGGTGCCGGGATCGGCAATTTGAGGAAAGAAAACAACAAACCAACTATAAAGCCGGCCATCATCGCCAGTAGCACTTCATTCATATAACCTCCGATTTGACTCATTTTATTATTAGTTTAGATAGGAAAACGGTTGTCACCGCTCCATACGCGAACGCCACGGCAGATGCCGTGGCGTTCGTGTTTATACCCTGTCAGTCAGGCGGCTATTACATGGCGGACAGTGCCAGGAAGAAGCCTGCGATAGTGGCAGACATCAGGTTGGACAGAGAGCCAGCCAGTACAGCTTTCAGACCAAAACGAGCAATGGTGCTACGACGGTTCGGCGCCATGGACCCCAGACCGCCAAGCAGAATGGCAACGGAAGAGAGGTTGGCAAAGCCACACAGAGAGAAAGAGATGATGGCTTTAGTATGCTCAGACATGGCCACACCGTTGATCAGCAATTCATCTTTCAGGTACGGCGCGAAGTTCAGGTAAGCCACGAACTCGTTCACTACCAGCTTCTGGCCGATAAAGGAGCCAGCAACCACAGCTTCACTCCAGGGCACACCGATCAGGAAGGCCAGCGGGGAGAAGATCCAGCCCAGCAGCAGTTCCAGAGAGAGCTGCGGATAGCCAAACCAGCCACCAACACCGGAGAAGATACCGTTGATCATGGCGATCAGGCCGATAAAGGCCAGCAGCATGGCGCCGACGTTCAGGGCCAGTTGCATACCGGCAGAAGCACCCGCAGCAGCAGCATCGATCACGTTGGCAGGCTTGTCATCCAGCTCGGCATCGGCAGAGCTTTCATCGTAGCTCGGGGTCTCGGTCTCGGGAACCAGCAGCTTGGCGAACAGCAGACCACCCGGTGCAGCCATGAAGGAGGCAGCAATCAGGTACTCCATTTTGACGCCCATGGAGGCGTAACCGGCCAGTACGGAACCGGCAACGGAAGCCAGGCCACCACACATAACGGCAAACAGCTCGGAGTCAGTCATCTTGGAGATGTAAGGACGAACCACCAGCGGCGCTTCGGTCTGACCTACGAAGATATTGGCCGTTGCAGAGAGGGATTCGGTACGGGAAGTACCCAACACTTTCTGCAGACCGCCGCCCAGCAGCTTGATCACCCACTGCATGATGCCGAGGTAATAGAGTACGGCAATCAGGGAAGAGAAGAAGATGATGACTGGCAGAACACGGAAGGCAAAGACAAAGCCGCCGCCGCCAAACACTTCAAACATTTTATTGCTGACCAGGCCACCGAACAGGAAGTCGATACCATTCTGGCCATAGCTGATCACGCTAGATACCGCATCGGACACACCGACCAGGATATCGCGACCGACCGGTACGTAGAGTACGAATGCACCCAGACCGGCTTGAATTGCAAACGCACCGGCAACGGTACGCACCTTGATTGCCTTGCGATTGCTGGAGAACAGCACCGCAATAAGGATGAGCGTTGCCATCCCTACCAGACCCATGAACAAACTCATTATTATCTTCCTCTCGTAGCACCTAGTCGCACCTAACTTGTTAGCTGAATGTTATTAAAACCAACTAATCAAGGGGAGCGCATTATACTAATTAAAGTTCGATAAAATAGAATGCTGGTCACATTTTATCGTCATCAAAATATCCGAGTGTCACAAAATTAGACAGCAAACGATTTTTACGCTCGTTTTTTTTCCTGACGACGTCATCGCGTGTTGCATAATTGTTTCATTGCTGCGTATCGGGATGAAAAAGTTGACGGGCAGTTTCAAATAACACCTTGGCAACATTTTCCGGTGATTCACGCCTTAACTTCATCAATATTTGCGCGATTTTTGGCAGGGCTTCCGGGGTATTTCGGGTGCCTTGTTCATCTTGCAACGGCATATCTGGCGAGTCTGTTTCCAGCACCAGGGCCTCAAGCGGCATGGCCCGAAATACCTCTCGTGTCTTGTTCGCCCGCTCAAAACTGATCACCCCACCCACCCCGAGCCGAAAGCCCAGTTGCCAGAAAGCCTCTGCCTGCTGCAGCGAACCGCTGAAGGCGTGGATCACCCCGCCACGAGGTGGCTTGCAGCGGCGCAACAGCTTGGCCACAGTGTCATTGGCACGCACCGAGTGGATCATCAAGGGGAGTCCGGCATCGGCAGCCAGCCGGATCTGAGCCTCAAACAGCGCAAATTGTCCCTCCTGCGGCACATGAGATCGCAGATCCAGCCCACACTCGCCTATGGCCACCAGCCCGGCGGGTTGGCTCATTACCAGCGTTCGTAACCGCTCCATCACCCCCTCCAGCTGCTCACCGGCATACCAGGGATGAACGCCCAGACCATAAAAGAGGCCGTCATGCTGATCTGCCAGTGCCATCACACGAGTCCAGTTATCCTCTGCGATGGCAGGAATGATATACTCCGTCACCCCTAATGCCCGGCAACGGGCCAGCAGCGCCTCCCTGTCCTGGTCGAATACCGGAAAGTCGAGATGGCAATGGGTATCTATCAGCTGCATATCACTCACACCTGTTTGCGGTATTTAATGGGTCATTGAACATGATGAATAACAGAAACAAGGGCTTTACCCTGATTGAACTGGTGCTGGTGATCATAGTGCTGGGGATCCTGGCCGTCACCGCCCTGCCCCGCTTTATCAATATCAAGGATGATGCCCTGAAAAGCACAGTCTCGGCGACCGCAGGCGGCTTTGCCAGTGCAGTTCAGCTGGCTCATGCTGGATGGGCGGTGAAAGTGCAGGGACAGGCGATCGCGCTATACAACCTGAGCAGCTTTGGTAAAGGCGATGTGGATATCAATCGATATGGCTGGCCGGCGGGGACAAAAGAGGATCACTACAAACCGGCAGACACACCCTATCAGATCGGCACCGGCAACCATATCTCGGTCAATAATGCTGAGGATTGCGAGTTGCTATTTACTAACCTGCTAGATAGCAGTCAGAGCGTTGCTTCCACAGAGCGGCCTGACGCTGTTCAAAAGCAGGCTGATTACCTCACCACCATGATTGGCCCGAGCCATCCGGATGAAGATGAACCGAACGAAGAACACAATAACTGCCGCTATATTCTGCGTGATTCTATCGGCCGCTTCCCGGCTCACCCCAATGGCCTCGGCTTCGAGTACAACAGTGTTACCGGTGCCGTGACCCGCAATTTTGATTGAGCTCAGCCTCTTCTGCGCAAGCTCGCTCTTTGCTTGAATCATCATCATAACGAACCGGCGTGCAGCAGCGCCGGTTCTCCTGAGTGAGCCCCCACTCCTCACACCATGCATCGTAACGGGCCAGCCAACGCAGCAATACCCCTCTCATCGTCACACCTCCGCCAACAGGTTCAGGTCAAAAACCATCCTAATCAGAGTCAACAAGGGGGGCAAGTCCCTATTATTGCGACCGGGCGAGATAAAAAGAGCCGGTCAGCATGGCTGACCGGCTCTGTTAACATTCTCCGAAGAGAGTCTGTCGATGAGCGGCTGCTCATCCGCCTCACAAGCTTTTCAGCTTCTCTTCCGGCAGGGCCAGCTCGTCATTGCGATTGACGCCGACACCGCGAGCCAATACATCACGAGCGATAGCGTGGGCCTCTTCCAGCGAGTGCATGCTGTAGGTGCCGCACTGATACTCGTTCAGCTCGGGGATCTTGGCTTGATCCTGTACGGTCAGCACGTCGCTCATGGCTGCCTGCCAGGCGGCACCAACACGGGCTTCGTCCGGTGCACCGATCAGGCTCATGTAGAAGCCGGTGCGGCAACCCATGGGGGAGATATCGATGATCTCCACCCCGTTGCCGTTCAGATGATCACGCATAAAGCCGGCGAACAGGTGCTCGAGGGTATGGATGCCGCGCTCGGAGAGGATCTCCTGATTCGGCACACAGAAACGCAGGTCGAACACGGTAATGGTGTCCTTGTTCGGGGTCTGCATGGTCTTGGCCACACGCACCGCTGGCGCTTCCATACGGGTGTGGTCAACGGTAAAACTGTCCAATAACGGCATTTCTGACTCCTGCTTTGGTTACCAGAACCAGCCCCCGCGGGAGAGCTGATCCTTGCATTGACGGTACTGGGCGCCGTAGCGCTGGGCGCGCGCTTCCACCTTGCGAGAGGTCTTCATCAACCACCCCTTGCTGCGGTAGCTGCCACGCCGGTAGCCACCCCACCCTTCGTGATAATTGAGGTACTGGCCATAGGCATCCCACTTGGAGGTGCCATTGAGCCGCTGGGCCTTGTGAGTGTACCAGCCCATAAAGTCGATGGCGTCGGCAAAGTCATCGCGACTACTCCAGCTATTGCCGGTTTCCCGCTGGTAATCCGCCCAGGTTTCGTCTTTGACCTGAGCATAACCATAAGCCGAACTGGCCCGCCCGGTCGGAATGAAGAGAAAATACTGCATCGGCGGCTGGGCATCATGCACGAAGGAGGACTCCTGATACATCATGGCCATGATCACGTGGATCGGCGTCCCCCACTGCTCGTTCATCTTGAGCGCCGCCTTGCGCCACTCAGGCTTCTCGCGAAAGATCTGGCACAGGTTTTCCGGCTGAGCCGGTGGCCGGGTACTGCAGGCGGTCAAACCAGCCAGCAGGGTGACCACCGCAATGAGGCGTATCCAGGACATCAGCAGCTTCAACACTCCATGGGTTGGGTCATGACAAGTCGCCATCGGTTAGATGGCGTCTTCGTTCTCTTCGCCGGTACGGATACGAATGACACGCTCTACCTCGCAGACGAAGATCTTGCCGTCACCAATCTTGCCGGTGCGGGCGGTGTTCTGGATCGCCTCCAGGCAGGCATCGAGATCCTCGTCCTGCACCACCAGCTCGACCTTCACTTTCGGCAGGAAGTCGACCATATATTCGGCACCGCGATAGAGCTCGGTATGGCCCTTCTGGCGGCCGAAGCCTTTGACTTCGGAGACGGTCATGCCGTTGATGCCGATCTCGGCCAGGGCCTCGCGCACATCGTCCAGCTTGAACGGTTTGATGATGGCTTCAATCTTCTTCATGGTGACTCCTTACCAGTTCTGTTTGCCAAACCCGGATGTAATGGGGTAACGGCGATCCTTACCAAAGTTGCGAGCCGTAATACGGGGCCCGACCGCCGCCTGTCGGCGCTTGTATTCGTTGAGATCCACCAGCCGGATCACCTTGCGCACCACCGCTTCCTCGAAGCCTTCTGCCACCATGTCGGCGACCGAGGCATCCTCTTCCACGTAGCGTTTGAGGATCGCATCCAGGATGTCGTAAGGAGGCAGACTGTCCTGATCCACCTGATCCGGCGCCAGCTCCGCTGAAGGAGGGCGGTCGATAACCCGCTGCGGGATCACGTAGTCGACCGAGTTACGATATTCGCACAGCTTGAAGACCAGGGTCTTGGGTACATCTTTCAGCACGTCGAAACCGCCCGCCATGTCACCGTACAGGGTGGCATAACCGACCGCCATCTCGCTCTTGTTGCCGGTGGTCAGCACGATACGACGACGCTTGTTGGAGAGCGCCATCAGCAGCACACCGCGGCAGCGGGCCTGCAGGTTCTCTTCGGTGGTATCGCGGGCAGTACCTTCAAACAGCGGCGCCAGCTGGGTCATAAAGCCTTCGAACATCGGCTCGATGGAGATGATATTGAACTCCACCCCCATCCGCTCGGCCTGCTCCTTGGCATCTTCCACACTCATTTGGGCTGTGTAGCGGAACGGCATCATCACCGCCTGCACCTTGTCGGCGCCGATGGCATCTGCCGCGATGGCCAGGGTCAGGGCCGAGTCGATGCCACCGGAGAGACCCAGCACCGCGCCCTGGAAACCGTTCTTGGTGACATAGTCACGCACCGCCAGCACCAGCGCCTGATAGGTCTCGGCCAACGGCTCCAGCGGCGCCGCAGGTTCCCGCTCTTTTACCGGCTGGCCATCGGCAAAGCGCACCAGCGCCAGCTCTTCGGCAAACGGGGCGAGCTTATGGGTCAGCTCCCCCTGGCTGTTGAACACCTTGGAGCAGCCGTCGAAAATCAGCTCGTCCTGACCACACACCTGATTGAGGTAGACCAGCGGCAGACCGGTCTGATCGCAGCGTTCGGCCATCAGCTCGCGACGGATCCAGGGTTTCTCCTGATCATAGGGCGAGGCGTTGATGGTGAGCAGCAGTTCGGCCCCTGCCGCCTTGGCGGCCAGCGCCGGGCCTGGCTGCCACAAATCTTCACAGATGAGCAGGCCCAGCTGGTGACCACGGAACGGCACCACACAAGTTTCGGTCGCGGCGGTGAAGTAGCGCTTCTCGTCAAACACGCCGTAGTTGGGCAGATCCTGCTTGAAGTAACGGGCAATCAGCTTGCCCTGCTCATAGAGGGAAGCCGCGTTGTAGAGCGCCTCGCCTTCACGCCAGGGATGACCCACCAAAATGGCACAGTTGCCCTGCCATTCGGCAACACGAGCCAACGCGGCTTCGACCCGGATCATCAGATCGGCGCGCAGCAGCAGATCTTCCGGTGGATAGCCGGTCAGGGCCAGCTCGGAGCAGACCAGCAGATCGGCACCTTGCTGCTCGGCCTGAGCTGCCGCAGCGAGCACTTTGTCAGTGTTATCTTCGATGGCGCCTACCGTCAGATTCAACTGGGCAAGCATCAGAGAGAGGGCTTTTGCCATGGCGATGCATCTTGAATTCGAAAATGATGGGGAATGATAAAGAAAAGGGGGGCAATCTGCCAGTTCAAGACAGGCGTAACCGTGTGACAGCAACCAGCGGGAAGGATAAGCTGTACATAGTCACGGAACGACAGGCCTTCGCAGATATGAAAAACGCCGGATTTACCCTGATGGAGTTGATGATAGCCATTGCACTGGGCGTTATTCTGTTGGGGATTGGTATCCCTTCCCTCTCTAACCTGCTGGGCAGCAATAATCTGGCAACCCAGGAAAAAAGCCTTCTCAACCACTTAAACTACGCCAGGCAACAAGCCATCTCCAACCAACAGACCGTCACGCTCTGCCTGACCACTATCAACAATGCTGTTGAAGAGTGTGTTAAAAACAATGCAACCCGGCTGTTAGTCTTTATCGACAGCGATAGGGACCAGAAGCTTAATGGCAGCGAAACAACTCTGACGGCAAGCCCCGAGTTTCCGGCACAACTGGCTATTTCCGCCGATACGCATTCCGCCGATGTAAAGTCCCTGCGCTTCCTCCCTGATGGCACCCTGGCTTCTGCCAATAAGGTTACATTTTCACTCTGTATCAGCGGCGAAAAGGGCATTGATATTGACGTTATGCCTGCCGGGCGTGCCCACAGCCAGACAAGTGGTGCTGTATGTCCATGACCTGCGTTAACCACAGTGGAACTCGAATGAGCACAAGGAGATCCATTTCAATCCAATAACTATGCTTAGAGTCTCCTTTGAACAAGGACTCACACGGCATGTTACGAAATGGATTTACTCTGCTCGAATTTTTGCTCTCAGCAAGTCTGGCTACCATACTGCTGACCTTGGGACTACCGTCACTGGCAAGCCTGATAACCAGCACAGAGGGCAACCTCTACACCAGAAACCTGCTGGATCACCTGATCTTCGCTCAACGGCAAGCCATCATGCATCAACAAACCCTCACCGCATGTCTTGCCAAGCCCGTCAATAACGCCACAACAGAAAGCTGCGTACCTGCAAACCAAGCTGGCGCCCGGCGCATGCTGGTGTTTATCGACACCAATCAGGACCGTGTGCTCGACATCAGCAACGGTGATCGCTTGCTATCAGCGACAGAAGACTTTTCAGCCAAACACACAGTGACAGCCAATCGACAATTTGTCCGTTTTAAACCCGATGGCACTGCGATTGGCACCAACATGACAGTGCGGTTTTGTATCGACCAGAGATCCCGTATCGACATTATTATCTCGCCATCCGGCCGCAGCAGAAGTGAAAAAAAGGGGCTGGGTTGTTCTTAGCCCCTTTGCAATCCTGACATCTCCAACCTATCTCGGTTGCACCTCGTCCTGCTTTTTTGCTTCAGCCAGCGAGAACGTAGCCGCCAAGGGAACGCATTCGATGACCTCGGTCACCGCACGCACCACCCCATCAATCTCATAACCTTTCTGTTTGAACACACGAGCCAGATTTGCCTTGCTGGTGTCGGCAACGGGCTGCTGCAGCACCATCTGTGCGCCCCCTTCCAAGATCACATAGCATTTCATATCCTCAGTTTGAGCCTGAGCCAGCAAGGGTAAGCTCACACACCAGAGCAGCATCCGCTTCATCTCTGTTCTCCTTCATAGAGGTAGATTTTCTTGGCAGACATATCCATTTCGGCCTCTTCTGCCCCTTGTGAGCATTCATCTTCACCGGTACAACGTTCCGACTTCTCGTCTTTGAGGATGACCTCCTTGCCCGGCGCACCACCGATAATTCTGATCCGGCCATCATCACCACCATGAATTACCAGATCATCGGCGACCTTATTTTGCACTTCGACATAACGCTGAATAACCTCCTGATTGTTACTATCCAGCACATATTTGAACGATGTGCCGTAGTGCATATCAATCATATATTGGCGCATAGCACCGATGGATTGGATGGTACACTGCTGGAAGTCCTGAACCTGAGGCAGGAAAGAGGTGAAGTAAAGCTTGCCTTGCAACACCAGACCGGCCCCCATGGATTTCTCACCCGTCTCATTGAGCCAGAATTTCCATCCCAACTTGCTGGTAAGAGCCTTGGTCGTATTTACAATTTGCTCTTCATTCAACCCCGTAAAGGGATCGCTGGTCACATCGTAGAGATCGTTCAGTGTGATACTTGATGGCACCGCTGGTTCAGATGTAGCACCAAATAGGGTCGGATTGACATGGTAGTCACGTAGCATCACATAGACATTTTTGGTGGTTGCCTCCGAGGAGGGGCGGTTTCGATCACCACTGCCTATCAACACAGCATCAAACGGGCGCTCACTGTAGAGATATTTTGTCCCATCATACTTCCAACCTTTGTTGATGGTGCGCACCAATACCGGCTGAGTAAAGAAGCGGCGGTCGTCTACCAGCTTCTTATCATCTCCAAAATGGGCATTACCCAAACTGGCAAACTTGATGGCCGTCCACTTGGACTTCTCTATTCCCTTCATATCGATACGCCAGATCTGGCCGCCGGTATCACCTGCATAGATCCGGTCTGCAATACCATCCCCATCACTATCCAGTACGGAGACAGAGCCTGGCATGCTATAAACCATGCCAGCGACTTGCTTGTTGGTTGCACTGGTCACATCCGGGGTGAAGCTAAATAACAAAGTCCCTGTTTCAGCATCAACGATATAGACTCCAAGCCCCTCACTGTCCTCAGCTCCCTGCCCCAAATAGCTTTTTGCCTGATCGTAACCCCCCGAGAAGATCAAAACAGGCTTATAGCTCTTTTGACCATTGACCACTGTGAAATAACCAGGAATAAAGGCAACCTCGGGGATCGACCAAGTTTCACCAAGCTTACCAAAACCAGCGATTTTTTTATCCAGTCGCCACATAAGCGTGGGAGAATCGGGGTCTGATATATTCAAGGCATAATAGGCCTTGCCACCACCGCGCAACCCGGTAAATAACCACACCTTGTCACCTTGTGCCGATTGTATATAGCCATCTTTTACTTTCTCATTAATCAGTACAGTGGGCGATGAATCTACACCATATAAATGTACGGATGATTCAAGATTTTCCTGCAAGGCTTTCTGATTGGCGATAAATTGATAGGGCATAATGGCCCAGCTTTCATCAACCGTAGTGTCGCTGTCTTTAAACATATGCACGAAGCCGGCATTACTTCCCATCACAATGCGCAAGTCAGGTGTACATGTAGTCTGTCCTGTCGACTTTGTACAACCGTAATTGATCACTAATGGCCGTGAATGTAATGGGTCCCCGAGGATATCCTTACGCATTGTCGTTGTGCTATCACTATCCTCATCAAATGCATCCAGCCCCTTTGCCCAATCAATAATGCTATCGACATTATCATTACTGCCCAACCCCATCACGGTGCGAAGCTGCTCAGCGCCACCAGCCATATTTTCAAGCGCAGATTTGCTAAATGGACTCAATGAACTTGCAGAAGGAGGAATAATATAAAGATTGCGATTGGTTTTAGCTGCCAGCATCTCCTGCACCCCACCTTCAGCAACCTTGTTGCCATCACTAGTAGACGACCAGTAAGTCTTGGCAGACTCAAGAATGGTCCCATCACTACCGATAGCCGGCAAGCCACGCTGATCCACCACATATCCCTTTTCCGGGGCGAGTACCAATTTTTTAAGATTACCCTTCCATCGCGGGCCATCTCCCGGTTCAAACATGGCGTAGTAGATATTATTCAGGCTGCGAGTACGGTCAAAGTTATTGGTGGCAATAGCGGGAGAGACCAGCGAGGTATTCATTTTCAAGATAGCCAGCAATGATGACTTTAATGCTTCGTTAAGTTGGGTTGCATCTGTGGCGGGATAATATTTACCACCACCACGACGAGCCGTTTCAGCTAACAAAGCCCCCGCCCCGTTGATTGCTTCATCTCCAAAACCCACGGTGAATGTTGTGACTGTTTGCCTACCATCTGCAGATTTATTGACATCGTTATTTTTCATATAACCAGCCAACGCTGCCAGGTAGCTTTTCTCCCCTGATGAACCATAACCAACCGTCCCACCATATGCAGCTTTATCAGCAGCTGGCAACGTATTAATCATGTTTGAAATCAGGGTGTCAGCTGCACTGTCATAGGTTGGTTCACCATCTGTCATATAGATGATATAGCCATTATTGGAACATTTGTCATACGGGGATTTATAGACCCCGGCGGGTGATTCGGCATTGGGATCTCGTTTGGGGTTACGGTTGGAGTCATCATCACCAAAATGGACACTCAAACCACCAAAATAACGATAGGCTTCATATAATGTCTCACACAAAGGTGTCCAGGTATCCGAACTCAGAGCATTCACTTTATCGATTAGATCCTGCGCCCCCGTTTTTCCTGAAGACAACATAGCATCATTACCAATGATATTTCGAATTATCCTACCACCATTTCTACTATTTGCTGCATTACCATCATTGTAATTAAATACCGCCAGACCGAAATCAACAGCTGGTGTTGCCAGCACCAGCTCTTTTACTGCATCTTGGGCAACTTTTAAACGGGTCTGCATAGATACCCCTGTCGCACCATGATACCAACGGACATAATTTGCCGTAAACATAGATATCTGAGTGGTACTACCATTAGATAAGGCTTTCGTTACATCATTAGTGTAATACCAATTCCCGCTCCAATAATAAGTTTTATTGATTGGAAAGCCAGTAGTAAAACCCTGAGCATTAACACTGTTTTTTTCATCGATGTCCTGTTGGCAGTCGGCCACAGATATATTAGTGACTGTAAAATCATTCAGAGAACGCCAACGGCCAGTTCCATTATTCGGTGGAGATCCTGATGTCACCTCATATCCCCAAACCCTTGATTGAAATCGACCAACAGAATTAAGAGCACTCCATGAAGATGCACAGGCATTAACGCTACTTCGAAATCTCTTGGTACTATTAATAGCTGGTACAGTTCCATTAGTAGAAAAATATATGAATCGATTGCTATCGTTGATATCAGGGTCGTTAGGTAAAGATGGATATTTTGTGTCAGGGTTGTAGGGATCTTTGGCTACCTCGGTTGTATTTCTCATACTTCCCGAGTTATCGAATATAAAAAGCACCTTGGGACGAAAATCCCCCGCCTTGGCAAAGTCATAGAGAAATAACTCGGTATCGTCAGAATACCCTGCCCCTACAGACATTGCCGGGCTGGATATGCCAGCACTTAGCACCAGCAAGCTTGTCAGTAAACAGTTCCTTATGTTCATCACCCGCCCCCTAATTGGCGCTGAGCAGGGGCTGCTCAACCCCGGCAGTAAAGGTCATTTGGCTATCAATTTTTCCATAGGCACTGGATGTGGTGGCCTCGGCATAACGACAGGCGGGCGTTACATTTTGGCTACTGGCTTCAAATTTTCGCTTGCACACGCTCTCTGCATTGACGGTCAGCGTGGTGGTGGGTATTGCAGTGCCAATGGCTGCTGAGGTTCCTATTGCCTGTGTCGCAATTTGTGATGAGAGATTTACATTACCTAATGCGGTAGCCAAGGTACCTTCAACCTCATGCTCTGCTCGTTGCAAGCTGGCTCCCGAACCGGCCATTTTCAGGCTCATCCCGCTCGATTGCATGACCACCACCGCAATCAAGGTAAGTGGAACCAAAATAACCAGCGCAACAATAAGCGCAACGCCACGGCTTTGCTGAAGTATTATCATGTTCCACCCCGGGTCACTATTTGCGGGTTACGCAATGCAATACTGCTTTCCAACAACAGGCGACGATAGCCATCGCCGTTACCTTTTATCGGGGGCAGATTGCCAAGTTGATAGGTATTATTATTTTTGTAACGTGCAGACACTTTCGCTGCTCTGATCAATAAAAACAACCGAACTCCCAATACCCGGCCTTCATTCCAGCTTTGCGCTGTCATCTGATCTGCAGAAAGATATCGGTCGATACGCCCATCAGGGATCACAGAATCATCGACCCCGAACATCAGGACCATATGCTCTACCCCTTCGGCCATGGCTCCGCCAATCAGGGAAGAACCACCATCAGCTGTCAGGTAGCGTTTGCGCAGAACCGGAACACCATTATCTTGTGACAGGTAATAGATATAGTGCTGATATTCCCAAAGCTGGCTTTCATTATTTGACCCAAAGATAGGTCTGGTTTCACTACCCTTGAGAACTCGTGCCTCCTGGCTATTGGCCGCCATATAAAAGCGGTTTGCATCCAATCCCTCTGATGCTGGTATAGGACGCCCCACCAATCGTTTGATACTGATTACATCACTATTTTCCACCCGATCCGCAGTAGGAATACACGTGAACCCGGCTAGGGCTTTGGTGGCTGATACCCGGCTCACCCACAGCCCCCTGGCAGGTGCAGCATTGGATGGCAAGCTTCCGACCGAACGCTCATCCAGACAATCGCTGCTTGCCGGAACCAGGCTGCCAGCACTGAGGGAAAGAGAGGGGCCAACCTGCATCGGCTGGCCGGTGTAGGCCCCAAAAAAACCGGCCCACTTTATGTCGTGGCTAATCAGTCTAATAGCCAATCGACCATTTTCCTGTAATTCGCTTTGATCAAAGGCATCTTCAGAGCTGGAGCGAGATATTACAAAGACCGAAAAAACTCCCGCCAATAAGAACAGTCCCATCGTCATGGAGATAAGCCATTCAACCAGAGTAAATCCATGAGATTTCATAAGGTTGTCGTCAAAATAAACTGACGCCTCGCTGCATCGCTTGTTTTAGATAACTTACATTCGTTGATCAGCGTCACTGCCGCCGCAGCAGCCCCCCCATCAGATATCTCCTGTTTGCCTGCCCAAAAAATCCCGACCGCCAGCACATTATTGGCCCGCCGCACCACGCAGCCTATCGGTGAATTCAAGGAAGATGCCGCCCCCGAAACACTGGCCCCAAGCAGGGCTTGTTGCCAGTAGTGAAGGTCGGCATTACGTAAATCTGCAGCACTGCACGCACTGATTGTGCCATCTGCAGCGGCGCATGTCGGTCGAGTTAAATTAGAGGCAAGACCTACCGCTGCAGAGCTTTCTTCACTCCAGCTGTCCCTGTTGATCCGCACCCGCTCGACCATATCGTTAGCCAGCCAGCTGGCGATGGTACGCTGGCGAGCTTCATAACTGGCAAATTTGGAGTGGGTTTGCAACGCAACCAGACCGAGCAGCCCCAGTGACAGGATCACAGCAGTAATCATCACTTCTAATAGGCTAAATCCGGCAGATGAAATAATCGATGATTTCATATTCACTCCCAACACCCATCAACTTTATTACCAACCTTATCTTCGGCATCTTTTTCTTTTTGCTTATTTCCTTGATTAATCATTAATTTAAAACAGCGACTATCAGCCTCCTGAGCTCCCGAGGCGGTTGCTGTCAAAGTAAAGTTAGGGCTAGGGACTCCTGCGGAAATACTAATCTCTAAGCTATAACGGGCATCGGGCTCAAGCACGATACCTAAGTCGGTAATCGACGAAGCGTACTGATTGAAATCCATAAAATAGGTTTCTTGCCGATTGGCGGCATCCAGCAGCATTTTTTTGGCTTCTATACGGTGACTACTCAGCACATATTGCTGATAAGAGGGGTAAGCGATGGTGCCGAGGATCGCCACGATGGCGACGACAATCATCAGCTCAATAAGAGAAAAGCCACGAAAGTATCCAATCATATCCCATCCTTGGTGACAGACTGCTTCATAAGTTTAACGCCGAGCCTGTCTCTAGAACAAACCCGGCGTCATTATCAACACACTTTATTCTTAAGCCTTGCTGGCTGCACTCAAATTATTCTAAGTTCGGGAGGAACCTCAAAGACTACGTTCTCTTCGCGACCAGGATGCTCGGCGACCACCTTGCCTCCCAGCTCGCGCAGGCGGGCAATCACGTTCTGTACCAATATATCCGGTGCAGAGGCGCCAGCCGTCACACCGATGGCCTTGACACCCTCCAGCCAGTCGGACTCGATCATGGAAGCATCATCAATCAAATAGCCTCTGGTCCCCACCTTCTCGGCCAGCTCCCGCAGCCGGTTGGAGTTGGAGGAGTTACGCGACCCCACCACCAGCATCACATCCACCAGCCCAGCCATCTCCCGTACCGCATCCTGACGGTTCTGGGTGGCATAGCAGATGTCATCCTTGCGCGGCCCCTGGATCTTGGGGAAGTGCTTGCGCAGCGCATCGATCACGTCAGAGGTCTCATCCACGCTCAGGGTAGTCTGGGTGACGAAGCAGAGGTCGTCCGGGTTTTTCACCTTGAGCTTGGCCACATCTTCCGGCGTTTCTACCAGATACATGCCCCCTTCACGGTTTTCGTACTGCCCCATGGTGCCGATCACCTCGGGGTGACCGGCGTGACCGATAAGCACCGCCTCGGAGCCCTTGCGGCTGGCGCGATGCACCTCCATGTGCACCTTGGTCACCAGCGGACAGGTGGCATCGAATACCTTGAGGGCGCGGGATTTGGCCATCTCGCGCACCGTCTTGGCCACACCGTGGGCAGAGAAGATGACGATGCTGTCGTCCGGCACCTCGTCCAGCTCCTCGACGAAGACAGCGCCTGCCTCTTTCAGCTTGTTCACCACATAGCGGTTGTGCACCACTTCGTGACGGACATAGATGGGGGCACCAAACTTCTCCAGCGCGCTCTCGACAATGCTGATGGCACGGTCCACGCCAGCACAAAAACCACGAGGGTTAGCGAGCAGAATATCCATTAATGCACCTTCTCCTCATCATCAACCCCCAGGATCTCCACCTCGAAGGTGACGGTATGACCGGCCAGCGGATGGTTAAAATCGACCGTCACCGACATCCCGGCTACCGCCCGGATGATGCCCGGCAGCTCGCTGCCATTGGGCTGGTCGAACAGGATAATGGTGCCGACTTTGGGCTCCACTTCTGCACCAAACTTGGCACGGTCGAGATGGTAGATATTGTCGGGGTTGGAGAGGCCAAAGGCCTCTTCCGGCGCCAGGGTAAAGCTCTTGCTCTCCCCTTCACAAAGCCCCAGCAGGCACTGCTCGAAGGTGGGGGTCAGACTGCCATCTCCCATCCGCAGCCGAGCAGGCTTGCCCTGCAACGCAGTACTGTCGGCGACCGACCCATCTTCCAGCTTGATGGTGAAGTGGAACAGCACACTGCTGTCTGCAGTGATCGCTTGGCTCATGACCCCTCCTTCTGTTTGTCGGAGCGAAAGCCTTCCAGCACGATCATGGCTGCGCCGATAAAGATAAAGCTGTCGGCCAGATTGAACGCCGGCCAGTGGGCTCGCCCCCAATAAAAGTCGAGGAAGTCGACCACATGGCCGAGCACCAACCGGTCAAACACGTTGCCAAGGGCGCCGCCGATGATGAGCGAATAGGCGATACCACTCCAACGCTCGGTCACCGACTGCTTGCGCAGCCAGTGGATCAGTAATCCACAGATGGCAAACGCCAGCACCGCGAAGAACCAGCGCTGCCAGCCCCCCTGATCAGCCAGGAAGCTGAATGCGGCGCCCTTGTTGTAGACGTGAACCAGATTAAAGAAGGGGGTGATCTCCACCCCCGGGTAACCAAATGGCAGCAACTCGACCACGGCGAGCTTGCTCGCCTGGTCCAGTACAAAGGCCAGCACTGCCAGCCACAGCCAACGCAGGCCGCTTTTATGTTGAGTCATGTTCATCAGGCAAATTGACGTGTTTCGCCGTCACCCTCGACGTTGGTGACACAGCGGCCACAGATCTCTTCATGACCCGCGATGGTGCCCACATCTTCCACATGGTGCCAGCAGCGGTCGCACTTGGCGGCAGCAGATTGGGCCACGCAGAGCCACAGGTCGTCACGCTCGGTCGCCACGGCATCTGCCGGTGCAGTGTCAGTGACGACCACTTTGGCTTTGGAGGTGAGCAGCACGAAGCGCAGTTCATCGGCCAGGGCATTCAGGCGCGCAGCCAGCTCCGGCTTGGCGAACAGGGTCAGCTCGGCCTGCAGGGAGCCGCCGATCCGCTTCTCGCCACGGGCCACTTCCAGCGCCTTGTTCACTTCGCCGCGTACAGCAAGGATCTCGGCCCAGAACTCGTCGTTCAGCACTTCGCCCGCTTCAAGACCAAACAGACCGTCGTACCACTCTTCGGTGAAGACGAACTCGCCACGCTCGCCCGGCAGCAGCGCCCAGATTTCATCAGCGGTGAAGCTCATGATCGGCGCCATCCAGCGCACCATGGCCTCGGCGATGTGATAGAGGGCGGTCTGGCAGGAGCGACGGGCCAGGCTGTCAGCCTTGGCGGTGTACTGGCGATCCTTGATGACGTCCAGATAGAAGGAGCCCATCTCGATGGAGCAGAACTGCATCAGCTTCTGAGTTACGCCGTGGAAGTTGTACTCGTCAAATGCCGCCATGATCTCGGCCTGTACCGCTTTGGCACGACCCACAGCCCAGCGATCCACCACCACCATGTCGGCAGGGGCCACCATGTCGGTCGCCGGATTGAAGCCGTTCAGGTTGGCCAGCAGGAAGCGGGCAGTGTTGCGAATACGACGATAAGCATCGGCAGAACGCTTGAGGATCTCGTCGGAGACGGTCATCTCGCCGGTGTAGTCAGTGCTCGCTACCCACAGACGCAGGATGTCGGCACCCAGCTTGTTCATTACGTCTTGCGGGCTTACCACGTTGCCGATGGACTTGGACATCTTGCGACCCTGACCATCCACGGTGAAGCCGTGAGTCAGCACCTGGTTGTAGGGAGCCTTGTCTTTCATGGCCACACCGATCATCAGGGAGGACATGAACCAGCCACGGTGCTGGTCAGAGCCTTCCAGATACATGTCGGCCGGCTTGCCGTTGAACTCGGGACGGGCATCAACCACGGAGGCGTGGGTAGAACCGGAGTCAAACCAGACGTCCAGGGTGTCAGGCACCTTGTCGTACATGTCGGCATCGGCACCCAGCAGCTCCGCCTTGTCCAGATCCCACCAGGCCTGAATGCCGGACTGCTCGACCCGCTTGGCCACCTCTTCCATCAGGCGTACAGATTCCGGGTGCAGCTGCTGGGTCTCTTTATGGACGAACAGGGAGATGGGCACACCCCAGGTGCGCTGACGGGATATACACCAGTCAGGACGGTTCTCGACCATCGCCTGGATACGGTTTTTACCCCAGGCAGGTACCCAGCCGCTCTGGCCTTGCTGTTTGATACCGTCTTGCTCGATGCGCTCGATCTCTTCCAGCGCGCGTTTGCGCAGACCCTTCTGCTCCATGCTGATAAACCACTGGGGGGTAGCACGGAAGATGATCGGGGTCTTGTGACGCCAGCAGTGCGGGTAGGAGTGGTTGAACACCTTGTGATGCAGCAGAGCGCCGCGCTCGGTCAGCACCTCGATCACGGAGGCATTGGCTTTGAACACATGCTGACCGGCAAACAGTTCGGTATCCGGCAGATAGACGCCGTTGCTGCCAACCGGGTTGGCCACTTCCAGACCGTACTTCTGACCGACCACGAAGTCTTCCTGACCGTGGCCAGGCGCAGTGTGGACGGCACCGGTACCGGCATCCAAAGTAACGTGATCACCCAGTACCACCGGCACATCGAAGCTGTAGAAGGGGTGGTTGAAGCGCAGCAGCTCGAGCGCGGCGCCCTTGGCGTAGCCCAGATTGTGGAACTTTTCGATACCGGCGCGATCCATCACATCCTTGACCAGCTCGGCGGCCAGGATCAGACGCTCGGGATGCTCACCTTCAACCTGCACCAGTGCGTAGTCCAGATCAGCGTGCATGGCGATGGCGCGGTTAGCAGGCAGGGTCCACGGGGTGGTGGTCCAGATCACCGCAGAGATCGGGCCTTTACCGGGGTGGCCTTCGGCGCAGTCAAACTTGGCAACAACGCCCACCTCGTCGACAGCCTTGAAGCGCACATCGATGGAGGGGGAGTTCTTGTCGTAGTACTCAACTTCGGCTTCAGCCAGCGCTGAGCCGCAATCGGTACACCAGTGCACCGGCTTGGAGCCTTTGTGCAGGTGACCGTTTTCAACGATCTTGGCCATGGAGCGGATGATGTTGGCTTCGGTGCCAAAATCCATGGTCAGGTAGGGGTGTTCCCAGTCGCCCAGCACACCCAGACGGATGAAGTCGGTCTTCTGCGCTTCGATCTGGGTCTTGGCGTATTTGCGGCACTCGGCGCGGAATTCGGCAGCGGAAACCTTCTCGCCCGGCTTGCCGACCATGCCTTCCACTTTCAGTTCGATAGGCAGACCGTGGCAATCCCAACCCGGCACATAGGGGGAATCGAAACCGGAGAGGCCCTTGGACTTGATGATGATGTCTTTGAGGATCTTGTTGACCGAGTGACCGATGTGAATGTTGCCGTTCGCATAGGGGGGGCCATCATGCAGAATGAAAGAAGGCTTGCCCGCTTTGGCGCGGCGAATAGCGCCGTAGAGATCCTGATCGTACCAACGTTTCAGCATGTTGGGTTCGCGCTTGGCCAGATCGCCACGCATCGGAAACTCGGTTTCCGGAAGATTCAGGGTGTGTTTATAGTCGCTCATCAGTCCTGGGTTCCCTTCTTTGCTAAAAGAGTGCTGGGTAAATGAAATTGTGGCAGCCCGAACCAGGCTCGGGCCGCCAGGGCATCTCGTTCGATCTGCTCTTTCAAGGCGGTGAAAGAGGCAAACTTCTGCTCTTCGCGCAGCTTGTGGCGAAGCAGCACCTTGACCTGCTGACCGTATAGATCACCAGAAAAATCAAAAAGATGTACTTCCAATCTGGCTTGTGTACCGCTCAAGGTCGGCCGTACACCCACATTGGCTACACCGGGGAAAGTCTTGCCGGAACATATCACTTCCACCGCAAACACGCCACCGACCGGGATCACCTGACGCTTGAGGGCCAGATTGGCGGTGGGAAAACCTATGGTGCGCCCCAGCTTGTCACCGTGAGCCACCCGGCCGCTGATGGTATAGGGGCGGCCGAGCATCAGCTCCACTTCCGCCATCCGGCCCGCCTTGAGGGCTTCACGCACTAGTGTGCTGCTGACTCGCTGCCGTGCGAGCTGGAAGCTCTGGGTACTGATCACCTCGAAGCCGAAGCGGCGGCCCGCCTCTTCCAGCAGATGGAAGTCCCCTTCCCGCCCCTTTCCGAAGCGAAAATCGTCGCCGACCACCAGATAGCGCACCCCGAGCTTCTCCACCAGCAACTGCTCGATAAACTCAGTCGCGGCCTGGTTGGCAAAACGGCGGCTGAAGCGCACGCAGAGCATGCGATCGATATGCAGCCCCTGCAGCGCTTCGTACTTTTCCCGCAACCGGCTCAGCCGGGCAGGCGCTGCCGTGCCGGCAAACAGCTCCAGCGGCTGCGGCTCAAACAGCATGACGCAGGCGGGCAATCCCAGCTGGGCCGCTTTCTCCTTGAGACGTGCCAATACCGCATGGTGACCCTGATGAACCCCATCAAAGTTGCCAATGGTTAATACACATCCCCGGTGACGGGGCTTGAGATTGTGAATGCCGCGAATAAGCTCCATCAGTGCCTTGTGCGTTGCTGCCATGGAAATCGGCGGATTATATATCAGGCAGCAGGCAGGGTCAGCCCTCATAGCCTGATTTCAACTATCCGGGCCCAAGCCCGCCATCTACGGCGCCATGAGGCACTATCCCCATGGCGCCGCAGGATCACGGCTACTGCTGCCCCGATTTAAGGTGACGCGGCCGAATGCCCAGCAGCAGCAACACCACGGCATAGACCGCAGCCCCCAGCGACAGCAGCATGGTCAGCTGCAGACTGGCCTTGCCCATGCTCCATGCGCCCCACTGGGCCAGATCCGGCGACAGGTAGGCGAGCACGCCCCCCATCAGCACGCTGGCGACCAGCAGCTTGAGGCAGAACACGCCGGTATGGCGGGAGGGACGATAGACGCTCTGCTGGTACAGCCCCTTGAACAGCAAGGCAGCATTCAGAGTGCCCGAGCAGGCGGTCGAGAGCGCCAGCCCCACATAACCGAGCGGGTAGATGAAGATAAGGTTGCAGACCATATTGGCAATCATCGCCATCACCCCGATCCGTACCGGCGTCTTGGTATCCTGACGGGCGTAGTAACCGGGCGCCAGCACCTTGATCAGCATCAGGGAGAGCAGACCGGTAGTGGAGGCCAACAAACTGGCACTGGACATGCTCACCTCATGCAGGCCAAATTCGCCGCGCATAAACAGCACCCGCAGAATCGGCTCGCGCATGACCGCAATGCCGATCATGGCGGGCAGGCCGAGCAGCATCACCATCCGCACCCCCCAATCCATGGTGCGGGAGAAGTCGGCCGGATCGGCATCCACATGCTTCTTTGCCAGGGCAGGCAGGATCACAGTACTGATGGCCACCGCAAAGAGGCCGAGGGGGAACTCCAGCAGGCGATCCGAGTAGTAGAGGTAACTGATGGCACCGGTCGCCAGGAAGGAGGCCAGCATGGTGTTGACCAGCAGGTTGATCTGGCTGACCGAGACCCCGAACAGGGCGGGGATCATCAGGGTGCGGATCTTCACCACCCCGGGGTGATGCCATCCCCACTTCGGCCACACCAGCATGTTGATTTGGCGTAAAAACGGGAACTGGAACAAAAACTGTACCAAACCACCCAAAAAAACACCTATCGCCAGCGCAATCTCGGGATTGTCCATCAGCGGTGCAATCCACCAGGCCGCTGCAATCATGGTGATGTTGAGAAACACCGGCGTGAACGACGAGACCGCAAAGCGGCCGAAGGTGTTGAGAATAGCCCCCGCCATGGCGGTAAAGGTGATAAACCAGAGGTAGGGGAAGGTGATCTTGAGCATCAGACTGGCGAGCTCGAACTTCTCGGCCGCAGGGCCGCCGTGCAGCCAATCCCAGAACCAGCCCCAGCCAAACAGCGCGGTCAGCACACCCGAACCGAGCACACCAAGCAGGGTGACCACAGTCACTATGCCCCCCAGCGTGCCCGCCACTGCAGCCAACAATTCACGCACCTCCCCCTCGTCACCATTTTTCTTGTACTCCGTCATCACGGGAACAAAGGCCTGGTTGAAGGCACCTTCGGCGAACAGACGACGCAGAAAGTTGGGAATGCGATTGGCAAAAAAGAAGACGTCGGCGGCCACCCCGGCACCGAGCAGATTGGCGATGACCACATCGCGAACCAAGCCCATTACACGGGATGCCAGCGTCATTCCGGACACTATCATGCCGGATTTGATCAATTTCTTACTCAAGACGAGGCCTCTGGAACTGTCAGAATGAAAAGAATGCTGCTAGAATCGGCCGACAGTTTAACCGTCTCCCTACTGACACACCACCGGGAGGCGGTGTTTATTTGCACAAATCATTTGACATTATGTGGTTGGAAGGGCATATTTCCGGGCCTTTTCAATACACTCGCTAAGACAGTTTTAGGAGTTTTACCTTGGCTAACATCAAATCTGCTAAGAAGCGCGCTCTTCAGTCAGAAAAACGCCGTCAGCACAACGCCAGCCGTCGTTCCATGACCCGTACCTACCTGAAGAAAGTCATCGCTGCTATCGCCTCTGGCGACAAAGCTGCTGCGACTGCCGCTTTCGCTGTTGCTCAGCCGATCATGGATCGTATGGCGACCAAAGGCCTGATCCACAAGAACAAAGCTGCTCGTCACAAGAGCCGCCTGTCTGCCCAGATCAAAGCTATGGCTTAATCAGCATCTGCTGATAAAAGCTGAAAAAACCGGCCTTAGTGCCGGTTTTTTATTTGTCTGCGCTGCAATAAAGTCGATGCAGCAAACTGATCACCTCACGCACCTCATGGCTGCGCAGCGAATAGTAGACCGTCTGTGCCTCTTTGCGCGTCGCCACCAGCTCATCCCGCCGCAACAGCGCCAGATGCTGTGATAAGGCCGACTGACTCAAACCCAACTGCTCGTTAAGCTCCCCCACCGACAACTCCCGCTCCAGCAGATGGCACAGGATAAAGAGTCGCCGCTCGTTGGCCAACGCCTTGAGCAGTGCTACAGCCCGATTCGCATTGGCTGCCATCTCTTCAAGTTGCATCACATCTCTCCTCTGCCACTTATCGTCGATGATACGTGGTGACGGGCCGTTTTAAAACGACAGGGTGGTCGGTTGGATCGCAGAGAAGTTCTCTTCCCCGGCAAAAAGGAAAGTAAAGTCACTCTCACAGACCCGCTTCACCGCCGGATGCTGGATCATTCGCTCGGCGAAAATAACGTAATACTCCTCCATCAGCTCCTGGGTCTCCCCAAGCAACATGACATCCTCTCCTTCAAGGAGCTCCTCACGATAGATGGTCGGAGCCATGAAAATCCCCTGATTAAAAAAGCCAAACGCCTTCATCAGGGCGGCATCATCGAACTCGCCAAGAATACTGGGGGATACCCCCTGCTGCTCGAACCATTGGGTCAGCTGACGCCCCATAGCGGTACGGCGACCAGGGATTAACAACTTGCGCTCCTCCAGACAAGCAGGAAAAGGCTTTTCAGGCAGCGGTGCCTTGCAGAAAAAACTGACACCACAACCGCCCAGCCGTTTCGAGAGCAAGCCAGCATGTTGGCTGGAGTCCACCGGGCAGTCGGAGAGGATCATATCGAGCTTGTGCTCGCTCAACTGCTCCAGCAGCAGCTCGTGAGTCGATTCGAAGCAACGCAGGTGGATGGAACCATCATTGGGGATAACGGAGAGCAGCACACGGCTGGCCAAGCGCTTGGAGAGCGCATCAGCGATACCGACGTCGAACAGGATCTGGCTCTCCTTACGGTAATTGACGATATCGAGCATCTCATAGGAGAGGCTGAACATCTTGTCAGCATAGCGAAACACCAGCTGACCCAGCTCGGTCGCCTCAAGGCTGCGCCCTTTGCGCTTGAGCAGCTTGCCACCGAGGCGCTGCTCAAGCAGCTTAATCTGACCGGTCACGGTTTGCGGGGTGAGAAAAAGGGCTTCCGCCGCTTGCGTGACGGAGCCCTTCTTCTGAGTCATCCAGAAATAGTAGAGATGGTTGTAGTTAAGGTGTGACATCCTGTGGGGTTCCCGCGGTACGCGGGCTCCGGTAGCAGCTAAGTTCAACCGCCAGAATGTCATACATGTCGCTGATCGAGTCAACCTTGTTTGCAGTGAAACGCTCTTGCAATCGCCCCTTGAGGTAGTTTTTATCAGGCATACGTTCACCGCAGTAGCGTTTATTGGACTGTTTGACCAGCTCGCCGGCACGGCTGCTCAATGCACGTTCGGAAAATGTTTCGCCGAACTTTGCCTTGGTCTGCTTGTCCCCCAACATAAACGCGCTATCAACAACCCCATTAAGATAGGCTGAACAAGGTTCGGAATAGGCATCCTGCTGGCAATCTTGCAAACTTGCCGCCAACAGAGACGGGCTTAGCAATATCACGAGCCATCCATATTTTTTCATAACCCCTCCGTACTTTGATCCCCTTCCCGATTGGGAAGCGACATCCGCAAGACGAGATAGCCAACTACGGCCGCCAGAGTGGATCCAACCAGGATGCCAAGGCGTGAGTAACTGCCATAATCGAGCCCACCATGCTCAAATGCCAGCGATGCGATAAACATCGACATAGTGAACCCGATACCACAGAGGATGCTGACCGCAAAAATCTGCTTGAAGTTGACGCCAGGAGGCAACTGGGCTACCCCCAACTTGACCGATAACCAGCTGATGGTAAACACCCCAAGCGGCTTGCCAACAAACAGACCAAGCATGATGCCAAGCGGAACCGGGCTAAACAGTGCTGAAAAACCGATACCATCAAGAGAAACGCCCGCATTCGCAAATGCAAAGAGTGGCAGGATCAAATAGGAGCTCCAGGGATGCAGTGCGTGTTCCAGATGCTTGAGTGGCGAGGCATAGCGTTTTCCTTTCAGCGGGATCATAAAACCTACCACCACACCGGCCAGAGTGGCATGGACGCCCGATTTGAGCACCGCGACCCAGAGCACCAGGCCAACCAGCATGTAGAGGCCGATCCTGTCCTCACCACGGCGATTCATCCAAAGCAGGGTGAGGGTCGCCAGAATACCTATTGCCAGCGCCTCCAGCGACAGCTGCTGGGTATAGAAGAGGGCGATGATGATGATGACCCCAAGGTCATCCATGATGGCCAGCGCCAGCAGGAATACCTTGAGACTAACTGGCACTCGCTTGCCGAGCAGAGCCATCACACCCAGGGCAAAAGCGATGTCCGTTGCCGCCGGAATCGCCCAGCCAGCACGCGCGACTTCGTCCGAATAGTTGAAGAAAGCGTAGATCAGCGCGGGAGCCAGCATGCCACCCACCGCCGCGATAGCCGGGAAGGTCGCCTGAACCCGGGTCGAGAGCGCCCCTTCCAGCATTTCACGCTTCACTTCCAGACCAACCAACAGGAAGAAGACAGCCATAAAGCCGTCATTGATCCAGAGCAGCAAGGGTTTGTGAATATCAAGGCTGGCAATACGCATCTGAACCGGGGTATCAAGAAAAGCCTGATAAAAAGAAGCAAGATTGCTGTTGGCCAGCACCATCGCCAACATGGCAGCAATGATCAGGATGATGCCACCGGCACTCTCCATCTTCAGAAATTTCTTAATGGTTTCGCTCATATAAAACCGTCCTGTTGCGATCAAGGGAAGCAGTCTAAGACAGCCATCAGCATAGTGGAAAATCGTTTCTTACGACCAAAAACATCGGTAAAACCGAATAATAAAGCCAAAAACTCTACTCTTTTCGATATCAATAGTGCTCGCTATAAGTGTAGTACGAACAATAAAGGCGCCAATGGGCGCCTTTATTGTTCATATCATTGCACTTAAATTGCAACAGGCGCTTTGATACCCGGGTGGGGATCGTAGCCAAGGATCTCGAAATCCTCGAACTTGTAGTCGAAGATGGTGTCGGGCTTGCGCTTGATCACCAGGGTCGGCAACGGACGCGGCTCGCGGGAGAGCTGCAGCGCAGTCTGCTCCATGTGGTTGGCGTAGAGATGCACATCACCGCCAGTCCAGACGAAGTCACCCACTTCCAGATTGCACTGCTGGGCCATCATATGGGTCAGCAGGGCGTAGCTGGCGATGTTGAACGGCAGGCCGAGGAAGACATCACAGCTGCGCTGGTAGAGCTGGCAGGAGAGCTTGCCGTCCGCCACATAGAACTGGAAGAAGGCGTGACAGGGAGCCAGCGCCATCTTGTCCAGCTCACCCACGTTCCAGGCGGAGACGATGATGCGGCGCGAATCCGGGTTGTGCTTGATGTCATCCACAGCCTTCTGGATCTGGTCGATGACAGACCCGTCGGCCGCAGGCCATGAGCGCCACTGAGCACCGTAAACCGGCCCCAGATCGCCATTTTCGTCGGCCCACTCATCCCAGATGCTGACGCCATTTTCCTTCAGATAAGCGGTATTGGTATCGCCATTGAGGAACCAGAGCAGCTCGTGAATGATAGAGCGCAGGTGGCACTTCTTGGTGGTCACCAGCGGGAAACCTTCCGCCAGATTGAAGCGCATCTGATGGCCGAACAGGGAGACGGTACCAGTGCCGGTACGGTCTGACTTGACGGTGCCCTCATCGAGGATCTTCTGCATCAGGTCGAGATAAGCTCGCATTATTTCGCCTCCTTCACGGCATTACCGAACAACTGCGGGCGCTTGTAGGCGGCCCAGATCATCAGGGCACCGGCGATAATCATCGGGGTGGAGAGGATCTGGCCCATGCTGATCTCCTGAAAGTAAAGACCAAGCTGGCTGTCCGGCTGGCGCACAAACTCCACCAGGAAACGGAACAGGCCGTAGAACAGCAGGAACATGCCAGAGATGGCGCCGCGCGGCGGATTCTTGCGCCAGAACAGGTTGAGGATGATGAACAGCACCACCCCTTCCAGTGCGAACTGGTAGAGCTGGGAGGGATGACGCGGCTCGGGGCCAGCCTCCGGGAAGATGATGGCCCAGGGCACATCGGTGACCCGGCCCCACAACTCGCCGTTGAGGAAGTTGCCGATCCGGCCGACACCGAGACCAAACGGAATGAGCGGTGCCACAAAGTCAGCCACGGTGAAGAAGTGGCGCTTGGTCTTGTGGGCAAACCAGATCATCGCGGTGATCACCCCGATCAGGCCACCGTGGAACGACATGCCGCCGGTCCAGATTTTGAACAGGTAGGTGGGATCTGCGAGGAAAAGATCGAAGTTGTAAAACAGCACGTAACCGACACGGCCACCGAGGATCACCCCGAGGAAGCCGTAAAACAGCAGATCCGACACCTCGTTGCGGGTCCAGCCGCTGTTTGGTGCATCGGCGCGACGGCCAGCCAGCCACATGGCAAACGCGAAACCAAACAGGTACATGAGACCATACCAGCGTACCGATAGTGGTCCCAAACTGAATGCTACGGGATCAATCTGCGAGAAAACCCAATATCCATCGTGCTGCATAAGCGGCCCCAGTCAAAATAAAAGCCGCATTTTCCGATCATTCGTTAGCAGGGACAAGGCATGATTATCAATCACTCTGTTTCGATTTATGCCCGACGCGCAGCAAGCCGCCCAAACCATGCTCCTCCAGATAGCGGGCAAACAGACCGCGCAGCACATGGGGATTTTCATGTTTCAGGCCATCGGCCAGCAAGGCAGTCAATTCATCCAGGGTGGATTGACGCAACACGTACTTGATCCGGGCAATGTTGTGAGTGTTCATACTGAAGCGGCGATAACCCATGGCAAGCAGCAACAGTACGCCGACCGGATCACCGGCCAGCTCGCCACACACCGACACCGGCTTCTGGTAGCGATGGGAGGCATCAACCAGCTGTTGCAGGGCGCGGATCACCGCAGGATGGAAGGCGTCGTAAATGTTGGCAACCCGGGAGTTGTTGCGATCCACCGCCAGCAGGTACTGGGTCAGGTCATTGCTACCCACCGACCAGAAGTCGATGAGCGGCGCCATCTCCGGCAAGATAAAGAGGGCTGAGGGCACCTCGATCATCACCCCGAGGCTCGGGTAGCGGATCACCGCATCGCGGCTCGCCGCCTCTTCCGACACTTCCCGCCACGCCTGATCCAGCAGACGACGGGAGGCCTTGATTTCGCTGACGCTGCTGATCATTGGCAGCATAATGGCCAGATTGTCCAGCCCTTCACTGGCCCGCAGCATCGCCTTGAGCTGCACCAGAAACAGTTCGGGGTGATCCAGGGTGATCCGGATCCCCCGCCAGCCAAGGAAGGGGTTTTCCTCGACGATAGGGAAATAGGGTAACGGCTTGTCGCCGCCCACATCCAGGGTCCGCATGCAGACCGGCCGGTTGCGGTAGGTCTCCAGAATACCGCGATAGCGGGCCGTCTGCTCCCACTCGGAGGGGAAGCTCTCCTGCAGCATAAAGGGGATCTCGGTGCGATAGAGACCCACCCCGTCCGCCAGCTGATTGAGAGAAATCTCGGTATCGGCACTGAGCCCGGCGTTGAGCAGCAGGGAGACCTTGGTACCGTCAGCCGTCTCGGATGGCTGGCTGTCGGCACTGCGCACCAGGGTATCGAGTGCCCGCTCTTCGCTCAGCAGCTGACGATACTCGGTCAGGATCACCTGATTGGGTTCGATAAAGAGATCGCCGCTGTAACCATCGACAACCAGCATGCGACCGCCGATGTCACCGAGCGGCAGATCGACCCCCATGATGGCGGCGACCCCCATGGCGCGGGCCAGAATGGCGGCGTGGGAGTTGGTTCCCCCCTTGAGCGAGACCACCCCGGTCAGATACTCGCGGGGCACTTCCGCCAAAATGGTAGCGGTCACCTCGTCGGCAACCAGCACCACCGGCTCGCCGATGGCGATATGTTCCGGTTCGTTTTGCACCAGTCGGCTGATCAGCCGCTGGGCAATATCCTTCACGTCGGTGGAGCGCTCCTGCAAGTAGGGATCCTTCATCCCCTTGAACTGCTCGATCAAACGATCGCTGATGATTTTGATCGCCGAGACCGCAGTCCAGTGCTCCTTGCTCACCTTGTTGCGAATGGGCTTGATGTAGCCGGGATCGCTGAGCAGATGGAGGTAGATATCGAAGATCGCCACCGAATCCTGGCTGTAGCTCTCGCGAAAACGCAGCGCCAGACTCTCCAGGTCGTGCCGCACTTCCTCAACCGCCAGCTCCAGCCGCGCCAGCTGGCTGGCATGATCTTCATCCTTGCGCGGGGTAATGGACGAGAGCGCCTTGCGGGGCCGCCACACCCAGGCCTTGGCCATGGCGATGCCACTGGCACCGGCAATACCGCGCAGCGGTTTGCTCCAGTCTGTCTTCTGCAACCACCCCTTGGCCTGCGCCTGAGCGATCCGCGCCGCCAGCTGGGCGGCCAGGGTGACCATGAAGGACTCTTCCCCCTCATCGAAGCGGCGACTCTCCTTCTGCTGCACCACCAGAATGCCAACCACCTGACGCTGATGCATGATGGGGGCGCCGAGGAAGGAGCGGAACGCCTCTTCGGCGACATCGGGCAAGAATTTGAAACTGGGGTGGGCGGGGGCATCAGCCAGGTTGATCAGCTCTTCCCGCTGACCGACCAGACCGACGATGCCCTGCTCGTAGGGCAGGGTCACCTTGCCAACCGCAGACGGGGCCAAGCCATCGGTAGCCGCCAAGCGATAGCGGCGCACCTCGGGTTCCGAGACATAGACAGAGCAGCAGTCCACTGCCATGGCGTGCCGGGTCTGGCTCACCAATGCCTGCAAGGCCTGCTCGAGGGTATTGGCCTCGGCCATGCTCTCGACGATACGTCTCAGTTCCGTTAACAACTAATCTGTGCTCCTTAGTTAGCGGGCGCGATTGCGCCGCCCATCCTTCTTGTTGACCTGCACTGCCGGCACTGGCATGGCCAGCGGGGCAAACTCTTTCATGACCCGGCGGTAAACCTCCCGCTTGAACGAGACAACCTGACGCACCGGGTACCAGAAGCTGACCCAACGCCAGTCGTCAAATTCGGGATGGCCATGACAGCCAAACTGGATCCGCGATTCCCTGCCCGGACCAAGTTGTAACAGGAACCATTTTTGCTTTTGGCCAATACAGACCGGTGAACTGTCCCAGCGGACAAGACGTTTGGGTAAACGGTACTTCAGCCAGTTGCGACTGGTCGCCAATATGGTCACATCGTCGGGCTTGAGGCCGATCTCCTCATACAGCTCGCGATACATGGCCTGCTCTGGCGTTTCACCATCATCAACCCCCCCCTGCGGAAACTGCCAGGAGTGCTGCCCATAGCGTTTAGCCCACAACACTTGTCCTTCACGGTTACAGATCACGATACCGACATTGGGACGAAATCCGTCGCCATCAATCACGTGATCACCTTATAAAGGCTGAATCTATAAGGAGATTGTTCCACATTCACTCCGTGGCAGCAAACAAGGAGTGAATCCCCTGTTTCATGAATAACTTTCAATTTCAAACCTACTTATAAACAAATCCAAGGATCCACTCCCTCAAGTTGCCCACCCAGACTGTGCATAAAGCTGTTAGTAAACGGGTATATACAGTACTTTTTGGCGATCAGCGAAAAGTGAGCCTCTGCTTCATTGCACAAGAGAAACTATAAAAAAACACTATTATACATATGGTTGAGTGTATAAGACTGGATCAAGATCCATGTCACTCCAAGTGCCAGATCCCAGATCAGGATTGTGAACAAGTTCAACTGCTCAAAGATCCACCTCGGTGAATTTATCCACAGGAGTGGCACAATATCTACCCCGTTTACCCTATGAAAATGGGGTCGCATTCACAATTTTTTGTAACATATCAGCGACTCCAGCCACTTTCATCCAGTTATCCAAGATTTCTGTGGATAACTGTGTGTAACATCATACACAAACCCTTGGACAACTATTTAGAGGTCAAACCAGAACCGGTTCACTGCTCGATAAAACATACAAAACCTTTTAAAATCATAACGATGAGATGATTAGCGCCAAATTATCTGCATTTGATCTTATCCACTCAGGATCGGTTATAAAAACAGCGATCCTGCTCAAGATCCTCCCCTGTTAGAATATGGCGAGCAAGATGGAGCCAACTATGCCAAGCAATCCCCAATCCGAGCAGGAGTTATTGAGCCGTGCCTATGCCATGGCCGGCTTCACGCTGGCGCAGCTGGCCGCCGAGACTGGTGTCGCGGTGCCCAACGATCTGCGCCGTGACAAGGGGTGGGTCGGTCAGTTGCTCGAGCTGCAACTGGGGGCCAGCGCGGGAAGCAAGCCGGAGCAGGACTTCCCGGAGCTGGGGATCGAACTCAAGACGATCCCCGTGGATCCTCAGGGCAAACCGCTGGAGACCACCTTCGTCTGTGTCGCCCCGCTGATCGGCGTCAGCGGCCAGCGCTGGGAGCAGTCAAACGTGCGCAACAAACTCTCCCGGGTACTCTGGATCCCGGTGGAAGGCAGTCGGGAGATCCCGGTTGGCGAACGGCGAGTCGGCATGCCGCTGATGTGGAGCCCGAATGAAGAGGAAGAACGGCTACTGCGTCAGGACTGGGAGGAGCTGATGGACATGATAGTGCTGGGGGAAGTGGAGCAGATCAGCGCGCGCCACGGCCAGGTGATGCAACTGCGGCCCAAGGCGGCCAACAACAAGGCGCTGACTCGCGCCATCGGCCGCGATGGTCAACCCATCATGACCCTGCCCCGCGGCTTCTATCTCAAGACTGACTTCACCCACAGTTTGCTGCAACGTTATTTTGCCTTGCCGACTTGATCTGCCTTATCAACATCTTTGTCATATGGTGGTATAAAAATAGACAGGAGCCATTTTTAACTCACAGACAAGGAGGCGTCATGCCACTGATCAAACAGTTTTTGAAGTCCAAGCCCGAGGTCAAGGTGACCTTTGCCGTAGAGAAAGAGGCGGCCGCAGGGGCAGAGCAGGTGATGCTGATCGGCGAATTCACCCAGTGGCAACCGGTCGAGCTGAAACGCATGAAGAGCGGCGAGTTCAAAGCCACCCTCAATCTGCCGACCGACGGCCCGGGATACTTCGAATATTGCTACCAGCTCATCACCCCGGCAGGGGAAACCCTCTACGAGAATGACTGGGCAGCGGATGACTATGTGCCAGGCCCCTTCGGGCGAGACAACTCGGTAGTTCGGGTCATCCAGTAACGGCTCCCAGATAGCCAATAGACGGATACAAAAAAGGCTCGCCATTGGCGAGCCTTTTCACTACCTGTCGAGCTATTTGCCGACATACCGACACCAATTCGAATCGAATTAGTTGAGCTTCTCTTTGATACGAGCAGCTTTACCGGACAGGTTGCGCAGGTAGTACAGTTTGGCGCGGCGAACATCACCACGACGCTTCAGTTCTACACTGTGGATCAGCGGAGAGTGAGTCTGGAATACACGCTCAACACCTTCGCCGTTGGAGATCTTGCGAACGGTGAAAGCAGAGTGCAGACCGCGGTTACGCTTGGCAATAACGATGCCTTCGAAAGCCTGCAGACGCTCTTTACCACCTTCTTTAACACGAACTTGAACACGTACAGTGTCGCCCTGGGCAAAAGCCGGGATGTCGGTACGCAGTTGCTCTTGTTCAAGCTGCTGAATAATCTTGCTCATTGTCTTTCCTTACCTAGGATAAACTGAAAACTCTACTAAACGCTGTCACGCACTTCGCGGACATACTCGGCAAGAAGTGATTCTTGCTCGTCAGTCAGAGCTAGGTTGTTAATAAGTTCCGGCCTTCTTTGCCAGGTTCGTCCGAGCGATTGCTTTAGACGCCAGCGCCTGATCACTTCGTGATTGCCGCTTGTTAGCGCCTCGGGCACCGCCAACCCATCCAACACCTCCGGCCGAGTATAGTGGGGATGATCCAGCAAGCCATCCGTGAAGGAGTCTTGCTCGGCACTCGCCTGATCGCCCAAAACCCCGGGGACCAGACGCGAAACCGCATCGATCAGGGTCATGGCAGGCAACTCGCCACCACTTAACACGTAATCCCCGATAGACCACTCTTCGTCGACTTCGGTTTGTATCACGCGTTCATCGATACCTTCGTATCGACCGGCGACCAGAATCAGTTTCTGATTTGTCGCCAACTCGGTTACGCCCGCTTGAGTCAGCTTGCGTCCCTGAGGAGAGAGATAGATGACTTTCGCCCCGTCTCCCGCCGCTTGCTTGGCTGCATGAATCGCGTCACGCAGCGGCTGAACCATCATTAACATGCCGGGCCCACCACCATAAGGACGATCATCGACCGTACGGTGTTTATCGTGGGTAAACTCCCGGGGGTTCCAGCACTCAATCTGCAGCAGGCCACTCTTGACGGCCCGACCCGTTACCCCGTGCTCGGTAATGGCTCGGAACATTTCAGGGAAGAGGCTAATGACCCCAATCCACATAAGAAACCTCCGGCACCCGTGTTAGCGCGGGAAACTAGAAACCAGGATCCCAATCAACTTCGATTGTTCGAGCAGTCAGATCAATATTCTTGATCACCTGCTCTTCCAGGAACGGAATCAACCGCTCCTTTGCACCAAAGGCATCTTTTACATTGGCCTCAACCACCAACACATCGTTGGAGCCGGTTTCCATCAATTCGGTCACCTTGCCCAGGTCGTACCCCTTGGTAGTCACTACGGTGCAACCAATCAGGTCACGCCAGTAGAACTCCCCTTCGGGCAACGCAGGCAACAGATCGGCGGGTACGCCAATCTCGACATTGGTCAATGCCAGGGCATCTTCGCGCACATCGATACCATCGAGTTTGCAAATCAGACCCTTGTTGTGACGCTTCCAGGCCGAAACCCGAATTTCACGCCACGCCCCGTTCTGATTGATCAGCCAGGGGTTGTAATCGAAAATCGCTTCGGCAACATCGGTGAAGGAGTTCACTTTAAGCCAGCCCTTGATGCCATAAACGGTACCCAGGGTGCCCAGAACTACAGGTTTTTCCACCTTAACTCCTTACCGTTTGGCTGATTAAGCAGCTTTTTTAGCGTCTTTGATCAGCTTGGCAACGCGGTCAGAAACAGCGGCACCAGTAGCAACCCAATGCTCGATACGAGCCAGGTCCAGGTTCAGCTTTTCAGCCTGACCAGAAGCAACCGGGTTGAAGAAACCAACGCGCTCGATGAAGCGACCGTCACGGGCGCAACGGCTGTCAGAAACTACTACCTGGTAGAACGGACGCTTTTTCGCGCCACCACGTTGTAAACGAATGGTTACCATATCGTCCTCATTAACATCTAATGAACAAGGCCCGCAAACACGCGGACCCTAGCTTAAAATAAGCCGCGTAATTCTACTTGGATTCGTAATAATTGCAACCAAGCCAGCCATTTTTTGCGCAGAGCGGCAATGAAAAGGGGCCTGCCGCTGCAGACCCCCCATCAACACACAGGCCGGATCAGAACGGGCCGCGACCGCCACCGAAACCGGGGGGCATCATGTTCTTCATCTGGCTCATCATCTTGCGCATGCCGCCCTTGCCGGACATTTTCTTCATCATGCGCTGCATCTCGGTGAACTGCTTGAGCAGCTTGTTCACGTCTTGAACCTGCATACCGGAGCCTGCAGCGATACGGCGTTTGCGGGAACCCTTGATGAGGTCAGGATGGGCACGCTCCTTGGGGGTCATGGAGCTGATGATCGCCTCCATCCGCACGGTGAGCTTGTCATCCATCTGATCTTTCACGTTATCCGGCAAACCGGACATGCCGGGCAGCTTGTCGAGCATCCCCATCATGCCGCCCATGTTGCGCATCTGGGCCAATTGCTCGCGGAAATCTTCCAGATCGAAGCCTTTGCCGCTCTTGACCTTGCTGGCCAGCTTGGCGGCTTTCTCTTTATCAACGTTGCGCTCCACCTCTTCGATAAGCGAGAGCACATCGCCCATGCCAAGAATCCGGGAAGCAAGACGATCCGGGTGGAACGGCTCCAGCGCATCGGTTTTTTCACCCATCCCGATAAACTTGACCGGCTTGCCGGTGATGTGGCGCACTGAAAGGGCGGCACCACCACGGGCGTCACCGTCTGCCTTGGTGAGGATCACGCCGGTGAGCGGCAGCGCTTCATTGAACGCCTTGGCGGTGTTGGCGGCATCCTGACCGGTCATGGCATCGACCACAAACAGGGTCTCAACCGGCTTGATGGTGGCATGCAGATCCTGGATCTCGGCCATCATCTCACTATCGACGTGCAGACGGCCGGCGGTATCGACGATCACCACGTCATAGAATTTCTTGCGCGCTTGATCGATGGCGGCGGTTGCGATATCGACAGGCTTTTGGCTGGCATCGCTCGGGAAAAAGTCGACCCCGATGTCGCTGGCCAGGGTCTCCAGCTGCTTGATCGCCGCAGGGCGATAGACGTCGGCACTGACCACCAGCACTTTCTTCTTGCTGCGCTCTTTGAGCAGCTTGGCCAGTTTACCGACCGTGGTGGTCTTACCGGCGCCCTGCAGACCCGCCATCAGGATGATCGCCGGCGGCTGGGCAGCCAAATTGAGCTGTTCGTTGGCCTCCCCCATCACGGTGACCAGTTCACCGTGCACAATTTTGATAAATGCCTGGCCCGGGCTCAGGGACTTGGCCACTTCCTGGCCGACTGCGCGTTCTTTAACCCGCGCCACAAAATCACGCACTACCGGCAGGGCGACATCTGCTTCGAGCAGCGCCATGCGGACTTCGCGCAGGGTTTCCTTGATATTGTCTTCGGTCAGGCGACCACGGCCACTGACATTGCGCAAGGTGCGCGAGAGTCGTTCAGTCAAATTCTCAAACATGACGGATTCCGGTTCTTGGCGTAATAAATTGGGGGCATTATAACCCAGAGCAGGCGCGAGGACGATTATTCACCGCACGACAGCAACAGGGACCATCTCCCTATATATGGGCAGATCGGACATTGCACAACTGGCGAGCACTTCTCGTGCAAGGTATACTGCCCCTCTTACCCTCAAAAGCTTGTGCAACAATGACCTGGTTATGATCGTCATCTCTGTTCTGGCCCTGGCGTTTTATCTGCTGGCCATTTTTGCCTCCCTGCATCTGCTACTGAGCGCCAAGCCGGTGGGACATCGCTCCCTGTTTGCCTGTATCGGATTGGCCTTGGTCGCCCACGCCAGCACGCTGGGCTCAGAGGTGTTGCAAAGCGCCGGCCAGAACCTGAGCATGCTCAACGTTGCCTCGTTGGTGAGTCTGATCATCAGTGGCTTCATGACCTGTGTCACCCGCCGCTTCAACGGCTGGATCCTGCTGCCGGTGGTCTACAGTTTTTCGGCCCTGCTACTGATAGCCAGCGCCCTGATCCCCGGTCGCTACATCACCCATCTGGAGGCTCATCCCCAACTGTTGCTGCACATCGGCCTCGCCCTGATGGCCTACTCGGTCTTGATGATCGCCTGTCTGTTTGCGTTGCAGCTTGCCTGTCTGGACAAGCAGCTTAAATCTCGAAAAATCAGCAGCCTGCCAGCCATGCCGCCGCTGATGACAGTGGAAAAACGACTGTTTCAGCTGATCTCTGCGGGGGTACTCCTGCTGACTTTCTCCATCGCCTCCGGCCTCTTCTTTCTTGAAGATATGTTCGCTCAGGGTAAATCCCACAAAGCTGTGCTCTCCATCCTGGCATGGTGTGTTTATGTGCTGCTGCTATGGGGCCATCACACTTATGGCTGGCGCGGCCGCAAAGTCATCACACTGAGTCTGATTGGCAGCTTTATCCTGACCCTGGCCTACTTTGGCAGCCGCTTCGTCAAAGAAGTGCTGTTAAGCTGACACCTATACTTTTTTAGCCATCCCATCCCGCAGGAGCCTTTTTTGGACAGCATCTCAACGAGCACATTACTGATTGTCCTCGTTATTCTGATCTTCTTATCCGCCTTCTTCTCCAGTTCTGAAACTGGCTTGATGTCCATCAACCGCTACAAACTGCGGCATCTGGCACAGGCTAAACACAAGGCTGCGATCCGGGTAGAAAAAATGCTCTCACGCCCCGATCGGCTACTGGGACTGATCCTGATCGGCAACAACCTGGTCAATATCCTCGCCTCCGCCATCGCTACCATCGTCTGTATCCGACTGTTTGGCGATCTCGGGGTGGCCGTCGCAACCTTCGGTTTGACGCTGGTGGTACTTATTGTTGGTGAAGTGACGCCCAAGACGCTGGCAGCCATGTACCCCGAGAAGATTGCCTATCCGGCATCATGGATTCTGAAAGGATTGATGGTGCCGCTCTCGCCTTTCGTCTGGCTGATCAATGGCATTACCAACGGTCTGCTCAAGCTGCTGAAGATCAATCCCAATAAGGATGACTCCCTCAATACCGAGGAGCTACGCACCATAGTCAACGAAGCTGGCAACCTGATCCCCCAGCGCCATCAGGAGATGCTGCTGAGCATTCTGGATCTCGACAAGATGCTGGTCGAAGACATCATGGTGCCGCGCAGCGATATCTACGCCATCGACATCAATGATGACTGGAAGAGCATCCAGCGCCAGCTGGCCCACTGCGCTCACACCAAAATCCTGCTCTATCGCGACAATATCGACGACGTTGTCGGATTTTTACACGCGCGCGATGCCCTGCGACTGGTAGCCAGGGATCAGTTCAACAAATCGAGCCTGTTGCGAGAGGTAGACGAGATCTACTTCATTCCGGAAGGCACCCCGCTCAACGTGCAGCTGGCCAAATTCCAGCGCAACAAGGAGCGGATTGGCCTGATCGTCGATGAATATGGCGATATTCAGGGGCTAATCACTCTGGATGACATTCTGGAAGAGATCGTGGGGGACTTTACCACCTCCATGACGCCAGCGCCGAGCGACGAGATCCATCCCCAACCGGATGGTTCTTATCTGGTCGAGGGTTCAGCCAATATTCGTGAGCTGAACAAAGAGATGAACTGGCAACTGCCCATCGATGGACCAAGAACCCTTAACGGTCTGATCCTCGAATATCTGGAAGAGATCCCCCAGCCCAATATCGGGATCCGGCTCGCTGGCTATCCGATAGAAATTCTCGAAGTCGAGAACAATATGGTGAAGATGGCGCGGATTATTCCTGCGTCTTATCGCTCAAGCGACAGCAACCATGATTGAAAGAGAGCTGCCAATGGCAGCTCTCTTGCTATGACTCATCATCATTTTCCGGCTCCAACACCAGGGTTGGAATCAACTCACCAAAGACACGTTGCAGCTCTTCCCGGTTGGCCAGCAGGTCTTGCAGCGTATAGCTGTCCATCACCGCCAGAAACGCATCCATCGCCTCTTTCAACGCACTTTTGAGCAGACAGACAGAGACAATGTGGCAGGCTGGCGAGCCACAATCGATTCCGTCCAGATTACCTTCAAGAGCCCGGATCACCTGCCCGATATTGATGGTGGCAGGGTCACACGCCATGCGGATCCCACCGTTTTTGCCCCGCTGGGATTGCAGATAGCCCAGCTTCACCAACTGATTGACTACCTTCACCATGTGGTTGCGCGACACGCCATAAAGGGCCGATACCTTGGCCACACTAGACAACTCCCCCTCCGGCAAGGTTGCCAGATAGAGCAGAGCTCTCAATCCAAAATCTGTATAACTGGTTAGTCTCATAAGGCCTGATTAGCGCAATGTAACAATTGAAATATTGATTAAGGTCAAATAAACATCTAGGATGCTACTTATTAAATGGCATTTTAAATGTTTAATTGAAACGAGGACCTCTATGCTAGACCAAACCACCGTTGCCGTCATTAAAAGCACCATTCCTCTGCTGGAGTCTGCCGGCCCGGCCCTGACCCAGCACTTCTATCAGCGGATGTTCAGCCATAACCCGGAGCTGAAAGATATCTTCAACCTGGCCCACCAACGCAGTGGCGGCCAGCCACTAGCCCTGTTCAATGCGGTCGCAGCTTACGCCAGGAATATCGACAATCTGGGAGCACTCGCCGGTGCGGTCGAGCGGATTGCGCACAAACATACCGGATTTCTGATCCAGCCGGAACAATATCACATTGTAGGTAGTCATCTCTTGGCCACGCTCAAAGAATTGGGCGGCAGTGCAGTCACCGACGAGGTGCTGGAGGCATGGGGCAAGGCGTATGGCGTACTGGCCGATATCTTCATCGGCCGCGAGCAGGAGATCTATCAGGAGAAGGCCAGCCAGGATGGCGGCTGGCAAGGTACCCGCACCTTCATCATCAAAGAGAAGCGGGCCGAGAGTGCGCTCATCACCTCCTTCCTGCTGGCGCCGGAAGATGGCAAGCCGGTACTGGCCTTCAAGCCGGGTCAATACCTCAGCATCAAGCTGACCCACCCCGAGCTGGAATATCAGGAGATCCGCCAGTACTCCCTCTCCGATGCGCCCAACGGGCAGGATTACCGGATCAGCGTCAAGCGCGAGCCACAAGGTCAGGTCTCCAATCTGCTGCACGATCACCTGCAGGCAGGCGACAAGATCGAGGTAATGCCCCCTACTGGCGATTTCTACCTGAAAGCCGACAGCCAGACTCCGGTCGTGCTGCTCAGTGCCGGTGTTGGCGTGACGCCGATGATGAGCATGCTGAACCAGCTGCTGGCGAGCGGTCATCAGGCCAACATCACCTGGCTGCACGCCTGCGAACGGGGCTCGGTTCACGCCTTCGGGGAGGATATTCAACAAAAATCTCGCCAGCACCCCAACCTGCTGAGCCGGGTCTGGTATCGGGAGCCTGAGGCCAGTGATGTGCAGGGGGAACATTACGATTTTTCCGGCACCATGGATCTGGCCGCAGTGAAAGCGTGTATTGCCCCCGAGGCCCACTACTACTTCTGCGGCCCCATCGGCTTTATGCAGGCGATCAAACGCCAGTTACTTGAGCTGGGTGTACCGGCCAGCCAGCTCCATTACGAAGTTTTTGGCCCCCATCAAGATCTCTGAATCACCCCATCACATATAACGGAGTGAGAAACCCGCCTGTCATGGCACGGCGGCGGGTTTCGGACCCACAGATGCAAGTCTGTGGGTCATTTTTTGTTTTAGTTCATCGCCTTGGCGCGGGCCACCACGTTAGCGGGCATCCGGTTGCCAAGCTGCTTTAGCAGACTCGCCGCCTTCTGGTGCTGGCTCTTGTCACCGATCACCGAGCCATGGAGCCAGCGATAGGCATCCTCATAATCGAGTGGACTGCCCATCCCTTCCAGCAACATCTCGACCCATTCGATACGGGCCCGCAAAAAACCGATGCTGGCTGCCTCGCGCATCAGGGTCTCGGCGCGCACCAAGTCCTTCTGCACCAAAATCCCCTTCCAGTAGTAGCGGCCCAGTTGCTCCAGCGCCGGCGCCAGCCCGTGGTTGGCCGCCTCCCACATATAATGCACCCCGAGTTCGGCATTGGGTTTGGTGCATACCCCCCACGCCAGCATATCCCCCCAAAGGAACTGATAGGCCGGAACCTTCATCACCGAGGCGCGCGCTTCAATATCCTGAGTCAACTGGCAGCGATCCTGCTTCACCTGAGTGAGATGGCGCCCCTGCTCAATCCAGTTGAGCAGCTCATCCTGACGATAGAGCGGCACCGCCTGCAACTCGCCAGAGGCCAGAGGAACTGGAGGCGCAACCACAGCAGCAGGTTCCGCAGGTTTTGGCAGCGGCGCAGCCCCCTCGCTACTGCTCTCGGCCGGGAGCAAGACGGGGGCAGCCTCAGAAGGCGCGGGCGTAGCAGCCGAGACAGGCGCCGTTGCCACCGCAGCACTGCTTGCGGCCGGTGCCGATGCACTTGCTGCAGGTGCATCGCTCGATACGGCAGCTGATTCCGCCTCAACGCCATAGAGGGGCACGGTGAATGCACCGACAAGAACGAGAAGGGTAAGGGGTTTCATCATAAGGATCTCCTGCTGCACTCTGTTATCGGCACCAATCCCCATCCCCTTAGCCTGCCGATCGGATCTCATCAATACAAAAGGGTGTCGAAGCCCTCTTTCTCTTAAGCACTGAACAGCCACATTCTTTTGAGCGTCCCAGGTTGTATCCAAGAGACAACCCACGACCTCCACAATTCATCCTATTTACTGGCGATCTCGATGGTGACATGCACCAGCTCTTCATGAATTGCCAGCCGCTCACGGATCTGCTGCGCCGGTAGCGGATTGACCATCAACAAAGAGAGCACGCAGGCATATTGCTGCTGCCCTACCCGCCAGACGTGCAGATCGCGGATATCGGTGCCCGGCAGCTCGGTGATGACCTCGCGGATCTCCGCCACCAGCGGGGTATCCATCTCGGCATCCAGCAGCACTCGACCTGAGTCACGCAGTAGCCCCCAGGCCCACACCGCCACCAGCCCGGCACCCACTATACCCATCAGGGGATCGAGCCAGTCGGCCCCCCACAACATACCTCCCGTCAGCGCCAGGATCGCCAGCACCGAGGTGGCGGCATCCGCCAGCACATGAATATAGGCGGCGCGCAGGTTGAGGTCCTGATGGCCGTGGTGATCGTCATGATGATGATCGTGGTCGTGATGATCCCCGTGGCTATGGCTATGGCCATGGTGGTGGTGGCCGTGATCATCCTTGAGCAGCCAGGCGCAGGCCAGGTTCACCAGCAGCCCCACCAGCGCGATGGCAATCGCCTGCTGATAGTGGATCGGGCTGGGATCGAGCAGCCGGAACACTGACTCGAACAGCATCATGCCGGCCACCCCCACCAGCAACAGGGCACTGGTAAAGCCACCCAGCACCTCGATCTTCCAGGTGCCGAAGCTGAATCTGTGGTCACGGGCGAAATGGCGAGCGGCGCGGTAGGCCAACACCGAGAGACCGAGCGCCAGCGCGTGAGAGCTCATATGCCAACCGTCGGCCAGCAGCGCCATCGAGTTGTAGAACCAGCCACCGCCGATCTCCGCCACCATCATGATGACGGTCAGCAATACGGCCCAGCGGGTCTTCTGTTCGGCCAGCGGATTGCCTTCGTGAATGACGGGTTGATGGCAGTGAGATTGAACGAGGGATGACATGGATTTCTCCTGAGAGCGGCGATGCAATATACTATACCCCAGTATAGTTTTATTGATCGAAAGGATCCGCAATGTCCCACACCATTCACGACAAAAAGAAGCTGCTGGCGCGGGTGCGCCGCATCAAGGGACAGGCTGGCGCGCTGGAGAGTGCACTGGAGCAGGAGAGCGACTGCGCCGCCATCTTGCAGCAGATCGCCGCCATCCGTGGCGCCGTCAACGGCCTGATGCTGGAGGTGCTGGAGGGCCATATGCGCGAGCATCTCGGTGCCGAAGAGGCGACCCCGGCCGAACGATTGGAGGATCTGGATCAGGTGGTGCGGGTTTTGCGATCCTATCTGAAATAAGGCCGGGGCACTGGATTGCCCCGCAACATGCCATTCACGACCGGGCGGTATAGAGCCACTGCTCCCCGCCTCTTTCAGACTTGAGCCCTCGCCCGCTTTACGCCATGATGACCGCCGATCATTGATCGCCATACCCTGGATTCCATTTCGCAAGGACCCCCCATGTTTGAACACGTCGATGCCTACGCTGGCGACCCCATCCTGACCCTGGTCGAGACCTTCCACAAAGACACCCGCGAGCAGAAGGTGAATCTGGGGATTGGCCTCTATTACGATGAGCAGGGCCGCATTCCGCTGTTGCCGTCGGTGCAGCAGGCCGAAGCCCAGCGCGCCGCCGCCCCGGCGCCGCGCCCCTACCAGCCGATGGAGGGTGCCGCCAACTACCGCACTGCGGTGCAGCACCTGCTGTTTGGTGCCGACCATGAAGCGGTCAAGGCGGGACGTATCGCCACCATCCAGACCATCGGCGGCTCGGGCGCCCTGAAGATCGGCGCCGATCTACTCAAGCGCTACTTCCCTACCTCCGAGGTGTGGGTCAGCAACCCGACCTGGGATAACCACAAGGCGATGTTCGAGGGAGCCGGCATCAAGGTCCATGACTACCCCTACTACGATGCGGCCACCGGCGGCGTGCTGTTCGACGCCATGCTCGACAGCCTGAGCACCCTGCCAGCGCAAAGCATCGTGCTGCTGCACCCCTGCTGCCACAACCCGACCGGGGTGGATCTCTCCCGCGCCCAGTGGGATCAGGTGATCGCCCTGGTGGTCGAGAAGAACCTTATCCCCTTTATGGATATCGCCTATCAGGGCTTCGGTGACGGGCTGGAAGAGGATGTCTACGCCATTCGCGCCATGGTGGCCGCCGGCGTCAGCTTCTTCGTCAGTAACTCATTTTCCAAGAACCTCTCCTTCTACGGCGAACGCTGCGGTGGCCTGTCGGTCATCTGCCAGGATGCCGAAGAGGCAAGTCGGGTACTGGGCCAGATGAAGGCCACCGTGCGCCGCAACTACTCCAGCCCCCCCACCCACGGTGGCCAGATCACCGCGGCTGTGATGAGCCAGCCCGAGCTGCACGCCATGTGGGTCGACGAGGTGACCGAGATGCGCACCCGTATCAAGGCGATGCGCCAGAAGCTGTTCGAGGTGCTGAGTGCCAAGGTGCCGGGCCGTGATTTCAGCTACTTCATCAACCAACGCGGCATGTTCAGCTATACCGGCTTCACGCCGGAGCAGGTGGAGAGACTGCGCGAGGAGTTCGCCGTCTATCTGGTGCGCTCCGGTCGCATGTGCGTGGCGGGTCTCAACAGTCGCAACGTCGACTATGTGGCCGACGCCATGGCCGCGGTGCTCAAGGGTTAATCCGCACCAGCCCCGCCTTGGCGGGGCTTTCTGTCTGTTTCATTCGCTTGTGGAGTCTTTATGGATCTGATCGCACTCTCGAGGTTGGGCGGTCGCCATCTGGTCACCCTACACCTGCTGCTCGACAACCAGAGTGTCACTCGCACCGCCGAGCGGCTCTGCACCACCCCTTCAACCGTCAGCAAGACCCTCAACCAGCTGAGGGATCTGCTGGGGGATCAACTGCTCTACCGTCAGGGCAACCAGCTGCTGCTCACCCCCATGGCCGAGCGACTGGCCCCGACTCTGCATCGGCTACTGGGAGAGTTGAATGGCCTGACCAATCAACAGCAGTTCGAGCCAGGCCAGTGGCAGGGGCGATTGCGGTTAGGACTACGGGAAAGCAGCATGACCTGGCCCGTGGGTCCCTTGCTCGACAAGCTGATGGCAGCTGTGCCAGGGCTGATCCCTGAAATCTGGAATAAAGATGAGCAGGGGTTGGCTGCCCTTACTCAAGGCAAGCTCGACCTGGTGATCTTGCCCCATGACCAAAGCCAACCGATACGCAGCTTGAGTGGGCTGGTATGGGAAAAACTGTGTGACGATGAGCTGGTCTGCCTGCTGCGTAACGATCATCCGGCACTGACCAAACCCTGGGATCTCGATGCCTACCTGAGCTGGCGTCATATCGCCATCCGGGACCATGAGCTGGCCAGCCCTTTCTTCGAACAGACGCTGGCCCAACAGCAAGTGCAACGACGACTGGGGGCCATAGTGCCGGACTTTGGCTCGGGTGCAGCCCTGCTGACAGAGAGTGACCTGATCATGACTGCGCTTGGTGGCTGGGCGACCCAGATGGCCGCCCACTATCCGCTGGTCACGCGTCCTGTTCCATTCGCATACGGCACCATCTGTCACAGCCTGGTGTGGCATGGCCCGGCCGGGGAGGATCCGGCCCATCGCGGCTTACGGGAACTGCTGCTGACGCTGGCAAGATCCTGACGTTACTGGCCGGGGTCACGGCCCAGACGACGAGTCAAATCGCCAATAGCAAACTGGACCGCATCCCGGTGGGGATAGATCACGTGAGCGCCCCCCATCAACTCAAGCAGGCAACCATCCTGCTCATGACGCACAACCAGGGTGACATCGCCCTGATAATGGTGCTCACGCAGGGAGTGCAACAAGTTCAGGGTGGAGTGCAAATCCGGTAACGTACAGACCACGCTGCCAATCGCAGGCAGTGACAAGGTATCGAGATAATCGGCATCACACGCATCGCCATAACGAACTGACAATCCCTCATTGCGCAGCCGATCCACCTGCTCGGGATCGAAATCGACCCCCATCACACTGATGCCTTTTTGCTGCAATCCCTTGAGCAGGTGCTCACCATAACGCCCTAGCCCCACTACCAGCACATCTGCGGCCGGATTCGGCATCTCATGATGCTGCTTCCCTTGCTCCCGATAGGGGTGAGCGCGTTCCACCCAACCCAACAGCGGCGAGAGGCGTTCAAATAGCCACTGGGCATTGAGGATCATATAGGTAGAAAGGGCGATGGTGATGAGCCCCACCAGCGTCGTCAAACCGAGCGCCCCGCTACCTACATGGCCAAGCGAGATGCCCATGGCAACGAAGATGATGGAAAATTCGCTGATCTGGGCCACCGTCAATCCGGCCATGAAGCCGGTGCGCTTGCGATACCCCATATACCCCATGATGATCATCACGATCAGCGGATTACCTATCAGCACGAAGAGAGATAGCAGGAGGGCTGGCAACAGCTCCTCCCCCAGGGTTGAGAAATCAAGCTTGGCACCAAGATCGATAAAGAAGAAGAGCAGCAAAAAATCACGGATCCCGGTCAACCGCGCATTAATGGCATCCCGATAGGGGTTGGACGCCAGCGTGAACCCGGCCAGAAAGGCCCCCGCCTCTTTGGAAAAGCCGGCCCACTCCCCAAGCGCCGCCAGCCCAGTCCCCCAGGCAATGGCAAAAATCAGCAACAACTCCTGCGAGCGCGCCATACGTCGCACCAGATAGGGGAGCAAATAGCGCATCAATATAACGATGGTCAGGGCAGCCACCACCAATCTGAACAGCAGAGATATGAGCACCTGCTCCAGGCTATTGCTCTCTGCCCGCATGGTACTCATAGCCATCATGGCAAGTACCACGGCCAGATCCTGCACAATCAAAAAGCCGACAGCGATACGGCCATGCAACGAATCCAGCTCCCGCTTATCCGACAGCAGCTTGACGATGATGATGGTACTGGAGAAGGTGAGTGCCACCGCCACATAGAGTGCTTCCAGTGGTGGCTTGCCCAGCAGCAGGATCAGCCCGAACCCGACCACTATGGTGAATGCGAGCTGACCTAGCCCGGTCGCCAACGCCACCGGGCCGAGATGACGAACGTGTTGCAGGTCCAGCTTGAGCCCCACCAGAAACAGCAATACGGCGACCCCAATCTGGGCAAGCAGATCAATCTGATCATGTGCTGCAGACCCATGAGTGGAGACCAGACCAAGCAGAGCAGGGCCGACCACAATTCCCACCACTATGTAGGCAATCAGGACCGGCTGGCGTAACCAGATCGCGACCCCGCCAGCCAGAGCAGAGAGCAGTAGCAAAAGAGCAAAATCGGCAAAAATCTGGTGCATAATCGGCCCCCATCCTTAGAAAAAACCGCTTGGCCATCCATGGCGCCTTATTGCAAGCAGTGGCAAGCAACAAGGATTCTATCAAGCATATCAAAGGGGGCGGTCAGACTGCACTAATCAAGTCATGACTATCACCGTCCACCTTGCCTGAGGACAAGAGCACCATGGAATGAGAGGCTAATAGAGGGGCAGTCACCTCTCATGACAACTTATCAGGGGCGTTTGGAATAGATGGGGCCGGGGAAGGAGGCGATATTGCTGCCAAGCTCGGTGATGCGGGCTGCCCCCTGCTTTTTCACCTTATCGATGCGCAACACCTGATGCATAGGGATAAGGGTCTGGCGCACATCGGCAAATTCGCTCTTGAGCTTCTCGTGACCGGGATCGACGATAAATGCCGTGTGGTTGTCCCAGACAAAGTCGGCAATCTCGATAAAACCGAACAGCTGGCCCTGATTGACTTCACGCACATAGACTTCGTAGCGCTCGCTGTGGCAAATAAACTGAACTCGATATAACGCCTTGCTTTCACTCATGATTATCTGTCATTGAGGGGTAAGAAGATGGCCATATTCTAGCCGCCGTTCTCGCCCCCTCCAATAGACAGAAATCACAGTTGCGGCCTTTCCATGCCGCACCTCACGCCATGACGGTCACCGGATGACGCAGCCACTCAACCCATCAAGGCAGGCAGTGATACCGGCCCCAATTCCGCTGCACGCAAGCAGCTAGCCAGCTGTTCCAACTCGGTTTGGCGGGCCTGTGGCCATTGCGCCGCCTCCCCTCGCACCCCGTGGTGGCGAAAGCCGTTGATGCGGATCGGCACCGGCCCCAGCCGCAGCAAGAAGGCGGCGAGATCCGCGTCCAGCTCACCACTCACATCCAGAAAATCGCTCTTGTCCGGCACATGGAGCAGCCGCAGTTCGGTCAGCTTGCCGTGGCGTGCCAGCAGCTCAAGAGAGGCCAGTATCCGCTCGCGGCCATAGCCGGTCAGCGTGTGATGTACCGAGTCGCGCCACCCCTTGAGATCGAGCATGGCACCATCGAGCACCGGCAACAGCCGCTGCCAACCGCTTTCGGCCAGCGAACCGTTACTGTCGAGCAGGCAAGTGAGATGGGCCAGATCCGGCGCGGCCTTGATGGCGGTAAACAGGGCAACCACAAAGGGAAGCTGGGTGGTCGCCTCGCCGCCGGAGACGGTGATCCCGCTCAGCAGCGGACCGTAGCGGCGCAGCAGAGTCAGCACCTCGGCCACCGTCATGGTAGAGGTCTTGGGATTAGCGCTACGCGGGCAGACATCCAGACAAGCGTCGCAATCGGTGCAGCGCGTCGCCTGCCACTGTACCTTGCCCTCATTGAGGGTGAGGGCGCTGCTCGGGCAGACCGCAAGGCAGTCACCGCAATCGTCGCACAGCCCTATGGTGTGCGGGTTGTGGCAGCCGGGGCAGCGAAAGTTGCAGCCCTGCAGAAACAGCACCAGCCGGTTGCCCGGCCCATCGACACAGGAGAACGGCAGCACCCTGCTCACCAGGGCGCTGCGTGTTGGCAAAACATCAGCCATCAGGGTGAACTCAATACGCGCCGATGGTCGCTTCATGGGCGACCACCCGTGGCGCCCGCTGACGGATGGCGGTCACTTCACTCGCCTCGGCCCCGAGAGAGGTGGTCTGCAAGCGCGAGCCTTCTTCTGCGAAGCGGGCCACGTCGCTCTTGCGGATCATGTAGCCGGTCACCCGCACCAGATCGCTGTCGGCCACGTTGGCGGTGAACTCGCGCATACCGATAGCGAGCGCCCCCTTGCAGAGCTGCAACAGCGCCTGCGGGTTCTGGCGGATGGTGGGATCCAGGGTCAGGATCTCGCTGATCCCCGAGTGGTAATAGCCGTGGTGCGGCGCCAGCGCCAGCAGATGGCTGGCCGGATCCGGTTCCTGCCCGTAGGGAATGCGCACCCCCGGGGTTACCGCCACATCGACACTCAATCCACCCTGTGAGTGCAGCAGCGAGCGGCCACCCCAGGCATGGGTTTGCGGCGTCGCGGTGACATATTCCGAGAGTTGGGCCGAGATACGATAGCCAAGCTGGTTCGCCTCCTCGCCATGGCCGTAGCGCCCCGGCAGATTCTCTTTATCCATCAGGATATTGACCGCTTCCGCCATGCCGTAGATGCCAAACATGGGGACGAAGCGATCCTCATCCAGCAGCCCCTCTTTCACCAGGAAGCTGTTGAAGAAGCCAGACTCCTGATGCAAGAAAGCGGCCCGCGCTTCGATCAGCTGGGAGGCCAGACGGCAGTAATGGGGCAGCAGGCAGCCGAGGAAATCGTCGATCCCTTGTGCCTGCTTGGCGATCCGCTTGAGGGAGAGGCGCACCAGGGTATTGGCGCCACCGGCCTGTGGCAGGGCGTTGTAGCAGCTGACGATGCCAAAGCCGCGCTGGTCGAAGGTGTCGCGGTGGATCGGGTAGTTGGCGATGTGCGGCTTGCTGCACTCGGCGATATTCTTCACTGCCAGCAGCAACAGATCATCCGGGGTCTGCTCCGGATCGTGGAAGAAGGTGAGGTTCGGCGCCACCTGCTTGAGCTCGTTGTCGATGCGCAGGATCAGGCGGCAGATACGGTTGTCATCAGGCCCGATGTTGACGTGCATGAAAGCATCCGGCAGCACCCTGTCCAGATAGACCCAGAACCCCTTCAGCTTGCGATAGAGGGTCTCGTCATCCAGTTCGCCGACAAAAGGCAGCAGCAGATGGTCGAGCCGACCCAGCCAGACCGGCATGCCAGTGACAGAGGGGACATGGTGATAGAGGATACGCAGCGCATTGAGCGCCTCGTCGAAATCCTGTGGTGGTGCCAGCTCCAGCCAGGCAGACCCCTGACTCAGGAATTTTTCATAGTCCGGCAGCACATAACGCGGCTTGTAAGGGGCGTGCCCTTCGAACATGTCGCAGACAAATCCCTGTGCCATTGCCTCGGCCACTGCCGCAGGCAGCTCGGGGTAGGGCAACGCATTCTCGGCGGCCAACGCCAGCGCATGGCTCTTTTGAGCAGCAGATAGATGGGGATCGCGCACGATGCGCTGGCAGGTTTCAGTCAAAGACATGGGAGACTCCTTCACGGACAGAGCCCATATCCTTATCGTTTGCAGGTCTTTTTTGAAGTGACATTCACAACAATGCGAATGTCTAAAAAAGATATCCGTGCAAGAGGATCACATCCCAAACAGAACGGGGGCCTGTCTGCCGACAAGCTCCCCGCTGCCAGGATCAGGGTTCGATCACGATCGGGGTGCCCGGATCGATGGCATTCCAGATCTCGTCCATCTCGTGGTTGAGCACCGCGATGCAGCCATTGGTCCAGTTGGAGGGCTGCACCCTGCGATTGCCCATGTCATTACGCTGGCCATGGATCATGATCATGCCACCCGGGCTAACCCCCAGCTCGTTGGCTCGCTTGATGTCATCCAGGTTGGGGTAGTTGATATGGATAGCCTTATAGAAGCCGGAGTTGCTCTTCTTGTAGTCCAGGGTGTAGCGCCCCTCCGGGGTACGCTGATCCCCCTCCCGCTGCTTGTGTCCTTTGGGCGCCGGACCCAACGCCACCCAGTAGCGCTTCAACTCCTTGCCATCCTTCATCAGGGTCAGGCTATAGCTCGACTTCTTGACTACCACCAAATCGGCCTTTTCGGTAGCAAAGCTCAGCGCGGGCCACAGCCCCAACAAACACAGCAATACGGCTCTCATTCCATCCCTCGCTCAGCCTCTGGTGGGGCTTTTTATGGTTGTCACATCATCTGAATAGGCTCGCCCGTTGGTGAGCGCGCGTCATCATATTGGATCGCTACCAATACTCAATAGACCCGCTGAAACATATCTTGATCGTGCGCGGTGAATGGCCCATGAACAAGTTCCTACCTGTCAGTTAATTGATAATAAAAACAGAATCATAGCTTTATCTTTGTTACTGGCCATCACGTTGCGGATCGGTAAAGATTGAGCCATTAACCCCGAATCTGGATGCGATCATGCCCCTGCCCCCTATGCCTAATTCACCATTGGCCAGCCTGCTGCTGGCCAGCTCACTGCTCTGGCTGCCCACCAGCGTCGCTGCCGATGCACGCTGGCTACGCGAGCCCGCCCTCTCCCCTGATGGCAAACAGCTTGCCTTCACCTGGCAGGGACGCATCTTTGTGGCCAGTGCCGAGGGCGGCCCAGCTACGGCACTCACTGGCAGCGACTACCTGAGCCAGCGGCCAATATGGTCGCCGGATGGCAAACAGCTCGCCTTTGCCGCCAATCTCTACGGCAACGAGGATGTGTTCGTGGTACCCGCCAGCGGCGGCGAGATGGTGCGCCTCACCCGCGATTCGCGCACCGATCTGCCGCAAGCCTTCAGCGCTGACGGCAAACAACTGCTGCTGAGCAGCCAGCGCCCGAGCAACCCAAATGCCGACCATTTTATTGCAGAAGGTTACCAATGGAGTGAGCTCTACTGGGCCCCGGTCACCGGCGGCACCTTGCAGGCCGCTCTGCCGCTGCCAGCAACCCTCGCCCGTCCCCACGGGGAGCGACTGGTCTATCAGATGCCTGCGGCGGATCAGCCCTTTCGCAAGCATCAGAGCTCCTTCGCGGTACCCCGCCTCTGGTTGTTTGATGGCAAGCAGCACCAGCAGCTGACCGAAGATCGGGTGGCGGCCACCGATCCGGTCTGGAGCGATAAGGGGGATACCCTCTTTTACCTGAGCGAGCGCAGCGGTGATTTCAACGTCTGGCGCCGGGATCTTGCCAGCGGCAAGGAGCAACAGCTGACCCACTATCAGGGCCATCCGGTACGGGGGCTCAGCGCCTCCCGAGCCGGAGACCTGAGCTGGTCATGGCTGGGTGAACTCTATCGCCTCGATGCCGGCAGTCACACGCCACGCAAGCTGACCTTCACCCCACAGGTGGCGAGCGCGCCGGATGAGACGAGCGAGACTTTGACCCTGGTGGACGAAGCGCTGGTCAGCGAGGAGGCGGATGAGCTGATCCTGGTGAGCGAGGGCAACCTGTTTGCCGTCGACCCCGAGCGAGAGCGGGTACGCCAGCTCACCCACTCGCCAAGCGAACAGTCGAGTCCGCTCTACGCAGAGCGGGAGGACTCGCTGATTTATCTCTCGGAGCAGCAGGGGCACGCCGCGCTCTATCAACTGCGCAAACAGGATCCCGCTCGGCTATTCAGCGCGCCAGGTCCCCTGATCGAAAGCTTGCTGCTGGCCCTGCCCGGCAAGGGGATCAGCCGTCCGCAACTCTCCCCCGACGGCAAGCAGCTCGCCTTCGTGGTAGATGGCCAGGCCATCCAGCTGCTGGATCTGACCAGCAACCAGCAGCGCGAGCTGGTACCTGCCAGCTTCAACCCCTCCCGCCACGAGGTGCATCTCGCCTTTGCCCCCGACTCCCGCCATCTGGCGCTCACCTTCCGTCCCGACTCGGCCCAGCAGGAGATCGCCGTCATCGATACCGCCACCCCGGGCGCGCAACCAGTCAATGTCAGCCTCAACGGCTATCAGGATAGTGCCCCCAACTGGAGTCATGATGGTGCCATCCTCTATTGGCAATCGACCCGATATGGCGTGCTCGGGGCCGATGGCGAGCCGCTTGGCAACAACCTGCTCGGCCTTTACAGCAGCCGCGCCGCCAAGGCTGACTTTCTGGCAGAGCGGCAGGCGCCAAAAGCCGGTTATAGCTTCGAGAGCGAACGGCTGGCCCATCGCGAGGCGCTGCAACTACTACCCGCAGGCACCCTACTGACCAGTCGTCTCGTTAACGGCCAGCTCTTCTATCTGGTCGAAGAGGCTGGTGATAGCGATCAAAGCGAGATCAAGGGCTATGCCCGCGACCTGCGCAAGGGGGACACCCGGATGCTGTTTGCCGGACAGCCAGGTCCGGCACTGGCAAGCCTCAACCAGCAGGGCACCCTGGCCACACTGGTACGGGAGGGGGAGATCACCCGCATTGCTCTCGACTCTGGCGAAAGCCACCACGCCCCCTTTGCCCTGCAGAGCCAGATACGCTGGCAGGAACGCATGACCGCCGCCTTCGATCAGATCGCCCGGCTAACCCGGGATGAGTTCTATCTGGATGATATGAACGGGGTGGACTGGGACAGTTATGTCACTGCTTACCGCCGCCAGTTGCCGGGCATCGGCAACCCGCGGGACCTTGGCAACCTGCTGGCAGAGCTGGCAGGCGAGCTCAATGTCTCCCACACCTGGGGTAGCGGCCCCGCCCCCTTCCCGCGCATGGCGGACCAGAGCGCCAGCCTGGGCGGCTACTGGCAGGATGGCGAGCAGGGGGTAATGCTCACCGCCCTGCTCTCTGGCGGGCCGCTGGATCAGGAGAGCGATATCGCCCCGGGCGCCCGCCTGCTTGCCATCAACGGACAGGCAATCACCACTCTGGCCGAGTTGGATCAAGCCCTCAATCGACAAGCCGGCAACCGACTGGCGCTCACCATGTTGCCACTACACAGTGACACCCCGAGCGAGCTGGAAGTGACCGCTATCGACCTGCAACAGGAGTACCGGTTGCTACTCGACAGCTGGGTCAGCAAGCGCCGGGAGCAGGTAGCAACCCTGAGCCAGGGCCGGGTTGGCTACGTATACCTGCCAGAGATGAGCAGTGCAGCCTATGAGGATCTGGTCGCGCAGGCACTTGGCCGGCTGCGCGACTGCGAAGCGCTGATCGTCGATGTACGCTTCAACAAAGGGGGCTATCTGGCCAACACCCTGGTGGGGTTTCTGACCGGCAGCGGCAGCACCAAGGGGATGGCCAGCAGCTGGCCCCGTCAGGGCAAGGGTGAAACCGATGCCGCCACGCGCCAGTGGACCAAGCCCTCGGTGGTGCTGGTGAACGCCGCCAGCTACTCGGAGGGCTCCGCCTTCCCCGAGTACTACCGCGCCCTCAAGGTCGGCCCCATCGTCGGCGATCCGGTGCCTGGCACCGGCACCATGGTCTATGCCCATGAGTCACGTCTGATACCTGGCCTTGCTTACGGCATACCGACCCTGGGGTTACGCAACCCGGACGGCAGCTTCTACGAAAACCGCGAGTTAATCCCGGACCTGCTGGTGCCGCTCACCCCCGCCGACATGGTGGCCGGACGCGACCCGCAACTGGAAGCAGCGGTACAAGCTGCCCTCAAGCAGTTGCCAGCCAGCGCCAAATAACGGCGCCCATCGAGCTCAACGAAAGCGAAACAGCTCGCGATGCAGATGCCCGTCCGGCAACCGCCGGGTCAGGGCATCTGCCATCCCCTCCGGCCCGCAAAACCACACCTGCGCGGGCGCATCCTGCGCGATGCGGGCCAGATCCAGCCTCCCGGCCTCCTTGTCCAGATGCAGCTGGTAGCGCACGCCGGTGCGATGACAGAGCTCGGCCAACCGCTGGTGGTAAACGGCGCCCGCCAGATCCGGCGCGCACTGGATCAGGGTGATCCCCTCGACCCGCCCCCCACGGGCAGCCAATCCCTCCAGCCAGGCAACGAACGGCGTGATACCTATCCCGGCCCCCAGTCAGAGGGCTCTACCTCCCCCTTGCGGGGCAACAAAGGCGCCATAGGGGCCGGTCACCACCACCTCATCCCCGACGCGCGCCTCTGCCACCAGCTGACGGGTATGATCCCCGAGCGCCCGTACCGCGATCACCAGCTGGCGCCGATCCGCTGACACCCGTACCAGGGTAAAGGGGTGTGGCCCCTCCTTGGCGTCAAATTCGAAAAAGGCAAACTGACCCGGGCAGTAATGGGCGAGCGGCTGCTCCAGTTGCATGGTCAGCTCGCAGGTGTGATCCGCCAGCGCCCGCACCGCAATGACCCGGCCCGGATGGCGATCCCGCGCCCCCACTCGTCCCAGCAGGGAGTAGAGGGCCCCGAGCCCCCCCAGCCCACCGATCAACCAGATCGATACCCCAACAGGGGTCATGACCCCTACCTGAGGCAGCAGGCAGAGCCCGTGTCCCCACCCCGCCAGATAGATGATCGGCGCCAGCCGGTGGATCAGCCGAAAACGGCCATAACTCACCAGCGCCAGCAAGCTCACCACCACCAGCGCAATCAGCAGATAGAAACTCCACTCACCCAGGGTATTGCCAAGGGCATGGAGCGAGATGCCATTACCTGCACCAGCTCCCGCCCCAACATCGACACCGCTGGCTCCACGCCGCGCAGGACGACTCAGCCAACCCGCCGAGACCGCCCACTTGGGGGCCTCCACCAGCAGCCAGTGAGCGGTCAGAGCCAATGCGCCCCCGATGGCCGTCTGGCGGTGCAATCGCAACATCCGATCCAGACCGCCACACCACACCTCCAGCTGCGGCAGGCGTAACGCCAGCAACAGCGAAATGGCCATATAGGTCATCCCCAGCAGGCCCGTCAGCAGCAACATCTCATGGCGCCAGGGCCACAGACCGTTGGCATCCCCGGCATAACCGAGCCACCAGACTCCGACTGCCAGCAGCGGCAACAGCCACCACATCCGTTTGCCCGTCATAACATACCCCCAGGTTCCATCGCGGCAGGACCTCATCTCCCTGCTCATGACGTCATTACATCCCCGTCCGGTCACAAGACTTTGCCAGAGGGGGAAGCTTGTGTGGCAATGTGTGACAAACGGAAACAACAGAGGGGCCCGCAGGCCCCACTGGTCACCCTTGCTGACAGTCCCTCTCTTCATGGGAGATAACGCAAAATCCTCTCTGCTGTGATTGACGGCCGGCCAGCAAAGGGAATCAAATGGGGATATTGCATATCTGCAGCGGAAAACCTGCTGCTCACACTTACAGACAAGGAGCTCCCTTGCTTTCATCCACCGAACAACGCGTCTGCCCCAACTGCCAACTCGAAACCAACCATGTCGTGGTGCTGGTCGACAAATCCTATGGAAAAGAGCTGAAGCCAGAGCAAAAACGCACAGCATTTATCAAAGACTTCATTACCGGCTGGGCCGCCGGCCCCTTTCTGGCAAACATGGATCGCTTTGAACGCCACACCATCTGTGAAAATTGCGGAAATAAAGTCATTGATGAATGAAGAAAGGGAGGGTGGCCATTGTGGGTTTCAGTACACCTGTCGCCGCTATGGCCAAAACCAAAAACAAGGCGTTGCAATTCATGATTACAACGCCATTAATTCAGTCAAACAGCACGGTCACCGGCAACCCCTCCACCTGCAGGTTAGGGGGTAATTTTTCATCCAGCGAGAGTGCAACCTTGAGGGTTGCTTTTTGACCTTCAAACGGTGCTGCAAGCTGGGCTGGCAGCTTGTCTGCAAGCTCCACAGGTCTGGCGACCCTAGCAGCCAAACGCTCACCACTGGGCAACTTGACGATAGCCTTATGACCCGGCTCCATCGAGGAGAGGTATTTTGGCAATACGTAGGCAATGACCAACGGGTCTTCCCGCTTAGCGATCAACGCGAGGGGGGCTCCCGAGAAGACCCAGTCCCCCTCCTGCACCAACACATCGGAGACCTTGCCAGTAACTGGGGAAAGGGGCTGCTGCTGCCTAGTGATAGCTTGCATCTCGGTTAGCTCCTGCTCCAGCTGGTAACGCGCACTAGCAAGTGGCCCCGTCAGCTGATCTTCTTTGATCTGCAACTCTTGCTGCATTTTTTCAGACCAGGCCTTCTGCAAATCGATTCGAGACTGGGTCCAGCTCAACAGGGCACTGGCATACTCGGCGCTGGAAACCAGTTTCTCCTTCCTATACCCCGCGTACTCCTGATAGATCCCCTCTTGCTCATTTGTCCCCCGCTCTGCGATACGAATCTGCTCATCCAGATTGCTCAATATCGCCTGCTCGGCAGCGTTCTTATCCAGTTCGATCGCTTTCAGACGCGCCTTGCGCTCCACGATATTTGCTTGGAGCGTCGGCGACTCGAATCGCATCAGGGCATCTCCTTGCGAGACGGCTTGACCGGGAGACATATAGATGTTGCGAATAAAGCCATCACCATTGGCAACAACCAGTTGCGGCTCGGTGGTAATGATGGCAGGCGCCTGGGTCAGCCACCACTCGCGCCCCAGATACCACAGAAGAATAATAACGGGACTGAATGCCAGTAACAGGATGAGATACCAGCGAGCCTTGAAGGCGACACGCTTGGCGGGGGCATACAATACCCGGATCCCTTCATCCGACGTGGCATCCTGCTTCTTGGGGGGATTGAATGTGACTTTCATCAGAATTTATTTCCTCGTTTTAATACCCACCAGGGGGCCATGCTGCTCTCTTCATGACCGCGCCGGAACATCTCATTCAACAGTGCGATGGCGCACCACAAGCGCATCAGCAAGGTGTACACCGGGTAAAGACACAACCATGGCAGCAGGCGTAGATCAGCCCCTGGGCGTTCAGATATAGCCAGCAAAAACACGGCGAAATTAACCAGTGTAAGAAACAGGTAAACCAGATAGAGACAGATCATCAACGCAGCGACAAACTGCTCCGGATAGCTAAGCACCAACCACCAGCTATACCCCATCACCAGCAGGGGCAGCACCACGTTTTGCGCCACCCCGTAGATCAAGGTAAACAAAAAGGTCTTCCAGCCCAGAATACGGGGCGTCAGGGAGAGCTTGTGCTTGCGCAGATAGAGAAACAGCAGATCTCCATCCCAGCGTAAACGCTGCTTGGCAAGCGTGATCACGTCTGCGGGCGCATCGGTGTGGCCGATGGCCCGAGGGGCGAACCCTATCTTTAAAGCCGGATGGCGTTTGAGGTAATGCTTAATACGGACCGTCAGATCCAGATCTTCCGCTGTGTGGGTATCCCAGCCGCCAATCTGGCGCAGAAAATCGCGGCGAAATGCCCCGAATGCCCCGGAAATATTGTTGATAAGATTCCATTCACTCAGGCCCGTCTTCCCCCCCTGCATGGAGATCATGTACTCAATTCCCTGCATGCGGGTCAGCAAACCATCGCGCAAGTTGCGCACCCGCAACGCCCCACCCACGGCGGGCACGTTCGGGTCATCGAAGCAGGCGACAATCTCGTCGATCATGTTGTTGTCGAAGGACGTGTCCCCGTCGGCATTCATGACTATCTCACCGGTGGCCGCCGACAAGCCGGCATTGAGTGTCGATACCCGCCCGCCACGCTGCCACTTGGGCAACAGTACCAAGGTACGCCTCTCACAACCCTGAAACTCAGCCACGCAGCTCAGGGCCGCCTGATAAGTATGCGCGTTGGCCTTGGCGCCATCGATCACAGCTATAATTTCCATTTGACCGCGATAAAGCTGTTCCTTGAGCGTCAATATGGTGGAGCGGATCGCCTCCCCTTCCCCATAACAGGTGATGATGCAAGACACTTTGGGACAGCGCCGAGAGCGCGGTAGTTCAGATGCCTTGGGAACCTGGCGAGCATACCATTTCAGGATCCCGGTCAACGTCAGCGCCATCAGGGGCACCTCCATCAGCAGCAACATGGGCAGCAGCAGCAGGATCATCCTGGGCGAAAACTGCAGGCTGCCCAAGATCTCGGTCAGGATGTACCGAACCGTGCTCATCCACTCAGGCATCCTGAAGGCTCCCGTCCAGCCAGCTGCTCAACCAGAGGCCGGTATCTTCACCCAGCGTTGTGGGGAGCGGCTCTACCTTCACATTCAGCGTCAAGGCATCCAACCCCTCAATGAGATTTAATGCCTGAATGCGCTCCTGCAGAATGCGCCAGTCGTCGGCATCCGTATGCGGCAGCAACAACAACAGCCGGTCATCGGCATACTGGCAAACGACATCGGTATCGCGGAATAGAGCTTGCAAACGGCTGAGCAGAGCAGCCAGTCGCTGCTGAGTCTTCAGCATGCCCAACTCGGCCCGCAACTCCGCCAGATGCTCAATCCGAATAGCCAGCAAGGTATGGCAGCCACCATGACGTTGCAGCAAGCTGTTGTTCCATTGCAGCAACCAAGGGAAGTGCTCCATAGCCATAGGGGTACCCCAGGTCAACGGCAGATGCAGTTGTTGAGTCCCTTCCCGTGCGATGTGGCGGGCCAGCTTGCCGATGCGATATTCATAGATGGGCGCAACAATCAAATCATCTGGTTTGTGCGCTTGGCCACATTCATGGCAACGCGCCTGGACGGCAGCCTCCATAAAACGGGCATGGCATGACAAACAGCGGAACTTCTCAAGGGGCCTGTCATAGTCGACACCGATGTGACGCAGAGTCGTGACGCACTTGGGACAACGCAGCACACCCTGTCGCATGAATGCATCCTGATCATCCACGTGCCCGCAGGTGAAGCAGTGCACAGCTGGTTTGGCCTGGATGGCGATATGAGCGCATTCGGGACACACATCGACAAAATTGAGATGTGCCGAGTTGCAACTGTGACAAAGACGTACCCGGTCCACCAGCTGCTCACTCTGCAATAAACGCTCTGCAACCAGCTGCGGGAGGGCATCCCCTGCTTCGCTGCCCACCAGGCAATCCAGCAGGGGATAGCTGTACCCCTGACGGCAACCAGCCTGCCAACGTGGCAACAAGCGAAAATGGGAGCGAGGCCAGCTGTACCAAGCCAGCTTTTCCATGTCATCCGGATGCTCTCGAGGGGTCAACAACGCCAACCGTTCAAGCATGTCACAGGCCCGTTCATCCAGCTGTGTCAGGAGACCGTCGGCCAACATGGGAGAGAGCGGGCTCTTCACAACACAAAATACCGGCTGCAAATAACGTATCGGGTCACGCCGCACAGCCTGCAATACCCTATCCTGCTCATCTGCAGGCAGGTTGAGCAGTAATACCGGCTGCTGCAATGGATCCCAGCGGGACAGATCGAGAAGTGGCAAGGCAACACGATCCACCGAGCCTCCCAGCAGCGCAATCTGACCGGGGCGTTCACTCGTGCTCATCATGGGGAAATAACCTCTTTCCATTTACTGACAAATAGATACCAAGCCAATAAAACGGACCCGCCTGTTGCCATGCATCGGCAGACTCAGGCAATGTCGCGAGATGCACATTGCCCTGCACGGACAGCACAACCGCAGTGTCAACGTTATCGACGGATAGCATGAAGCAGGCGAACGCGCAGAAAGAGTTGAGAGCTGACGCCATTTTCATGTGCGGCTCAGCCATCTCTGAGGGAAGAGATCTGAAGCTTTCCGGACCCGACTCACATCGGGGGTGGCAAGGTGGGCGATTTTGCAGTTGTGGACAATTTAGTCAACCCGGAAAGATGAGAATAACTAGCAGATAGTTGAATGGATCAATCTTTATGCACAAAGATGACTACAAAAAGCACTATTAACAGAAAAGACAAAAGAGCGTAACTCAGTGAATCTACTATCTTGCAGCCTGCAATTCCTATTCATGTTCATATGAATACATATCTGATGGCAAAATGCGGACCCAATCGGCAAGGCGACAAACTATGTCGCGCACCTGCCAATAATATGGCAGCGTCTGCCAGGGTTACGACAACGAATAACCATAAAAAGCACAGCTCCCGGCCTGATCACCGGGAGCTGTGTGGATTATGCGGCTGAAACCGGTTGGTAATGGTTGACGATCCACGCCTCGAAGTCGGCCAGCATGCGGGTTTCCGACTCGTTGTTGTCGGCGATAAGCTCGGCGCCGTGTACCACCCGGATATGGGCATCGAGCGGGCTTCCCTCACCCGCCGCGGGGCGCTGCCGGGCGGCGGCCATGCAGGCTTGTGCCTGTTGCCACGCCTCGGCGGCGCTCAGGTTGCACGCCTCGGCCAGCGGCACCGCGCTGAATCCCTCGCCGGTCAGGCTGCGCAGAGTCTCATCGTGACTCATGCCGTTGCCCGGCCCCCAGTAGTGGGCGGCCAGATCCGGCCCGATGCGCGGGTTATCGGTGAGGTAGCCATCACGCTTGAGGAAATAAGCGCGGGTCTGCTCCACCGCCATCAGCGCCAGCAGGTAGCCGTGATAGGCGCAGGCCGACTCCTGATTCAGCAGATGCGGAATGGCCAGCAGCGGGCGCGGGCTCTCGACCCCGACAATCTTGCGCTCCCACTGGCGGGCCAGCGCCAGCACTGCCTCGGGAGTGCGTTCGGCCTCATCCATGGCGTAGAGATCCCGCTCGAAGTAGGCCACCAGCGCGATCTGGCGCTCGTTGAAGGCCCGAAACGGCTGGCGGGCGGCGATCATCTCCTTGATGAGGGCATCGGGAACAGCCTCTCCCGCCGCATTTCTGGCGTAGCGTTTGAGCCAGTCGGCATCGTCCAGCAGGCTGTCGCAGAACATCGACTGGGTCTCGGCATAGGCCATGGAGGTGGGCGGAAACTCCTGTGAGAAGCAGGGGGCGTTGCCGGTGACATTGGCAAAGTGCGCCGCGTGGCCACCTTCGTGGAACAGGGTATTGAGGCCACTCCAGCCGCTGCCAACCTGCGCCGGATCGGCCAGACTGGTGAAGTTGACCACAGCCGGCACCCACTCCCCCTGCTGGAAGAAGCTCGGTACCGGGCCGTGGCAGAAGCCGTTCTCGTATTTCCCCTCCCGGGTCAGCAAGTCCAGGGTCAAGGTCGCCCCGCGATACTGGATGCCGAGCCGGCGGAAGCTCTCGACCCAGTCCCGCAGCGCCCGCGAGAAGGGCACATAAGGATCGAGCTGGCGGGTCACGTCGCCGCTCACGCTGTAGCGCAGGTTGTGGGGCTGCAGGGCCGCCTCCCCCTTGGCAACCTTCAGCTCTTCCAGACTCTGCTGCAACCGAGCGTCGGTGCGGGCGATAAAGTCGTCGAGGATGGCGAACAACTGCTCCGGGCTCATCTGCTCGTTCTTGCGCACCTTGTAGTCGAAGTAGTCGCGATAACCCATGGCGCGGGCAAAGCGGTTGCGCAGCGCCACCACCTCGAGAAAACCGTTGCCGACCACCCACTGCTCCAGGGTGCGGAACATGGCGAGCGCGCTCTGGCGCACCGCCTCGTTCGGGCTGGCGGCAAGGGTGGTGCTGGCGGCGGGCAGGCTACCAGCGACCTGCTGGCCCTGTTCATCCAGCAGAGTCAGTTTCAGCCCTTTGCGGCGAGCAAACAGCGCCGCCTCGGCAGCCACCAGCTCATCCATCAGGGCGGCAGCGGCGGGATCTTCAATCACATTGCACTCGAAGAAGACGAGCCAGCCTTGCAGGCCGCGTTTAAGATCATCCTCTTCAGCCTGCGCCAGCATCTCCCGCAGCACCGGCAGACGAGCCGGATTGGCACAGAACGCCTTGTAGGCCTGCTCGGCCGCGGTGAAACCGGCCTGATCGTCGCTGGTCCCCATATAAGTGGACCAGAAGAGATCCTCTTTTTGCCTGTGTACCTGCAGGTAGTCGGCGTTGAGCTGGTTGAAGTAATTCCTGGCAATGGAACTCATAAATTCCCTCTTGTGATGGGGTCCCCCGTAGTGGGGCCCACTCCTTTTATTAATGAAATGCCAAACCATTCACACTTTTTGGCAAAAGTGACGCAGGGATGCGCACGAATACGCTACCACAAAGTGGGTGGTTAGAGTCTGTGACTATACTGTTGTTAAAAAACTCATTTGAGTAAAATCAGCAAGCACCTGAAAGTAAATGAATTGTTAACGAACGCAAACTGGCTACCGCGGTACAGAGCCACATAAAATCAACAGGGAAATGAGGGGTTAGTCATGTTCAAGCTCGGTGATATCACAGTGAGCCGCAAATTGATTCTGCTGCTCACGCTGGCGTTTGTCGGTTTTCTCTCGCTGCTGCTTATCTCGGCCAACGCACTGCAGCGCAATCTGATAAATGAAAGAGAGGCGCGGCTCAATGCGGTGCTAAGTCAGGCCATGAGCCAGATCCAGTTTCTGGCCAGCACCCTGCCAGCAGAGCAGGCCCAGCAGGAGGCACGCAAGCTGCTGACCAATATGCGCTTTGATAACGACAACTACCTGTTCGTTATCGACGAGAACCGCACCATGGTGGTTCACCCCATCCGCCCCGAGCTAGTGGGTCAGACCATGGGGGAAGGGACAGGGGCAACCGCTGGGCAATTCTGGTATCAGATGGTGGATATTGCACGTGATGGAAAACAGGGGACACTGCAGTACCAGTGGACCAGCCCCTCCGGCGAAAGGGCTCAGAAGCTGTCGCTGGTCTCGGGTTACCAACCCTGGGGCTGGATCCTCGGCTCCGGCATGCTGCTGCAAGATATTCAGCAGACCATCTGGGCCCAATATATGAAGATGGGCACCGCCACCGCCGTTGTGACCTTGTTGATGGGCCTGCTGGGCTGGCGTATCACCCGCTCTATTGTCTCCCCCCTCAGCCAGATCAACCACGCCATGCAACGGGTCGCCAAGGGAGATCTGGTGGTGAGTATCCCGGTACAGGGCAAGGATGAGCTGGGCGTAGTCGCCCGCTGCACCAATCAGAGTCTCGATGCCATCCGTCATGCTTTGCTGGAAGCAAGTCAGGGCGCCCGCAACGTGGCCGATGCCGCTCTGCGTATCGCCTCCTCGGCAGAAGAGACCAATCAGGCGGTCACCAGCCAGCGAGATCAACTGGCCCAGCTCGCCACAGCCATGAACGAGATGAGCGCCACCATCTCGGATGTGGCCGGTCATGCTGAAAACACTGCCCGCGATACCCAGGATGCCACCAGTGAAGCCGGACTGGGAAATCAGGACGTTCATGCCAGCGTCAACGGTATCCAGGCACTGGCCACCGAGGTGGAGCAGGCCACCGTGCAGGTCAACCAGCTCAAAGAGGGGGTGATGCAGATCAGCGAAGTGACCGCCGTCATCAGCGCCATTTCGGAGCAGACCAACCTGCTGGCTCTCAACGCGGCCATCGAAGCAGCACGAGCCGGTGAGCAGGGGCGCGGCTTTGCCGTGGTCGCCGATGAGGTGCGTCAGCTGGCCAGTCGCACTCGCCAATCCACCGAAGAGATCCAGAGCACCATCGCCCAGTTACAACAAAGAGCCGTCTCTGCCGCGAGCGCGATGGATGCCAGCCGCAAGCTGGCGGAAAGCAGCGTCAGTCAATCCCAGCAAGCAGGGCAGGATCTCACCCTGATCGTTAACCGCATCCAGCATGTGAGCGATATGGCAACCCAAATTGCCACCGCCGCCGAACAGCAGAGCATGGTGGCTGAGGATATGAATCGCAACGTCAGCGGCATCAATGATTCGGCACAGGAGATGTCCCAGTCCGCCACCTACCTGGCGCAAGAGAGTGAACTGCTGGCCGACCTCTCCCGCAGCCTGGATGAACGGCTTGCGGTATTCAAACTGGGCAAGGAGTCCGCCACGGCGCCGATGATGCCCCCCGTCTCTTCCCACTCCGGCGAGCAGCACGCCCGTCATTGATGGCGTCAATCCATGTCGTCTTGTCACCCGACCTGCCAGTTCAGCTGGCAGGTTTTTTTACGCCGACAACACGCAATCAGCATGCATCTTATCGGCATATTCAACGGCATTCGACGCCATTCACAAATAAGAGAACACTTTTAAAACAGCCAGTTAGAATGATTTTCGCGCCATTGAATGGCGCATTTAAACATTTAACTTCAAATAATTAATCAAGGCGATGCACAATGCTGATGGCCGAACATTTGGCCCATCACTAACCATCTAGTCATTTGGCAAACTGACCGAAAGGTCGGGACGCAAAGCCTCCGGTCTACAGACATTTTGTCCAGGATAGCGGGGTTGCCACACGCAAGTGTGCATCGGGGTACTCCCCGGCCAACTGACTGCCCACATCAATCGAACAGAGGAATGTATGGCAGCAAAAATCCAACTCAATCACATCGCGGCGGTGCTGGCCCTGCTGGCCAGCGGCAGCGCCCTGGCTCATGGCTACATCAGCCAGCCCGAGAGCCGCAACTACCTGTGCAAAACCGGCGGCAACAGCCAGTGTGGCGGCGTGCAGTGGGAACCCCAGAGCGTGGAGGGCCCCTCCGGCTTCCCGCAGAGTGGCCCGCAGGATGGTCAAATCGCTTCGGCGGGCAGCTCGCGCTGGGGCGAGCTGAACATCCAGACCAGCGACCGCTGGAGCAAGCGTGAAGTACAGCCCGGCCCCTTCGCCATCAGCTGGACCTTCACTGCCAACCACGTCACCCGCAACTGGCGCTACTACCTCACCAAACAGGAGTGGAACCCCAACCAGCCGCTCACCCGCGCCTCGTTCGACCTGACCCCCTTCTGCGTCATCGACGGCAACATGGTACAGCCGCCCAAGCAGGTGACCCACAACTGTATCCTGCCGGAACGTAGTGGTCATCAACTGATCCTCGGCGTGTGGGAAGTGGGCGACACCAGCAACAGTTTCTACAACATCATCGATGCCAAGTTCAAAGATGGCAGCCAGCCGCCGCTGGAGTGGAGCCAGGCAGGCACCATCTACCCCTCCATTGACCTTGCTGTGGGTGACAAGGCGATGACCCGGGTATTCGATGCCAACGGCGAGCGCCCCGATCTGCAGACCGTGCTGACCATCACCACCGCCGAGCAGGGCCAGAAGAACAGCTGGGCCCATGCCCTCGCCAGCAAGATCAACGCCGAACAGAGCCTGATCCGCGCCGGTCAGCAAGGAGCCGATGGCCAGTTCAATCCGATCTACGGCATGAACCCCGTCTATCTGCATCGAGACAGCAAACTGAAGCGAGTCGAGATTGACCTGCAACAGCAGCAGCCGCCGGTGGTGGACAGCATCAGCGTCAGCGGTCTGGCCAGCGACTATGTGCTGGAAAACGGCAAGGCAACCCTCGATTTCACCGTCACCGCGCAGGGCGATCGGGCCGTCACCAATACCCTCTATGATCACGGCGGCGTCGCCAAGGGTGAAAGCAGTGCCGACATCAAGGACAGCAGCCACACCTTTACCATGGCGCTGGAAGGGCTCAAGGCGGGTCACCACCAGCTGGTGATCAAGGCCACTCCGAAAGCGGGCGGCGAGACCATCCAGCAGACCATGGATCTGATGTTCAAGGAGCAGAGCAGCGGCGAATACGACTTCGTCTTCCCGAACTCGCTCAAATCCTATGCCGCCGGCACCAAGGTGCAGCAGCCGAAAAATGGCAAGGTCTATCAGTGCAAGCCCTTCCCCTACAGCGGCTACTGCCAGCAGTGGACTACCACAGCCACCCAGTACGAGCCGGGCATCGGCTCCCACTGGCAGATGGCGTGGGATGAAGTGCACTAACCCACGCTTGGGCACATAAAAAAGGGCGTCCTCTCTAGCAGGGGACGCCCGGAAAAATCAAACCTTGCGGTTTGCATACCAACGGAACCAAGACCTCACTCTTCACTTACTTCACACACTCAACACACTCTTCAAAACAGGGGTTGTCCATTAACCCTGCCATTTTCCTCCTTCGACGATCACATCATTCGGATCGGTATCAGGGCTCAGCTTGTCACGCACATACTGGTCATAGAGTTTCAGCAGGTACTTCTCCTCACCCAGCTTGGCGAGACGGTCGTTGACCCAGTCACGCAGCTCGATATTGCCCTTCTTCACCGCCGGGGCGATGGGATCTTCCGAACCCAGTTTTTCGGGCAGTACCCGATAGCCCGGATTCTCCTTGGCCCAGCTGAACAGCACCAGATTGTCCTGGGCATAGGCGTCACCACGGCCCTGCGCCAGCGCCTGCAAAGATTCGGTGTTCTTCTCGAACTTGAGTACCTTCCACTCCGGGTGGTTGCGGGTCAGCCAGATGTCGGCCGTGGTGCCGGTGGTCACGATCAGGGTCTTGCTGGCCAGATCATCGAGCTTCTTGGCCGGACTCCCTTCCGGCACCAGCACCTGTACCGCCACTCGCAGGTTCGGGTTGGTGAAATCCACCACCTCGCGCCGCTCCGGGGTCACCGTCATATTGGCGAGGATCAGATCCACCTTGTCGCTCTGCAGGAAGGGGATGCGGCTGGCAGGCTCCACCGCCACGAACTCGATCTTGTTCTCGTCCCCCAGCAGATCCTTGGCGAAGCGGCGGCCGAGATCGGTGTCAAAACCGACGTAGTTCCCCTTCTCGTCCACGTAGCCAAACGGCGGCTTGTCGGTGAAGACGCCGACGATGAGCTTGTCCCGCGCCTTGATCTTGTCGAGAGAACCGTCCGCCGCATGGGCGGCGCCACTTGCGATACCCAGTCCCAATAAGGCACTAAGCAGAACCGAGGTGATTTTTTTCATGCTGACTCCTTTCGTTTGATGACATTTGTATAAGAAAACTTGGCGAGGAACTGGCGCGCACGCTGGCTCCTGGGATTGTCGAAAAATTGGTGGGGTGCGGCCTGCTCCAGAATGTGGCCGCCATCCATGAAGACGATGCGATCCGCCACAGCCCGGGCGAAGGCCAGCTCGTGGGTGACGATAAGCAGGGTCATGCCGCTGCCGGCGAGATCGCGGATCACCTCCAGCACCTCCTGCACCATCTCGGGGTCGAGGGCGGCGGTTACCTCGTCAAACAGCATCACCTGCGGGTTCATGCACAGCGCCCGCACGATGGCGATGCGCTGCTGCTGGCCGCCGGAGAGCTGGCGCGGATAGTCATGGCGCCGCTCCCACAGGCCGATGCGGTTCAGCAGCTGCTCGGCTTGCAGCAGCGCCTCTGCCCGCTCCCGCTTTTGCACCTGCAGGGGGCCAAGCAGCACGTTTTCCAGCACCGTCAGGTTGGGGAAGAGGTGATAGTTCTGGAACACCATGCCGATCCGCTGGCGCACCCGCTGCCAGTCGGTGGCACCATCCAGCAGCACACCATCGAAGCGGATCTCGCCCCCCTGAATGGGTTCGAGCCCGTTGAGAGTGCGCAACAAGGTGCTCTTGCCGCAGCCGCTCGGCCCCAGGATGACGATCACCTCCCCAGCGCGCACGCTGAGGCTGATCCGATCCAGCACCAGATTCGGGCCGAACTGTTTACTGACAGAACCGAGTTCAAGCAGAGGTGTCATACCGCATTACCCCATTGTTGCTCCAGCCGGCGCGAGGCAAGCGAGAGCGGATAGCAGACCAGAAAAAAGAACAGAAACAGCAGACCGTAAATAAGCAGCGAGCCATAGGTGCGCTCGATGATCTGCTGGCCCACCTTGATCACTTCCACCACCCCGATCAGCACCGCCAGCGAACTGGTCTTGATGATGCGGGTGTAGATGTTGATGGTCGGCGGCGTCAGCCGCTGCAACGCCTGCGGCAGCAACACATGGCGATAGAGCTGCCAGGTCGAGAGCCCGAGCGCCAACCCGGCCTCCTGCTGACCACGGGCGAGGGAGTTGAGGCCACCGCGCACCACCTCCCCCACCTCGCTAGCGCCCCAGAGGGCGAGTACCAGCACGGCGCACCAGAAGGCCGGAATATCGAGGCCGAAAAAGATCGGCAACCCGAAGAAAAAGAGATAGAGCCACACCAGCACCGGCACCACCCGAAACAGCTCGAGATAAAGCCGCAGCAGCCCCCGCACCAACCGGCTACCCTGTTGTGCCAACACGCCGTAAGCGACACCGCCGAGAGTGGCAAACAGGATGGCCAGCAGCGAGATGGCGAGGGTCTGACCCGCGCCCACCGCCAGCAGTGGCAGCGCCTGCGTCAGCTGTTCAGAAATTTCACTGGCCATATTGAGCCCTCCTTTCCTCCATCTTGGTGACGAGAGACGGTGGCAGCTGGAAGATAAGTGCCCACATCGGGATCCTCGCCTGCATCAGCGATTCAGTGACCGAACTGACCATGTTGCAGCCTCCTTTCAACGACGCGCAGAACGAGAGAGAGCGGCAGAAAGATCAGCACGCACATCAAGGTCAGCACCACCAGCATCTCGTAGGTCTTGTAGTAGAGGGCGATGTAATTCTTGGTGGTGTAGAGCAGCTCTGGCACCGCTACCGCCGAGGCCACCGTCGTCTCCTTGAGCAGAAAGATGAAGTTGGCAAACAGCGCGGGCAGACTGGCGAGCCAGGCCTGGGGCAACTGCACGTGGCGCAGCAGTTGCCAGCGAGAAAGCCCGATGGCCCTGCCAGCCTCCAGCTGACTGGCGGGCACCGCCTGAATGCCCGCCCGCAGGGCCTCGGTCAGATAACCACCGCCGAGGAAGGTCATGGCAATCACCGCGGTAGTAAACCCGGAGAGCGACAAGCCGAGCGCAGGCAGCCCGAAATAGAGGAAGAAGAGCTGGATCAGCAGCGGCGTGTTGCGGGCCAGCTCGACATATCCGCGGATCAGGGCGCTGAGCGGCCGCTTGTGCAGGCTCAGCAGGGCGACGTTGAGCAGGGCGACCGCCAGCGAAGTGAGGATCACTATGGTTCCCAGCTGCAAGGTGACCCAGACCGCCTTGCCGAAGGCGGGCAGCGTTGTGACGATAAAGGGCAGATCCAGATTCATGCCGGGATCCTCCCGTCACGCTGCAGACGCTGGGGCAGCACAGTGATCGCATCCGGGTACTTGATGCCGGTACCGGTATTGAGCACCACGACCTGCTCTCCCCCACGGATCCAGCCAGCCTCGCGCAGTTGACGAGCAGCAGCAAACGCAGCGGCCCCCTCAGGGCAGACAAAACTGCCCTCGCGAGAGGCAAGCTGGCGGATCTCGCTCTGGATGGCCTTGTCATCCACCGCGATGGCGCAACCCTCGGTGCGATAAAGGGCGTCCAGCACCAGAAAATCCCCCAGCGCCTTGGGTACATTGATGCCGAACGCCAGCGTTTGGGAGTCGGGCCAGAAGCTCGATTCGGTGGCTCTCTGTTGCCACGCCTGTACGATGGGCGCGCAGCCACTCGCCTGTACCGCGACCAGTCTGGGCAACGCGCCCTTGACCCAGCCCAGCTCCTGCAGCTCGCGCAGCGCCTTGTAGATACCGATGAGGCCGACCCCGCCACCGGTCGGATAGATGATCACATCCGGCAGGGTCCAGCCCAGCTGTTCGGCAATCTCCAGCCCCATGGTCTTCTTGCCCTCAATCCGGTAGGGCTCCTTCAGGGTTGAGGCGTCAAACAGGGATTGCTCCGCTACCGCCTGCGCCACCTGACGACCGGCGTCGCTGATAAGGCCATCCACCAGATATAGACGGGAACCGGCGAGAGAGGTCTCCAGTCGAGTGATGGCGGGGGCTGCCTGCGGCATAACGATGGTGCTGCGCAGTCCGGCACGGGCACCGTAGAGCGCCCATGCAGCGCCTGCGTTGCCGTTGGTCGGCATGGCGAAGTGAGTGACGCCGAGTTCACGCGCGCGGGAGATGCCCACCGCTGCACCACGAGCCTTGAAAGATCCGGTGGGGATGACGCTCTCATCCTTCATCCAGAGATCCGGAATACCGATCTGCTTGCCCAGCGTAGGCAGCCGTAGCAGTGGGGTGAATCCCTCCCCCAGCGTCACAACGTGGGCGGGATCCCGTACCGGCAGCAACTCGTGATAACGCCACAGGCTGGCCGGGCGCCCCAGCAATGCCGCCGGGTGCCATGCTCGCTTCAGCGCATCGAGATCGTAGCTGGCCAGCAGTGGCGCACCTGCCCGGCTCAGTTGCCAGGGCTGGTCAGCCTCATGGATCTCGCCACTCTTGCTGCAACGCAGATGTGATAGGTAGCTATACGGCATGCTTTATCCTGAATGGATCGACTTTGGTCAGTCACTTATTCCATCCTGCAACCCAAGTACCGGATAACAAACAAAATTAACTGGCAAACCTAAGTGAAAAAATTCATATGAAGCCGTCTGTTTTCGCTGGCAATCTCATCTGCCAGCAATAAGGAAGGGGAGCCATTGGCTCCCCTTCTGTCATCTCTTCCGATTCAAATCTGGAAGTCGAGGGCGGGCTCGCTGCCCATGGCGCGGGCCTGAATATCCGCCAGCGCCAGCTCGGGGTTGCAGAGCTGGATAAACTGCCAGGCAAAGTTGTGCTGGAACTGCCCCTGCTTGAGGCCAATCCAGGCGGTGTGGGGGGCAAACAGATGGCTGCCATCGAGCTGCACCAGCCCCTGATCGCGCTGGGTGTCGAACGCCATATCGGCCAGTATGCCGACCCCCATCTCCAGCTCGACATAGGTCTTGATGACATCGGAGTCCTGCGCCGTCAGCAGGATCTGCGGCTCGATGCCAGCCGCAGCAAACGCCTCATCCACCCGCACCCGCCCGGTCAACCCGGCTTGATAGGTGACGATAGGCCAGTTGGCCAGCGCCGCCAGCGTCAGATCCCGCTCGCCTGCCAACGGATGTTGCTCGGGCACCACGATATTGTGGTGCCAGCGGTAGTAGGGGAATGCCACCACCCCTTCGCTCTTGTCGAGCTGCTCGCTGCTGATGCCGATATCCACCTCGCCGGTCTGCACCAGCCGCACTATCTCCTCCGGGCTGCCCTGACGCAGCTCCAGCTGCACCAGCGGAAACTGCTCGCGAAACGCCTTCACCACCCGCGGCAGGGCATAGCGGGCCTGGGTATGGGTGGTCGCCACCAGCAAGCGGCCCGAGTCGCGGTTGGCAAAGGTGCTGGCCAGTTTGCGGATGTTGTTGGCGTCATTGAGAATGCGCTCGGCAATCACCAGCAGCTCCTTGCCAGGCTCGGTCATACCGAGCAGCCGCTTACCGTAGCGGATAAAGAGCTCGATACCGAGCTCCTCTTCCAGCTCGCGGATATGGCGACTCACCCCGGATTGCGAGGTAAAAAGGGCATTGGCCACCTCGGTCAGGTTGTAATCCCGCCGCGCAGCCTCCCGGATAATACGTAACTGCTGGAAATTCACCTTGTCGCCTCCTGCGAAGAGTGGGCGACACAATCTGCTCGCCCCTCTCATTTTTGTTATTTGGCCGGATCATGCCCCGGCAGAGCGCCTGAACCGGGCGGCCACACCGCCCGCAACACAGCATCAAATCTGATAGTCGGGATAGAACTGCGCCTGTCTGGCCACCAGCTTCACCCCCTGACCCGGGGCAAACAGCTTGGCCGCCTCCTTGGTCAGCTCCGCCTCGTAGTGGGCCCCTTTGGTCTCGCCATCGCCACGCAGCTCCACCCTAATGCGTGGTCCCATGGGCAGCAGACGGGTAATGGTGGCGCGGATCCCGCCCGGCGCATCGGCTGGCAGAATCTCCAGTTCATGGGGACGAACATAGGCGATGGCGGCACTGCCGTGGGCCAGATGAGAAGCCGACGGCCCGCCGAGCAGTTGCTCGCCGACACCGAATCCCTGCTCCGCCACCCGACCGCGGAACTGGTTCACGCTGCCGAGGAAGCTGTGGACGAAGGAGCTGGCGGGCTGGTCGTAGACCTCGGCCGGGGTGCCGATCTGCTCGACCCGTCCGGCGTTCATCAACACCACCCGATCCGCTACCTCCAGCGCCTCCTCCTGATCGTGGGTGACGAACAGGCTGGTGACGTGTAACTCGTCGTGCAGCTCGCGCAGCCAGCGGCGCAGCTCCTTGCGCACTTGGGCATCGAGGGCGCCGAAGGGCTCGTCCAAGAGCAGTACCTTGGGCTGAACCGCCAAGGCTCGGGCCAGCGCGACCCGCTGACGCTGACCGCCGGAGAGCTGGGTCGGGTAGCGCTCGGCCACATGGCTGAGTTGCACCAGATCCAGCAGCTCCTTGACCCGGGCACGAATGGCCGCCTCGGCCGGGCGTTCACTGCGCGGTTTGACCCTAAGGCCAAACGCTACGTTTTCGAACACCGTCATGTGGCGAAACAGGGCGTAGTGCTGAAACACGAAGCCGACGTTGCGCTCGCGCACATGGAGAGCCGAGGCGTCCTCACCACGGATGATGACGCTGCCACTATCGGCCTGCTCCAGCCCGGCGATGATCCGCAGCAAGGTGGTCTTGCCACAACCGGAAGGGCCAAGCAGGGCCACCAGCTCACCGTCGTGAAAGTCGAGGTTGATGTCTGCCAGCGCCGCGTACTGATTGAAATGCTTGTTGAGTTGTTGAACCTGAATGCTCATGGCTGCCTCTTTAAAACGGTAATTCAGTGAGATTTGGTGGGCTGGGCACGCAGCCGGGCCAACAGGGTTTCCCCGAGCAGGGTGAAGATCCCGAACAGAGCCAAGAGGCTTGCCACCGCAAAGGCGGCGCCGGTCTGGTACTCGTTGTAGAGGATCTCGATATGCAGCGGCAGGGTATTGGTCTGGCCGCGAATATGGCCGGAGACCACCGACACCGCGCCAAACTCCCCGACCGCGCGGGCGGTACAGAGCAGCAGGCCATACATCAGGCTCCAGCGAATGCCGGGCAGGGTGACGCGCCAGAACATCTGCAGACCGCTCGCCCCCAGCATGATGGCGGCTTCTTCCTCTTCCGGGCCGCGCGCCTCCATCTGGGGCAGCAGCTCGCGCACCACGAAGGGCACGGTAATGAAGGTGGTGGCCAGGATGATCCCCGGGGTGGCGAAGATGATCTTGATGTCGTGCTCGCTCAGCCAGTCACCAAACCAGCCGCGGCTGCCGAACATCAACACCAGCATCAGACCGGCGATCACCGGCGACACCGAGAAGGGCAGATCGATGATGGTGATGAGCAGCTGCCGACCGGGGAAGCGGAAACGGGCGATAGCCCAGGCCGCCGCAATCCCGAACAGCAGATTGAGTGGAACGGCGCAGAGGGTCACCAACGCGGTGAGACCGAGGGCGCTCAAGGCATCCGGCTCGCTGATGGCGTGCCAGAAGAAGGCGAGCCCCGGCGTCAGCGCCTGAATAAAGACGGTGGCCAACGGCAGCAGCAACAGGGCGGCAAACCAGCCCAAACCGACCGTGATAAGCAGCCACTTGACCCACTGGGGTTCACGGATCACGACCGGTGCCTTGCGAGCGGGGGTCGCCTCCACAGAGGCCGCCTCAATGGTGATAGCAGATGAACTCATATCCGGCTCCCTCCGATGCGAGACCAGCTCCAGGCCTGCAACTTGTTGATTAGCAGTAACAAAATGAACGAAATCAGCAGCATCACCACGGCGATGGCGGAGGCACCGGCGTAGTCATACTCTTCCAGGTGGCTCATGATCATCAGCGGCGCGATTTCCGAGACCATCGGCAGGTTGCCGGCGATGAAGATGACGGAGCCGTACTCCCCCACCCCACGGGCAAACGCCAGCGCAAAACCGGTGAGCAGGGCAGGCACCAGGGTCGGCCAGAGCACCCGCAGAAAGGTCTGCCAGCGATCGGCGCCGAGGCTGGCGGCCGCCTCCTCTTGCTCGGTTTCAGCCTCCCGCAGCACCGGCTGCAGGGTACGCACCACAAACGGCAATCCGATAAAGGTGAGTGCGATGACCACCCCGATAGGGTTGTAGGCGAGCTGGATGCCGAGCGGCGCCAGCAACTGGCCGATCCAGCCGTTGGGGGCAAAGATGGCGCACAGGGCGATGCCGGAGACGGCGGTCGGCATGGCAAATGGCAGGTCGATCAGCGCATCCACCAGACGACGACCGGGGAAGGTGTAACGCACCAGGATCCAGGCCAGGATCAGGCCAAACAGGCTATTGAGCAGCGCCGCGACAAAGGCCGCACCGAAGCTCAGGCGAAAGGAGGCGAGCACCCGGGGTGAACCGATCACCTGCCAGAACTCGGCGGCGGTCAGGTTGTTGATCGCAAACAGCACCAGGGCCGAGAGCGGCAACAGCACCAGCAGGCCCAGATAGAGCAGGCTGAACCCCAAGGTGGGGCCAAAACCGGGCAGGACAGAATAAGAACCAAATCGCATAACACATCCATCTGTTATGAAGAATTTTCGATATGGTGATTCTGCTCACTCCCCTCATCGGCAACAAACACCATTTGCGACTTTGCTAATTACTTTTTTATCTAACAACGGTGGGACAAGGCTTTTAGAGCGATCCAAATAAAAAAAGGTCTTTTATATAAATAAAAGACCTAAGAAATGGAGCAATACGGAGCGGAGCATTCAAAGAACGGGGGCATGGAGTAGCCAGCGAACAGCGCGCCCGACAACCCTCCAACCACTTCACAGATACCTAGCGAAAGCCCAGTACGACCGGCCGGGGCGATGCGGCCTTGACCGGTGCCACTACCAGCTCACCACGGCGGTAGAGAGCCCCCAGCAAATGCAGCCCCTGATGCCAGTCCCCATGACCTGACTGGGCATTGATATGGCCCACCTCACCGGCATCGAACAGCGGTACCTGCCACTGGCGACTCCAGTATTCGGCCCGTTCAAAGCTCATCCAGGGATCATTGCGGCTGGCCACCAGCTGGGCCGATACCTGCAGCGGCCCGGCCAAGGCCTCATCCGCAATGCCAAAACGGGCGGGATCGGCGGGCGCTACCAGAAAGATCGAGGCCACCTTCTCCGGCTGCAAGCGGGCCGCCGCGATGGAGGTCAGCGCGCCAAAAGAGTGAGCCACCAGATGGACCCGGCTGCGGCGACGTTTCAGCTTGCTCGCCAGCTTGGCACTCCAGACCCTGAGGTCCGGCTTGTCCCACGGTAGCCCGGTCATCCGCTGCCATTGGGGAAAATGATCGTGCCAGCGGCTCTGCCAGTGATCCGGCCCACTGTTGTGCAGACCGGGAACCAGGAGGATCTTGTTCATCTTGGTGCTCCTATCGGCTGGCACAGGGGCCAGTTCAGTGATGGATAACGAAGCTATCAACGACCCGGCTGATAGATCTGGTCAAACAAACCACCCTGGGCGAAGTGTTTCTTCTGGGCTTTCTCCCAATCCCCTTCCAGATCCTTGACGGTAAAGAGGGCAAGCTGCGGGAACTGGGCCGCGGTCTCCTTCAGGATCGCCGGGTTGCTGGGGCGATAGTGATGTTTGGCGACAATATGCTGCCCCTCGTCAGAGTAGAGATAATCGAGATAGGCCTTGGCCACCGCTTCGGTACCGTGCTTCCTGGCCACCTTGTCCACCACCGCGACTGGCGGCTCTGCCAGAATGGAGACTGAAGGCACCACCAGCTCGAACTTGTCGCTGGCACCCGCCTGACCAAGCACCAGCAGGGCTTCGTTCTCCCACGCCAGCAGCACGTCACCGAGACCGCGCTCGGTAAAGCTGGTGGTGGCACCGCGAGCGCCTGAGTCCAGCACCTTCACGTTCTTGAATAGATCGCCAACAAACTGCTTGGCCCCCTCTTCACTGCCGCTCTTCTTCAGGGCATAGCCCCAGGCGGCCAGATAGTTCCAGCGTGCCCCGCCGGAGGTCTTGGGGTTGGGAGTCACGATGGCGACATCCTTGCGCACTAGATCATCCCAATCCTTGATCTGCTTGGGATTGCCCTTGCGCACCAAGAAGACAATGGTGGAGGTATAGGGCGAGGCGTTGTTGCCGAGGCGACTCTGCCAGTCGGCAGCGGTCAGCCCCTCCTTGGCGATGGCGTTGACATCGTAGGCCAGCGCCAGCGATACCACGTCGGCCTCCAGTCCATCCACCACAGCGCGGGCCTGCTTGCCGGAGCCACCGTGAGACTGGCTCACCACCACATCGTCGCCGGTTTTGGCCTTCCACTCCTTGGCAAAGGCGGCGTTGTACTCCTGAAACAGCTCGCGGGTCGGATCGTAAGAGACGTTGAGCAGACGGATCTCGGCGGCATTGGCCTGGCCAAATGCCAGCAGAGAGAAGAGGGAGAGAGCGGTCATTCGCAGTTTCATGGTGATACTCCATATCTTGTTGGGTTGAGAACAGCATGCCGTGGAGTTGTTATGCCCAGAAGAAAGAAATAACTCTTTGCTTATCTCTTTTGCTCATATCAGCTCAGCCACCCGCACCGGGAGCCGGACGCAGACTCTGTGAGCCATGCCCCTCTGTGACCTCAAGCGCTGTGCCATCATGGGAACAAGGCAGGCAGATGACGAAAAGGAAGTCGTTATGTGGATCAATGCAGAACCCGTCAACGGTGCCCTGGTCTCGCTGGCCATCGGCCTGATTATCGGACTGGAGCGGGGCTGGCAGGTGCGCCAGCTGGGGGACAACCAGCGCATCGCCGGGATGCGTACCTACGGCCTTATCGGCCTGCTCGGCGGGGTGTGCGGTTTGCTGCTGCCCACCCTGGGCCCCTGGCTGCCGCTGCTCGGCCTGCTGGCGGTGGTGATCGGCTGCGGCCTCTCGGTCTGGCTGGCCCAGCGCTGGCAGGGGGAGTTCGGTCTCACCAGCTCGGTAGCCATGCTGCTCACCTATCTGCTGGGGCTGATGTCGGTACTGCTGAGCCCGAGCGAGGCGGTGGCCTGCGCCGTGCTGGCTGCCCTGTTGATGGGCTTGAAGGGACAGATCCAGCAGGGGATGCTGTTTCTGAGCGAAACCGAATTCCACGCTACCTTGCGCTTTCTGCTTATCTCGCTGGTGCTGCTGCCGGTACTGCCCAACGAGGAGATGGGCCCCCTCGACGCCTTCAACCCCTTCAAGATCTGGCTGATGGTGGTGGTGATCGCCGGCATCTCGTTTTGTGGTCACTTCGCGGTACGGCTGCTCGGTACTCGCGCCGGACTGGTGCTCACCAGCATGCTGGCCGGGCTCGCCTCCTCCACCGCTCTTACCTTGCAATTCGCTCGCCTCAATCGGGAGCAGAGCGGGCTGGAGCGGCTGCTGGCCACCGGCATCTTGCTGGCAGGGGCAACCATGTGGCTACGGCTGCTGGTGCTGGTACTGCTCATTCACAGCGAGCTGGCGATGCGCCTCGTCACCCCCCTGTTGCTGCTGGCCACCACAGTCTACGGCTTTGCCTTCTGGTTCTGGCGTCAGCGCGAGGCGCTGACCGACGGCCCGGTCAAACCGGAAACCAGCAACCCGCTCGATCTGGCCACCGCCATCAAGTTCGGCCTGCTGCTGGCGCTGATCGGCTTTATGGCCACCCTGCTGCAAGACAAGGTAGGCAACTCCGGGGTCTATCTGCTGGCGCTGGTGTCGGGGATCACCGACGTGGACGCCATCACGCTGTCGCTCTCCCAGCTCTCCCACAAGGAGCTGGCGCTGGAGGTGGCTGCCCGCGGCATCCTGCTCGCCGGGCTGGTCAACTCGCTGGTGAAGGGGCTGCTGGCCCTTGGCATTGGCGGGCGCAGTCTCGGGCTGCGGGTGCTGCTCCCCTACTTTGTCTCGGCCCTGCTGATCCTGCCCCTCGTCTGGCCCGCAGGTTGACGCAGAGCCCTGCCAGAAGTGACAGACTGACGGCGCCCCAGACAGTCACGTATACTGCCCCCTCTTGCAGCATGAGGAGGTAGCAATGGCGAGCGACTGGGACAAGGTACTGGCAGGCGGGGCACTGGATAGCCAGAGCGAGGAGATAGCGAGCGACCGGATCCGCGGCCAAGCGCTACTGACCCGGCTCAATGGTTCCTCTGCGGGCGATGGCCCGCTGCGCCAGCAGATTTGCCGCGAACTGTTCGGCCACTGCCCCGATTCCAGCTGGATCAGCACACCGTTTACCTGCGAGTTTGGCCGCAACATCCACATCGGCGAGAAGACCTTCTTCAACTTCAACGTCACCATTCTCGACGTGGGTGAAGTGCACATCGGCAGTCATGTGCTGCTGGCCCCCAACGTGCAGATCTACACCGCCACCCACACCATGAACTATCTGGAGCGACGCAACTGGACCGCCTACAACAAGCCGGTGCGGATCGGTGACGACTGCTGGATTGGCGGCGGCGCCATCATCTGCCCCGGCGTCACCATAGGGCCGCGCTCCATCATAGGTGCCGGCGCCGTGGTCACCCGCGATATCCCGGCCGACTCGGTGGCGGTGGGCAATCCGGCCAGGGTGATCCGCACCCTCAAGCAGGATGAGGAGCGCTGCTGGGAGCTGGCCCAATGATGGCGCTGGCGCTGTTGCCTCTGGGGGCGACGCTGTGGCTCGGTGTCCATGACCAGCAGTGGTGGCCGCTGGCCGTGCTGCTCTCTATGAGCCTGCTCACGGTGGCCGCCTACGCCTGGGACAAGCGGCAGGCAGTACGCGGGCAGTGGCGCATTCCCGAATCCCGCCTCCATCTGCTGGAGCTGTGCGGCGGCTGGCCAGGAGCGCTGGTTGCCCGCCAGTGGCTGCGCCACAAGACCCAGAAGCGCAGCTACCGGCTGGTCTTCTGGTTTATCGTGCTGCTGCACCTGACCCTGTGGGGACTCTGGCTTGGCCGCCCCCTCTGGCAACAATAGCCACCCGGGTAACAAGGTGGTGGCTTGACCGCCCGCTCTGGCAGCAATAGCCAACTGCATCACAAAGGTGAAACGGGCCCCATTGCAGCCAATTGGCAGCTATGAGAAAACAGAGCGGATCCATCCGCGTTTTCGCCGTTTATGACGACCATATTGATAACGACAAGGAGTCGTGACATGACCATGTGGACAGGCATAGTCCTGATCGTATTTATCAGCCTATTGTTCGGATACCTCGGCAAACGGGCTCGCTACCAGCTGGGGGATGCCCGCATCACCGACCGCCTCGGCAAGCAGGATATTATCATCAGAGAGTTGCAGGATCGCATCGTCAATCTGGAGGCAATCGTCATCGAAGAGGAGAAGCGCCGCCCGTTTCGGGAGCTGTAATGTTTCACCGCCAGGTTTCAGATACAGAGAGGGCTGCACGATGCAGCCCTCTCTCGTTTCAGCAGATTCAGACTGCCAGCGGCAGCAACTCGGCATAATCGCGGATCGCTGGAAAAGCGGTAATGCTCTGCTCCGGCTTGCAGCTGTCCGGGTTCTGGATCGCCAGCTGATAGCCGATGCCGTAGTCGGCGGCAGCCCGCAGGATCCGCTCGCTGTCATCCACAAACAGGGTGCGGGCCGGATCGAACGCCAGCCGCTGTGCCAGCGCCTGCCAGCAGAGCTGGCTCTCCTTCGACCAACCCAGCTCATGGGTGCTCACCATCAGATCCAGATGGTCGGCAAGGCCGAGCTGCGCATCCTTCACCGACAGGCTGGCGGGGTGGGCATTGGTAAAGAGCACCAGCTGTTTGCCCGCGGCACGCAGCTCGGCCAGAAAGGGGATGGTGTGAGGGCGCCACTGGATCTTCGCCAGCAACTCTTGCTTGAGGGCGCGAATATCGAGCCCCAGGGTCTCGCTCCAGTAATCCACGCAGTACCAGTTGAGGGTGCCGTTGACCGCCTGATAGTGCCCCTCAATCTGCTCCTTTGCCTCATCCAGCGGCAGACCAAGCCGCTCGGCGTAACGCTCCGGCACCAGTTGCTGCCAGAGGTAGTTGTCAAAATGGAGATCGATCAGGGTGCCATCCATATCGAGCAAGATGGTATCTATCTGGTGCCAGGGCAAGGTGGTGGAGCAGGTGTGTGGCATCGGGCCTCTTGATCTCGGTGTCGCGAAAGAAATGGAGCGGCAGTATAGCGGATTTTTCCTCCCCCTTTGCCATCCCTGGCCCGTGGTGTTCGGTGTGAGAGTCGTTTACTCTTGAAGCACGATTTTTTAACGAGCAGCCAGCGTCCGATGAGCGACCCCCACAAGAGCAAACCCGAACACATCTCTGCCGACCAACTGGATCACCCCAAGAGCAAGCCGGAGATCCTCAAGGCCGATATCGTGGCCGAGAGCCGGCTGTTCAAGGTGGAATCGCTACACCTCAAATTCTCCAACGGCGAAGAGCGGGTCTACGAGCGGATGCGCGGCGGTAATCGTGGCGCCGTCATGGTGGTGCCGCTGTTTGATGCGCGCACCCTGCTGCTGGTGCGCGAATACGCCGCGGGCACCCACTCCTACGAGCTGGGCTTTCCCAAGGGGCTGATCGACCCGGGCGAAGATGCCTTTGAGGCGGGCAACCGGGAGCTGATGGAGGAGGCGGGCTTTGGCGCCAACAGCCTGACCCTGCTCAAGCAGGTATCACTGGCGCCCGGTTACTTCTCCAGCCGGATGGATATCCTGCTGGCCCGAGATCTCTTCCCCGAGCAGCGGATCGGCGACGAGCCGGAACCGCTGGAGGTGATCCCCTGGCCCCTCAACCGAATTGACGAATTGCTGGCGCGACCGGACTTCACCGAGTCGCGCAGCATCAGTGCCCTGCTGCTGGCCCAACGCTGGCTGGCGGAGCAGGCAGAGTAGCCCGCAGACGGGCAGTTAACAGACAGAGGATAACGAGATGCAGGAGTTGTTGGCCTGGGTGCCGGGGGTCAAGGAGATTGCCCGCGAAGCCGGAAGGATCCTTCACGACATCTATCACGGCGGTCAGTTCGAGCGCCAGCTGAAGGAGGATGCGACCCCGGTCACCAGTGCCGATCTTGCTGCCGATGCCTACCTCAAACAGGCGCTGTCGGCGCTCACCCCCCATGTGCCGGTGCTGACCGAAGAGGCGGCCGACATCCCCTTCAGCCAGCGATCCAACTGGCGGCAGTACTGGCTGGTGGACCCCCTCGACGGCACTGGCGAATTTATCGCGGGCAGCGGCGACTTCGCCACCCTGATCGCCCTGGTGCAGGACAATGTGCCGGTGCTCGGGGTCATCTATGCTCCCGAGTCCAACGTGCTCTACTGGGCGGTGCGCGGCTACGGCGCCTTCAAGGAGGTGAATGGCGAGGTACTGCCCATCAGCGCCATGCACCACGAGCATGACCAGCCTGACTCACTGGTGGTGGCCATCAGCCGCCGCCAGAAGCTGGAGAACCTCACCCGCCGCCTCAACCCGGCCATCAACTACCAGCTGATCCCGCTTGGCTCCAGCTCCCTCAAATCCTGTCTGGTGGCGGAAGGGGCAGCCGATTGCTACGTAAGGCTCGGCCCCACCGGCGAGTGGGACACCGCCGCCGCCCAGTGCATCGTCGAGGCAGCCGGTGGCCGCATCCTCAGCCTGGCGTTGCAGCCGCTAAGCTACAACGAAACGGATTCACTGGAGAACCCGGACTTTATCGTGATGGGGGATCCGGATCTCGCCTGGGGCAACATTCTGGCCCACTAGGTGGACCGCCTTGTCATCACATCACACCAGCAGGCGGCCCGATGGTCGCCTGCTTTTTCAGGGGCGTGGTCCGGAGTGATGGCCGGTGTGATCCGCTGGTCAAGGCGCTCTTGAACAGCGTGATACGCTGGCAAAGAAGCGAAACGATAGTGAAACATCACAATCGGTCGGCGAGAAATGGTGCGATTTTTCACGTAATTCCGAAAACACCTGATTAGCCAAAATAAAAAAACGAGCATAGATAAAATTTTGGTTTTATATTTCGCAAAAACCACCAGCGTCAGTTTTGTTGCATTCTGAGATCCAGATTCCATTCCCAATCTCGCTGGCTAAACCCCGCAATGGCAGTGATATGTTTCAGCCTCGCTTTTTGAGAATTAAATCCCGATAAACCACAATGAACTCAGATTAAAACACTAACAAAAAGTGAATTGATAATGAGTTTATCTGTAGAGGCTACCAAGGAGCTATCCGGTTCCTGCTCCACCACGGCCAGCACCACCCGCTGGCGCCGTCACGACACCCACTGGGTTATCAGCCTGTTTGGCACCGCCGTTGGCGCCGGCATCCTGTTCCTGCCCATCAATCTGGGTCTGGGCGGGATCTGGCCTCTGGTCATCGTCGCGGTACTGGCAGGGCCCATGACCTTCCTCGCCCACCGCGGGCTGGCGCGCTTCGTGCTCTCCTCTTCACGCCCCCACGCCGACTTCACCGAAGTGGCGGAGGAACATTTTGGCAAGATGGCCGGTCGCCTCATGTCGGCGCTCTACTTCCTCTCCATCTTTCCGATCCTGCTTATCTACGGGGTCGGGCTGACCAACACGGTGGAGAGCTTTATGGTCAATCAGCTCGGCATGGCGACCCCGGATCGGGTGATGCTCTCCGGCGTGCTGGTGTTTGCCATGATCGCCGTGATGCTGGCGGGGGAAAAAGCGATGCTGCGCGCCTTCGCCTTTATGGTCTATCCGCTGGCGGCCATTCTGGCGGCCCTCTCCTGCTACCTGATCCCCCAGTGGCACTGGCCGGAAGTGACCGCGCTTGAGGGGGTCGACTTCCTCAACACCGTCTGGCTGGCACTGCCGGTCACCGTGTTCGCCTTCAGCCACGCCGCCGCCATCTCCGGCTTTGCCAACGTGCAGCGCCGTGAATATGGCGAGCAGGCAGAAGCCAAGAGCGGCCTGATCCTGCGCAACACCACTGTGATGCTGGTGGGCTTCGTGCTGTTCTTCGTCTTCTCCTGCGTGCTGAGCCTCTCGCCAGCCCAGCTGGCCGAAGCCAAGGCCCAGAACGTCTCTGTGCTCTCCTATCTCGCCAACATCACCGACAACCCGGTGATCGTGACGCTGGGGCCGCTCATTGCCTTTATCGCCATCAGCTCCTCTTTCCTCGGTCACTTCCTCGGTGCCCGCGAGAGCCTGAAAAGCCTGATCGCCAAGCCCACCGGCCTGTCGTTGGCCAAGGCGGACAAGCTCGGCATCGCCCTGATGTTCTTCGCTATCTGGGGCGCCGCTATCATCAACCCGGGCATTCTGGGGTTGATGGAAACCCTCTCCGGCCCGGTCATTGCCATGATCCTGTTCATCATGCCGGTGATTGCCATCTACAAGGTGGAGGCGCTGGCCCGCTTCCGTCACGGCTGGACCAACGGCTTTATCCTGCTGACCGGTTCGCTGGCGGTATCGGCGCTGATCTTCAGTCTGCTGAAATAATCACAGCCCCGTGAACGGGGCGACTGAAACGACAAGAGGCGACCCCGGGGTCGCCTCTTGTGCATGGTAAATCGCTTACTCTTTGTCGAAATCTTCGATCTCTTTGCCCAGCGCTTCCATGATGGCGCGCGCTTCGGCCGGGACACTGTCCGGTTGATCCTTGCGCAAGTCTTCGTCGCAAGGAAGCGGCTGGCCGGTGAAAGCGTGCAGGAAGGCTTCACAGAGCAGCTCGCTGTTGGTCGCATGACGCAGGTTGTTCACCTGGCGACGGGTGCGCTCATCAGTCAACACTTTCAACACCTTGAGCGGGATCGAGACGGTAATCTTCTTGACCTGTTCACTCTTCTTACCGTGTTCCGCGTAGGGGCTGACGTAGTCGCCGTTCCACTCTGTACCCATGATTCACCTGTTCTCGTTTGGCCGTGAGCGCGGATTTTAACCCTTAAGGAAATTAATGGCAATCCAACAGCAAAGCCATTTAGACGTCTGGAAGTGTTGACGGCTTTTTTAAGCTGGCGTAGTGTGGTTAACCATGAGCCCGCAATGGCGGGCTAGCGCCTGGTAGCAAGATGCCAACGTGTGAAGAGACATTAAGGAGAGTGATATGACCCACAAGGCCACCCAGGCAGTACGCACCGGGATTGAGACAGACCAGCAGCACGGTGCCGTGGTGCCCCCCATCTACCTCTCCAGCAACTACACCTTTGCCGACTTTGGCGAGCCCCGTCAATACGATTATGCCCGCTCCGGCAATCCGACCCGCACCCATCTGGCGGATGCGCTGGCGGCGCTGGAAGGGGGCGCTGGCGCCGTGGTCACCGGCACCGGCATGGGGGCTATCCATCTGGTCACCACCGCCCTGCTCAAGGCGGGGGATCTGCTGATCGCCCCACACGACTGCTACGGCGGCACCTGGCGCCTGTTCGAGTATCTGGCGGCCAAAGGCCACTACCGGGTGCAGTTTGTCGATCAGGGGGATGAGGCGGCACTGGCCGCCGCACTGGCGCAACAGCCTGCGCTAGTATGGGTCGAGACCCCTTCCAACCCGTTGCTGCGGGTGGTGGATATCAGTGCCATCGCCAGCGCCGCCCACGAGGTAGGGGCACAGGTGGTGGTGGACAACACCTTCCTCTCCCCCCTGCTGCAACAACCCCTGGCCCTCGGTGCCGACGTGGTGGTGCACTCCACCACCAAGTACATCAACGGTCACTCCGATGTGGTGGGCGGGGTGGCGATTGCCAAGGAGGCCGCACTGGCCGAGTCGCTGGTGTGGTGGGCCAACTGTCTGGGGCTCACCTCCGGGGCGTTTGACTCCTACCTTACCCTGCGCGGCCTGCGCACTCTGGCTCCCAGATTGCGCACCCATCAGGAGAACACAGATCGCATCCTCGCCTTCCTGCAACAACAACCGCTGGTGAAACGCATCTATCACCCCAGTCTGCCGAGCCATCCGGGCCATGATATTGCGCGCCGTCAACAGTCCGGCTTCGGCGCCATGTTAAGTTTTGAGCTCGATTGCAGCGAGGCGGGTATTCGCGCCTTCCTGGCGGCCCTCACCCTCTTTTCGGTAGCCGAGTCCCTCGGCGGGGTGGAGAGTCTGGTGGCCCATCCGGCCAGCATGACCCACAGGGCCATGACCCCGGCGGCGCAGCAGGCAGCGGGCATCAGCCCCCAGCTGCTGCGGTTGTCGGTCGGTATTGAACACAGTGAAGACCTGGTGGCCGATCTGGCTCAGGCTTTTGAACAGGTACAGCAGGCAGAGCAGGTAGCGAAGTAATGGAACAGCAGCAACAAGGAGAGATCGCGGTGGCAGCAGAAGCAGGATTGAAGCGACGTCACGTCCACAAATTCGGTGGCAGCAGTCTGGCGGATCCGGTCTGTTATCGCCGGGTCGCCAGCATCGTTGAACAACAGGTGGGCGGGGATGAACTGATCGTGGTCTCCGCCGCTGGCAAGACCACCAACCGGCTGATCCAGCTGGTGGAGCTGGCCGAAGCGGGGGACGCAGCCGCCGGTGAAGCCATCTCTGCCCTGCAGGCCTATCAGCAGAGCCTGATCGATGGCCTGCTGGAGGGTGAACTGCAGCTCGAGCTAAGCAAGCAGCTGGCCGATGACATGCAGCTGATCGCCAAAACGCTGGAGGGGCAGTTTGACCGCTTCGCCCGCAACGGCCTGCTCGCTTTTGGCGAAGTGTGGTCGGCGCGCCTGCTGGCGGCCCTGCTCACCAGCCGCGGCGACAAGGCTATCTGGCTCGATGCCCGCAGTTTCCTGCGCGCCGAGGATGGCGCTCTGGTCAAGGTGGATATTGCCCTCTCCAGCGAACTGCTCAAGGCGAGGCTGGCCGAACATGCCGGTCGCATCGTGGTAACCGGCTTTATCGCCGCCGACATGGAGGGACGCTCCCTGCTGCTCGGTCGCAATGGCTCCGACTACAGCGCCAGCCTGTTGGCGCTGCTGGCGGACGGCGAATCCACCACCATCTGGAGCGACGTGGCCGGGGTCTACAGTGCCGACCCGCGCCGGGTGAAGGAGGCACGCCTGCTGGAGCGCCTGAGCCTCGCCGAAGCGAACGAGCTGGCCCGCCTCGGCTCCTCGGTATTGCACTCGCGCACCCTGCAACCTGTGACCGACAGCCGCCAGCGCCTCACCCTGCGCTGCAGCTACAACCCGGATGAGGGCTGCACCCACATTTTGCGCCGCGCCCCCCGCTCCGGCGGTGCCCGCATCGTCTCCTCGGTGGATCAGATCGCCCTCATCGAGCTGAAGGTGCTGCCGCAAACCAACTACGAGCAGACGGTGGCCACCATAGAGGCTCATCTGGCCCGTCACCGTCTCAACCCGCTCACCCTGCAGCGCCAGCCGGATCGCAGGATCCTGCGCCTCGCCTACACCCTCGAAGTCGCACAAGGCGCCTTCGAGCTGCTGCGCGACTTCCAGCTGCAAGGGAGCTTCACCGGCCTCATTCAGAAAGAGGGGTACAGTCTGGTAGCGCTGGTCGGCGCCGGTGTCACCGACAACGCCGAGCAGTGTCACCGCTTCTATCAGTTGCTGGCGGATCAGCCGCTGGAGTTCGTACAGGTGGCCAGAGATGGCCTGAGTCTGGTGGCTGTACTGCGTCAGGTGGTGCTGGAGCCGCTGCTCATCGCCCTGCACAGCGCCCTGTTCAGCCGCCCGACCCGGGTCGGTCTGGTGCTGTTCGGCAAGGGCAATATCGGCGGCCATTGGCTAAGCCTCTACGCCCGGGAAAAAGCACGGCTGGAACATGAACTCAATCTGGCGCTTACCCTCTACGGGGTGTTCGGTTCGGAAGGGGGCCTGCTGGATGAAGAGGGGCTGGACCCGCTCAAGGTGCAGGACAACTTCAATCCCAGTCCGCTGATCTGGCCCGAGTTGCTCTCCCAGCTTGAGCAGCACGGCTTCGATGCGCTGATTGCGTTGGACATGACCGCCAGCGAAACCGTGAGCCGTTACTACCCGGATTTTGCCCAGCTCGGCATCCATATCATCGCCGCCAACAAGTTTGCCGGTGCTGCTGACAGCGAGTTCTACCAGCGGATCAAGCAAACCTGCCGCGACCATCAGGTGCAGTGGCGCTACAACGCTACCGTGGGCGCCGGGTTGCCGATCCAGTCCAGCATCCAGATGCTGCGCCAGAGCGGCGACCGTATTCAGGGGGTCTCCGGCATCTTCTCCGGCACCCTCTCCTGGCTGTTCCAGCAGTATGACGGCAGCCGCCCCTTCTCCGAACTGGTGGACGAGGCGTGGCAGCACGGTCTGACCGAGCCGGATCCCCGCGAGGATCTCTCCGGTCAGGATGTGCGGCGCAAGCTGCTTATTCTGGCGCGGGAGGCGGGCTTCGAGCTCGACTCCGCCGATATCGAGCTGGAGAATCTGGTGCCCGTTCCGCTGCGCAAGGTGACAGCCGATCAGTTTATGGATCGCCTGAAAGAGCTGGATGGCCCGATCCAGACCGCCTTCGAAGGGGCAAAGCGCCTCGGCAAGGTACTGCGCTACGTCGCCCGCTTTGAGCATGACGGCAAGGCGCGGGTCGGACTGGAGGCGCTGGAGCCCCATCACCCGTTTGCCAACCTCTTGCCGTGCGACAACATCTTCGCCATCGAGAGCGACAGCTACCGCACCAACCCGCTGGTGATCCAGGGGCCGGGGGCGGGCCGGGAAGTGACGGCTGCCGCTATCCAGTACGATCTGTGGCAGATCTGTGCATCCCTCTAAGCACAGGAAATAGCGACAATAAAAAAGCCCGAGTCAATGACTCGGGCTTTTTGCTGAGCGCCGCTTCGATTAGGAGAAGCAGGCCTGCAGCACGTAGAAGATGGCGATAGCCAGGATGGCACCGGCAGGCAGGGTGATGATCCAGGAGACCACGATGTTGCGCAGTACCCCCAGATTCAGCGCCGCAATACCGCGCGCCAGACCGACACCCATCACAGCACCGACCAGGGTCTGGGTGGTGGAGATAGGCAGACCGGTACCGGAAGCGATTACCACGGTCGCGGCAGTCGCCAGCTGGGCAGCAAAACCACGACTCGGGGTCAGGTGAGTGATGCCGGTACCGACCGTCGCCATCACCTTCTCGCCCATGGTCGCCAGACCGATCACGATACCGATACCGCCGAGCGGCAAGATCCACCAGGCAATGGATGCCTGACCGGCAATCTCGCCACCAGAGGCAACGATAGAAGCAACCGCAGAGAGCGGACCAATCGCGTTAGCCACATCGTTGGAGCCGTGAGCAAACGCCATGGCACAGGCGGTGATCACCATCAGGATGCCGAACACCTTCTCCACGTTGGCGAAGTGCATCTTGCTGTCGTCCTGCGGGTTGTACTGCTGACCGCGAATGTAAAGCCAGCCGGCAAACGCCACTGCGATAGAGATAGCCACAGAGAGCAGAATGCCTTCACCATTGGTCAGATGCAGACCAACGTGGGTCAGCCCTTTCTTGATGGTCACCAGACAGATGACCAGCGAGGTCAGAAACATGTAAAAGGGCACATAGCGCTTGGCGTTGTTCAGCGGGTCATCGGTATTGAAGATAAGCTTCTGCACGCTGATGAACATGAAGTAGGCGATGATACCCGAGATAGCTGGCGTCACGACCCAGGAGCCGACGATACCGCCAAACTTGCTCCATTGCACCGCTTCCGGCCCAATGCTCACCACCGCGAAGCCAACGATGGCACCAATGATGGAGTGAGTGGTAGAGACGGGCCAGCCGAAGTAGGAGGCGAGGATCAACCATGCCCCCGCCGCCAGCAGGGAGGCGATCATACCCAGCACCAGCAGATCCGGGCTGTCGACAAAGGCGTTGCTGTCGATGATGCCGTTACGAATGGTGGCCGTCACTTCGCCGCCGGCCAGATAGGCACCGGCAAATTCGAAGATCATGGCGATGATGATCGCCTGACGGATGGTCAGGGATTTGGTACCGACCGATGTGCCCATGGCGTTGGCCACGTCGTTTGCACCAATGCCCCAGGCCATTAAAAAGCCGAACAAGGCCGCCACGAGCACCAGGGTGGTGCCGTAATTCGCGATAATGTCCATTGATAGTGTTTACCCAGTCAGTCGATTACGAACGAGCCAGCATCAGCTCAAGACGGGCGCCTACGCGCTCGGCCTGATCAGCCAGGTCACCTACCCATTCGAGGATCTTGTAAAGGAACATCACATCGATCGGATTGTATTTCTGCTCAACCGCTTGCAGCTGTTGGCGCAGACCGATCTGCATGGTGTCTGTATCGTCCTCGATAAGATCCAGCTGGTGGATCATCTCGGCAACCATTTCCACTTCCCGTCCTTTGAAGCCGGTTTCGAGCAGCTCGTCGAGCTCCCCGATCGCTTTCTCGGCCTGAGCGGTCGCATCAATACAACGTTTGAGATAAGCCATGAAATCCGCCCGCATTTCGGTGGGGAACTCCATGCGACGACCAAGCATGCGGCCGGAGATATCCTTGGCACGGTTGGCAATCTTGTCTTGCTGGGTCAACAGCTCCAGCAGGTCGGTGCGGGCAACCGGCAGGAACAGCCCGCGAGGCAGTTTCAGACGGATTTCACGCTTGAGGATATCCGCCTCTTTTTCCAGCTGGGCGATCTGCTGCCGGATCTTCTCGGCATCTTCCCAGCGCTCTTCAGCAACGGCATCAAAGAAAGGGATCAACTGCTGGGAGCATTGGTGAACCTTCACGATGTGCTTCTGCAGCGGCTTGATGGGGGACTTGGCAAAAAGCCCCAAAATAGTATTTACTGGCATGGCCAAACCTGTGTCGGTGAAAAAACACTCGATACGATTTTATGAGGCGCGCAGGATAACCGAACTGCGCACTCAATTAAACCGCGAATTAATCTAATCGTCTCGCGGGCATTATATCCCCGCGACCCGTACCCTGCCCTCCAAAGTTGCCAGCCAGTCCGGAAATAGTATGCAAACTGAGATCGAGATAAAGTTTTTTGTCGCCAGCGAGATCCAAGCCACGTTATCCAACCTGCTGAATTCTCTCGAGATTAATGAGTCATCACAACAGCAGCTCGGCAACGTCTATTTCGATACGCCGACCCTGGCCCTGCGCCAACTGGAGATGGGTTTGCGGATCCGCCGCTGCGATGCCTTCGCCGAACAGACCATCAAATGCCGCGGCCAGGTGGTGGGCGGCCTGCACGCCAGACCGGAATACAATGTCCCGGTGAGCGGCGAGCTGCCGACTCTCTCGGCCTTTCCTGATGAGATCTGGCCGAGCCTGACCGAGCGCGACCACATTCAACTGCAACTGGTCGCCCAGTTTCGCACCGACTTCCTGCGCCGCCACTGGCTGATCGCCTTCGAGGGGGCCGAGATTGAACTGGCCTGGGATCAGGGCGAGATTATCGGCACTCAGGGCAGCACTACCATCAACGAGCTGGAACTGGAGCTAAAATCCGGTGCTACCACGGCACTGTTTGCACTGGCCCGACGCCTCGCCAGGATCGGCGGGCTGCGCCTTGGCGCCCAATCCAAGGCCCAGCGCGGCTATCGACTGGCTGGCCTTGGCAAACCGCTGGCCCTGCAGGCGCTGGTCGGGCATGAAGGTATGGATGGCATAACGGGGATAAGCGAGGGGCTGCGTCACTGGCAGCATCACGAGCAGCTCTGGCTGGAGCATCCGCAGAATGAAAATATTCAACAGCAGGCACTCGCGGCCCTGTGCCAAGGAATCGATCTGGTCGCCCGCAGTGCAGCCACACTGCCACAACCAGCGCTCTGGCTACCCGCCCTGACCAACCTGCAAGCCCATCTGCAAGCCCGGTCGGGCGAGCATGACGAGTGGCCTGCCGAGCTTGCCGATCTCTTCCTCTATCCGGCGTATGTCGAGTTGCAGCTGGCTATCGCCGCCTGGCTGCATCACGCAGCCTGAGTGGGGCGATGTCGTAAATAAAGACTAGAAACAAAAGCCGGAGACAAAACGGGTGAGCCTTGGCTCACCCGTTTTGCATTACAGCAGGTTGAGCTGCTGCATGGCGCTGCGAATGCGCTCGCGGGTCGTTTCCGACAGCGGCATCACCGGCAGGCGGCACTCCTCGCTACAGAAACCGAGCAGAGAGGCTGCATACTTGGCACCAGCCGGGCTCGGCTCGGCAAACATTGCCTGATGAAGCGGAATCAGCCGGTCTTGCAGCTCACGCGCCGCTTGCCACTTGCCCGCCAGGGTCAGGTTCTGCACCTCGGCTACCAGTTTGGGGGCCACGTTGGCGGTCACCGAGATACAGCCCTGACCGCCGCCGATGTTGTAGGCCACGGCAGTGGCATCTTCCCCGGAGAGCCAGGCAAAGGGCTTGTTGATCAGCTGGCGTTCGGTCCAGGGACGCGCCAAGTCGCCGGTGGCATCTTTCACCCCGGCAATGCGCGGCAGTTCGGCCAGACGGGCCAGGGTCGCGGGTTGCACGTCAACGATGGCCCGCGGCGGAATGTTGTAGACAATGATCGGCTTGGCGGTGGCGTCGTGGACGGCCTTGAAGTGGTGGTAAAGCCCCTCCTGATTGGGACGGTTGTAGTAACCGGCCACATGCAGAGTGGCATCGGCGCCAACCCGCTCGGCATGGAGGGTATATTCGATGGCTTCGACCGGATTGTTGGAACCGGCCCCGGCAATCACCGGAATACGCCCCGCCACCTGCTTGACCACCAGCTCCACCACCCGGCAGTGCTCGTCATGGGTCAGGGTCGGGCTTTCACCCGTGGTGCCCACCGGCACAATGCCGTGAGTACCCTGTTCGATATGCCACTCCACCAGACGCAGCAGCGCCTCTTCATCCAGCTTTCCCTGTCGAAACGGGGTGATCAACGCAACGATTGAACCTTGAAACATGGGATCTCCTTCTCCTAAATGACGCGCATATGGCAATAAAAAACCCCGGTACGATCTGCGCAACCGGGGTTTGAAGCTTCTCAGGGATGAGAGGTTACGCGCGAACGTCGGCAGGCCCGAATGTCAGGCTTTTTTTGTGCTTTCGTTTCAACCCGTTGAACCGCATTTCGTCATCTCTGGTCAAAAAATGGTGTCTTGGCATCTTTCGGGAACACAGCATAAATGTCAAGGCGAAAGGGGCTATGTATAATGGCCGCCCAAAATTGCGTGGAGAGACCCGATGAGCAGCCCAATCAGTGCCGTCAGCCAGATGCTGGAACGAAACCAAGCCCTCTTTGTCGGCAAGCGGCTACTTGTCTGTGGCGCGCTGGAGGATGACTACCCCCGCCAGCTGGCGAGCCTGGTCCAGACCCTGACCGTCTTTACCACCGATTACTGCTACTACCGCAGCCAGCAGGCCGCCCTCGGCGAGGCCATCCTGTTCGACCACCAGCTCGGTGGTGCCCCCCGCTTCGATGCCCTGCTGCTGCTGATGCCCAAGGCCAAGGCCGAGGCACAATATCTGCTGGCCATGATGACCCCCTTGTTGGAAGCGGGAGCCGATCTGTTCCTGGCCGGTGAAAACCGCGGCGGCATCAATGGCGCCGACAAGCTGCTGGCACCATACAGCAATAAGCCGGTCAAGCGTGACTCGGCCCGCCGCTGCTCTCTCTATCATGGCGAGCTCTGCAAACCGGTCGCCCCGTTCGATCTGGATAGCTGGTTTGGCCGCTATCAGTGCAAGGCTGGCGATACCGAGCTGACCGTGCTGGCGCTGCCCGGCGTCTTCAGCGCCGCCGAGCTTGATCTCGGCAGCCAGATGCTGCTGGCCGCCGTACCGCCGATGAAGGGCGAACTGCTCGATTTCGGCTGCGGTGCCGGGGTGATTGGGTCTGTGCTGGCCAAGCGCAATCCTGATCTGCGGGTCAATATGGTGGATATCAGCGCGCTGGCGCTCGAATCGAGCCGCCGCACCCTGGCAATCAATGGTCTACAGGGCAAGGTCACCGCCTCCGATGTCTATTCGGATGTCGCCACCCGCTTCCAGCACATCGTCTCCAATCCGCCATTCCATGCGGGTCTCAAAACCTTTTATGCGGCGACCGAGCAGTTCCTGGCCAAGGCGCCGGAATTTTTGCTGCCAAATGGCTCATTGACCATTGTTGCCAACGCCTTCTTGCGCTATCAGCCTATACTGGAGACACGCTTCAAACGGACTGAAGTGATCAGCAGTGATGCCAAATTCAAGGTCTATCTGAGCAAAGTGTAAATAAGTGTAAGCAGCACAATAAAACAGCTAGAGAGCGCCATCCGGTATCTGATAAGGTACTAATAGCACGATAAAAACCACCCCTTTAGGGGTGTTTTTATCCCAAGCGCTGAAAACCTTTTCATGTTGTTGATTCAGGGAGAGAAATACGATGGCAGGCATTTTGACCATGATCCTAGCTGGTGGCGAAGGTACTCGCCTGCAGCCTCTTACCACCACCCGCAGCAAGCCTTCCGTCCCCTTTGGTGGTAGCTACCGGCTGATCGACTTTGTCCTCAACAACTTCGTCAACGCCGACTTTCTGCGCATCTATGTACTGACCCAATTCAAATCCCAGTCCCTCTACCTGCACATGAAGAAGGGGTGGAATATCGTCGGGATCACCGACCGTTTCATCGACCCCATTCCGGCCCAGATGCGGATGGGCAAACGCTGGTATGACGGCACCGCCGACGCCATCTACCAGAACCTCGGTTTTATCGAGCGGGCCGAACCGGATCACGTCTGCATCTTCGGCTCCGACCACATCTACAAGATGGATGTGAGCCAGATGGTGGCTTTCCACAAGCAGAAGAACGCCGCCATGACGGTCGCCGCCTTGCGCATGCCCATCGAAGAGGCCAGTGCATTCGGGGTGATCGAGGTGGATACCGAAGGGCGGATGATCGGTTTTCAGGAAAAACCGAAACAGCCCAAGCATATCCCCGGCGATCCGACCCAGGCGCTCGTCTCGATGGGCAACTACATCTTCGAGACCGATGCCCTCTACCGCGAGCTGAAGCGGGATGCTGCCGAGGAGAGCTCCAGCCACGACTTTGGCAAGGATGTGATCCCGAGCCTCTACCCGCGCGCGCCCGTCTATGTCTATGACTACAGCACCAACGTCATCCCCGGCGAGAAACCGCACGTCTACTGGCGGGATGTGGGCACCCTCGACTCTTATTGGCAAGCGCACATGGACCTGGTGGCCGACAATCCCCCCTTCTCCCTCTATAACCGCAAGTGGCCCCTGCACACCCACTATCCGGCACTGCCGCCCGCCACCTTTATCGACAGCGACGAGTGCAAGGTAAAAATTGCCAACTCCCTGATCTCTGCCGGTTGCTTCATTCAGGGCAGCCAGATCCAGCGTTCCATCCTGGGTTTTCGCTGCAATATCGGCACGAGCAGCCATATCAGTGAATCCGTGCTGCTGGGGGATGTGAAGATTGGTGAAGGCTGCTCCATCAGACGCGCGATCATAGATAAAAATGTTGAAATTGCGCCCGGCACCGTTATCGGTGAGAATCTGGCCCACGATAGAGAACGATTTACCGTGTCGGAAGGCGGTATCGTGGTGGTACCTAAGGGAGCAAGAGTTGGCTATTAACCCACTGAAAATCCTGTTTGTTGCCTCGGAAGTTGAGGGGCTGGTCAAGACCGGGGGCCTGGCCGATGTTGCCAGAGCCCTGCCGATGTACCTGGCCCAGAAGGGACATGATGTCAGGATCATGCTGCCCTGCTACAAGACCATAAAGCGACGGGATGAGGCCAGACTGGTGGCGTCACGCTGGTTACCAACCCATCCGGGGCTACCGGATATTGGTTATCGCATCTACCAGATGGAAATGGATGGCGTCTGCGTATATCTGCTCGACTGCCCACAATACTTCGATCGTCCCCAGCTCTACGCCGAGAATAATCAGGCCTATCCGGACAACGGCGAGCGCTTTGCCTTTTTCTCGGCAGCGGCCCTCCATGCCTGCGAGCAGCTCGGCTTTGCCCCGGATATCGCCCACTGCAATGACTGGCACACAGGCCTGCTGCCGCTGCTGCTGAAAACCCGTCACGCCCACAACCCCTTCTTCCAGCAAACCCGCAGCGTTATCACCATTCACAACGCGGCGTTTCAGGGGGTGTTTGGCCGAGAGCAGTTCTGGGCCATGCCAGAAATTGCCGACTATGAGCGCCGCATCAACTACGACTACGGCCACGTCAATCTGCTCAAATGCGGGGTTCTCTACGCCGACAAGATCAATGCGGTGAGCCCCAACTATGCCCAGGAGCTGCTGACTCATCTCGGTGCTCACGGTATGGCGCATATCTTCCAGCAACGGGCGGCAGATCTCTGCGGCATCCTCAACGGCTGCGACTACAAGGACTGGGATCCGGAGTTCGACGAATTCCTGCCTGCGACCTACAGCATCAACAATATGGCTGGCAAACAGGTCTGCAAGCAAAGCCTGCAGCAGGAAGCGGGGCTGGCCGTGGCAGACCTGCCCATCTACGGCATGGTTTGCCGCCTGACCGAGCAGAAGGGCGTCCCCCTGCTGCTCCCTGCGCTGGAGAAGTTCCTCCACCATCAGGTGCAAGTGGTGATCGTTGGCTCTGGCGATCCGACGCTCGCCACGCAACTGCAGACTATGGCCCGGGATTATCCGGGCAAACTCGCCTTCATCAACACCTATGACGATCGACTGGCACATCTGGTCGAAGCCGGTGCCGACTTCTTCCTGATGCCCTCACTGTTTGAGCCTTGTGGTCTCAACCAGATGTACAGCCTGGCCTATGGCACCCTGCCACTGGTGCGCGCGGTGGGCGGCCTGAAAGACACAGTTGTGGATTGGGATGCAGATCCCGAACATGCCACCGGCTTCTGTTTCAACAATCCTACCTCGGCCATACTGCTCGATACCATGCGCCGTAGCCTGCTCCACTTCCTGCAGGATAAGGCGCATTTTGCCAAGGTGCAGCGCAATGCCATGAGCACCCGCTTCAACTGGCCTGACTCGGTCACCCAGTATGAACAGATGTATCAAAGCGCATTAGGCCGTTACTGAACCCCTAGCGTCAGCTAATTGCTGAAGTTTTGTACCCTTGGTGCCACTTTGGGTGTCAACAGCGAAAAAAGTCCCCTTTGGCTGTTGACGCTCCCCCAAAACTCTATAGAATCCCCCTCCGCAGTGATGCGAAGGTGGCGGAATTGGTAGACGCGCTAGCTTCAGGTGTTAGTGTCCCACGGATGTGAGGGTTCGAGTCCCTCTCTTCGCACCATACTGCAAGATGCTTTTATCAGACAGCATGTAAATCCAGACTGATAACCCGATGTGCGAAGGTGGCGGAATTGGTAGACGCGCTAGCTTCAGGTGTTAGTGCCCCCCGGGTGTGAGGGTTCGAGTCCCTCTCTTCGCACCATGCTTTTATCAGACAGCATGTAAATCCAGACTGATAACCCGAATGTGCGAAGGTGGCGGAATTGGTAGACGCGCTAGCTTCAGGTGTTAGTGCCCCCCGGGTGTGAGGGTTCGAGTCCCTCTCTTCGCACCATGCTTTATCAGACAGCATGTAAATCCAGACTGATAACCCGATGTGCGAAGGTGGCGGAATTGGTAGACGCGCTAGCTTCAGGTGTTAGTGCCCCCCGGGTGTGAGGGTTCGAGTCCCTCTCTTCGCACCATGATTCTGACATGTAAACACAGAGCAATGCGCTCCAACCGCATTTAAAAACCAGCTGGAGAAAATCAGTGTGCGAAGGTGGCGGAATTGGTAGACGCGCTAGCTTCAGGTGTTAGTGTCCCACGGATGTGAGGGTTCGAGTCCCTCTCTTCGCACCATTCATTACGCAAAAGGCCCATCACGAAAGTGACGGGCCTTTTGTTTTTACTCCTTGTTATGGCTATGCTTTTGACGAATCCCCGCTCATCGCCATGCCAAGGAACGCATATGATACTGGATACCGACATTCACAACTTTTATGAACATCTGGTGCTCAAGGAGATTGAGAAGCAGGGGCTGCAACAGCAACTCACCAGCGATCAGATGGCCGATCTCTGCTGTCTAACCCTCAACCAGCTCCCTTCCCACTATATTCGCCACGATGTCGACATGATCTACTTCCTGACCGATGCCAAACGCACCGAAATGGAGACGTTGGTCATCACTTCTCTGAAACAAGCACTACAAAAGATCGAGCAGGCTCCCATCAAAAGCTCATGACCAGGGCTGCTGCCAGAGCAGGGTGACGATACCGGTCAAACCGGCTACTGGCAGCAAGATCAAGGCGGGTCGCAAACCGGGCTCCAACATCAACCAGGCAGCCAGCAGAAAACCGGCACTCCAGGTGCCGTACTCTTTATCCTGACCCCAGGCAAGTACGGCCAAAGCCACCAGCAACATAGTCCCCCGCAATATCCAGCGCATTGTTTTCTCCCCAAGCAGCAAATGGTAATGATTATCATATTCACTTAATGGGAGTGCAAGTCGCCTCGCGCGCCAGCCTCGAATGCTCCCCCAGCTGTCAACAGGGCGCTCAAAAACAGGTTATGAGATCAACTAATTTGTGATTTTTTCAATCAAATGTGCATTTTTGCCCATTTGATGGGGCTTTAACCCGCTGGGTTTGTGGTAGATTGCGGCCTCTTTTTGGGTTGCCCCCTCGGGATAGCACTATCCACAGGACGAGAGGGAGTGACCTTGGCGAGCAAGAGTTTAGGAAGTATCTATGCAAAACCAACCACACCACATCCGACTACCGGGCATGGCACAGGTGTTTGCCTGTCTGGCCATTTTCCTGGCCTTGGCATTCTCATTCACCAGCGTACTCGACCTGCCGATCCAGCTGGCGCTGTTCATCGCCTGGTTCGTCATCATGGGACTTGGCATCAAGCTTGGCCACGATTACAAATCCCTGGAGCAGGCAGCCGTTGACGGCGTCGCCAAGGGGATGGGGGCGATCCTGATCCTGGTCTCCGTCGGCGCCCTGGTCGGCACCTGGATTGCTGGCGGCATCGTTCCCAGCATCATCTACTTCGGCCTCAAGGTGATCCATCCGTCCATCTTTCTGCTAGCGACCCTGATCATCTGTTCGCTGACCTCGCTGGCCACCGGCACCTCCTGGGGCTCTGCCGCAACCGCCGGTATCGCCATGATGGGGATCGGCCACAGCCTCGGCGTCCCTGCGCCATTGGTTGCCGGCGCCGTGCTCTCCGGGGTCTACTTCGGCGACAAGCTCTCTCCACTTTCTGATTCCGTGGTATTGGCCTCGACCATGTCCAACGTCGACGTGGTAGAGCATATCAAGGGGATGCTGCCCATCAGCCTGCTCTCCTATATCATTACCGCCGTACTGTTCACCGTGGTGGGGATGCAGTACTCGGGCAACGTTAGCCTGGAGCAGGTCAATCTGGTGATGGAGGCCCTCGACCAGCAGTTCAACATCACCCCGCTGGCCATAGTGCCGGTGGTGCTGGTACTGGGCCTGCTGGCCAACCGCAAGCCCGCCTTCCCGGTGATTAGCTTCGGCGCTCTGCTGGGCCTGGTATGGGCTATTGCCTTTCAGGATATGGATCCGGTCAAAGCGATGCACTCGGCATACAGCCCGTTTGCCATCACTTCCGGCATCGACTTTATCGACAACATTCTCGGCCGTGGCGGCATGGAGTCCATGCTGGGCTCGGTCGCAGTCATCATCTTCGGTCTCGGCTTTGGCGGCCTGCTGGAGAAGGTCGGTATTCTCTCGGTCATTGCCAGCGCCTTCGAGAAACGTATCAACAGCGTCGGCAGCCTGACCAGCCACACCATCGCCACCGCGTTTCTGGCCAACGTGTTTGGCTCGGCTATGTATGTGTCGCTGATCCTGACCCCCAAGATCATGGCCAAGAACTACGACCGGCTGGGATTGGCGCGCAAGAACCTCTCTCGCAACGCCGAGTTCGGCGGCACCCTCACCTGCGGCATGGTGCCCTGGAGCGATAACGGTATCTTCATGGCCGGGGTGCTGGGAGTCGCAACCCTCGACTACCTGCCCTACATGTGGCTGAGTTTCACCTGCATCATAGTCACCATCACCCTCGCCTACATGGGCAAGGCAGTGAACCGGATCCCGCTGGTCGCGGCTGCAAGCTCCCGCTAAGCCCTCCGCAAAAACCAGAGCGCCATCAAGGCGCTCTCTTGGCCACAACTCTGGGCACTCAAGAGAGAGTGCCAGTTCATAGCCTTCAAGGAGGGTCTGGTCGGTAACCGAAACCAGCCCTCCCATCATGCAGCTACCGAGACATGCCCAGTTCGCTGGGTATCCTTCTCGCCCCCATATCGCCTGGCTCTTATACGCCCACGCCCTCACGGGGGCTTGATCCGGCCGCGCCCTCTGCCCCACCTTCGGCAACCACAGTGTCCAACTCTGTATCCTCTGTATCCCCGGCATCCCGGCACCGCTTTATCGCTGCACCGCAAGCACCTCTTTGACTAATCACAATCACAACCACAATGGCCACACCGCGAAAAGGCCAGGAAGAACTTGGCCATGGATCTGTCAAGCCGGGTGGTGAGCATGTTGACGGCCTGCTCTCACTCTTAACTCTCGTTCTCCTGATAGAACCGAGTGACCTGTCATCGGCTGTGCCGTTGTTTGCTGACAGGGCGGCTCCAGATTTGTGGGGCAGCCAAGTTCACCACCCCTTGCTCTCGTGCAGCCCGAACAGCAACACCCGGTATGGCCAACCTGGCCATTGGCCAAGCGCATTGTTTGAGGGATTGGCATGTAACAACCTGGATGGAGGGTGATGAAAGGTTCAGATCACTCAATGAAAGGGAAGTTCAAAAAATCCCCAGCAGATGCTGGGGAGATTTCCATAAAAAACAGGCCGCTGGCCACTTGATGTCACTACTGTTGCCCTGTTATTTCCTCTTGGGGCTTGTGTTGCCACACAGCGCCGAGCAGCAGCTTGAGCAGCAGCCCGGGCGGGTTATCCAGCAACTTGCCGGACTCCAGCAGCAGCTGGCCATCAGCGCGAAAGCCGAGGCTGGCCTCGATGGTGCCATCCTCCGAGACCACCTGGATCAGGCCATGGAGGGCGGAGCGCTCACCGGGCTGGCAGCGAAGCCGCAGTTCGCGAGCCTCCCCCAGCAGGGTGAAGGCGCGGCTCAGCGGGGGCGAGTCTTCATAATCGGGCCAGTTGAAGAAGTGATACTGTTCGGCCAAAGCGCCAGCTTGCTGGCAGAACTGGTCGAACAGCAGCCCGATCGCCTGATACTCCTGATCCAGTCGTCTCGCCTGCTCTTCAATCCGTTTCATGGTTTACTCCTTGTCTATCCACTTGATCAGACATTGATTTTCTGACCCCGTGACGGCCGTTTTCCAGATATGAGGCCAAATGGCCTTGAGGTCTGTGAGCCCGATCCGATTTTCGTTATGAAAACGTTATCTTGTTGAAAGCTGTTAACTTTTTTGCCCTTCCGCTCACATTTGCAACGATTCCGGCTGATTAATATGGCACCGCTCGGCAATGACCGGGTACTCGGATATCGAGACTAACTACAGCGGGAATTATAAAAAAATGGATATGAAAAAGACCAAGGTGGCGCTGGTAACAGCCTCACTGCTCGCGCTTTTGTCCGGCTGCAATGACAACAGCACATCGACTTCTACACCTGAACCTTCTGATGGACCTGTCGCCCGTCTGCCCAAGATGGACCCTCCGAAAGAGTTGCTGGTTGCTGGCGACAATCAGGTGGTCATCGCACTGGTGGATACCCAGACCGGTGCGGCCCGCGGGGTCACCGGTCCCTTCGCCAGCCACAGTCTGCATCTTTGGAACAATGATGCCTGCAATGCCACTGCCGAGGGCGGACTCAACGCCAGCTGGGACGACAAGGTCAACAGCCCGGCCGCTGCCGATGGGTTCGGGCCTGCCTGGGTGGTTCCTCTGGCCAAGCTGGAAGGATGCATCAACTTTATCGCCCGTAATGGCGATCTGGCCAACCTGACCGGCAGCGATATGAAGGTGATCTTCAGCGAACACCCGGATCGCACCGTAGCCATCGTTGCCGGCAAGAACGAGATTTTCGGCAGCCGGGCGGAAGCCTTTACCGCCGCCTTCGGCGTGGCGGGCGCCAGTGCTCATCTGATCGACGGCAACACCCTGATCTGGCAAGGGGGCAAGGACAAGCCCCATGTTCGTCTCTATTACACCGACTCGGGCACCATCAAGGCCAATGCGGAAGGGGTGTTCGATTTCCCCTATATCAGCCTGACCGCGACCAGTCTGACTGCCGAGCAGCAGGCCAAATACCCGCATCTGAAGGATGTCGCCGCCTTCGCCCTGCCTGCCGGTAAAGATCTCAAGCCTCTGCTCAAGGGGGAGTTGGTGGCCATCGGCACCGATGCCGACGGTCTCCTCCAAGGGGCGACCCTGGTACAGAGCGCCGGCGCACTCGACGCCCTGTATGCAGCGGAGGCAACCAAGCTGAGCTATGGCGCCATCGTTGAGGGAGGCAATGTCACCTTCCGGCTGTGGGCGCCGACCGCCAAGTCGGTCAAGCTGGCGCTGTTCGACGAGCAACACAAGTCACTCGGCGAACGCACCATGACCCTGGACGAGGCCAGCGGCAGCTGGAGCGTACAGGGCGGCAGCGAGCTGGTGGGCAAATACTACCGCTATGACATAGAGGTCTACCACCCGGTCAGCCGCAAGCTGGAATCTTATCAGGTGACCGACCCCTACTCCCTGAGCCTGGCGATGAACTCCGAGTACAGCCAGGTGGTGGATCTTGACGATCCGGCCCTCAAGCCAGCCGGATGGGATGAGCTCAAGGCCCCCCATAGCCAGCAGAACCCGGCCGATATCACCATCTATGAGGCCCATGTCCGCGATCTGACCGGCAACGATGAATCCACGACCCCCGAGCATCGCGGCAAGTTCCTCGGCCTGACCGACAGCGACAGCGTGCCCGTCACCCATCTGAAATCCCTGGCCAAGAGCGGCGTCAGCCACCTGCACCTGCTGCCGGTATTCGACATCGCCACCGTCAACGAGGATCCGGCCAAGGTGGCCAATATCGGCGATGACTTCAGCAAGCTCTGTCAGGTCAATCCGGATGTGAAAACATCCAAATTTGGCGGCTACTGCAGCAGCGGTCAGACCATCGAGGCCGTGCTCGGCGACCTGCAAGGGGACGACAGCAAGGGGAACCCGCAAGTGCAGGCGCTTTATGGCTATCTGCGCGGCGTCGACTCCTTCAACTGGGGCTATGACCCCTACCATTACACGGCACCGGAAGGCTCCTACGCCACCAACGCCGAGGGCAACCAGCGCATTCTGGAGTTCCGCGAAATGGTCAAGGCCATCAAGCAGAACATCGGCATGAACGTGGTGATGGACGTGGTCTACAACCACACCAACGAGGCGGGCCTGGGGCCCAAGTCGGTGCTCGACAAGATAGTGCCCTGGTACTACCAGCGCCTCAATCCGGAGACCGGTTCGGTCGAGAACTCTACCTGCTGCTCCAACACGGCGCCGGAACATGCCATGTTCGCCAAGCTGATCAATGACTCGCTGGTGACCTGGGCCCGCGACTACAAGATCGACGCCTTCCGCTTCGATCTGATGGGGCATCATCCAAAAGATCAGATGCTGCAGGCGCTGGCCGCGGTGAAGCAGGTCAACCCGGACATGTACTTCTACGGCGAGGGGTGGAACTTCGGCGAGGTTGCCGATGACAAGCGCTTCGTGCAGGCAACCCAGAAGCATCTGGCCGGTACCGGCATCGGCTCCTTCTCCGACCGGCTGCGGGACGCAGTGCGTGGTGGCAGTCCGTTCGACGGTGGCGACACCATCCGCAAGGCTCAGGGCTTCGGCAACGGCGCCCTGGTGGATGCCAACGAGCTGGATGGTGTTGATCGCGCCACTGCCCTGCACCAGTCCGACCTGGTGCGCCTCGGCATGGCTGGCAACCTCAAGGATTTCGTGCTGACCGACAAGGATGGCATGCCGAAGAAAGGGGCCGACATCGACTACAACGGTCAGCCGGCAGGCTATGCCCAGGATCCGACCGAGATCCAGAACTATGTCGACAAGCACGACAACCAGACCCTGTTCGACAACCTGATCTATAAGGCTCCGTCAGGCGCCGATCTGGTGCGGATGCAGGGGGTATCGCTCGCCACCGCCATGCTGGGGCAGGGCGTTCCCTTCACCCACGCCGGTGTCGAGCTGCTGCGTTCCAAATCCATGGAGCGGGACAGCTACGACTCTGGTGACTGGTACAACAAGGTCGACTATACCCTGGGCGACAACAACTTCGACAAGGGGTTGCCGCGGCAGGACAAGGATGGCGACAACTATCCGCTGATCGAGCAGGTACTTGGCAAGCACGCCAAGCCGGGCTCAGCCGAGATGGCGCAGATGGTGAGCTTCTATCAGGAGCTGGCCGAGCTACGTCAATCCTCCCGTTTGCTGCGTCTGGGCAGCGGTGCCGAGGTGATCAAGCGGGTCGACTTCCGCAACACCGGTCCTGAGCAGATCCCGGGTCTTATCGTGATGAGCGTGGATGACGGGGTCGGCGCCGGTGCGGATCTGGATCCGGCCATCGACGGTCTGGTGGTGATGATCAACGCCAGCAACCAGAGCCAGCGCATCGGGAACTTCCGTGACGGCAATGATCAGCCGATCGATCTGAGCGATATGGTGCTTAGCAACAAGCATCGCGCAGTCGACAGCATCGCCAGCGGCGCCGCCTATGACAACGGCCAGCTGACGCTGGGTGCCTGGTCGGTGGCAGTGTTCGTCAAGCCGCAGTCTGGTGCACAGGGCGCGGGCCTGCCGGTGAGCAAGAAGATAGACCTGAGCACGGTTCCCCCCTTTGCTGATACCGTTCTCTATCTGAAAGGCTTCCTCGGTGAGTGGGGCGACGTCAACCAGATGACCTTCAGCAGTAACTTCATGTATGTGTTCAGCAGCGATGTGGCGGCCGACCAACTCGGTGCGACCGAGGTGAAGATCGCCGATGCCAGCTGGGGGCCGGTCAACTACGGCAGCTGTAACCCGGGTGACAAGCTGGTGGTTGGTACCCCGCTGACCCTTTGCAAGGGGGGAGAAACCGGCAATATCGGTGTCGATCTGGCCAAGGCAGGCAGCTACAAGTTTGTCTTTACCGCCATGAACAAGGACAAGCCCACCCTGAGCGTCAGCTATACCGAGCCGGTGCAGAGCTGCAAGGTGCTGGAGACAGTGGCGGGCAACCCGCTCGGCTACAACCTGTTCGTCAAGGGCTCGCTTTCCGATTGGGGAGCTCAACCTCAGTACCAGCTGAGCTACAAGGGGATGGACGGCGATCTCGCCATCTATCAGGCGGCGTTCAACTACGCTGGCAGCACCGAGTTCAAGGTGGCCAACGAGGACTGGAGCAAGGAGTACCTGCTCAACGGTGGGGGCGCGGTGAACGCTGAAACCGGCTATTCGTTCGCCTTCTCCAAGGGTGGCAGTGCCAATAACAGCATCACCCTGCCGCAGGGGCTGTGGAGTGTGCTGGTGAAGGTTGACCCGGCTGGCGTCAAGGCAGGTACTGCCGTCATTCAGGAGTGCAGCGTCAAGTAAGCAAGCCATTGAGCCCTGGGGATGGCTCGGCGCCCCCGGGTTGAATTCCACCTTGCCAAGGGTGGGATAACTCCGAGAGAGTAAACAAAGCGCGACTGCCGACCGGCAGACGCGCTTTTTCTTTTACGGGTTGCCGTGAGAGAAATGAGAGGAAAAAGAAAAGCCGTCCCGGTTGGGGGACGGCTTTTGGCTGGGATACCATTGGCTGGCTTAACGCTTGCGCAGCAGCCGCAAGGCGTTGGCGGTCACCAGAGCGGTGGCGCCGGTATCGGCCAGCACCGCAATCCACAGGCCGGTAATACCGAGCAGGCTGGTGACCAGGAAGATGGCCTTCAGCCCCAGTGCCAGCGCGATATTCTGGTGAATATTGGCCAGTGCCGCCCGCGACAACCGGATCATCGCGGCAATACCGCCGAGCTGGTTGTGGGTCAGCGCCGCATCGGCGGTCTCCAGTGCCACGTCGGTACCTCCCCCCATGGCGATGCCGATACTGGCCCGCTTCATGGCGGGGGCATCGTTGATGCCGTCGCCGATCATGGCAACCTTCCGGGTGCTGGCCAGCTTGGCGATCTCTTCTACCTTGTTTTCCGGCAGCAGACCGGCGCGCCAGCCCATGCCCAGCTCGGTGGCGATCGCCTCGGCGGCATTGGGGTTGTCACCGGTTAACATGATGCTGTTGAGCCCAAGCTGATGGAGTGCTTGCAGCGCGGTGGCAGCTTCCGGCCGGATCTGATCCCGCAGCGCCAGCAGGGCAACCGGCAACGCCTGAGCATCGCTGCTCTGGCAGAGCACCACCACCGTCTTGCCCTGCCGCTCCAGCGAAGCAATCCGGGTTTGCTGTTCCACATTCAGGGTCGCCACCCGGCTCGGTGCCAGCAGTTGCCACAGTTCGCCGTTGATGCGTCCCTCAACCCCCATGCCCGACAGGGCGCGCAGGTCGCGGGCCTCCGCCAGAGTCAGCCCCTGTTCGGTCGCGTTGGCGACTACGGCGCGGGCCAGCGGGTGGTGGGAGCCCTGCTCGATGGCAGCCGCCAGCGCCAGCAGGTCGGCTTCCGGCTGGCCATTGAGGCTCACCAGCTCGGTCAGTTGCGGCTTGCCCAGGGTCAGGGTGCCGGTCTTGTCAAAGGCAACGGTATCGATATGGGCCAGTCGCTCCAGCGCAGCCCCACCCTTGATCAGGGCCCCTTGACGGGTGGCTGCCGCCAGCGCCGAGGTAACCGCCGCCGGGGTGGAGATGACCAGCGCGCAGGGGCAACCGATCAGCAGCAGCGCCAGCCCGCGATAGATCCACTCGTCCCAGCTCTGGCCGAAGGCGAGCGGTGGGATAATGACGACCAGCAGGGCAACCAGCATCATGGCCGGGGTATACCAGCGGCTGAAGCGGTCGATAAAGCGCTCGATGGGGGCGCGCTGGCTTTCGGCCTCCTCGATAAGGTGCAAAATGCGGTCGATGGCGTTGTTGCCCGGTTCCGATATCACCTCAAGACGCAGTACCCGATCGGCAGCCAGACTGCCGGCCGGCACCTTGTCACCCTGACGGCGTTCCACCGGAATGGATTCACCGGTCAGGGCGCTCTCGTCAAAGGCTCCGAGCTCATCGAGCAGGCGGGCATCTGCGGCCAGGCGGGCACCCGGGGCGATTTCGATGATATCGCCAGGACGCAGCTCATCGGCAGCGACCTCTTCCCTCACCTCCCCCTCGGCAGTGGTATGGATGCGCAGCGCCTTGTCAGGCACCAGCGCCATCAGGGCGGTGACCCCGGCGCGGGCGCGACCGGCGGCGTAGGCCTCCAGATGTTCACCCAGCATAAAGAGCAGCAGCACCATGGCCGCTTCCGCGGTTTCGCCGAGGAACAGGGCCCCCACGGCGGCCACCGTCATCAGGGTCTCGATGGCGAAGGGGGAGCCGCTTTGGGTCAAGGCCCACGCCTTGCGGGAGATGGGCCACAGCCCCCACAAGGTCGCCAGGGTAAAGAGTGGCTGACCGAGCTCTTTCGGCAGCAGGGCCGCCACCAGCATCAGACTGGCCAGTGACAGGGGCTGCCAATATTTGCCCAGGGCGGTCAGCAGCGAGCTTTGGTGTGTTGCTTCCTTTGTGATTGTGTGGGCTGTGCTGGCCTGAGCCCCCTTGAGCTGGAAACCGGCGGCCAGCACGGCGGCGGTGACGGGATCGGGTGAGAGGCCGGGGGCCAGATCCACCACCAGCTTCTCGGTGGCAAACAATACGCGCGCCTGTTGTACGCCGCTCACCCGGCTGACGGCGGTCTCGATCTTGCGGGCGCAGCTGGGGCAATCCATCCCCAACACCTGCCAGCTGTGGCGGCTGTTGCCTTGCTCCGGCGCAACCAGCGGGTCGGCAGGTGGCATATCGTGCTCATGCTCGTGAACTGGCGATAAGGGGGCGCTGCAGCACGCTTGATCGTGGCAGCTTCCTCGGGGAGGCTCTTCATCCCCGGGTGATTCATTGCCGTCACGGGATGCGTGCTCATGAGGCGTCTGGGTTGAACAGCCACTGACGGGCGTGGTGTTGTCGCAGCAGTGGCTATCGTGGTGATGCTCACTCTGGCCGGGGGCCGCCTTGCTGACGGCCTTGATGGGGGCGGCGTGCTGATGATTGCAGCAGGATTTGCTCATGATGAGTCCCTCTTGATGGATCCCGCCCCTGCGAGATCCCTGATTACTGAGAAGGAGTCTAAACCTTGGTGTTAAGTCCAAGGTCAACCCCTTTATATCCCTTGCCTTCGCGGGTGTTTGTCTGGTCCCGCCGCCCCTATACTGATCACCCGGATTTTTACTACCCCAATAAAGGACATAACACATGAGCAACTCAGTCACTCTGCAAGGCAACCCGGTCTCCGTCGCTGGTCACTTCCCGGTCGCCGGTGAGCAAGCCAAGCCCTTCTCCCTGGTGGCCAAGGATCTCTCTGACGTGACCCTGGCAAGCTTTGCCGGTCAGCGCAAAATTCTGAACATCTTCCCGAGCGTCGATACCCCGACCTGTGCGACCTCTGTGCGCAAGTTCAACGAGCAGGCCAGCGCGCTGGAGAACACTGTCGTGCTGTGCATCTCCGCCGATCTGCCGTTCGCCCAGTCCCGCTTCTGCGGCGCCGAAGGTCTGGACAAGGTAGTGACCCTCTCCACCCTGCGCGGTGCGGACTTTATGGAAGATTACGGCGTTGCCTTCTCCTCCGGTCCGCTGGTCGGTCTGACCGCTCGCGCCATCGTGGTGCTGGATGGTGACAACAAGGTGCTGCACAGCGAGCTGGTCGCCGAAGTGGCCGACGAGCCGAACTACGCTGCGGCGCTGGCCGTGCTGTAAGGCTGCAAGCCATAAAAAATCCCGCTGCGGCGGGATTTTTTTAGGTTCTTCGCATTTTGTGG
>NZ_CDDH01000056.1 GCF_000819725.1 Aeromonas australiensis | reverse complement strand
GGTGGTGCCGGGAACGACATTCTGATCGGCGGCAAGAACGCTACGTCGTCGGTGACTCTGGATGGCGGTGCGGGCAACGACACGCTGATTGCGCAAAGCCTGAAGGCGACCACGACCTATTACGGTGGGGACGGGCAAGATGTTGCCTATATGCCGGGTTCGATGAAGGACCTTAAGCTGGTGATGACAGGTTTGCCAAAGGACTGTAATTACCGGCTGGTTTATAAGGACCCGGTCACCGGGGCGGAGACCAACCACGACTTCTACAGCGTTGAGACCCTTTACCTGCAAGATGGCAAGTATGAGTTCAAGGATGGTCAGCTGACTAAGGTGGCAGATCTGGCGACCTTGAAGGTTGACGTCGATCTGATTGATACCGATGGCAGCGAGCGCTTCACCGATCTGACCATTACCGGCCTGCCGACTGGGGCCGTGGTGCAAGGCGGCAGCCTGCAGGCCAACGGCAGCTGGAAGGTGCCGGCCAGCATGCTGGATAAAGACGGGAAAGTGTCGCTGCAGGTGGAGTTGCCGACCGGTAGCGAGAACCTCAAGGTGACGGTCAAGGCCGGCTCGCAAGAGTATGACATGAATGGTCAGCCGATAGCCGGTGAAGTGAGATATACCGAAGCGGATACCGGCTTTATGGTCAAGCCCAGCAATCCGAACGGCGATAACACTGTCGAGGGGGGGCGTGGTGATGATGTATTGCTGGGAGATATAGGTGGTATCAAGACCTCGGTTGATCCGGGCAAAAACTACAATATCGCCCTGATTGTAGATACATCAGGCAGTATGAAATTTGGCCTGGATGGAAGGGAAAACCCGCCAGCAGGCCAGGACAGAATGACCTTGACGATTAACGCCCTGAAAGCGTTGGCCAATCAGTTGGCAGGCCATGATGGTGTCGTTAACGTGACGCTCATTGGCTTTAGTACCTCGGCGAGTTCACTGTTGACGATTAACGATCTGTCCAGAAGTAATGTGCAGTCGTTTATCGACAAGATCAGCTCGTTGAAGGCCGACGGGGCGACCAACTACGAGGATGCCTTTATCAAGGCTGCCGCGTGGTTCAACAGCCAGCCGGGCAGTGGCAGCGGGAAAACGTTCGAGAACCTGACCTACTTCCTGACTGACGGTAACCCGACGGTTTATAACGGGGATACTTCGGGCAGTGGTGGCACAACCAACGATATCGATATGCAGAAGGCCATCGACGCTTTTGCGAATCTGTCCGGCCAGAGCGAGGTCAAGGCGATCGGCATCGGTAATGGCGTGACCCAGGGGAACCTGGCGTATTTCGACAATACCAAGGTGGTCGGTTCTGGCAGTAAATATGAGAACGCTCAGTTGCTGAATGATTTTTCCGGCAATACGGGGCCGTGGAGCGCGAGTAGCTGGAGCAAGACTGGCGACCCATCAGGCTCAGTTGGAAGGTACAGCGGCTGGCTGGCGCTGACGGATAGACATGGTAATGGAGCATCGGTCTTTACTAGCGACAAACTCACCGTAGTAGCAGGGACTCAGACTGGTTTTAGCTTCGTTTTGAGCAAAGGAGTAGATCTCAATTCCGGGGATACTTTCTCGGTACAGCTGCAACGTTGGAATGGTTCGTCATGGGTCAGTGTAGGGGCCGCCATCACTAATGATGGAATTATTCAGAGCGGTCCATTGGTGAGTGGTGATTATCGTTATGTATTCACGATAAATGATGTGCAGCAGTATTGGGGAGATGATTCGACGGCAACATTGTGGATCGACAATCTGAACAAGGTGACCTACCCGCCGGTTGGCCAACCCGACATCATCACCACGGCAGACCAGCTTAAGGCGGTGCTGGTTGGCAGTTCGACCACCAATACACCTGCTGAGGTGGGGAATGATGTTCTGCACGGTGGCGCGGGCAACGATATCCTGTTCGGGGATGCCATCAATACCGATCACCTGCCGTGGGGCACGGCCGGCAACCCGACCAAGCCGGCAGACTGGGTCAATGGCAAGGGGCTGGATGGTCTGACCCAGTTCCTGACCTTGAAAAATGGCTATGCACCCAGCTCCCTTGAGCTTTACGAGTACATCAAGGGGAATGCCAAGTCATTTGATGTGGCGGGCGATACCCGAGGGGGCAACGACAAGCTGCACGGTGGTCTTGGGGACGATATCCTGTTTGGCCAGGGCGGTGACGATGAGCTCTATGGTGATGATGGCAAGGATATCCTTTATGGCGGCACTGGCAACGACAAACTGGATGGTGGTGCCGGGAACGACATTCTGATCGGCGGCTTGGGCAACGATATCCTGACCGGTGGTGATGGCGCAGATATCTTCGTATGGAACAAGGGGGATACCGAATCAGGCAAGTTGATGGTTGATACTGTCACTGACTTCAACCCAAGCCTGGGTGATCTGACACAGCGCGACAAGCTGGATCTGCGCGATCTGCTGGATCATGATGGGTCTAAAGATGAATCGTCATTGAAAGGTTTGCTGTCTGTGTTTGAAGAGAACGATGGTGTGCATCTCAAGGTTAGCGAGTCGGGTGTTGTGACCCAGGTCATCGTGTTGTCTGGTCACAACTTTGATTCTCTGACCGGTAATAGTGGTGCAACGGCTAGTCAGGTGATCGATTACATGTTGGCCAACAACATGCTGGATATCGACAAGTTGAACGGATAATCCAAAGGATATAGCTGTTCAAATACAAAAGCGGCAGAGCAATCTGCCGCTTTTTTTATCTTTGCAGGGAAGCGAAATCAGTTGCCGAGGGTGGCAAACAGGCTCTGCTCCAGGGTGCCGCGAGAGACACAGACCGGCTTGATGGAGGGGGCAGGTATGCGCTCGCCTGAGGATTCAACGAAGAACAGGTCGGTGTTGCCCTTGACGTTGACGGTGGCCACGCTGCTGTTGCCGCTTTGGGTGATGATCAGGTTGATCTGCAGGTTCGGGTTGCCCAGTGCAACTTTGGACCCCATGGTGCCGCAGTCCAGCCACTCCAGTCCGTCGGCTGACTGGTTGACGTTGGCGGTCATCAGGCCGGCACCGCGCTGGCTGTTTTCGATGGTGAGTCCATGATCGTTGAACCACTTCTCGGCGCGAGCCCACACCAGGTCCACCGGGATCGCCATCTCCTGAGTGTTGTTGGTTGCCTTGGCAATTGGCGGATTGTAGCGATAGGCTTCGCCACCATTATTATCGCCGGCACAACCAACCAGCAGCAGCGCCAATGCGCTCCCCATCATCTTTTTCATCTTGTTTCTCTCGTCCATATCACCAGGCCATTGGCCAACCGGCGCCTATTATCGCCGGAGCGACAATCTCTGTCAGCAACCATCCAGCGTTCGGTGTTATGGGGAGGTGATCGGGGTGCTTTACAAAATTGGTTTGCTATCATAGATTTGCTCGAAATTCCTCCATAAGCGCCCCATGTGAACAACATGATTACCCCGGATCTGCTGCAGCAGATCATCGACCAATTGCCAATGAGTATCTTCTGTCGAGATAGTCATGGGCGCTATCTGTTCGCCAATCGTGAGTTCGCCCGTGAAGCCAAGCTAGGGTCGCCTGCCGAGGTAATCGGCAAGACAGACGCAGAGCTGCCCTGGGGCGATGTATTTCGTAGTGAGGATGGGCAGCTGTTTGCCGGGGGCGTGCCGATGCTGTATCAGCAGCTCCATTGCAACCGGGGTGGTGATACCTGCTGGATGGAGGTGCACAAGGTGCCTCTTTACACCCCGCAGGGTGAGGCGTGCGCAGTATTCGGCGTGGTTAACGAAATTGCCCAGCGCAAGAGCCTTGAACAGACGGTCAAACAGCAGCAGTTGTTGCAGCGTTTTTTGCTGGATGCTATCCCGGATCTGATCCGTTTTGATGACCATGATGGCGTGCTGCTGGAGTGCAATCAGGCGTTTCTCGACTTTATCGGCCAGGAGGCGGATGAGGTACTGGGGCAGCAGCTGCCGTTCCGGTTGGCGGCGCCCCAGGGGATGGGGCACGGCGAGTGTTGTCTGCTAGATGCCCGTGGGCAGGGGCGACACATGGAGATCACCCGGGTCGATGTATCCGATGGTGATGGCCATTCCCTCGGAGTATTGACTCTTGGCCGTGATATCACCGGCCTGCGCACCACCCAGGCACAGTTGCAGCAGGAGCAACACTACGACAGCCTGACCGGGCTGCTTAAACTCACCCGGTTCTTGCAGACCAGTCGCCATCTGGGTAGCCGCGGCGCCACCCTGGTACTGGTCGACCTGCATCATTTTCGCGAGATCAACGATCGTTTCGGGATCCGGGTCGCCGACCGCCTGCTCAGTCAGGTGGCCAAGCGGTTGCAACAGCTGGTACCGCCGCGCTCTCTGCTCTGTCGGGTTGCAGCAGATGATTTTTGTCTGTTGCTGCCCGATTTCAATGAATCGCTGTCGGCATGGAGCCAGCATCTGCAACAGCAGCTGATGGAACACTATCAGGTGGAAGAGCATCGTATCCAGATCCCGGTGTTTCTGGGGCTGGCGCAAGGGCGGGCCAGTGATGCCGAGCGGTTACTCAGCCATGCCGAGGCTGCGCTGGCGCAGGGCAAGCGGCAGCAGCAGTACTGCACCCTGTTTGATCCCGAGCTGCATGCCCGGCTCAAGCGGCGTCAGCTGATCGCCGCCCAGTTGCCGCTCGCTATCAAGTCCGCCCAGCTGGTTGCCGTCTATCAGCCCATTATCTGTACCCGCACTCACCGGCTGCACGGCGCCGAGCTGCTCTGTCGCTGGCCCCATCCTGAGCTTGGGATGATCTCCCCCGACGAATTCATTCCGTTGGCGGAAGAGATGGGGATCATCGGCCAACTTGGCCAGCTGATGCTGGAGCAGGGGTGTGCCCAGCTGGCGCAGTGGCAAACTGCGCAGCCGGATATGGTGCTCTCCATCAACCTCTCACCGCTACAGTTCCGTGATCCGGCGCTCTGTGAACGGGTCTCTGCCTGCATCGCTCGCCATGGTCTCAAGGCCAGTCAACTGGAGCTGGAGATCACCGAAGGGGTGTTGATGGAGAACGCCGAAGAGATTGAGACCAACCTCGACAACCTGATTGCCGCCGGTTTTCAGCTGGCCATCGACGACTTTGGTACCGGTTACTGTTCGCTGGCCTATCTGCCGCGTTTGCAGGTGGCGACCCTCAAGCTGGATCGCAGCTTTACCCAAGGGCTGGCCAGCAACAGTGCCACGACAGCCATTGTGCGTTCTGTGATTGGCCTTGCCCATGAGCTTGGGATCCGGATCACCGCCGAAGGGGTGGAAACACCCGAGCAGCAGTTGTGGCTGACTGAGGCGGGGTGTGATCGGTTACAGGGCTATCTGTTCAGCCGCCCCCTGCCGCCGGCGGAGTTTGCTGCCAGCTATCTGGTGTGAGAGATCGTCAGAAACAACAAGGCCACCGCAAGGTGGCCTTGTTGTTTTACGATGGAGGCAGGATCAATCCTGGAAGTAGGTGCCCCAACCATCGTAATCCACCCCGTATTTTTCCAGGATGGGCAGCATCTTGGCGATATCGGCAACGATCGCTTCGACATTCAGCTTGCACTCGATGGTGGCATCGAAGCAGAAGATGGTGGCGCCGTCATCCAGCTCCATCTCTTCGGCATCGGTCACTTCAAAACCGGCCTTGAACAGGTCAACCGCTGCTTTTTCCAGACGGTCGAAATCCTGGCAGGCGAAGTGGTGCTCGATGTCGTAATCCGCATCGGGATTGCTGCCATCGGCCAGCAGTTCGTTGACGATCTCGGTGGTCTCATCACGCCACTCTTGCATATTCAGACTCATGTTGCCTCCAGGCGGTATCATTGCGGCAAAGCATACTCGCAGAGTGGATTCGGCTCAATGCGGCGGACCCACTGAACCTCGAATTTCCATCATATTGGCGCAGACTGCAGGGTGTTCAGAGGCCAGCAAGTGCATGAAACGGGACTGGAGTGGATAATAAATGGTCGCTTCGTTCGGTTGTTGAGCGAACGCACTTTTTATCGTGCCATCATGGTTGACACTCTGCGCTGGAAAGGGTTTAATGCGCGCCGTTGCCCAGATAGCTCAGTCGGTAGAGCAGGGGATTGAAAATCCCCGTGTCGGCGGTTCGATTCCGTCTCTGGGCACCATAATTCCTCCTTAGTTCAGTCGGTAGAACGGCGGACTGTTAATCCGTATGTCACTGGTTCAAGTCCAGTAGGAGGAGCCAAATTCGAAAAGCCCGCTCAATCGAGCGGGCTTTTTTCATTTCTCAGTTATTGCTTCATGTTGCCAGGTATGGCGGCTTATCTTCTCCCTCTTTGTGGCCCTGTTTCTCATTGGTTTCATCAGGTTCCCTTATCCATGCGGTCGGCCGGAATGGCTGCACACCTTTGCAGGTGAGCCATCTTTGGTGAATGACGCCATGGCGTCTATCTGCCCTGCAAAACAATTAATTCAGCACTGTTGAAGAGCGGCTTGTCTGGTGATGTTTCGATCTTTAAGCCATTGTTAACATTTTGGAAAACCGGAGTGACCCTGTGGCTGGGCGGGGATATGATGGGTTCAATGATGTTCCCATCCTGACGGAGAGATCCCAGATGAGCAGCCCCTTGAGCTATGTATTGGACGGCATTCATTGCGAGCCGCACTTTTTTACCGTTCCCCTCGATCATGATGAGCCGGATGGCGACAGCATTACCCTGTTTGCCCGCACCCTCTGTCGCAAAGAGAAGCTCGATGAGAAGCTGCCCTGGTTGCTGTTTCTGCAAGGGGGGCCGGGATTCGGGGCGCCGCGCCCGACGGCTAACAGTGGTTGGCTCAAGCGGGCGTTGCAGGAGTTTCGGGTGCTGCTGCTGGATCAGCGTGGCACCGGGATGTCGAGCCCCATCCACGGGCAGATTCTTGCCAAAATGACCCCAGCCGAGCAGGCTGAGTATCTCGGCTATTTTCGCGCCGACAGCATAGTGCAAGATGCCGAGTTCATCCGCCAGGAGCTTAGCCCCAAGCATCGCTGGAGCCTGCTGGGGCAAAGCTTTGGCGGCTTTTGCTGCCTGACCTATCTTTCGCTCTTTCCTGACAGCCTGAGGGAGGTCTATATCACTGGCGGCATCGCGCCGATTGGCCGCAGTGCCGAGGAGGTTTACCGCGCTACCTACCAGAGGGTGGCTGACAAGAACCGCGCCTTCTTCGCCCGCTTCCCCCACGCTCAACCCATCGCCAACCGGCTGGCCAACCATCTGCACCAGCACGATGTGCGGCTGCCCAACGGCCAACGCCTGACGGTGGAGCAGTTCCAGCAGCAAGGGCTGGATCTCGGTGCTACGGGTGCTTTTGAGGCGCTTTATTACCTGCTGGAAGAGGCCTTTATCGGCGACAAGCTGAGCCCGGCCTTTCTCTATCAGGTGCAGAGCATGCAGCCATTCAATAGCAACCCGCTGTTTGCCATTCTGCACGAAGCTATCTACGCCGAAGGGGAGGCGACTCGCTGGGCGGCGGAGCGGGTCAGAGGGGAGTTTCCTGCGGTGAACTGGGCTCCGGGCAAGGATTTCGCCTTCACCGGCGAGATGGTTTACCCCTGGATGTTCGAGCAGTTTTGCGAGTTGCTACCCCTGAAAGAGGCGGCCCATCTGCTGGCCAACAAGGCGGACTGGGGGGCGCTCTATGACTCGGCACAGCTGGCCCGCAACAAGGTGCCGGTAGCCTGCGCCGTCTATGCCGAGGATATGTACGTGGAGTTTGATTACAGCCGTGAGACCCTGCGTGGTCTTGGCAGCAGTCGCGCCTGGATCACCAATGAATATGAGCACAACGGTTTGCGCGCCGATGGTGAAGCGATCCTTGATCGCCTGATCGCCTTGAATCGCGACCGTTAATTGCCGTTATCGGCAACCATCGCGGGAGCCCGGACTCCCGCGATGGTCGTTATGGATGGTTGTTATGAAAGCGTGACTCCCTGAACCTTGCTCCGCGCCTGCCAGACGATGAGTGGATAGCCGGCTGATTAATTTTCCCCTCTTTCACTGTCTCTGCCGATCCCTCACCATATACTTGCCAAACGACTCTGTAGTGAGCCACGGTCAAACCGATTGACCAACTCGTGCTCGTTACTATTAGAAAGTCGCCCTGATGCTCTGTATCCCGCATATCTGATATGCCATCTCTGCATGCCCCGCTATCCGGGGGAGGGGGTGGTTGTGCTTTTCAATCAAGATAAGGATGTATGATGAGAAAGTCTCTGTTGGCCTGCTCCCTGTTGCTGTGCCCTGTCGTGTTTGCTGCGACCCCCCATTGGGGATATAGCGGTGAGGCGGGGCCTGCCCACTGGGCCAAGCTGACCCCGGAGTTTGGTCAGTGTGCGGGCAGCAATCAGTCACCGGTTAACCTGAGCGGATTGGTCGAGGCCAAACTGGCCCCGCTGGTACTCCACTATCTGGCGGGTGGCAACACAGTGGTCAACAACGGTCATACCGTGCAGGTCGGTTATGCTCCGGGTAGCACCTTGCAACTCGATGGCACCAGGTTTGAACTCAAGCAGTTCCACTTCCACGCCCCGAGTGAAAACCTCATCGAGGGCAAATCCTATCCGCTGGAAGGGCATCTGGTGCACGCCAGTGACAAGGGAGAGATCGCCGTGGTGGCGGTGATGTTCGAGGCTGGCAATGCCAATCCGGTGCTGGCGGCTGCCTGGGGTGAACTACCGGCCAAGGTGGGGGAGATCCAGGCCCTTAAGGCGCCGCTCTCTGCTGAGCAACTGCTGCCCAAGAATCGTGACTACTATCGCTTCAGCGGTTCCCTTACTACGCCTCCCTGCTCGGAAGGAGTGCGCTGGCTGGTGATGAAGCAGCCTGTTGAGGTCAGTCAGGCCCAGATCGACACCTTCAAGGCGGTGATGCACCACCCCAACAACCGGCCGGTACAGCCCCTCAATGGGCGCGTGGTACTGCAATAACACAGCGTTGCAATAGCGCAGTCGATAGCAAAAACAACAAAGAGGGCCGTGAGGCCCTCTTTGATATGGCTGGGTTTTGGTGTGGATTAAAGCGCGGCAGCGATCCGGGCACCGAGCGCCGCGTTGTTCAGTACCAGCTGGATGTTGGCCGCCAGCGAGTTGCCGCCGGTCAGCTCGCAGACGCGGGCCAGCAGGAAGGGGGTTGACGCCTTGCCCTTGATCCCCTGCTCGTCCGCTTCATGGAGCGCCCGGGCAATGGCCGCGTCGATATCGGCTTTCGGCATGGCGTGTGCGCTCGGGATGGGGTTGGCCACCACGGCGCCGCCCGCCAGTCCCAGCTCCCACTTAAGGCGCAGCGCCTCGGCGATGGCTGCCGGACTCTCCAGTCGATAATCAACTTTGAAGCCGCTCTCGCGGGTGTAGAAGGCGGGCAGCTCCTCGGTTTGATAGCCTATCACCGGCACCCCTTGTGTCTCCAGATACTCCAGGGTCAGCCCGATATCGAGGATCGACTTGGCACCGGCGCAGACCACGGCCACCGGCGTGTGGGCCAGCTCCTGCAGATCGGCGGAGATATCGAAGCTCTCTTGCGCGCCGCGATGTACCCCTCCGATACCACCGGTGGCAAAGACCCGGATCCCCGCCATGGCAGCGATGATCATGGTCGAGGCGACCGTGGTGGCTCCCATTCCCTTGCGCGCCAGTACGAACGGAATGTCGCGGCGGCTGCACTTGGTCACGCTGTGGCCAGCACGGCCCAGCGCTTCCAGCGCACCGGCATCAAGACCCACCTTGAGGCGGCCGTCGAGGATGGCGATGGTGGCCGGAATGGCGCCGTTATCGCGCACCACCTGTTCAACCTGACGGGCCGTCTCCACGTTCTGCGGATAGGGCATGCCGTGGGAGATGATGGTGGATTCGAGGGCGACCACCGGTTTGCCGGCGGCCAGCGCGGCAGCCACTTCCGGTTGGATATCGAGGTAAGCGTTCAGCATGAGTACTCCTCCAGTATGCGGTCAACGGCGGTCTTGCAGAGACCGGAAAAAACGGTATCGGAACAATTGACGGTGAGGGCGGCGCAGCCCAGGGCAAAGCGGGTGGTTTGGGCAATGTCGAGCTCTTGCAGCCAGGCGTGGGCGAGGCCAGCCATAAAGGCATCCCCGCCGCCGGTCACATTGAGCACAGGACTGCCCAGCACCGGCAGGTGGCCCTGCTGCTCGCCATCGCTGTAGAAGATCCCCTGTTCCCCCAGACTGAGGAACAGCCGCTTGACCCCGGCGCGGTGGAACCAGGCGGCCACCATGGGCCAGGTTTCGGGCCCGGCGATGGTCATGCCGCACAGCTGCTCGGCTTCGCTGCGATTGGGTTTGAGGGTATGGATCTTGCCGAGCCAGGGACGGATCTTCTCCACCTTGGCGACCGAAACAGTATCGACAAAGATGGCATGATCCCCCTGCCGCCCGAATAGCCAGTCGAGGGTGTGGGTGGCCAGATTGGTGTCGAGCACCCAGAGCCGGGCACCACCGAGAAAGCCGGTGAGCGGGGTCAGGCGGGCAGGGGTGAGCTGTTCGATAATGGCCATGTCGTTGATGGCGCAGCTCATCTCGCCGCTGCCATCGTGAATGCTGAGGTAGCAGGAGGTGGTGTGGCCATCGAGTACCAGGGTCTGGCGCACATCGACGCCGGCCCGCTGGCTCACCTCCAATAGATGGTGGCCATACTGGTCGTTACCGACCGCGGTCAGCAACCGGGTATCGCTGCCGAGCCGTGCCAGATTCTCGGCGATATTGCGGCCGACACCACCGGCCGAGGTGCGCACCTTGCCCGGGTTGGAGTCGCCTAGCAGCAGGTTGTCGTGACTGGTACCGCAAATATCCATATTGGCACCGCCGATCACCACCACGTAGGGGCCCTCTCGCAATACATAGCCTCTACCCTGCACATACCCCTGCCGGATCAGGCTGGAGATGTGGCTGGCCAGCGCGGAGCGGCTGATGCCAAGGCGGTCGGCCAGATCCTGCTGGACAATCATGGGATCCTGACGCAGCAGGGCGAGGATCTCTTGTTCACGACTCGTCATAGACAAACATCCATTTACAAACGTTTGTCCATTATTTCAGAAAAACGTTTGTCGGCTATCGGCTTGTACAAAAATTGCCGGTTTGCGCACAAAAAATCGACTTCCATGATGGGGTGATGAGTCGTTGAGCCTGGCGAGATACTTTTAACGGGTCGGTGGCACTGCAACGGCTTATAATGGCTGCCGCAAGAGGAGGAGAGATGATGGAAAAGAGTGCATTCTGCTGCGTGGGGCTGGTCAATCCCAAATCCCCGGAAAATGTCGGTGCCGTGATGCGGGCTGCGGGTTGCTACGGGGTGGACGAGGTCTACTACACCGGCAACCGCTTCGAGCTGGCCCGCCGCTTTGCCACCGATACCAAGCAGATGGTGGAGAAGATCCCGCTGCTCGGGGTGGATGATCTGATGGCGTTTATCCCGCAAGGTTGTGTGCCCGTGGTGGTCGATCTGATCGACGGTGCCACGCCGCTTCCCGACTATGTCCACCCTGAGCGCGCCTTTTATATCTTCGGGCCGGAGGATGGCACCCTCGATCCCGCACTATACGGGGCGGTGAAAGACGTGGTTTATGTGCCGACCCGGGGTTGCATGAATCTGGCGGCCTCGGTCAATGTGATCCTCTATGATCGCTTGGCGAAGAGGATGCGGAAAGGGGATGAGCGTAGTGTTTTCATTGAGCAGTCGCTTGCTGCTCCAGCTTCCTGATAAATCCTTGGTAGTAGTCATAAAGCTGATAGCGTTTATAGATTTCCGCCAGGGCACCGCTACGGATCAAGTCAGCCATCCCCTTATCCCAGAGCTGCAACATCCGGCTGCCTTGGGGGGTATCAGCAAAGATAGGGTAGGTCGGGATCCAGCGCAGTAAGGCGCGATGCAGATTGGGAGGGAGGTCATCCTCCCTGAAGAGCACGCCTGCTGTCAGAAAATAGCGATAGCGCTCTTTCTCTAGCAGTTGCAGGGCCATCTTGTCGCTATCGACCTCATGCCATTGCATGGTGACGGCAATGTACTGGTCGAATGCCCAGCCTCGCCGCCATATCACGCTCTGCCCTTCCAGACTTTTCTCCCCCTGCCACTGGGGCTGCCATTTTTTGAGCATGAACACGGTCAGGTCATCCGCTGATGCGGGATAGCGCGGTTGTTGTACACCAGCAACTTCATCGCGGTATACCCCCATCGCCATATCGCCTCCTTTTTTGGCAATGACCGCCCGCGCCCGTTTATAAGGCACGATATGAGGGGTGATTTGATAACCGTGTGGCTGATAGATGGCGCGCACCAGATCGAGATAAATGCCTTTGCCATCTTGTTGGCAGAAACCGGGCCAGTCATCGCAATAGATATGCAGCGGTTCAGCACGGCACAAGAGAGGGGCGCAGAGGCAGCTGACCAACAGACAACCGATACGTAGTAGGGACATATGCAGCCTCGCAGCGAGAGGGGTCGGGGCGTCGATGCTTTATTTTATACCACGGGAGAGGCAGCACCTGACGTGCTCCGGCTCTTGTATCATGGCCATTTTGCGACAGGGTCGAGAGTTATTGGCTGTGGGCTTGTTATCATGATGAAAAGATTCAATAGCACCTCAATCAGGAGAGGAGACTGCATTATGCCTTCGATTAAAACCTTGCTCTGTCCGGTCGATTTTTCCCAGATGTCTCAAGCTGTGCTTGACTATGCAGTCTTTATGGCGCAGAGCCATCAGGCCCAGCTCAAGCTGATCCACGTGGTTGATCAACTGCACGGTTTCGACAGCTACAAGATCCTGCATATGACGGCCGTTGAGATCACCCACGAGATGGAGCGTCAGGCCAGATCTCAGCTCAAGGAGTTGATTACCGGGTTGCCTGTGGCGGCAACCTTCGATATCCGTTTTGGTCGTGCCGCCGATGAAATCATCATTCAGGCCAAGGAGGACGAGGTCGAACTGATCGTCATGGGCAGCCATGGCCGCTCCGGGATCAGCCATCTGCTGGTAGGCAGTGTCGCCGAGTCTGTGGTGCGTCATGCACCCTGTCCGGTACTGGTGGTGCGCCAATAACGCACCACGTTTAGCGTGAAAAGCGTAACAAACAAGGCCAGCGATTGCTGGCCTTGCGTTTTCTGGAATGGTGCCCGCTAGCCGTGGGCGTAGATAACACTCCCCCCCTTGATGGTATCTATGATGGCCCTGGCCTGCTCTTTGGGCAGGGCGGGGCAACCCCAGCTGCGGCCCAGTTTGTCATATTTGCGCAGATGGGTCGGGCTGGCATAGGCGGCGCCGTGTACCACGATGGCCCGCTTGCGGGCATTGCAGTTTTTACCCGGTGACAAGCCATCGAGTCGCAGCGAATAGCCATGCTTGCCCTGATAGGTTTCCGCCGTGCGATAGACGCCAAGAGAACTTTGCCGAGAGTTGAGCTGGTTAGAGAAGCGTTCAGCATCCAGTTCACCGGAGTTGCGGCCATGGCTGACCCAAGTGTGATAAAGCAGCTTTTGGCGCTTCATATCGATGACAAACAGTCTGCGCTGGGTCGATGGCTTGCTGTAATCAATGATGGTGAGGATGGATTTTTGTTTATTGCCCACGCTCTGGTAGCTGATAAACGCTTTTTGAAAGGTTTGCCGGTCGAGTTTGCCGGCCAGCCCAAGTTGTTGGTAAAGGTGAGTGTCGATACTGGCGGCGGCTTTCCCGCTCCAGCCGAGGCTCACCAACAGCAGTAACTGCGGCCACAGGAGGCCCCACTGTTTTCCGGGTAGTGTTGTCATCCCTGCTCCTCTCTATTGTGCATCCTTGCATCTCCAGCGGGCTGCAATGACAGCTAGCCGCTCGATAGTTATATGCAAGGTCCTGAAATCGCGCAATAAAAAACCGGCCGCAGAGCGGCCGGAAGTTATTCAAACAGTAGACATTGGTTTCACAGGGTATAACTGACTTCCAATTACTTAGAAGTTGTACTGCAGAGCCACACCGACTACATCGTCAGTGTTCTGGCCCAGCTTGCTGGTAGAGTCAGCAACGGAATCCAGCAGGTTGACCTTGTAGTCAACGTAGGCGTTGAAGTTGTCGGTAAAGTTGTACCAGGCACCGATAGATACGTACTCGGTGTAGGTGTCATCGATACCGTGAGCGGTATCTTTCACGTCAGTGCGCAGGTAAGCCAGAGAAGGCTTGAACTTGCCGATGGTGTACTGGGCTACCGCTTCGTAACCGTCGTGCTTCTCGGCGTAGCCGTTGAAGCCATTCCCGATATACAGGTGGTTCTCGCCGTGCGCATAGGTGGCAGCCAGGTAGAGGTCACCTACAGCGTACTTGGCACCAAAGCCCATCAGCTTGGCATCCTTGTCGCCACCGAAGGCAGCGAATTGAGCTTGTTCATCGGTCTTGCCAGCCTGGTTGTAGGCAGCTGACAGGCCCAGACCCATATCGAAGTCATAGGAGGCAGCTACAGCAAAACCCTCTTTGGAACCTTTCTTGTTCCAAGTTGTGCCATTGGTGTTGAAGTTGGAGCGATCGGCATTCTGCGGGTCATTGTTGCCGGTGAACTGGGCACCCAGGGTCAGACCGTGGTAGGTGTACAGGTACTGAGCCAGACCGTTGGTACGGCCGGTACCGAATACTTCGGTGCCTTTGCCCAGACCGTCACCACCCCACTCAGGCAGCACGTCGGTGTAGTCGTTCACGATGCGGAACAGGCCATCCTGACGACCGTAGCTGAAGGCGCCGAAACGATCGTGCTTGATACCGGCATAGGCGTAACGCAGCTCGTCGTTGTCAGAACCGGAGGTCGGCAGGTTGTACTCGGCAAAGCCGAACGCCTTCATTTCGGGGGCGATCTTGGTTTCACCGCGCATGTTTACACGGAAATAGCTCTGGTCGCCTTCGGAGCCGTTGTCGTCAGTGCCGTAGTAAGCACCTTGTGCACGGCCACCGATCTCCAGCTTGGTATCGTTCTGGTTGTAAACGGTAGCAGCATGGGCGCCGCTCGCCAGCAGCAGGCTGGAGATGGCAATAGTCAGTGCAGACTTCTTCATATGCGTTATTCCTCTGGTGTAGACACGCCCGAATTTGTATTCGGATCTGTGAAATCGGAAAGAGTCCGATAGCCACACGGTAGGCGCCGAAACCTTGATGGGAGCTGAATTAGTCGGTGGTTAATTTTGGTAATTTTCGGAATAAAATATCGCTATTGATGTTTTTGTTGTTTTAATAATCCAATAAATTCATCGGGTTGGTTTTTTAATCTGTGACCAAGTGCTGCAGACGCTGGCGGGGATAAGTGGTCCAGGCTGTGAACCAACTCACGTTTTGCGGTTCAAAGGGGCGGCGAGAGCAGTGCCATCCTGCTCTCGCACTGGGATCAGAGCGGTTTTTGCCACAGAGTCAGCAGCAGATCCTGTTCCAGCTTATCCGGGCCCTGTTGAGCGAAAGCATGACGCTGCTCACCGGTGGCCCGCCAGCCGAGACGGCTGGTCTCCAGAATAAAGTTGCGCATGGCCTGATCCATGGTGAGGCTGAACTGGCAGCGCTGTTGAGCCACCGGATTGAGGCCGCCGAGGGTTGGCCAGCTGAGGGGGTGTTCCATGCTCACCGGATTGAGGCTGACTCGCAGTTGCCACTGATGGCGAGGGCCCGGTTGCAGATAGAGCAGATGGCCACCGGGGGCCAGCCAGCTGACCAGCTGTTCGGTCTTGACCTTGAGATCGTTGACCAGCAGCACCTGAGCCGAGCCCGGCTGCAGCGGCGCACGGGCGGGATCGGCAATGACAAACTGGCCGTCCGGCTGCGCTTTTTTGGCGGCAAAGATGGTGTTCTTGGCGATATCAACCCCGGCAAACTGCCAGCCTGGCAGGCGCTCTGCCAGCGCACGGCAGTAGTAGCCTTCACCACATCCCAGATGAACCAGCTCTTGCGGGGCAAGAGGGGAGAGCAGGGAGACCATGGCCTCGACCAGCGGTAGTTGATGTCCGGCTTCCAGAAAATGGTGCTTGGCACGCATCAGGGCACGGCTGTCGCTGTCTTTGGGATTCTTCTTGCCGGGAATAAGATCCAGATAGCCTTCTGGCGCAGGATCGAAGTGATGCTTATTGTCGCAATAGCGCCCCTGGGAGGCTTCATGAAGATGGAGCGGGCTGCGGCAACGGGGACATTGAAGGTGCATAGTAACTCTCTGGGCGAATGCCGGAACAGTGAAGGGCGTTCGGGATTATAGGGGAGAGGATCAAAAAAGGCTGCCGTAGCAGCCTTTTTTATCCCAAGGCCTCAGTCAGGCCTGCGGACGGGTCATCAGCGAGTGCCAAATACCACTATGGTCTTGCCGTGAGCAGAGATGAGCTCCTGCTCTTCCAGCATCTTCAGGATGCGGCCCACGGTTTCACGGGAGCAACCAACGATCTGGCCGATCTCCTGACGGGTGATCTTGATCTGCATGCCATCCGGGTGGGTCATGGCATCCGGCTGTTTGGCCAGATTAAGCAGGGTCTGGGCGATCCGGCCGGTCACATCCAGGAAGGCGAGGTTACCCACTTTCTGGCTGGTGTGCTGCAGCCGCTTGGCCATCTGGCCAGAGAGCCGCATCAGAATATCCGGGTTGACCTGGATCAGCTGGCGGAACTTCTTGTAGGAGATCTCTGCCACTTCGCAAGAGCCTTTGGCGCGAACCCAGGCGGAGCGCTCGGGGTTCTCGTTCTCCTCGAACATCCCCATCTCGCCCAGGAAGTCGCCCTGGTTCAGATAGGAGAGGATCATCTCTTTGCCCTCATCGTCCTTGATCAAGACGGCCACAGTGCCCTTGACGATGTAGTAGAGGGTCTCCGCTTTTTCACCCGCATGGATCAGGGTGCTCTTGGCGGGATACTTATGAATGTGGCAGTGCGACAAGAACCATTCCAGGGTGGGATCGCTTTGCGGTTTGCCAATGACCATGAGAATTCCTCTGTAGTGTCTTTTTATGGACTTGTGCGTCCGGGCAAGTTGCCAATCTTGCCATTCCTTGTATTGGTCGCAGTAGGATAAGAGCCTTTGTCTGTGCTGACAAGGCTTTGCGGGCCTTTGCAAGAGTCCTCCGAGTCATGCCTGCTGCGGTGCATCTGCCATTCTAGGGAAGATGACGGTGGGATGTGTTGATTTTGATCTATTTCCTTCTCAACTTCCCCTGTTCGGCAGAGAGATACAACTGCGTTATGCTATGGCTCCCTCATGATGAATAACTGGAGAGAGTAAGAGATGAAAGCCAAGGTCAGCTGGGTGGAAGGGATGAAGTTTGTGGGTGAGAGTGAATCTGGCCACAAGGTGATCCTGGATGGTGCCAACCCTGGGGAGGGGGTGAGCCCGATGGAGATGATCCTGCTGGCAGTCGGTGGTTGTAGCTCCATTGACGTGGTCTCCATCCTTGAGAAGGCGCGTCAGGTGGTGACGGCTTGTCATGTAGAGGTCAGTGGCGAGCGGGTCGATAGCGTGCCCCGGGTTTTCGACAAGATTAATCTGCATTTTGTGGTGACTGGCAAAGGGCTGGCGGAGAAGCAGGTTGCCAGAGCGGTGGATCTGTCGATGGAGAAATATTGTTCTGTTTCCCTGATGTTGGAAAAAGCGGTACAAATTACCCATAGTTATCAAATTCTTGAAGGCTGAAAACTGAAGCCTTGTTCCATCGACAGTGCCATCACACAGGCATGACATAAGGAAAGTGCAATGAAAAGATTGATCGCTTTGCTTCCCCTGTTGGGTCTGGCGGCGTGCAGCAGCCCGCAACCCACCCAGTATCAATACAGCCAATATCAGTGTGGCGAAGAGATGCTGGCCATCACCTATGATGCCCAGGCTGACATGGTGCAGTTTCCCTATGCCGGGGTTTACCACAAGTTGGCGCGTGTGGAGTCAGAGTCAGGCGCCAAATATTCTGATAGTGTCACCACCTTCTGGAATCAGGACAAGCAAGGACTGCTTAGCCAGAAAGGGGTGACGCTGCTGACCTGTACGCTTAAATAAGTGACCACAGATAGCTGAAGGTGTGCGGCTTTGTGTCCGAGTCTTGGCCGGCTTGGGTCAAGAGGTTGAGACCACACAAAACGGCTTGCCGCGAGGCAAGCCGTTTTTCTATCCATTATCAGCAAGCCAGCATTAGTGGTTTGGGACGCGATGAAGCAGTTCCGCGGCGAGCTGCTGGCTTAACAGCTGGCGCTGGCTATCTGCAATGCTCGTATCGCTGGTCAGCTGAATAATGCTGCTCCAGACCGCCTTCCCGGTGTTGCGATCGATGAGCACGATAGCCAGCGAGCCTTTGCGCTCATTGGCCGAGGCATATACCCCCGGAGTCATGCCAAGGCGGGCGAAAATTTCGCCGTCACTCATATCCTTCCCGCCAGCAACGCCGATGGCGACCCAGAGATCCGCCTCATCAAGGGGGGCACTCTGCCACCCCTTGCCATTGAGCTCCCGGCTAACCGCCTGCTGCATCGGCTCCAGCCACCCTTCCGCCAACTCACCGGCAAACTGATACTGTTCGGCCAGGGCGAAGCGCGGGGTAGCGCCATAGGTCCAGTCGCCCAAGGGGCGAACCACCATGGTACCGGACTCCAGCGTCGGGGCGGATGGGCCGCTGCTGCAACCGCCCAGCAGGGCGGCCAATACCACAGAGATAAACGCTAACCGCATTGTTAACTCCTTGGCTTAAGTGATCTTGCCGGTTTCGAGCAGTTGCTGGATGAGTGGTTTGAGGATCAACTCCATGGCAAACCCCATCTTGCCGCCCGGCACGACAATGGTATTCATCCGCGACATAAATGAGCCGTCGATCATCGACAACAGGTAGGGAAAATCGACCTGTTTTATGCCGCGAAACCGGATCACCAGCATACTCTCGTCCAGACTCGGGATCACCTTGGCGCTGAAGGGGTTGGAGGTGTCCACCGTCGGCACTCGCTGGAAGTTGATATGGGTGCGCGAGAACTGCGGGGTGATGAAGTTGATGTAGTCATCCATGGAGCGGACAATGGAGTCGGTCACCGCCTCGCGCGAATGGCCCCGCTCCGAGGTATCGCGAATGAGCTTCTGGATCCACTCCAGGTTGACGATGGGCACCACGCCGATGAGAAAGTCCACGTGGCGGGCCACATTGTGATCTTCGGTGACCACGCCGCCATGCAACCCTTCATAGAAGAGCAGATCGGTATCGCTGGGCAGATGCTGCCAGGGGGTAAAGGTGCCGGGCATCTGGTTGAAGGGGACCGCCTCGTCAAAGCTGTGCAGATAGCGGCGATACTGGCCGCTGCCATCCTGGCCATAGCCCTGAAAAAAGCTCTCCAGCAAGCCGAAGTCATTGGCTTCGGGGCCAAAATAGCTGATGTGGCGCCCCTGTTCGCGCGCCTTGCGGATTGCCACATCCATTTCCGGTCGGGTGTAGCGGTGAAAACTGTCACCTTCCACTACCGCCGCCTGATAACCCAACTGGTGGAACATGGATCGAAAGGCGATGGTGGAGGTAGATGTACCGGCACCGGACGAGCCGGTGACGGCGATAATGGGATGCTTGGCCGACATAGAGTGCTCTCTTCCTTGGGAGTTTCGTTATACGGGCTTGGACCCGAGATGGTCAAGACGGCTCGTTGAAACGATCACGCGGCACAATATTGACCGATTCATGCAACTCGCTATAGACGATCACGGCGATGCCTTGCTGTAATTGAGTCCTTACCATAGCCACCTTGGTTTCAAGTGGTACATCATGTTCGCCATATTCGGTGCCTTCCTGCAGCACAAAGTGCTCGATCAGGTTGGTCAGGGTCTCGCCGTCCAGTTCTTGCCAGGGGATTATCATGAAGGGATCTCGATGCAAAAGGGTATGACCGTCAGCTATTGTTGTGCGCAATAAAATGAGTGCAACCTCTTTTTACGCGTTTCGTGGAGTGTGAGACATGTTGTCTGAAGAGCAGCGCAGAGCCCCCTCAACGATGTCGGCTCACCTGGATCTTGCTCGTCGCCAGGCCATCAGTCGCGGCATGGTCTGGTTCTGGCTGCTGAATTGGCTGGTGGTGCTGTTTCTGGCGATCCGCCACCAGGTCTATAGCCAGGCTGGCCTGGCCAGTGATGGTGCTCTGCCATGGCATTTTCAGAGTGAGATGGGTTTTGTCATGGTGGTACTACTGCTGCTGCCGATGGTAGCTCTGCTATGTAACCATCTGCAGGATAGAGTCTGGCTATGGTGCGCGTGGGTCGTGATGTTTGCCTGGGGCAGCGTCTGGACCCTGCATATCTTCACCATTGGTGAGGTTGAGCTGCGAGGAGGTGTAAGTTATGCCAACGGGATCATGCGGCTCAATTTACTGGCTGCGCTGATCGCGTTCTATCCCGACCGACGCGTGTTGTATGCCTATCTCAGTGTACCGTTGCTATTTGGCGTTGCGCGCTTGTGGTGGCTGGAGGTGGATTTTCCACAACTTTATCTGCTTGAGGTGGTATGTACCATAATGGCGCTGGAGGTTGGTCGCCGGATGCTGCATCGCTGGTTTGAGCTTGCTGCAACTCGTGAGTATGACAATCTGGCCCTGTTGCGGCGCCTCGATGCCCTGGCCAAACAGGATCCACTGACCGGTCTTGCCAACCGGCGCCACTTCAATAGCGAGCTGGAACGCTGTCGGGCCCATAGTCGGTCGAGCGGTGCCCCGCTCGCTCTCATCCTTATCGATGTGGACTATTTCAAGCGCTTTAACGATCACTATGGCCATCAGGCGGGGGATGTTTGTCTGCGAGAGGTGGCGCAGCAAATGATGCGCTCGGTGCGCAGTGAGGTGGATCTGGCCGCCCGTTATGGCGGTGAGGAGTTTGTGTTGCTACTGCCAGATGCCGACGCGCAAAGTGCGGTCGCTATTGCGCAGCGTCTGCAGGATGGATTGGCCGAGCTGCAACTGGAGCATTTGGCATCCGAAGTTGCCAAGCGGGTAACCATCAGTCAGGGTATCGCGTTGCTTGCGCCCGCCGAGAGCGGGGAGCAGTTGCTGGAGCGGGCCGATCAGGCGCTCTATCGGGCCAAGGAGTCGGGACGCAATCAGTTCTGTGTTGCAGAGTGATCCAGTTCGGCAACCCAGCGTTCGATCCGTTCATCCAGCCAGAAGCGTGGCCGCCAGGGCGTGCCGTGCAGAAAGCCGACATGGCCGCCGCGCTGGCTCAGCTCATAGCGTACCGTGGGCGAGAGTTGCTCTGGCCGTGGGATGACAGCATTTGACATAAAGGGGTCATCGGCGGCGTGGATGACCAGGGTCGGGATCGGGATCTGGCGCAGCAGCGGCAGGCCGGAGCAGCTCTGGTAGTAGTGGCTGGCGCTGTGAAAGCCATGCAGGGGGGCGGTGACCTGCTCATCAAAATCGCGCAGGGTGGCAATCTGCTCCACTTGTCGGGGTTGCCAGCGTTCACTCGCTTTCTGCTGCTGGCTGATTTTGCTGAGCAGGTTGCGGCGCATGGTACGCAGCAGATAGTTCTGATAGACCTTCGAGAAGCCTTGATTGACCCGCTCGGCACAGCTCGCCAGTTGCAGCGGTGCCGAGACCACCACCGCCGCTTTCAATGCCGCAGGGCAGGCCCGCGCCAGCAGATTGACCAGCATATTGCCACCAAGGGAAAAGCCAATGGCGATCAGCGGTTTGCCCGGAAAGCGTTGGCTCAGCTCGGCAATCAGCTCCTGCGCATCACCGATGGCGCCGGAGTGATAGGCCTGCAGGTGGCGATTGGGCTCGCCGCTGCAACCGCGAAAGTGCATCAGCACGGCCTCTCTGCCCGCTCGCTGCAGATGAGTGAACAACCCCTTGGCATAGTGGGAGTGAATGCTCCCCTCCAGCCCGTGAAACACCACTATCAGCGGCCGTTCATCAAGGCTGACTTCCCCGCTCCAGGCGAGGTCGACAAAGTCTCCATCCTGCAGTTCAAACCGCTCTGCCACAAAACGGGCAGGGGTGCGGCGCAGCCATTTGGGCAATATGGTCTGCAGATGAGGATTGCGGGCCCACCAGGGGGCGTGGAAGTGGCTCTCGGTCAACATCGAGTGATTCCGGATCAGGCTGGAAGATGACAAAAAACGGCGAGAGAGAACCCTCGCCGTATCGGACTCACGCCAAGATGCGGTCGTGGTGCTCGGCGCCGCGCAGCATGGCCTGGATCAGCTCATTGGCCTCAAATTTGGTCAGCGCCTCGTGGGCTCCCACCTGATGGGCTCGCTCCACGCTGATCTCGCTGGAGAGGGAGGTGTGCAGGATGATGTAGGCCCCCGCCAGTTTGCTGTCGCTCTGCACCTCGAAGGCCAGCTCGTAGCCATCGAGCCCCGGCATCTCGATATCGCTCACCAGAATGTCGATGGGGGTTTGCTGGCGTGCTCGCCCTTGCATCAGGGTCAGTGCATCCTTGCCGTTGGTGCAGACCTCATAAGGGATATTGATGTAGTCCAGCGCCGCCGTCAGCTGACGGCGAGCGACCGAGGAATCATCGACCAGCAGGATCCGCATCGGCTTGATCCGCTCCCGCTGCACATCGGTCAGTACCGGATAGAGGTGGCTCGGATCATCCGGATAGACCCGGGAGAGGATCAGCTCCACATCCAGCAGCTGGATCAGCTGGTCATTGACCCGGGTCACGCCGGTTACGAACACATTGTGGCCGAGGGTGGCGGGGGGCGATTCGATATCGCGCCAGTTGCACTCGGTGATCTTGTCGATGCCCCGTACCAGAAAGCCCACCAGGGTACGGCGGCAGTCGGTAATGATAATGAAGCAGTGGGGCATCTCCTCCTTGCTGATGGGGCGATAGCCCACCGCCATCGCCATATCGATCACCGGAATGGTGGTGCCGCGCATATTGGCGGCCCCCAACACGGTCGGGTGCGAGTGTGGCATGGCGGTCAGCTGGGTGTAGGGCACTATCTCCTTCACCTTGAGGGTACCGATGGCAAAGGATTGCTTGGCTGAAAGATGAAACAGCAACATGCCCTGGGATTGATTGGCTTTGCTCGTCATGGCAGATGTCCTGTTGGTCGAAACGTTGGCAGTCACTTCAGGCCTCTAGCATAAAGGATTACGGAGGGGATGGCCCTTCCTTGTTAACGACCATCTGATAAAAAACTGGACTCGTTCAGCCAATTTCGTTGGCACACTCACACCGGTGTCCGGTTATTGATCGCCATCCTCGCCAACGCTCCACTGCTGGCAGGCAGCTTGCAATGCGGCCTCATCGGCATAACCCAGCTTGCTGGCCACCTGTGCGGGTTTGCTGCCGCCCTTGAGCAATCTGAGCGCCTGCAGCAGCTGCCACTGTTGTTGCAATCCACTCCCTTCCACCGGCGCATCGGCTTGTTGTGCCCACAGTTGCAGAGACTCCGGTTGGCCATTGGCCAGCGCTTGCCAACAGGCTTGCAGCTCATCGTGATCCTGTTGGCTGATGGCGCACTGTTGCAGCTCATCCAGGATCACCTGCAGTCGCTGACCATGGGCCCCTTGCCACTCTTTCGGACGTTGCCACCGGGCCAGCGAGTCGAGCAGGGCATCGAGCAGCGGGGTGGTCTGCAGCCAGCCAGCCTGCTGCGGCTGGGCCACGCGCAAAGAGACGCTCAGCTGATCGTACTCGCAACCGCTGAGGGGGCTGAAGGCAGCGAGGGCATCGGCGCAGAGCCAGAAGCTGCTGCCTGCCGGCAGCAACAGCTCATGTTGACCCAGTCTCAGCAGTGCGGCGCCCCGGGTGATCCGCAACAGCTGCCCGACCGGGCTCCGCTTGCGGTTGCCGGCCTGCAGGCCCTGACAGGAAAAATGGTGGTACTCGATGGCGTGATGCATGTAAAAACCCTGATATGATGCTGCCTGGAGGTAACAAATATGGAAACCAGACGTAAAAAACGCTTCATTGCCGGTGCAGTCTGCCCGGCGTGCGGCAAGTTGGACAACATGATGCTGTATCTGGAGCATGGAGTCGAGAAGGTGACCTGCGTCGCCTGTGGCGATACCCAGGTACAAACGCCTGCCGAGGTCGACAAGCAGACTCGCGAGGCGGAAGAGGTGATCGGGGTGTTTCGCCCCTGATGAAGAAGCCGCGAGTAGAATGCGGCCCTTTATCGCTAATGCTGCAGTCGTTTTTTTCGACACGTCATGGCGCTGCGCAGCATATGCGCGGCCCGCTTTTTAGGGTATTCTGGGCCCGTTTTTTTCTATCCGCAGGATCCTGACATGAAAGTAGCTCCTCTGAGCGTGGTTACGCTGGAATACACAGTCACCGACGAGCACGGTGAAGTCATCGACAGCACTGTCGGCAAAGAGCCGCTGGTCTATCTGCACGGCACCCGTTACCTGGTCTCAGGCCTGGAAGCCGAGCTGGAAGGTCGCGCGGTAGGTGAAGCCTTCGAGGTGACCCTGGCACCGAGTCAGGCCTACGGCGAATATGACGAGACCCTGGTACAAGAAGTACCGGGTGAGCTGTTCGACGGCATGGAAGTCTCCGAAGGGGATACTTTTGTGGCTGAGACCGATGATGGCCACCGTCCGGTCACCGTAGTTGAAGTCTCTGAAGAGTTCGTCAAGGTGGATGGCAACCATCCGCTGGCTGGTGTGACTCTGGGCTTCAAAGTCGAGATCAAGGACGTGCGCGCCGCTACTGCCGAAGAGCTGGCCCACGGCCACGTTCACGGTGAGGGTGGCTGTGGCCACGATCATGGTCATGACCACGATCATGAGCACGGTCATGGTGGTTGCTGTGGTGGTGCTGGTCACGATCATGGCCACGACCACGGTGACGACCATGCTGATGGTCAGGGTAAAGGCGGCTGCTGCGGTGGTGGCGGTTGTGGTGGCAAGGGCCATCACCACTGATCACGGCCATGTGGATGACCAAAAACCGCGTTAGCGCGGTTTAATCTGATGGTCAGCCTGACCCACAGCCCAGCAGGCTAAGCGTGCTGGGCTGTTTCTTTGCTACTTCAGAACAGCATAAGGGCAACTATCACAGGCTTTTGCCTATTAATGGCTGTGATCATCAGTTTGCGATGCCTAAGTACGTGCCCCAAGTCTGCAGCATCACTCCATGTCTACCATCAGCGCTCTAACCCAGTGTAATGATGCGTTTTATTGGCACGTCATGCCAATAGCTGCCAACCGGGAGCGGAGCCTTTAGTTCCTACCTCACCTTCTGATTATCAGGATAAGCAGATGAGGTTATGTGTACTGCGTGTTCACACAGAGCGAGGTTATCTGCGAATGAATGCCAGGCTAGCGCGGTATAATGTGAAAAAACCAGTAAAAACAATGCCAGTCAGACTTAACTGACTGGCATTCGGCTAATAGTGGCGCTGTTCTGTTTTTATCTTCCGGTGCCCATCACTTCAGGTAGCGCCGCTCCAGATGCTGGCGCAGCCAGTGCGGATTGAGCGCTTCACCGGTGGCGCGACGCACCAGCTCGTCGGTGCTGTGCAAGCTCCCCTGTGACCAGATGTGGCGACCGAGCCACTCGAAAATTTCAGGCAGGCGGCCCGCCGCGATCACCTCACCCATGCTGCCCAGCTCTTTCTCGAGTGCAAAGCGCAGCTGGGCGGCATACATGGCACCCAGGGTATAGCTCGGGAAGTAGCCGAACGAGCCGTCGGTCCAGTGAATATCCTGCATACAGCCATTGCGGTAGTTGCCCTTGGTGGAGAGCCCCAGCCACTGCTGCATCTTGGCGTCCCACAGCTCGGGGATGTCGGCCACCTCGATCTTCCCTTCCACCAGATCGCGCTCCAGCTCGTAGCGCAGGATAACGTGGGCCGGATAGGTCACCTCGTCTGCATCGACCCGGATAAAGCCCGGCTCGACCCGGTTGTAGAGTTTGGCCAGATTGTCCGGCGCAAATGCCGCCTGCTCGCCGAAGTGGTGACGAATGCGTGGCGCCAGCAGCGCGAGGAAGGCGGGATCATGGCCCAGCTGCATCTCGCAAAACAGGCTCTGGCTCTCGTGAATGCCCATGGAACGAGCCTCTGCTACCGGCTGGCCCAGCAGATGGCGCGGCAGCCCCTGCTCATAACGGGCGTGGCCGGTTTCGTGCACTATGCCCATCAGGCTGGAGACAAACTCCTGCTCGTTGTAGCGGGTAGTGATCCGCACGTCGGTCGGCACGCCGCCACAGAAGGGGTGGCTGCTCACATCGAGGCGGCCGTGGGCGAAATCAAAGCCGAGCAGTCCCATTACCTCCTGACCGAGCGCCTGTTGGGTCGGGATGGGGAAGGGGCCTTGTGGCAGCAGCAGTGCATCGCCCTTCTGCTGTTCGCTCACGGTCTGAATAAGGTTCGGCAACCAGCTGGCGAGATCGCCGAAGATCTGATCGAGCCGCGCGCTGGTCATGCCCGGCTCATAGAGGGCCAGCATGGCGTCGTAGGGGCGCACGTCAAGCGCATCGGCCCGCAACTGCGCCACCTCACGGGAGAGTTTCACCACCTCCTCGAGATTGGGGGCAAAACCGGCCCAGTCGTTGTTCTTGCGCTGGCTGCGCCAGGCGTGCTCGCACTTGCTGCCGGCCAGCGACAGCGCTTCGACCAGCTCACCGGGCAGCAGGCTGGCATCTTGCCACTGGCGCTTGATCTCACGGAGGTTGGCGAGTTGCACTTCATCCAGCGGTGCGCTCTCGGCCCTGGCAATCCAGTCGCCCAGCTCGGGAGCGGTGCGCTTTTGGTGGATCAGCAGACCGAGTTCGGCCATCGCTTCGGCGCGGGCATCATTGCCCCCTTCCGGCATCATGGCCGCCTGATCCCAACCGCAGATGGCGGCGAGGTGGCTAAAGCGGTGGATCTGCTGCTGATGTTGTTCAAGCTTTTGATATGACATGGGATTGTCCTTGTTATCGTCCCTGATGGTATGCCGCCCCGTACCTGGCATGATCGGGGCTGGTCGATGCTAACACCGCAGCCGCATCGTTGGCCACTTTCACGCAGACAGGCAACAAGCGTGGTGGTGAGAGGAGGGTTAGCCGAGCCGCTTCTGGTGCCGTTCGCGGTTTTCCGCTTTTTTCCGTTCGCTTTTGCGCAGCAGCACATAGAGGGCGCCGCTGCCGCCGTGGCGACGCTCGGCGCTGTGGATCGCCATGACGGCGGGCAGTTGCGGCAACCAGGCGCTGACATAGCTTTTCAGCAGGGCGCGCGGGGTGCTGCGCTCCCCCTTGCCGTGCAGGATCAGCAGGCAGCGGATATCCCGGACTTCACAATCCGCAATGAACTGCACCAGGCTCTGGCGCGCTTCGTTGAGGGTTTTCTGGTGCAAGTCCAGGCTGGCCTGCAGCTCGTATTTGCCGAGCCGCAGCTTCTTGTAGACCCCCTCCTGCACCCCATCACGCTTGAAGCCGACGATCTCGTGCGGATCGCGCATCTCGACAGCCTCCATGGTGAGGTGGTCAAGGGCGAGTTGTTCGGCAGTAGCAGCCTGTCGGCGAGCCAGTTGTGCCTCGGTCGGGACGTTTTTTGCCCCTTGGGGATGGATGTTGTCGCTGCGAATGGGCCGCACGTCGGCTACTTCATTCATAAATAGCGAGAGTTCGTCGTTATGAGACACGGCAGGCTCCCCATAAGAAAAAGTGGGGGCCATTATAACGGCCGCAACCGGCACAGAAAACGGGGAAAGCGGGAGGGGATAAGAGGGGAGCCCAGCATGGAAGCCTGTGCCGTCTGGCCCCAGAATCACTGCCGCGCACCATAAAACAGCACAGGCGGTCAGTGTGAACTGCCGCCTGTGGTCAGAGGATTATTGTCCTTCCTTAGATTGCTGAGAATGGGGTTGCTGAGAAGGGGGTTGCTCTGCATGGGGCGGTTGTGCGTGCAACACCTTATAGATGAAGTAGACAGCGTAAGAGCTGATCAGCAAGAAGGTGCCGATAATCACCAGCATCGACATCAATCCCACGCTGTTGCCAAACATCAGGTCCAGCCAAAAGTCCATTTTATTGCTCCTGTCACCCGGTTGATGACAGGCATGATAAATACCTCTTTGCCCTGTCCGGGATGATCCCGATCAACTCCCTTGCAGGTTATTTAATAACCATCGCGATCTGTGATCGTTCTCACTGGACTCCTTGCGAGCGAGCCTGCACAGGGCCTGGTGTGGTGAGTGGGGTAATGCGCCACCCTTGCTGCTCCAGCAACGCCAGCAACCCCTGTTCGCCGTAAAGGTGCAGGGCCCCTACCACGATAAAGCTCTCGTTGGGCAGGGTGGACCATTTTTTCAGCCAGTTGTGGTTGCGCTCGGCCAGTAGGGTCTGCTCCATCCAGCTCTGTAGCGCGGGGGGAGCCATCTCCTCCTTGAGCAGATTGATAAGCATCGCTTCATCTCCCTGCTGCCACGCCTTCATCACGGCGGCGAAACCACTCTCCAGCATCGGCAGCTCATCCAGAGTGCTGGCGAGCATCAGGGTCTGGTTGTCACCCACGCTGGCCAGATAACCGAGCTGCTCCAGCAGGGTTTCAAAGCCCACCACCGGTTTGCCCTCTTTGGCGGCCCGGACGGCAAAGTGCTGGTCTATCCCGAGTTCACTCTTGAAGTCGGAGCGGGCCATGGCGGCCTGGGTCAGGGTAATGGCGGCAAACCAGGGGCGCAGGGTGGCGAGGGTTGCCTCGTCGATGCCATAGCGGGCGCCCGCCATCAGGGTGCGTTGATAGAGCTCGGCAGGCAGATGATCCTTGAGCGGCTTGCCATCCACCAGTCGGGTGAGGGAGCCGGTCTGTTGCCACTGATCCGGCGTGATGCTGTGCATGTCCACCTCCATCACCAGTGCGCGGCTCTGTAGCCAGGCCCGCTCGACCGGCTCGGGTAGCGGATAGAGGGCTGGTTTGCCCGCATGGATGGAGCCCAGCAGCCAGTGTTGCTGGTTGCCCTTGCTCACCCGATAGAAGGCGGGGTCGGCAAAGGCGTGCAGCGGTAGCAGCAGGCAGAGCAGGAAGGCAAAGAGGGTGCGATGAAATCTCATGAGGATCCTTAATGTGCGCCGGGTGACTTCTCTTGCTGACAATAGCCCCTATGATAAGTCCTCATTTCAGATAACCAAGAGGTTTGCCATGCCCCATCTTCGTTTTCGCGCCGTGACCCTCGATACCCTGCAACAGGTGAGCGGCCCGCTGCTGGCCGAGCTTTGCGAGCTGACCGGCGGCAAGCCGGAGTTTGTCACCATGGAGCGGATTGATAGCTGCTGGATCCGCAACGGCGAGCCAGAGGCGGGATTTCCGTTTGTCGAGCTGCACTGGTTTGCGCGGCCGCAGGAGATGCAGGACGCCGCCGCGCGCCTTATCACCAGCCATTTGAAGCGGGTGCTGGGGGAGCAGACCTATGTGGTGGTGCAGGTGTTCCCCTTGGTCAAGAGCGCCTACTACAGCAATGGCGAGCACTATTGAAGAGAGGGGCAAACAAGGTTGGTGGATCGGGTGATGTCACTACCTGGCTAACCCAACCCGGGCGATGGGATGCTTGTCGCCAATCACGGGATCAGGCCGATTTGGCCAGCAGTTTATCGAGCCAGCGAGTGGGCAATACCCGTCGCAAGAAGGCAAACAGCCGGGTCGGCGTGGTCACCGGATAGCGTGCCTTGGGATGGGCGTGGGTCAGCGCATGGAGCAGCGGCGGGATGCAGGCTTCGCTCGGCAGGGTAAAGCCGCTGGTGGCCCCCTCTTTTTCCAGCCGTGTCAGAGTCTGGCGGTAGGCCGACTGATGACGGCTCTGGGCCGGATCGATATGACGCAAGAAGGCGCTGCGGGCATTGGCACGAAAACGGGTATCGATGGGGCCCGGTTCAATCAGGCTGATATGTACCCCGCTACCCGCCAGTTCGAGGCGCAGGGTATCCGAGTAACCCTCCAGCGCAAATTTGCTGGCGTTATAGGCGCCGCGATACTTCATGGCAACCAGCCCCAGCACCGAGCTGTTCTGCACTATCCGCCCCTCTTTGGCCTCCAGCATCGGCGGCAGCACCTGACGGATCAGATGGTGCCAGCCAAACAGGTTGACATTAAACTGCTCACGTAGCGCCTCGGTGGGCAGATCTTCCAGCGCCCCGGGCTGGCCATAAGCGCCGTTGTTGAACAGGCCATAGAGGCGCCCACCCGCCAGATGGAGCGCCGCACTGGCACCCAGTTCGATGGAGGCAGAATCCGCCAGATCCAGCTGTACCGCCAGCAATCCCTGTTGCTGCAAGCGGGCCACATCTTCCGCCTTGCGCGCCGAGGCGATCACGGTAAAACCGTGCTGCCCGAGCGCTTGTGCGGCGGCGAGGCCAATACCGCTGGAACAACCGGTGATCAGAACAAAACGGGGCATGATGGCGTCCTTGTGACTGCTGACAAAAGCGTGCTGGCGGGTGAGCGGATAAAATCCTTATCCGGTTCGCATGTTAGCCTGCCAACCGGCAAAAAGAAAACCGGGCCAAGTGGCCCGGTTTGCTGACATCGTATTGCCTGATTACATGATGGTAAACGGAGCAATGATGTGGAACTTGACGTCACGCTCGGAGGTAAACATGTTGGGATAAGCCCAGCTACCCAGTTCATCTTGCTTGTTGTTGTAGTCGGTGAAGTGCAGCTTGAACAGGGTGCCTTTCAACTTGCCATCTTGCACGGTGTACATGACATCGAAGTTAGCTGCCCACTCTTTACCGTTTTTCAGTGTGCTATCACCATTTTCGGCATCCCAGCCATAGGCGCCGGAGACACCCACTGCCCAACCAGGAGCTCCCACCAAGTCATCCAGAGTACGAGTTACACCGGCGAACAGTGCTTTCTCATTATTGTGGTTCCAATCAGACCGAGAGTCCCACCAAATTTCGTTAGCACCCTGAGAGTTGGCGTAACCAGTAGTCAGACGAGGTAAATAGTTACCTAGTTTTCCTTCTGCCTTGCTCCACAACCCTTCTACACGAAAAGCGTATGGGCCCACACCGAATGCAGCAGTAATTGCTTGCTGCCATGCCAGACCATCGTAGTCATTGTTGTCAGTTTCAGAACCGTAGAATTGATAACTGGTAGATAGGCCACCCAGAACGTCAAACTTGTGAGCCAGTTTGAAGTGGTAGCTATCCATATAGCCTTCGGACTGACCGAAGGAACCAGTCACGGCAGTGCCATTTTCGAAGGTATAACGAGCAGCTAAACCGTGGATATAGTCAATGCTGTTTTCATCATTGAATGCAGCATTGCCCGCATACATGCTTGCTTTAGAGAATCCTGCAGTCTCTTTAAACCAAGGCGCCTTATACTCGTCAGCGATGGCGTAGGTCAGGTAGAGACCACCGAAGTTGCCTTCAACTTGGCCACCACGGTAGGTACCCGGTTGATAGGACCAGTTAACACCGATGACACCCGGCACGTAAAGCTGGGTGTAACCACCCTTGGCGGTCACACTATCGCCAAACTTGAATTTCAGTGCCGCGTTGGAAAGACTGAAGCCATCTTCTGAGAGACCATCCAGCTTTCCACCCCATTTTCTGCCTGCAAAGCTGAATTCATTTTCCTCGTTAACACCATTACTCTCGTCAACAGATAGGTCATAGGCCCCGAAACCACCTAGATCCAGACCGATAAAGTTCCACGCATAACCCGAGTTAAAGTTCAGTGCGGCTTGAGCGGTACCATGGCTAAGATTGGAATGATATTTTCCATCGCCAGTAGCGCCACCTTGGATGCGCTGACGATCACGCTGGAAGTAGAACAGACCGCCGGTCAGTTTGGAGTCTTTGACGAAGGTTTCATAGGACTGGCCATATTCCGGGCTCATCATGTCCTGAGCTGCCAACGCCATACCGGGGGCGACCAGAGCGGCTACCACAGCGGCACTCAAAGCGGCGCGCTTGAAGATCACTTTTTCCATTTGTATTGCTCCTGATTTTATGGACTTAGCTTTTTTTTCCGGCAGTTGGCATCGGGCCTACCGCTCGGTATTGGCATTGCAATCAAAACCCCGAAGGGCAAAAAATCTTGTCTTGGTTATCTGCGAACCCGGATGTCTTGGCACATCTCATCGTTGGCAGTCCTGATCATCACAGCTTGTTTTTTATGTTCCGATTCTTGGCTATCGGACAACCCCAAGAGTACGTTCGCGGTGCGAAATATCAATGAAAAGTTCCCTCAACATTTCAAAAGTATGACCGAGTGCAAATAATCACGGGCAAGGTCGTAAACAGCCTTATGGCAGGCAGAGCGGTAATGAGAACGTTTTCTTGTGGCGGTAACCAGGCTGGTGCGGGTTTGCATCCTATGTGGGTGAAGAGGCGTCAGTTAACCTGCTGATAACAGATAATTTTGTGCTACAAAAAAACTTTCCCTCTGGTTGAGGGAAAGTGATCTGGTGGGGATGCGGGGCGAATAGGGCTCAGCCTTGCTGGCCGAGGATGCGGGGGATCTGCTGCGCCTGATGGTGAATATGGGACGAGACCTGCACCGAGAGCTGACTCACCTGACGGGCATGCTGGTGGATACGGGCGATCAGATCGGCAAAACTGGCCAGCTTGTGTTCCTGACTTTTGGCGTTGTCGGCGCCCTGCAGGGCGATCACTGCGGTGTTGCGGGCGATCTCCCGCACCGCCTGGGTGGTCTGGCGCAGTTGCTCCGCCTGTGCCCGCTGGCGGCTTGATTCGCTGGTGATCCGGTTCAGTACAGTGCCAAGCTGTTCACCGGATTGGGTCAGGCGCCCCAGAATATCGGTGATCTGGTTGAGGGATTGCTGGGTATTGGCCGAGAGGTGGCGCACTTCATCGGCGACCACGGCAAAGCCGCGTCCCTGTTCCCCTGCGCGGGCCGCTTCGATGGCGGCGTTGAGGGCCAGCAAGTTGGTCTGCTGAGCGATATGACCGATCACATCGACAATGGCCGTCACATCGGCAACCGAGCGGGTGAGGGCTTGCAGCGCCTCATCGCTCTCGTCAATCGCCAGTCCGGTCTGATGAGTGGCGTGCAGCATGCTGCCCACCAGATCTTCGCTCTGGCTCATCGCCTGTTCGTTATGGTGGGCATGCTGGGCGATGTCGGCGGCAACCTGATGAACCTCTCCGGCCAGCTGGTTCAGCTCATCCATCATCTGGCCGCTCTCGTCGACCACCTGTTCGGTGGTGCGGGTGCTGTGATGGATCTCGTCAACCTGACTGACCATCCCTTGCAAACTGAGTGATACCGCAGACAGCTGCCCCTCTTTCTGTTGTTGATCCTGCTGCAGGCGGCCGATCAGCCGGTTGTAGCTGGCAACAATATCGGCCAGCTCGTTGCGATCGCGCCCGGCAGGCAACGGCTCGGCCTGTCCCGTCTGATCGAGTTGCATAAAGGCTCCGCGTAGTCGCAACAAGGGGGTGAGCAGCCAGCGTCGTTGCACCAGCGCAAACAGCAGGGCGACTATCACCAGGCAGAGCGCCAGCGTACCGAGGATGGTGGCCAGCTCCTGATTGACTGCTTGCCGCTCGTGGGCAAGTTGTTCCCCCATCTGTCTGGTCGCTTGCAACATCGCCATGATGTCTTGCTGCACGGTCTGGCGGCCGGCCTGTTGCTGTTGCAGCGCCGTGCGGCTGTTGGCCAGCTCCTGCGGATAGCGGCCCAGCAGCGAGCGCAATTCGCTGCGCGGTTGATCTCCCAGCTCCTTGCGTACCGGCTCCCCCAGGGTGAATTCATCGGCGGGCGCCTCTTCATACAGGCCGAGCAGCGGCAAGGCTTGCAGTGCTTGCGCCTGTTTTTGCAGTGCCTCCAGCTCGAAGTGGATCCCTTCGAGCAGCTTCTCATTGCCCTGCTCCATATAGCTTTGGCGCAAATGGGCGAGACGCGGCAGGCCCGCCAGGATCTCTGCCGCGCTACGGCGATATTGCTGTGCCGCGGCAGATTGTTCCGTGCTGGCGCCTTGCTCCCCATAGCGGATCAGCGCCATGGCCTGGCTGCCCAGCTCACTCTCAGCATTTTGCAGCAGCAGCTGGCTGTTGCCCGAGAGCTTGCCTGCGGCCTGATAGTCGTGCGCGATGCGCTGCGCCATCTGTTCGAGTTGCTGTCTGAGCGGGGCTGCCACGGCATCATCCCTCGCTGCCAGCGAGGAGAGCGCTTGCTGGCGGATCTTCTCCGCCGCGGTCAGTTGCTGTGGATCGCCGCTGTTGAGGTAGTCACGCAGACTGTTTTGCAGGGTCACGGTCACCAGTTGTTGCAGCGTCTCGTGCTGATGCTGGGCCTGATTGGTATGGGCAAGCTGTTGCCAGCCGTGGTAGAGGGCCAGCGCCTGTCCTCCCGCAACCAGTAACAGAACAAGGGAGGATAGGGTGGCGTAATGGGCGATTTTCACGGGGTAATTCCTGTCAGCACAGACCATTGGGGAGCGTGGCCCGAGCCTAAACAGGGATGATGGCGTTTTTATGACAACATGGTCAGGCTGCCCAATTTTGCCGACTTAACTGGCAGGTGATGCCAGCGCTCTGTTGCGTTGGCCCAGCATACCCAGCAGGGCGCCTCCCATGATAAGTGCGCCAGCAAGCAGATGGCGCGAGGTTAGCGTTTCTCCATTGAGCAACACCAGCAGCAAGGTGCTCAGCAGTGGTGTCAGGTAGGCCAGCGCACCAATCCGCCGTGGATCCCCATCCCGCAGTGCCAGATACCAGGTCACAAAGGCCGCCCCCATCGGTCCCAGCGCCAGCCCGATGATGAGGCTCCAGTCACTGGTGGGGATCTGCGCGAGCGGCAGGGGTCCCTCCAGCAGACGGGCAAGCAGCAGCGCCAGCAAACCTGCGGGCAGGCAGGCTGCCGCAGTGACCACGGCGGGGGCTGGTGGCAGACGGCGCGACAGCACAGAGTAGGCTCCCCAGACGACAGCTGCACCGAGCGCCAACAGGTATCCCGGCAGATAGACCTGCTGCAGTTGCAGCTCGCCATTGACCATCACCAGCATGGAGCCCGCCAGACCGAAGGCGCCAGCCAGCAGATGACGGGCATGGAGTGGATGGCCGGGCAGCAACAGCGGGGTGAACAGAATGATACAGAGCGGCCAGAGGTAGTTAATCAGGTTTGCCTCCAGCACCGGGGCGTGGCGAAAGCTCATAAAGAGCAGCAGATGGTAGAGCAGCAATGCCGTAACCGTCACCAGCCAGGTAATGGGGCGGGCACGCCACTGGCGCCAGAACGGCAAAGCTCCGACCCCGCAGAAAAACAGCACCAGCCCGACCAGCACCAGTGGTGACACGCTGGTAACCCGTGACGTCAGCGCCGCCAGTGAAGCCCACAGCACAATGGTCAGCAGTGCAAAAGCGGTGGATCTATCCCACCAGGAACATCCGGACATCCAACACTCCTTTGCAAGATGAAACAGGGCTTGGCCTCAAAGACCAGCCAAAGGCAAGCAGTCTATCAGAGCGCGCAGGCACTGAATGCAGAAAGGAGAGGGTCATCACCGTTGGGTGGTGGGGCGGGCGGATTCATTGTTGCCAAAAACGACCTGCAAGATTGTAAAAAAATGGGATTGGTGCATTTTCCCAATAATGCTGAGTATCTCATTGAGCGGAATGATACCGAGTCACTCAAGAAGATGCTTGTGCGGACAGCCTATCTGGCTAAAAACGAGACAAAGAGACGCGGAGAAGGATACCGCTGTTTCGGGGGGAGTAACATTTGAAGGCTTATTGGTGTTGATAAAAAGACTTTTACTGCAGTTTTAGATGGCATCAGATCCGGGAGTTTCTGCTCCCGGATCTGTTAAGCTAACCCTCATTTGTTATCGCATCAGTTGGAGTAACCCATGGCAGCTTATTCCCCTCCCTTCACCCTGACCCACGCCATGTTGAGTCGGGTGGCGGACATCGCAGACTTGGTGGGGTAGTGGCGGTTTGCTCAGAGCTCCCAGGTGCCGATGCTGCGTCGAGAGAACCGGATCCGCACTATCCAAGCCTCCTTGGCGATTGAGCACAACACACTGAGTGTTGAACAGGTGACGGCAGTGATTGAGGGAAAGACGGTGTTTGGGCTTCCACGGGAAATCCAAGAGGTCCGTAATGCGTTCGCGGCCTATGAAGCAATGCCTGATTGGGATCCAGCTTCAGCTGATGATTTACTTGGTGCTCACAGACTCCTGATGCGTGGACTCTGTGATGATGCGGGTCACTGGCGTAGCGGTGGTGTAGGTATCTATCGAGGCGAGTAGTTGGTGCATATGGCTCCCCCTGCGAACCAGGTCCCTCGTCTGATGGAACACCTATTGACCTGGCTGGCTGAGACCGAGGCTCATCCGCTGATCGCTTCCTGTGCCTTGCATTATGAGTTGGAGTTTATTCATCCATTTGCGGATGGAAATGGTCGGATGGGGCGTTTATGGCAGGCGGTGATATTGAGTCGCTGGCAGCCTGTAATGGCTTTCTTACCAGTGGAGACGATGATCAACGCTCGGCAAGATCACTACTATCAGCAGCTAAGTCAGGCTGACAGTCGCAGTGATTGTACCGAGTTTATCCTCTTTTTATTGGAAGCGCTGCGCGATGCGCTGGCCCAGGCGATTGCGATTCAACCAGCAGCAGTATCACCTCATCAGGAGAAAATGCGGGTAGAAATGAGGGTTGAAACGCAGGTAGAAAAGCGGGTCAAAACACCCCAGGCCATCTTGGCGGAACTGGCGGAACTGGCGGAACTGGCGGAACTGGCGGCTGAGCCGACCATAACGCTCAAGCAAGTTGCAGAGCGGATTGGCAAGTCGACCAGTACAGTGGAGAGAGCTGTGGCCGTGCTTGTCAAAGACGGGCGATTGCGCTTTGTTGGGCCGCGTAAGAGCGGACGTTGGGAGGTATTGGATCCTGACGCGTAACCATCTAGCCCCGCAACTAACCGACTCAGGGCTACCTGGCCACCGGCAGGTCCTCCCAGCGGGTGGTGTAGCAGGGGCTCAGGTGCTCTTGTCGCATCATCCACTCAGGCGACCCCGTACCTTGGCTGGCAACAGCCGCAGCCTCGGCTTGAGCTGCAAGGTCTTTACCGTGAAGCCGCCATCGAGTAGTGCAATCACCACATCACCCTGACGCTGTTTATACGCTGGATAAATCAGCCGATAAGAGCCGCATAAGGCAGTTTTATCACCAAGCTCACATCAAGGCATCATTTTGATTGCATGACTTGTTCGTTATGATAGCTTAAGTCTCTATTGAACATATCTGACCGTAACCGCATGCAGGTTCTAGACGAGCTTCCCTACGCCCAGCGAGAGCGCTTGGCGTATATCGATTTTTGCCTCAACTACTTTGGCTCTATCACCCGTGCTGCGCTGATTGAGCGCTTCTGTATTGGTCCTGCAGCTGCAACCCGAGACTTTGGGACCTATAAGGAGTTTTGTGCGGGCAACCTGGTGTTGCGTCCTCAAAACAAGGTCTATGAGCGGACTCCTGCATTCAAACCGTTGTTTGACCATGAGCCTACCGCCGCACTCTCTTGTCTGGCTTTTGGTTTTGGCAATGGCATCACACAACCACATTTACCGAATGCGCGTTGCTTGGCACCACAGCAATTGATCCAGCCCAAGACTGAAATGTTGTCAGCTCTAATGCGTGCCATTCACCTGCAAAAAGCAATCAGCTGTAGCTATGTATCGCTCTCGTCCGGGCGGACACTGCGTGAACTGGTGCCCCACAGCTTGGCCAATGATGGCCATCGCTGGCATGTCCGAGCCTTTGATCGGCTCCGGCAGGCGTTCCGGGATTTTTCCTGTTCGCGCTTTGACTCTGTCTTTTTGTTAAATGATGTTCCGTCGGGAAAAGAGACCCGTGAGTTCGATCATCAGTGGAACCGAATTGTTGATTTGGAGCTGATCCCGCACCCTGCGATAGCTCATCCAGAGGCCATAGCGATGGACTATGGCATGGTTGATGGTAAGCGTGATGTGCAGGTCCGTGCCGCATTGGCGGGCTATCTGCTCAACTACTGGAATGTGGACTGTTCCCCTGAGCACAACTTGCCTGCCGAGCGCCATCCGCTGGCCTTGAACAATCAGGCCACCTTGTATGGCGTAGAGAATCTGATGTTGGCTCCAGGTTATGGGGCGAACCATTAATGAACAGTCGTTGGATAGCATTTCCGAAGCGTGGTCACATAGGTCCCAAGCATGAAGCTGATTGATAACATTAATTCTCTATTGGGTGATGAACTCAAGAACAGCTTGTTGCCGGGAGCCAAGCTGAAGATTGCTGCCTCGTGTTTTTCTATCTATGCCTACGAGGCGTTGAAGCAGCAGTTGGAACAAGTGGATGAACTGGAGTTCATCTTTACGGCGCCCACATTTGTTGAAGAAGAAGCGGTCGATAAGCTGAAGAAGGAAAAGCGCGAGTTTCATATTCCAGATGAAGGAAAGGAACGCGCCTTCTTCGGTAGCGAGTTCGAGATTCAGCTAAAAAACAAGCTGACCCAGAAGGCGATTGCGCGCGAGTGTGCAGACTGGATCAGGCGCAAGGCAAAGTTCCGCTCCAATCTGACATCGGCTCCCATGCAACAGTTTGCTATTGTCGAGTCGGCTCCCCAGAACATGGTCTATCAACCCCTGCAAGGTTTTACTGCCGTTGATTTGGGTTATCAAAAGGGTAATGCTGTATCCAACCTCGTTATGGGAATGGATGAAGTTAGCTCAACTCAGACCTTTCTTTCGGTATTTGATCAGGTCTGGCACGACAAAGAAAAACTGACCGATGTGACGGATCGCCTGGTGCAATACATGAGCACCGTCTATCAGGAAAACCCGCCGGAACAGATCTATTTTCAGTTGCTCTACAACCTGTTCAATGAGTTCCTAGAAGATATCAATGAAGACGTTTTGCCCAATGATAAAACGGGCTATCGCGACAGTCTGATCTGGCAAAAACTTTTTAATTACCAGCGAGATGCGGCCACCGGCATCATCAACAAGCTGGAAACTTACAACGGTTGCATACTGGCGGATAGTGTGGGTCTGGGGAAAACCTTTACTGCATTGGCTGTCGTGAAGTACTACGAGCTGCGCAACAAGTCGGTACTGGTGCTATGTCCAAAAAAACTGGCAGAGAACTGGACCAACTACAACAGCAACTTCACTACCAATCCATTTGTTAAAGATCGTTTTAACTTTGATGTGCTTTGTCACACCGATCTGCAGCGCACCAAAGGCGAGTCTCTGGGCATGTCGCTTAGCCGGGTGAACTGGGGCAATTATGATTTGGTGGTGATCGATGAGTCTCACAACTTCCGTAACAACCAGGCCTACAAGGAACAGGAAACTCGCTATCAGGCGTTGATGAACAGGGTGATTCGGTCGGGTGTTAAAACCAAGGTTCTGATGCTCTCGGCAACGCCGGTAAACAACAAATTCAGCGATCTGAAGAATCAACTGGCACTGGCGTATGAAGGGGATTCCGCTACGCTGCACAAGAAACTTGATACCCATCTGGGGATAGATGAGATATTCAAGCGGGCTCAGAAGGCATTTAATAATTGGGCTGAACTGGAGCCCGAGAAGCGCACTGCCACGGCTCTGTTAGCGGCCTTGGATTTCGACTTCTTCCGGCTGCTTGATAGCGTCACCATTGCACGCTCTCGTCGGCATATTCAGACCTTCTACGATACCAAGGATATTGGTCGGTTCCCTACTCGCAATAAACCCTTGTCGTTTCAGCCTCCGTTGACACAGCATGCCGGGGTCATTGGCTTCAATGAAATTTTCGAGCAGCTCTCAGGCCTACGTCTGGCTGTGTACGCGCCGGTGAGTTACATACTGCCGAGCAGAATGGCCAAGTACGAGGCCATGTACGACACAAACGTGCAGGGGGGGAAGAGCCGACTCCGTCAGGCAGACCGTGAGAAGGCCTTGCAACGGCTGATGACGATCAACCTGCTCAAACGTCTGGAAAGCTCGGTCCAAGCCTTTCGTCTGACTCTACAGGGGTTGCAGCGCCTGTTAAAGGAAGCATTGGGCAATATTGATGCCTTTAAGCGCAAAGGCTCTGACAGTGGCATGGATGAGGCTCGTGTGCTTACAGGGGCGCGGGATTGGGATCTGGAAGATGAGGGGGAACTGGAAGAATTGGCCGATGCCTTTTCTACCGGCGGCAAAATCAAAATCAACTTGGCAGACATGGACATTCTCAGCTGGGAACGGCACCTGAGCGATGATCTGAACATCATCGATGGGTTGCTGACCGAAATGGCCAAGGTGACACCACAACAAGATGCCAAACTCGCCCATCTTAAAAACTTGTTACAACAAAAATGGCAAAACCCAATCAATCCTGGTAATCGCAAGGTTCTGCTTTTCACTGCATTTGCTGATACGGCCGATTACCTTTACGAACAGCTAGCGCCTCTGTGCCAGCAACATAGGTTGCACCTTGGCAAGGTCACTGGCAGTAGCGCGGCCAAATCAACTGTTGGCAAGGGGTATGACTTCCAGAGTCTACTGACGCTCTTTTCTCCTCGTTCGAAAGAGAAAGCCCATATCCTGCCTGATGAGCCAGCCGAGCTGGATCTCTTAATTGGGACAGATTGCATTTCCGAAGGCCAAAACCTGCAGGATTGCGATTACCTGGTGAATTACGACATTCACTGGAACCCGGTACGCATCATCCAGCGTTTCGGGCGCGTCGATCGTATCGGCTCGCTCAATGAGTGCATTCAGCTAGTCAACTACTGGCCAGATATCAGCCTTGATGAGTACATCAACCTCAAAGAGCGGGTTGAGAATCGCATGGTGATCTCCGATCTGACTTCAACAGGGGATGATAACGTGCTGACCGCTCAGGCCAACGATGTGGCCTATCGCAAGGAGCAGCTTAAGCGCTTACAAGAGGAAGTGATCGACCTGGAGGATGTCAAAAGCGGCATCTCGATCACCGATCTCGGTTTAAATGAGTTCAGAATGGATTTACTGAACTATCTGAAAACCCACCCTGATATTACACACCTGCCCAATGGGTTACATACCGTCGTGGCTGCCGACCCCGCGCGGGGCCTGATTCCTGGTGTCATTTTTGCGCTGCGTAATCGCCATGCCGGAGTGAATATTGATCAGCAAAACAGGCTACATCCCTACTACCTGATCTACATGGCGGATAATGGCGACGTCGCTATCAACCACCTGCAGGCTAAGCCTTTGCTGGACCGGATCCGCGCCGCCTGTAAGGGCAAGGAAAGTGCTGACGAAATGGCTTGCCAGCTGTTCAATCAAGTAACGCAGGATGGCCGTAAGATGGCCCACTATTCGGCGCTGCTGGATCAGGCTATTCATGCCATGGTGGCGGTGAAAGAACAAAGTGATATCGACAGCCTGTTCAGTGGGGGGCCGACAACTGCGCTCAAGAATGAGATTGCGGGGCTGGATCAGTTCGAGTTGATCAACTTCATCGTGGTACAGGGATAAGAGCAGATAGCATGACATCCCATTATCGCTTTCCGCGCTCTACCGAATTGAACCGCCGCCTCCCCAAAGAGGCGCTGTATCAAAGACTGAACCCGACGGCGGCCTTGCGGCAGTTGTTTGTGACCCAGGTGCAAGAGATTAACTGGTCGCACAAGCTATCATCCGACACCCTGAATATGGTCGCTGGGGGCGACTATCAAGAAGTGCAGGTATTTGATATTGAACTTAAAGCAGCTGTTTGCGAATTAGATGAACAGCTCTTGCGTGCTATTGATGGGCAGATAGTGCACCCCATTTTTTTTCGTATCCATCGGCGAGTGGGGGAGCAGCACCAGATCCAGTACCAGTTGGCGTATAAGGCGCCCGCCGTGGTTGGCTCAGATAAGGTGAAAATTGGCGATTATTTTGCGTCAGACTGGCTGCCCATGCCTGAGCCAGATTCGCTGGTGGCGTTGCCGGTGGCGCTTGATATCGCCCAGCTCTATCGCATTTTGCTGCAAGGTGTGACACCGCATCCGCCCAGATCGGAAGAGCCGTTACGCGACTGGATCATACGGCTTGATGAACTGACCAAGCTGGATAAACGCATTAGGCGTTTGCAATCGCAACTGCAAAAAGAGAGGCAGTTTAACCGAAAAGTAGAGTTAAATCGTGAGCTGAATGCGCTAAGACAGACGCGACAAGCCTTGTAGGCGTAACCTTATTTCTACGTTTTGTTTGGCATCACCAACAGGAATTCTCATGGAAAAACTGAAAATGCATAGCCCCAATCTGGTGGCCCAGAATATTGAGCAACTGGCGGCTCTGTTTCCCAACTGTGTGACCGAATCACAAGGCAAGGATGGCGAGCTCAAGCGCGCCATCGATTTTGATCTGCTCAAACAAGAGCTCTCGGCCCATATCGTCGACGGGCCGCAAGAGCGTTACCAGCTGAACTGGCCCGGTAAGCGCGAGGCACTGCTGACTGCCAATGCGCCGATAGCCAAAACGCTGCGGCCTTGCCGCGAAGAGAGCGTTAATTTTGATACCACCCAGAATCTCTTTATCGAAGGCGATAATCTGGATGCGTTGAAATTGCTGCAGGAATATTACCTTGGCAAAGTAAAGATGATCTATATTGATCCGCCATATAACACGGGGAAAGATTTCATCTATAAAGATGATTTTGCCGAAGATGTTGAGGGGTACCTTACTCGAACCAATCAGAAGGACGAGTCTGGCGGTAGGCTTGTAGCAAACGTTGAATCAAATGGGCGTATGCACTCAGACTGGTTAAGTATGATGTATTCAAGGCTTAGGATTGCGCGCAATTTGTTGCAAGACGATGGAGCTATATTCATATCCATTAACCACAAAGAGCTTGGAAACATCCGAAAAATTGCCGATGAAATTTTTGGTGAAGACAACATGCTTTGCATGTTCGCTTGGCGTACTGATGGGAATTTTGATAATCAGGCAAAATTTAAGTATTGCCACGAATATATACTGGCTTACGCAAAACAAGAAACAGCATTCCTGCATCCACTTGTTGTTGATCCAGGGACTCCAGCTGAAAGTAAGATATTTCGCCCTGAAATCAGAAATACTATTGTCAAAAATGGTCCTAAGAACCCCCCTAGCGAGATAACACTTCCGATCGGTTTTCCCGCTGCATTTGACAGTGGAACTGTCTCGGTGCGCACTGATTCGTGGCCACATGTTCGCGAAGAAATCACCGTTAAAGCTGGAAAGTTAACCCATAGGGCAAAGGTTTACAGCGGCTGGAGCTCCAAGGAGCTCCTTGAAGATTTTATTCGCAACAAATGCCAGTCCATTTTTGATGGAAAGGGTCAAGAGACCGTATTCGAAATCACATCAAGTGGCGCGATTGAAGCTGTCAAGGTCCGTGGTGAACCTAGTCATGTAATTTCGATGCTCTCTGGCTTTGGGGGGCCACAAAAGGCTACTGCCGAATTGATGGATTTGGGAGTTCCGTTCGACGACTACCCTAAACCTGTTGAGCTAATCAAATATCTTTTCAGTATGGTTAGGGATAAAAACTTTATTGCAGTCGACTTTTTTTCTGGGTCTGCAACAACTGCTCACGCGATTTTGAAACTTAATGCTGAAGATGGTGGGGGGCGGCGATTTATTATGGTGCAGCTTCCCGAACCATGCGGTAATAGTACACAAGCCTACCAGGCGGGATATAAAACAATTGCTGAAATAGGCAAAGACCGAATTCGCAACGCTGGCAAGAAAATGCTCGGTGGCGAATGCCATGAGGGGTGGAGCAAGGACATTGGCTTCCGTGTGCTAAAAATTGATTCATCCAATATGACTGATGTCTATTACAACCCGGATGCCATTATTCAAGACGATCTCTTTGCTCAAGTCGACAATATTAAGGCCGACCGCACCGAAGAAGATCTGCTGTTTCAGGTGATGCTGGACTGGGGTGTGGATCTGATGGCACCGATCCTGCGGCAAACCATTGATGGCAAGAGCGTCTTCTTTGTGGATGCCGATGCCGAGCATAAACACGGTGCCCTGGTGGCCTGCTTCGATAAGACCGGCGGCATTGACGATGCCTTTATCCGTCAATTGGCGACCTTTAGCCCGTTGCGCCTGGTGTTCCGCGATGCCGGGTTTGCCTCCGATGCGGTCAAAATCAACGCCGAACAGCTGCTCAAGCAGCTCAGTCCGTTGACCGAGGTTAAGGCGATTTAAGGAGCCGGTATGGGCACATCACTGGATACCCTGACGATCAAAGGGTTCAAATCAATCCAAGAGCTGAACGACTTCAAGCTCAACAGCCTGAATGTGATTGTCGGCGCCAATGGCGCGGGCAAGAGTAACTTGATCGCCTTCTTCAAGATGCTGCGGGCGCTGATCGATGGTAACCTCAATCGCTTTGTGCGTGATAGCGGCGGGGCCGGGGCCCTGCTGTTTAATGGCCGCAAAATGACGCCTCAGCTTTTCTTCGAGACCCACTTCGGCCAGCGCGGCTATCGCTTTAGCCTGGTGCCCACCCCGGCCGATGAGTTGGCACTGGAAGATGAAGCCCGCTACTACGCGGCAGGTAGTAGTGGCTGGTGGGTGCTCGGTGACAGCAACGATGGCAAGTCCAGGCTGGTGGCCGAGGTGTTGGAAAACCAACCGGATGCGCGTTATTCCCGCCCTGTGTATGACGCCATCGCCTCATGGCAGATTTACCATTTCCATGACACCAGCGCGAGCGCCGGGATGCGCAATTACGAGATAGTGCAGGATAACAAGCAGCTGCGTACCGACGCGGCCAACATAGCGCCGTTTTTACTCAAGCTGCGCGACACTTATCCCGCCGAGTACAAGGCGATCCTCAAGGCGGTGAGGTTGGTTACGCCTTTTTTTGAAGACTTTATGCTGGAACCGCGTCAAAGCGGCGCACGCGAAGAGATCAATATCAGCTGGCGGCAAAAAGGCTCCGACTACCCGATGCAGCCCTATCACCTCTCTGATGGCTCGATCCGGTTTATCTGCCTGGCGACGGCACTGCTACAACCCAACCCGCCGTCTACCGTCATCATTGATGAACCAGAGTTGGGATTACACCCAGCCGCCATCGCGATCTTGGCCGAGCTAATTCAGCAGGCTTCCCTGCGCACCCAGGTGATTGTCGCCACCCAATCTCCGGCCCTGATCGACCAGTTTGCCATTGACGATATTGTTGTGGTGAACCGCAAGGGGGGCGCTTCGACCTTCGAGCGGCTCAATGAGGACGATTATGCACAATGGCTGGAGGAGTATTCGGTCGGTGAGCTCTGGACCAAGAATGTGATCGCCGGGGGCCCGCGTTATGAGTGATTACATCGAGGTGATTGCCATTGTCGAAGGCAAGACTGAGCAGGTGTTTGTTGAATCGCTCTTGCAGCCTTATCTGGCGCAGCAGAATATTTTTATGAGCGCGACCCAGGTGAGTAAACCTGGGCAAAAAGGTGGCGATGTCCGTTTCAGTCGCGTCAGTCGTGATATTGAGCGCCATCTCAAACAGCGGCCTGATACCTATGTCACCACGCTGGTGGATTACTATGGCGTCAAGGAGTGGCCCGGTCTGGATACCCTGCCTGCAGGTCTTGAGCCGGTCGGGATCGCTGCACACCTTAACGGCGCAGCCAGAGCCAGTGTGGTCGAACAGTGTGCTGCACAACAAGCCGAGCGCCGTTTTATCCCCTTTATTGCCGTCCATGAATTTGAAGCCTGGCTCTTTAGCGATAGTGCCATTTTGGCCGCAGAGCTGGGCATACCAGAACCACTGGTTGCGCGTGTGCTTGAAGAGAGCGGTGAACCAGAATCTATCAATAATGGTCGGGAAACGGCCCCCTCCAAACGACTGGATGGTTGGTCAGGTGGCAAATTTGCCAAAACAAGCAAAGGGATTGCCATTGCTGAGCGCATTGGTATTGCACAGATGAGAGCACAATGTCCGCTCTTTAATGCGTGGATTGCGCGATTTGAGGCGCTGATGCAGGAGAGCGTATGAAACTGAAATTCAAACACCAGGCCTACCAGGCCGAGGCAGTGCAGGCGGTCGTAGACTGTTTCAAGGGCCAATTGCCCAATGATGCCGCCCGCCATTACAAGATTGATCCGGGCGCGGTGGCAACAGGTCACTCCGGCTCCACCACCTATGAAGAGGCTGGGTTTAAAAACGCCGAGATCCAGCTGTCTGAGGCACAACTGCTGGCCAATATCCAGGCAGTCCAAACCCGGCAGAATTTGCCCCACTCCAGCGCACTCAATGATTACCGCGATCGCGATGGCAAAAAATTAACCAAGTACCATCCTGGTGCCAAGCTCAACCTGGACATCGAGATGGAGACCGGTACGGGTAAGACGTACTGTTATATTCGGACCATTTTTGAGCTGAACCGCCAGTATGGCTGGAGCAAGTTCATTATTGTGGTGCCCAGCATTGCCATTCGTGAAGGTGTCTACAAGTCGCTGCAAATTACCGCAGAGCACTTCCAGCAGGATTACCAGAAACAAGCCCGGTTCTTTATCTACAACTCCAAGCAGTTACATCAGTTGGAGAGTTTCTCCTCCGATGGCGGTATCAACATCATGGTTATCAACGTGCAGGCGTTTAATGCCCGTGGTGCCGATGCTCGCCGGATCTACGGTCAAGAGAAGATATTGGCCGATGGAACAAAGACCATGGAGGGATTGGATAGCTTTCAGTCTAGAAAGCCTATCGATATCATCAAGGCTAACCAGCCCATCATGATCCTCGATGAGCCGCAAAAGCTCGAAGGGGCAAAAACCCTGGAGTCGCTGACTGAATTTAATCCGCTGTTTATTCTGCGTTACTCGGCAACGCACAACTCGCTGCACAACAAGGTGCATCGCCTCGATGCGCTGGATGCCTACAACCAGAAGCTGGTGAAGAAAATCGCCGTGCGTGGCATAACGACACGGGGCCTAGCGGGGACCAATGCTTATCTCTATCTGGAAGGGATTGAAGTGTCGGCCAGCAAACCGCCTGTGGCGCGCCTTGAATTCGAGATCCGTTCCGCCAGTGGCGCCATCAAACGTGATGTGCGCAAGGTGAATAAGGGCTATAACCTGTTTGAACATTCGGGAGAATTGGCTCAGTACCAAGGTTTTGTTGTCTCAGACATCAATGCCAATACTGATACCATTAGCTTCACGAATGGTGTTGAGCTGGTGGCCGGTGATGCCTGTGGCGATGTCAGTGAGTCGGCGCTGCGCCGGATGCAGATCCGCGAGGCGGTCAAGGCGCATTTTGAAAAGGAGCGCCAGCTATTTGATCAGGGGATCAAGGTGCTGAGCCTGTTTTTTATCGATGAAGTGGCCAAGTACCGTGATTATTCTGCGGCTGATGAAAAGGGCGAATATGCCCGTATCTTTGAAGAAGAGTACCAACTGGAATTGGATGCCCATCTTGGCCAGTTTGATTCCCCTTATCTGCACTATTTGCGCAGCATCCCGGTCGAAAAGACCCACAATGGTTACTTCTCTATCGATAAAAAATCCAAGCGCATGGTTGATCCGAATGTGGGCAAGAAGGCCACGGAAACCGATGATGTGGATGCCTATGATTTGATCCTAAAGGATAAAGAGAAGTTATTGAGCTTTGAGGAGCCAACCCGCTTTATCTTCTCACACTCGGCACTGCGGGAAGGTTGGGATAACCCGAATGTGTTTGTGATTTGTACCCTCAAACACAGCGACAATACCACTACTCGACGTCAGGAGGTGGGCCGTGGCTTGCGTCTGGCCGTCAATCAGTTTGGTGAGCGGATGGATGATCCCATTCGGGTACATGACATCAACCGTCTGACTGTGGTCGCCAGCGAGAGCTACAAGGATTTTGTCTCGGCACTGCAGAGTGATATCAGTAAGTCGCTCTCTACCCGACCGCAGAAGGCGGACGAGCATTATTTCGTCGGCAAAGTGCTGAAAACTGAACAGGGCGATTTAAAAATCACCGAGGATATGGCCAAAAAGATTTATCGCTATCTGGTCAAAAATGATTATACCGATGAGCAGGACCGCATTACCGATGCCTATATCAGTGCGCGCAAGGCGGGTACGTTAGCGGCCATGCCGGGTGATCTGCAGCCCTATAGTGATCCGATACTGGATGTAATTGATACCATCTACACGGACAAACAGTTGCCCTCTATCGACGATGATCGCAAGGGCAAGATCAATCCGCTGAATAGCAATTTCGATAAGAAAGAGTTCCAGGAGTTGTGGCAACGAATTAACCACAAGGCCATCTATCAGGTCGATTTTGATTCCGCAGAGTTGATAACTAAGGCGGTTAAAGAGCTGGATCAGCATCTGCGTGTAGAGAAACTCCATTTCAATATCGTGCGGGGTGAGCAAGTTGACAAAGCCACCTATGAGCAGATGAAAACAGGGCAAGGATTCACCGTATCGGAAACGGAGCGGGAGGAGTACCAGCATTCGGTGCACTCGACGGTCAAATATGACCTGTTGGGTAAGGTCTGTGAATTGACCAAGCTCAAGCGCAGTACGGTTGCGGCCATATTGCAGAAGATCCAGAAGGTGGTGTTCGACCAGTTCCGCAACAACCCTGAGGATTTTATTAGCCAGACAGCTCGTCTGATTAATACACAAAAGGCCACCATGGTGGTGGAGCATCTGACGTATGACCTGCTTGAAGATAAGTTTGATAGCAGCATCTTTACTGCTGGGCAATCCAAGCAAGATTTCGTCCATGCAGGCCAGCCGTTGAAGAAGCACATCTATGATTATCTGATCACCGATTCGGACGTGGAGCGCAAACTGGTCTTTGGTGATCCGAAATCCGATGATCCTGGCGGACTTGAATCAGCCAAGGAAGTGACCGTCTACGCCAAGTTACCGCGAGGCTTTTCCATACCGACACCGGTTGGTGACTATAACCCGGACTGGGCGATTGCGTTCGAAGAGGCAGCCGTCAAGCATGTCTATTTTGTTGCAGAGACCAAGGGCTCGATGGAGTCACTGCAACTCAAGGCTATGGAGCAAGCCAAGGTCGATTGCGCCAAACGCTTCTTCGAAAAGCTGAGCGAGCAAATCTCCTCGAAAAAGGTTAGTTACAGCGTCGTGGACAGCTTCAAGAGCCTGATGAATATTGTTAGGTAATGGCTAAATAAAGTCTCTGAGTCAGAAAACCCTGACTCAGAGACTTGTATCACACTATCTGATTTAAAAAGAAAAGCAGTAACAAATTTTTGAATTACGCCGACATGCTGAATTGTGAAAAACAAGCCAATCAACAGAAGTCTTGATGCAGATTCGTCAACTCAGGATTAACAACTTTCGGGGCATCGCAGCCTCAGCCATCCCCTCATATTAGCGAGGCGTGGTGCGGTTTCTTAGGGATGATCTCTGTTCTGGACCAGCTAATACCAAACAGATAGACCCCATGCTTAACCACGATATCATCCTTAACCACATCGATGGGCTATGACCAGATGGAAGGTTCATAGTAGCCCCCGTTCTGCTAGCGACACAATTCCCTCTGTTGCAACCACTAAATGATCCAGAGTGCGGATATCGACCAGTGCCAATGCGCTTTGCAATCGCTGGGTGATCTCGATATCTGCCCGGCTGGGTTCCGGGTGGCCGGAGGGGTGGTTATGCACCAGCATCAGAGCCGCAGCATTGAGCGCAAGCGCCCGTTTGACGGCTTCCCTTGGGTAAACGGAGGCACTGCTCAGAGTGCCGCGAAACAGCTCCTCATATGCCAGGATCCGATGCTGGTTGTCCAAGAACAGCATGGCAAATATTTCATGCTCTCTGCTCTGCAACAGGGTCTGTGCCAAGTGTTTATCGGTAATAGCTTCTCCCTTGGCCAGTTTCTGCCGGGCAACAGCTTGGGCGATGGTGAGCAGGTCATCGTCGGTGACAAGGTCAGTCACCCGGTAGGTGCCGGGTTGCTCCCCGGCGATCAGTTTGTGATGCAACATGATGGTGCTCCATACGCCATCGCCCCACCACGTGGGGTGCGGCAGGGTAGGCGAAGTAGTTGGTTAATGGGTTACTGAATGGGGGAGACCGCAGGCTTGGTTGGCTGTGTTCAGGCCGCCAGGGTGTGCGGGGTGTAGTCGTGCAGCGGAATGTGGTAACTGGTGGCTAGTAGGGTGCCGAACTGGGTTAGCCAGCGGTGATCCGGGTGATCGCACAGCCATTGCGCCAGTCTGTCACCCCGTTCGTTTTCATAGCGTAGGTAGAGGGCGTTACCAGCCACCGGCTGGCCTTGGTCATGCACTGCTTCAATCTGACCGTTGTGCTCAAGATAAGCCTCCAGCTCGATGGCGATCACGGTGTTAATCATCCTTATGCTCCTGTTGCTGAATGGGGTCACTCTCTACCCGAGCGAGCCCGCGGTCTCTAGCTCAAAGCCACCGGCTTCTACCAGGTCTTGATAGAAGTGCAGCACCTCGTGAGGCTGTACCACGTTGTAGCGGCTTTAGACCACCGACAGAGGGGTGAGGGTATCGGAGCGATACAGCACCTTGCTATCGCTGTAGGGACGGATATGCAGTGCATCGGAGGCGACGTTAAACATCACGTCGCTCTGCTCGATGGTCCAATCCATCCCGGCTGCCTGCAGCCAGATATCGAGAGATTGTTGCGGGGGCAAGACATTGCCAAGGCCATGCCAAGGGGTTTGGCCGGTGTAGGCCATGGTGTCGATCAGGTGAGCCATGAGAAATCTCCAATGAAAAAGGGACTGCACAGAGCAGTCCCTTGGGTAGGTTCATGGAGATTATATATATCTGAAATTAATTCAAATGAGACTTATTTGCCTCTCTAGTTTCTAGCTATGGAATGCGCGCTGTGGTACCCCGTGTGGTACCCCAGGCCAAAAACGACCAAGGGGTTGGCATCGTGATGATGCCAACCCCTTGTTTTATATGGCGCTCCCGACTGGAGTCGAACCAGTGGCCTGTCCCTTAGGAGGGGATGGTTATAAGAGCTTTTAAATAAAAAATATCGTTAAAAAACAATCGGTTAAGTGCATTTTTGGATTTGAATAGCGCTAAAATAGCGCAAAATAATGCTTGCAACGCATGCGAAAATGCATTATTGGGTGGTGAAATGAGGTTACGAGATGGCGTCCCAGGCAGGATTCGAACCTGCGACCTCGCCCTTAGGAGGGGCGCGCGCTATCCAGCTGTGCCACTGGGACGTGCGCGCATTATATAAAAATACTAATAAAAAGAAACAGCTGAGTAGTTTTGCTGTCGGAAAGATTCTTTTTTAGCCTGATTGGGTGCTTGTTGTTCAGATTATTTGGTAGGGAGCCACTACACAGCTAAAAATGATTTTTAGTCCTCGATTGCTTACTCCAATCTGACCTCATCGAGACTTATCTATTGCCCTTTTTGCCATTCATGATATCGATAATTGGATCGCCAGCTGCCACCGAGACCGTTGTCAGCTAACAATCGTCGTCACTGGATGGGCGAGTTTCCATTTCACGATACCTGTAGCAGTTCCGGCCAGCGGGTTCTCTGGTGCAGATCAGCCCGTTGTCAGCTGACAATCGCCATCACTGGATGGGCTGGTTTCCATTTCACGATACCGATAATGCGAATTTGCTGGAAAGTGCTGACATCCGGCAGTAAATGAGCGACGTAATCTTGTCATTGAACACCTCAGGTCATGGTGGCGACTGTACCACCTAAAATGGTGTCCGGGATGATTAGACCACTACATATAGGTTTTCGGCACCCGCCAACGTAGTCGAATAAAGTTGGCCAGGGTCAGAGTTCTATTTCACGATACCTGTAGCTGTTTGGGCTATCGAGCATCATGGCGCAGTCCTGCTTGTTGTCCGCCGATAATTGCTACGGTGTGCAGAGATGGATTTCTCGTTAAACGGTAAACGAGATCTGAGATCCGTTTGGCATTTCAACATTGAGCTGTAGTTTTCCCCCAGCAGCCTCGACCCAGCGTTTAAGCTCCATCAGTGTAATGTCCTGTATTGATGGATCTTGATCGCAAATCATGGGGTCGGTGCCAGCCTGGGCCAGCATTTCACGCAGTTGGGTGAGATGAATCTCAAGTCGCATTAGATCTGCTTTTTCCCTGGCCTGAGTGACAACGTCGGGTATTTCTATGGTCAATATTTCGTCAAGGGTTCGTGCCATGGCTACCTCAAAAGAACACTCGATGGACTGGGTCCTGACAAAGTCATTTTGCGCTGAACGTAAGTGGCTAAGTTCCGAGCAATATAAATATGATCAGTATCACCTGTGTGGGCTGAGGTGTCTATGCACGGGCTCCAATGGAGCTTTTTTGTGTTTGCTGCGGCTATGCCGCCAGCAGCTGTACCAGTAGTTGTGGGCTATGCATAAAACCGATAATTCGTTGCTTGATGGTGTGGGTCTGCGATTGTAGAGCTACAACCGCCCCGAGCGAGGGGGCATCTTAGATAGTGATGGTATTACAACAGTGTCTCTCGGCAAGCCAGATAATACGAGCTCCATAACTCGCTAGCGGGTCGTCCATGCATTTTAATACCGATATCCAGTAACAACAGCTCCCACTGCCGTGTATCGCGAAAAGCCATTTCACGAGCCTGTTCGATGCTATGGGCAGAATAGGCACGGAGCAATTTGTCTGATGTCGTCGAAAACAACCTTTCAAAAAAAGCTAGATCTTTTGCAGCCATAACCTGTGAGCGCAGTGTTGTTAGATACATAGTGTCCATTTCTGAATACCGAACTGCATCATCAATAAATTCATCACAAACCTCATATGCAATCTCATGGGATCTCCCATGAGTACTGAGGGCAACGATTAGTAGAATGAGTTGAGTCATCACAAGATCTCTGCTGTCAGTATGAATAAACCAGTCTAGCAGTAACTAATGGAACCTGTGGGGTCTTAACTCAAGTTAGATCGATGTTGAGCGGTTACGCATAACCTCACTATGTGGCTATATAAAAATCAATTATTTTGATGATAAATATTGGCACCAAACTTCAGCTAGGTGATAATGCTAGGCGATAAACAAATAACTTTTTAGGCGTGATATCCATGAACGATTTTATCAAAACACTGTTGAACATTCGTAGTCTCCGGGCCGCTCTGCGTGAACTACCATTCGAACAACTGATCGAGATTAAGACAAAAATTGATGAGGTGTTTGCAGAGCGTGAAGCTGCTGAGCTTCGATATCAGGAAGAAAACGCCGAACGTCTGCGTAAGCTGGCAGAGTTCAGCGAGATGTTGAAAAACGCAGGGATTGACCCCAGCGAACTGGTTGGCAGTGCAGCTCCGTCGAAAGCTGAAGGAAAGGAAAAGGCCAAGCGTGCGCCGCGTCCCGCAAAGTACAAGTATCACGAAGATGGCCAGGAAAAAACCTGGACTGGCCAGGGCCGTATGCCGAAAGCCATCGCTGAGGGCGTTGCTAGCGGAAAGTCCTTAGAGGATTATCTGATCTAATCCACAATTATAGTGGTATTGAAAGCAGCCGTAAGGCTGCTTTTTTATTCATTCGACTATAATAAATTTTGTTTAGGGTGGCATGAGACATTTTTTTTCATGCTATCTGTCCATTACTCTACATGTATAGCGAGTTTTCGATGAAAATAATGACCACAAAAGAGGTTGAGATTATAGCTGATATTCAGTGTGACGTATGCCATAAAAGCACAACCCCACATATGAACCCAAATTTGTATAATCCTCAGTTTGGAGCCCTGACTGCAAAATGGGGTTATGGTTCGAAACATGATGGTACGGCATATGAGGTGCATCTATGTGAGGAGTGCTTTTTTACTGTGCTGAGTCAGATAAAAAATATGCGTAGAAATGATCATGCGGGTTATGTTGATGATCAATCATTTGGGAAGCTTTTATCTCATAGCCTTGAGCTTATATGACATCATTGGTTCGGCTATATCTAGAAAAGGTATGTCTGTCATAGGATGAGAGCATGCCTTTTTATATGACTTTAATCAGCCAATGTCATAGTTTTAACTTCACGGAAGAAAATTAAATTCACCATGTAAGTCTAGTTAGTTTCATATTTTAAATATTAACTTTCGCCAATGCCATAGATAACGTTAGTCGTTAAATTAATAATTTAGCTCAAAAAATTGTTGATATTATATTTAGTGTTTGCAATACTATAATTAGAGTGAGCATTAAATATCACCGAATAATTTAGCTCACATTCTGAATGTGACTTCGTATAAATTTATTGTATATTTTTTGAAAAAACGCTAAACCAGCTATGTTTTAATGTCTATTAAAGAGGTTGGTTTGAAAATAAAACGCATAACACTACTAATAATTATTATAAAGGTGCACGCAATGAACATAAAACCACGCTCAGGTAGACCCCAAAAATCAGCTGGCGAAAAACGCAGCTTAATACTCCGAATCTCATTTAATGAAGCTGAGCAACGTGTTTTAACTAAGCATAGTAAAACCTATGGCATTCCCAAAAAGTCTAGCCTGATTCGGTTTTTGGCTCTCAGGGAACCAGACAGTAATATCTCACCAGATTTTTCATATGATGATCGTGTGAGATTGCTCGAGGGGGTATACAATATATCATCGAATTTAAATCAAATCATTTTGTTGATTAGACAAGCTGAAGTCGGTAGTGACGTTTATAAATTTATTACTGACAGTAGTGATAACTCTCCAGTGATGCAGGCTTTCTCATCTATAAATTCTCTGTTTATAGGAATTGAAAAAGCTCTGATTGGAGTGAAGTTGAAATGAATTTTGAAAAACACAGGTTCGGCCAAAACTTCCAGTACAGACTGTCTTATATTTACCGAGCTATACATATTGGTAGGAAACGAAAATCCATGCCATCACAGGTTTATCATCTCGGTGGTGGTGTAATTAATAGACCAAATATTACATTGAATAAAAGAGGTGAGGTCTCTGATTATGACATCGGGCCACTACTCATGGAGTTGAATATGCAGGCATCATTGTATGTAGGCACAGGAAACCAACTATGTGCACATTATTCACTATCATTGAGCCCTGATGAATCATTAACGCCATATCAATGTCTAGTTGCAGCTAGGCTGCTAATGAGTGAATTGGGATATGGTAGCGATACTCGATGGACATCTGTTATACACCGCGATACAAGCTCTCTACATGTACATGTTGTGGCATGTAGAGTAAAACTTGACAGAACCTTAGTTGATGATAGTAACGACTATGCTCGGGGAGTTGACGCTGCTCGAAAAATAGAAATTGAATTGGGATTGGCGAACTGTAAAAGTCCTGAAGCAAATTTCGGTCATGAGTATAGCATAGTCAATATTAAAAATGGCCGTGGTAGAGGGAGCTTTCATGCTATGCATGATCCCGCCTGTATAATTAGGGATGCAATGGACGTGGTTTTTAAAAACCAGCCGAACAACATGACGGAATTTGTCACTGGGTTGCGTGAGCATAATGTAATGGTCAAGCCGTGGAGAGTTGATAATCGTGAGCCACAGGGGATCTGTTACAGTATAGATGGTCAGCGATGGATATCAGGGACGAAAGTTAAAAAGTCACGGGCTACTTGGTTTAATCTGATCGAGCAAGGTATTGAATATTCACCTAGACGAGATGATTACAGTCTGAACTTGGGTGTTTCAAATGAATTAAATGAATTAAGCGTTCTTAGAGTGATACCGTTTACTGCATTGATTCGTTGTACTAAAAAACAATATGCCAAGATTAAAAGAACAGTGCAGTCATTTGTGGATAAAAAAACATATGGTACATCGTCATTCTTTTTCCGGCTTCTAAGATTGGATTTTGTTTTGCTATCAATCGAAGAACCATCGGATAGTTTTATATCAAATGCACGAGCACTGTTGGAAGGCGTTTTGGCTACAATTTTTAGGAAAGGGCTGGAGAGCGTTCATGTAGGATCAAACGCATTGATTCCTGATGGATATGTCCAGGATATCAACTCAGAAAAAGATACTATTGATAAGCCAAACATGTTTTTCTTAGACAGAGACAAACTAAAAAATGAAATTTTTACTAACAATGAATGGATTGCTGATTGGTATGGGGATCCCATATCACACGAACAAACCAAAGAAAAAAACATAAAATAACAATAATAATGAGAGGTGTGGCATGGCTAACATGAGGTTGAATGCAAATCTTAGAACAGTATCATTTAGCAAAACCGTGAGTGTACTGGAAGAGCTGGAGCTCAGTTCAGGTAAATGTGTTCGTAGGTATAGGGCTGTAAATGTTCACCTAGGTACAGTTGATGTGAATTCTGATTTTTCCCTTATAAAAGAGTTAACCGAGGCTGACGTAAAAAATGCAAGGCTTTGGGTCCAAGAGCAGCAACGACTGGTCCAGTATGCTTATATGGAAAATATGAGGCGTGGGTTCCTTGGTGGTTCTCCTGTGATTAAGCGTAGTAAAGGCGACGATGAGCAGTATAGTGATTGCTATGGTTTTATACCGGGTCGGAAAGTCGGTGAGTTTATTGGTGTGATTATTGATGCTATTCCTATGGTTGAGGAATGTAGCGTAGAGAAGGATGAGTATGAAAGAGAGTATGAGAAAGTGGAGCGTTTTCGTAAGAAAGGATGTCTATCTGAGATACTTGATCTGCTATTATATGCCCTGAAAAGAAGCAATGAAAAAGTACCTTTCTCAGAAAAAGAGAAATGTGACCTATATTGTGCTGAGAGAGTTCTTTTTTACTTTTGCACTGAAGGCATGGATATGAAACAGAGTAAGTTAGAAAGTGCCTCTCGAAATAAAGCTAAAGATAAATATAAAAATTTGACACGAGCTAAAAAATTTCCATGTACGAAAAAAAGAAGTATAGATATGACACCGGTTTGACCGGTGTCATTTTTGGCTTCGATTCTCTAATGAAGCAAGTCGTCATATAAGAGCTTTAGAGATCTCACGCTTAATTATATCCATTGCAGGTTGACATGCTGGACGACTAAATATTTTGTATGTTGACAAATGAGGGAGGCGTACAAGCAAGGAAACTTGATCCCCCCTTTCGTAACGCTGAATTTGGTATCTGACTCTCCCCCAGCCAATCTGTTCATTGATTTTATCAACCATCTGGAAACCATGCTTGGTTAAATGGCTATCCAGTTCATCAAATACGATTTTCGAAATCGCGATATAGAGTTTACAGTGGACCTGTGTTATACGCTCACCCCATATTTGACGTGCATGTTCAAGCCATTCATCCTTTCCTTTTAATGAATGCCAATTTCGTGAGCGGGCAGGAATATAGTTTGTCATCAGAGAGCCATCCATGAGCTGCTTGTATGATACACCCAGTTCATCGCCAATCATTGTATATAAGGCTCTCATCTGCTGTTGTAGCGGTGCTTCACCCTCCTCGCAGCCCTTCCAAGGTTCACTGTAGTATGCACATTCAGACTCCACTGAAATTGCGTTGGTATCACATGGTCCACCACCTGGATTTATACCAAAGAATGCGACAGGATACTGAGGGGATAGCATGTTCTCATACCTACAGAAAAGCAGGTCCCACCCCATATCATTCTTTAAGTTATCATATTTGTTTTGGATGAACGCAAACAGACTCTCTTTACACAAGAAATTGATATCCGTACTCATACATTGTCCATTACATCGTCAAAGTGGAAGTTAGATTGTCATTCTGAATTAAATAAAAGTCAACAAGATAGCGTTTTTACCATTTATGTTTTAAAAGGAAAATCTCATTACTCGTACTTGTCGATTTTAGAAGCCTTTTTATTTTTCAGGGGGGGCTTTTAACTGTTGAAAGTTCATTGCAGATATCAATTCCTCCCCAAGTTCCAGAGGGCTTTATACATAGTGACATGATTTACTATCTCTGGAGTTTAGCCACAGCTCTGGACTTGTCATGTTGAATTCCCTAAAAAGCCATTTATGGCCATAATGCCCAGTTCCATTTTTATTCTTGCGGAGACATTTGCTGAATGAATATTAATTTGGGGAGGGATGAAGTTATTTGTCATTACCTCATTTTCTATCCAGAGAATAACGTCGTAGCCGGTTCCTCTATCATCATCACCTAGGTCATGGTCAAGACTAATTTCAGTCACCATCTCTGTTTTTAGCCATGCAATTGCCTCGTCCGGCCAAAATACGCGAACCCACCCTACCGGAGTTTTTCTTTCATCATCCAGATATAATTTCATGCCATTCTCTCCAGGTTCAGTTCCAATACTTGAGCAATCCCGCGACTGGCCCCATCAACAATCAGCTCACCGGGAAACGGTAGTCTGGATGACAAACCAAGATCGGGATCGATGTAGTAGACACATGCGCCAGGGTTGATGTTTTGTAACAGAGAGCTCGCAGGCTCAACAAGCAAACTGGTGCCGACAACTACTACGGTATCAGCCTCGCAGAGCCAGCGACGAGCTTGTTGATATTCATAAATCTTTTCACCAAACAGCACGATATCTGGACGCAATTGTGAGCCAGTGGATGGGCTGCGATCACCGACCTTCACATCTTCATGCCAAGGCTGGCGATATTTTTTGCTACGGAAACCGATGGGGACCAAAAACTGGATTGAACCATGCAGATGAAGGACATCACGGCTACCTGCTCTCTCATGTAAGTCATCAATATTTTGGGTTATGACCCTAACAGTACATTTCTGTTGTAGCAGGGCTATCAGATAATGCGCTTGTGAGGGGGCGGCTTCTAACATGGTTTGACGCCGTTTGTTGTGAAAGTCCAAGAAGCCAGCCAGATCCGTACTCATGCTACTAGCGTGGGAATAGCGCCAGTTCTTATGATTACGCCAAATACCTTCACTTCTAAACGTGGGCACACCGCTTTCCGCTGACAAACCCGCCCCGGTAAAGAAGAGGATTGTGGGATGGTAGTGTTGGCCCGTTATCGCGGCTTGTACTTTTTTTTCTCTATGACGGCGCTGATGTCTTCGAGCACGGGAAGCTATTGGTTGCATACGACCACCTTTCGTTATGGCACGATCAGTCCACCCGATTGATTTGTTTCTGAACCAGGGCGGTTGGGGTCACACCTCATTGCTATGTTTCTGCTCACCTCATCGAGGTAAGAATGAGGGGAGCGGCAGTTACCAGTTGAGATCAAACAAGCTGCGACTAATGGATGTAATTGCACTAGCAGACCTGGCACTTTGTTTACTGATGGGCTCGCTATGCATGAAAAACCAGTAGCGGTACTCCTGAGCAAAATGGTCACTTGCCTGCAAAACCGGTTCCCGGTAATCGCGTCTTATGCGCTCCGTTATGACCCGCTGTTCATCCAGATGCAGATCTTTGAGGCCAAAGCCATGTTGTCGGACACACCAGTCGACAACACACAAAGCGGTTAACTGGTTGTATCGCCTAAACGGTCGGATTGAACTAATCAGATAAAACAGTTCAGCCCCTCTGGCAAAGATACAGGGATAGGCCTCCTCCCGGATTTGGTTTTGCTGCACGCGCATGATGGTCCAGTCCAAGATTTGAACCATACCCTGGGTGGTCATGGAGGGGGGTTGATCAATGGCACGACTGACGAAACGATGGATTTGCAGGACTTTTCTTGTGGAAATCATGGTTGCTTACTCACACATTATTTAGCGCAAAGCACACTCGTGTAAGGAAGGTTTAGAAGCCTTGAAATAATGTTTGAGTAGTGGAAGCCCAGTGGGTGCACAGAATTTTTCGTGCACTAGCGTGTGTTTTATGCAGGATTTGGAATGTATATACTGAGCGACTCGGGTTGTATTTTGAGGCAATCCCCGCCTCATACTGGGCCTTTATAGAGGATAGAGTGTGTAATGAGTAAACCATTTGGTTCCGGCAGCGTTACAGTTCAACCATCTCGTGGCCTGTGGCAGGCAAGCTACTTAGGGCAGAAAGTCACCTATAGCGAAGCGCGGTTCGGTCCAATGGCAGAGACCCTTGCTCACCGGGCTTTGTTAAAATTGCAGGCTGGAAACTTTGACCCTGTGTCCGACGATCTGCAATTTAAGCAGTCATGGCGAATGGTGGATGCTGCCAGGCAATTGGGGCTCTCATTGGGCCAACTGCGGCAGTGGATGCTAACTGGAATGCTCAACGGACATGTGATTAAACCACCAATGCGTGACGTGAAAGGCGTTGACCGAATCACCGGTTGCGAATTGATGATGGCGCAAGAGCGCCTTGCTGAGTGCAAATCCGGGTTGTCACTTTGCAATGGGTAATTCGTCTAATGCCGTGGTATAGCGGGGACTGAGTTTTTCACGCCTCATAATCCAATCACTGTTGTCTCTCCCACAAGATCCAAAATGAATTTTTCCTAATCGTCCCTGGTTGATTCGGTCGATCATCTGCATTAGGTCCTGGCTGCGGGGCTTATGTTGATGATGGTCGAACAAATCTCCCTGTTGGCTGCCGATAGGAGTAAAGTCGGCTAGCATCACGCCCCCTTTTTGGTAGCGGTGCCCATCCCGCCAGATATGAGAGAGCAGTGAGTGGATCACTCCCAGCAGCTCCCTGGTATCGTTGGTAGGCACAGCCAGCGTGGTGCTCACGTGGTTGCCGTAGTAGGGCTCTTTGTCATTGAAGGGACTGGTACGAATGAATAGGGTGACATGGCGACAGCACATTCCTTCTGCCCGGAGTTTTTCAGCTGCACGTTCCATATATCCTGCGAGTGCTTGATGCATGGAATTCATGTGTGTGATCCGTTCACCGAATGATCGGGAGCAGATGATCTGCTGTTTGGCTTGTGTGTCCTGCTCCAGGCTGGCGCATGGATAGCCGCGTAGCTCTAGCACGGTTCGCTCAACAACGACCCCATAACGATGCCGTAGGTTTTTACCATCGACAGCGACTAGGTCCGCCACACTATTGATCCCGTGCGCTTCGAGCCTGGTGGTCAGTTTTCTACCTATTCCCCATATTTCCCCGACCGGAGTGATAGCCATCAAACGCGCTCGACGTGCCTCATCACGCAAATCAACCACTCCACCAGTCGCAGGCCACTTCTTCGCGGCGTAGTTTGCCAGCTTGGCGAGTGTTTTGGTTGGCCCGATCCCGACGCCGACTGTGAGTCCAGTCCATTGCTGTATTCGTTCACGGATCTGACGACCATATGCTGTTAGGTCTCCCGCCCAGGATTCGTTCAGTTCAACAAACGCCTCATCAACACTGTACACCTCGACAGTTGGCACCATGCCTTCCAGCGTGGTCATTACGCGCTGTGACATATCACCATAGAGGGCGTAGTTGCTCGAGAACCAAACACCGCCTACGGCCTCGAAGAACTGACGGATCTGGAAGTAGGGAACACCCATCTTGATGCCAAGCGCCTTGGCTTCTGCCGAGCGAGCCACAACGCAGCCGTCGTTGTTCGATAGCACCACGATCGGGCGCCCCTTGAAGTCTGGCCTAAACAGACGCTCGCAGGACGCATAGAAGTTGTTCACATCGACGAGGGCAATGGCGTTGGGCATGGTTTACCCCAGTTTGGTCTTGTGGAGTACATAGGTTACGACGCCAAAAATCTCTAGTTCTTGCCCGTCCAATAGATGGATGGGCTGGAAATCTGGATTGGCGGGTAGCAGGGCAGGGAACGGGCGTTCTTGCAGCTGTTTGACAGTGAATTCTCCATCAAGGCAGGCTAGAACGATAGCGCCGTGGCGGGCCTTGAGCGCTCTATCGACGATCAAAAGATCCCCGTCATTGATGCCCTTTTCCACCATGCTTTGGCCACTGGCCCTGACATAGTACGTTGCTGCGGGGTGCTCAATGCAGATCTGGTTCAGATCTATGGTTTGCTCAATATAGTCCTGTGCTGGGCTAGGAAAGCCGCAAACTACAGGGGACAGAAAAAGCGGCAGCTCTAGAGCGTCCGGGGTTGGATGTGGGATGGCGAACATGGTGGCTCACTGGTTACTGTTTTTATATACAGTATAGCCGTATTGCATAACGTGTGCATCCGTTGTCAGTTGACATACCGGGCCCATTAGCTATGTTCGGTTCACATGGTATCTGGCTTCATAGGACGCGTGATGGAATCAACAGTTTTTAAGTGTGGTCGTGGCCAGGGGGTTTACCTGCCCGAGGCAGTGGCCCTGCCAGATGAGGTCACGCATGTTGAGATCGTCGTGGTTGGTCGTACTCGCATAATCACACCTGTAGGTGAGTCCTGGGATAGGTGGTTTGATGAGCCCTCTATGAGCACCGACTTCATGGCCGAACGTGAGCAGCCAACCGCCCAGGAGCGAGAGAAACTCTGAGGTCCAGCAGGGTAACTGAGTTGCGTAGCTGAGAGGGATTGTTTTTATATATATAGATAAAGCGTATCCCTCTCACCTGAAAAGGTGAATAGCTATGGCTATCATTCTCGCGTAGCGAGGATTGTTCATAGATCTGTCGGTACTCGCCCCCCAGGCAGGATAGCTCAGTAGCCATTTTTTCTAGGTTGCACCACTGGTCGTGGTGCATGTGATCCAGTTATCTACCCGTGGTTTCCATTGGACCATTCGTTGAAGGTGTTTTGGTGGCACTAGAGCTGAGGTGCACAGCTGAGAGGGATTGTTTTTATATATATAGATAAAGCGCACCCCTCTCACCTAACAGGTAACGATGTGGCTACATCATTCTCGCATAGCGAGGATTGTCCATAGATCTTTCGGCGCTGGCTCTCCCAGGTAGACAGGATAGCTCGATAGCAATTTTCTATGTTGCACCACTGGCGTGGTGCATCTGATCCAGTTAGTTATCTGGCCAAGTATTCCACCAGGAACTTGTCAAATGGGGTGTTCCACTTGTTGCAATCCACGGACTACCTGGCACATGTCGAGCACCATCATGGCTGTGTCCCTGCATAGGAGCAACCTCAACACTGGCTGACGAAAACTGTACTAGCATCTTTCGTTTCCATTTCATAAGGTCTTATAGCCGTAGCTCCACAACAAAGACCTATCTGTATCATGGAAGTAACAATGGAAAGAATTTCACTGCATTCGTTAATTCAGAGAACTATGTGTATGTTGGGGTTCTCATTAGAAAGTATGGCTGATCGGGTATCAGCACTAATCTGGCTTGGTGATAATATCGGTGAACAATGGCCATATTATATTGATGACTCAACAATAGGGTTTAACGATTGGAAATTCATACGCAATGCTGACTCAGGAGAAATCGTATTTAGTAATATGCAAGTCCCTGCTATTAGTAAACATGAGTTGGTAGAGGTCTATCAGGATGATTTTTCTGCAAACAATAATACAACTATGGAATAGTTGATATGAATGTATACCTCAAAAATTATTCATTGGAAATGGAACCACTAACAGATGAAGAGCGGATAGTGGCAGCTCGAGATCCATTGACTACGCCTGAGCAGTTAAACAAGCTATCCATGGACGATGATTCATGTGTTCGTTACTACGTCGCTGGAAATCCTGCAACTCCTATTGAGGCCATTACTCGACTAGCTCACGATGATGACGAGGATGTGAGTGAATTAGCTATCAGCAGTACTGTCATTCAACCTGGCACTCTCAGTGAATTATCGACTCATACTAATGTTGTACAGAGAGTTGCCGTAGCTAGACATCCGTTAACCCCCACAATAGTACTCAATTCATTGTCCACAGATGCTGATAGACATGTCCGTGCAAATGTGGCTCGTAATCCCTCAACCCCCTTATCCGTATTAAACGCGTTATCTCTGGATGAAGCAGAAGATGTCCGTTTCGGTATTGCTGGTAACCCGAAGGTTTCTCAAGTGTTATTGATAAAATTGCTTGAGCGGACAAACCACGATGATATAAGAGTTTTGGCTGCGGCAGCCGCTAATCGTGTATTGCCATCCAGGATATTGATTCAATTTGTTTCTGATGACCGTCCTTTAATCCGTATGTCAGCGGCGAGTAATCCGCTACTAAAACCTGAACAAATGAATGAGTTACTTTTTGATAGTGATGAGTATGTGCGCAAGGCTTTGATGCGAAACCCTGCCTTGCCAGGCTCATTGAGCATGTGTTGCGTGGATGATCTGCTATAAATCTAGGATAAATGTTACAGAGCTCATACTTATGCTTAAATGTAATTAAACAAAATTCTGAAGATGATAGATTGAGATCAAGTTGACTAAATGGATACGTGGAGGTTGGAATGACATTCATAAAGATCGGCAATGGTACTGAAAAAGTAGTTGATTGTTATGAGCGCTCTATGGAGCCAATATATCTAGAGGCAATTTCTTACGAATTTGGGATCGGCGTAGAAGCTGACTTTCTAAAAGCGATTAAAACATATGAGATCGCAGCGTTACGTGGCCACCCTCAATCAAATTTAAAACTTGGCATGCTCTATTTTCATGGTCATGGTGTAACTCAAAATATAAATAAAGCAATTAAGTATTTTTGGAAAGCTGGGGATCGTGGGTGTGCCCTGTCCTACTTTACACTAGGATGGATTTATGACGAAGGGGTTTTAATACCTAAGGATGACGATAAAGCTGAATATTGTTATACAAAATCAGCTGAAAAGGGAAATGGCAACGCACAGTATAACTTATCTCAACTGTGTTTTAAGATAAGTGAAAAAACGGCCAAGAAAAGCTATGAGAAAAAATCAATTGAATGGCTTGAGTTGGCAGTAAAAAATGGCCATCCACTGGCCCAATTGAAAATGGGCATTCATTTAGTCAATAAAAATGAAGGGCCAGAGGTTGATGTAAATGCAAATCAGCTATTTACACTCTCAGTCGAACAGGGAAATATTGATGCGCTATATCAATTAGGATTAATGCATCTAAAAAGCTACAAAAAATATAAGATAGAGCATGATCTCAATATGGCATTTGAGTTTTTAAATAAAGCAAAAGATGCCGGGCATATTCAGGCGCAAGTGAAAATTGGAGACATGTGCTACTGTTGGCTGGGATACGACCTTGATAATACTCAGTTTGAGAACATCAAGATTGGAGGACGTGAATATGAAATAGGGCCAGATTGGGGGCATTATCTCGAAGCAGCAAAAAAAGGCAATATGGAAGCTAAATATAAGGCCAGCATCATACTGTTAAATGAAAATGCGAGCTGTAGTGATGGACTGGAGATGCTTACCTCTGCTGCGTATGGAAACTATCCTGCCGCAAAATATTTGCTGTCTATGAAGGAACTTTGCGAACTCAAGTCATTACTGAATGACAAAGAAGAATGTGAAAAGTATAAGGATATATTGCTTAGAGATATTGGTAGTATTAAAAATAATCTAGAGTACGCATCTGAAAACGGAATAATAGGCGCAAAATTGCAACTAGCAAAATTGTACTGGCAACTCTATCGAGCAGGTTATGGTGATACTAATTGTCGGGCGGCATTGACGCACCTTATGTATTGGGTCCGAGATTATCACTTGTTAAACTACACAGAAATTAATTATTGCCATCATTTAGATGATAGCACTATAGATGAACTTGTTTCGCTAGCTAAATCAGGTGATAGCAAGGCTCAATTTGTACTGGGAACTCGCTATGCAAAGGGGCTTACTGTATCCCAAGAGCTTGAAAAAGCTGAATTTTGGTATAACCAATGTATTGGTTCTGGAGACCCAGAAATCCTATGTCGTCTAGCATACATCTATCACATTGGTGATGGAGTAAATGCAGATATACATAAATGTAAAGAGATTATGGATTCCTATATTAGTCAATTCCCGAGTCTTTATGATGATGATATAAACTATCGACGTGGTTATATCGCACTACATCATGATAAGAACAAGGACGATGCAATTAAATTGTTTGAGTTAGCTTCTCGTAATGCTAACCATTTAGGTGCAACATTTCAACTTGCAAAAATGTATTTGAATGATAATGAGAAGTATGAAGATGGGATAAATATGTTGATTTCTATCTTAGACAAAAAAAGTATCATGAGTGATCTTGGTGAGTGTTGTTTGCTGGCACTTGTTTCTGAGTTTTTAGATAATGTTGGCAACATTGCTAGAAAAAATATCAACGATAACGTGATTGTCCCAGTATTAGATGAGATTCTGTCTATGCCTACTAATTTTGATGATGAAATAAGAAATGAAGCTCTTTATCATATTCAGTATTAACTACCATTTTAAATTGGGTGTTGAGGATGTTTTATAAATGGGCGTGTAGCTTAACGCCCATTTTTAGTGTGTAGTTGATTGACTCCCAGTTAAATAGTAGAGTTATGATATAGAGAATTTGTTTGAGCCCTGTCATTACAGTCTCCATCCATAGAGTATAAGTGGCTTACTCAAGGCAACTTTGTACGTGATTGATGAAGTGTCAGGGTTAGGCAAAAAATAATCAACAAACATCTTAGGACCACTAATGGCCGTCAATCAGGCGAAAATTTTCGAACAGCTCGAACAACTGACTCAAGAGCTAGATGTCGATGAATTTATATACAGCTTTCTGACAGTGTTCGGTTTCCCCAAAGCCACTGTCTCACGAATTCGCAATGGCGATGACCCGAGAAATTTAGCAAAAGAAGCAGGTCATGTTGCGCTCAAGAACAAGCTTTACTTCCAGCCAACAGTAGAGAGAGCAGACCTGAATGCCTTGTTGGATGCTCGCTTAAGCGATCCTGCTATTGCTAAACACAAGATCCGATTTGTGTTGGTCACAGATTTTATCCGGTTTCTGGCGTGGGATACTTTAAGCAAAGAGTTGCTCGATATTGAGCTTGAGGAGCTGCACAGCAACTATGGTTTCTTCCTGCCACTGGTCGGACTGGAAAAAGCCATCATGAGAAGCGAAAACCCGGCCGATGTCAAAGCTGCCGAGAAAATGGGCAAGCTGTTTGACCTGATTCGCACTCAAAATGACCTTAGCCAGCCTGCTGACATCCACGCTCTGAACGTCTTTTTGACTCGCTTGCTGTTTTGCCTATTTGCCGAAGATACCGGCATTTTTGCCAAAGGGCAGTTTACTTCTGCCATCCAGAGCTACACAGAGGAAGATGGTCGTGATCTGGACTTCTTCCTCGATCAATTGTTCACGGTGCTCAACAGCGAACCAGGCAGTGCTAAGCGGCAAAATTTGCCTGTGCATCTGACGGCATTCCCCTACGTCAATGGCGGATTGTTTTCGTCAGATCAACCCATCCCGGAACTGGGTAAGAAAGGCCGCCGGATCCTGCTTGAATGCGGCACCATGGATTGGAGCGAGATCAATCCTGACATCTTCGGCAGTATGTTCCAGGCCGTCATCGACGTAGAACAGCGCAGTCGTCTTGGCCAGCACTATACCTCTTACAGCAATATCATGAAGGTGATTCAGCCGCTGTTTCTTGATTCGTTGCAGGATGAACTTGATAAACAGTTACAGGTTGTAACGAGTAAACGTGCTAGAGGGTTGCAAGCGTTATTGGTGCGGCTGGGCAAAATCAAGGTTTTCGACCCAGCCTGCGGCTCGGGTAACTTCTTGATCGTGGCTTATAAGGAGCTACGCAAGCTTGAGATGGCAGTGATCAAGGCATTGGAGGAAGTTGATCCGCAAGGATTTGCCATGAGTGGGCTGCATCTGTCGCAATTTTACGGCATCGAAATCGACGATTTTGCATGTGAGATTGCCCGGCTGTCGCTGTGGCTGGCCGAGCACCAGCTTAACAGCCTGTGGCAGCAGGAGTTTGGTTTTGCTCCCCCGGCACTCCCTTTGCGTGAAAGCGGTAATATTCACAGTGGCAATAGCCTGCGGCTGGATTGGAACCAGGTATGTCCAAAGGGGAGGGAGGATGAGGTTTACATCATCGGGAATCCACCCTTCTTAGGCACTCTGGGGCGTAGTGAAGAGCAAAAAGCAGATATGCAGGCAGTTTTTGATGGATTCAAAGCTCTCGGCTATCTCGACTATGTGGCTTGTTGGTTTTGGAAAGGAGCTCAATATATTCAACAATCAAAAGCGGAACTGGCATTAGTATCAACAAACTCAATATGTCAAGGAGAGCAAGTTTCAACACTGTGGCCTGCCATTTTCTCGCTTGGTTTGAACATTCAACTTGCTTATCCAACATTTGCATGGGCAAACAATGCTCGTGACAAAGCCGCCGTACACGTAGTGGTTATTGGATTAACTGTACAAGAAAAACAGCGTTTACTTTATCAGAGGATAAATGGAGAGTGGCATTGTAAACAGGTGAAAAACATCAGTCCATACCTGCTGGAAGGCAGTAACGTTGCTATCGGAACACCAAATAAACCGCTGGTTAATGGGGTACCATCACTTCTTTTTGGAAATAAACCGACAGATGGTGGAAACTTATTTTTAACCACTGAAGAGCGAGATGATTTGATAGCTCGCGAACCTCTATCTGAAAAGTGGGTTAGAAAAGTTCTGGGCGCGTCAGAATTTCTTAATGGTAAAGACCGCTGGTGCCTATGGCTAGTAGATGCAACAGAAGATGATTTATTGGCAATGCCAGAGGTTAGAAAACGAACTGATGAAATCCGTAAGCTGAGGATAAAAGCTGGGCATCCGGCAGCATTAAAAATGGCAGAGTCACCACATCTATTTATACAGGTTAGTCAACCTCGTTCTGGAAATTATATTCTTGTACCTAGCGTGTCTTCTGAGCGTAGAACCTATGTTCCACTTGGCTTTTTCAATGCCGATGTGATTTCAACAAATCTGAACTACATAATACCGAATGGCACGCTGTATGAATTTGGTATCCTATCTTCATTGCTACACAACGATTGGATGCGCTTGGTTGCTGGGCGTTTAAAAAGTGATTATCGCTATTCATCCTCTGTCGTTTACAACCCATTCCCCTGGCCGGAAGTCAGGGATGCCCAACGCCAAGAAATAGAGCGTTTAGCAGAAGAGGTCTTGCTGACGCGAGCAGAGTTTACTGGCGACACCCTGGCTAAGCTATACGACCCGGATCTCATGCCCGACAAGCTATTGGCTGCCCATCAGGCGCTCGACAGCGCGGTTGATCGCCTTTACCGCGATCGACCATTCAAAGATGCGGCAGACCGTTTAAGTTGCCTCTTGGCTCGTTACGAGGCTCTCGTCGGAAATTGATCAATGACGCAGGCTGAGGGTCTGCGTTGTGTCACCATTATTCGGAAGGATTCACGATGAACAATTTGTTGCATGTCGAGTATGGCCAGACAGGCCAGAGTGCCAGCTTAAATGAAATGGGGATGCGCGAGATGCAGGCGCGTGCGTTTGCCGAGCGTAATAGCCAGTATTTGTTGATTAAGGCACCGCCTGCTTGCGGCAAGTCTCGTGCTTTGATGTTTCTGGGGCTCGACAAGTTAGAGCGTCAGGGGCTGCGCAAGGTGATAGTAGCTGTGCCAGAAAAGTCCATCGGTGGATCTTTCCAGAATACGCAGTTAACCGAACATGGTTTTTTTGCCGATTGGGTGGTAAGCCCGGAAAACAATCTCTGTGTTGATGGTAGTGACAGCGGAAAGGTCAACGCTTTTCAGCGCTTTATGAGTGGTGATGATCGGATCTTGGTTTGCACCCATGCCACTCTGCGGTTTGCGTTTGATAAGTTACCAGTGGCCGTCTTCAACGACTGTGTTGTGGCCATCGATGAGTTTCACCATGTGTCCGCAGATGGTGATAACCGATTGGGGAGCCTGATCGATGTTCTGATGAATGAGTCGTGCGCCCATATTGTCGCGATGACGGGGTCTTATTTCCGAGGAGATACAGTTCCGATCCTGCTCGCAGAGGATGAGGCCAAGTTTACCAAGGTCACTTACACCTACTACGAACAACTCAATGGCTACCAGTACCTGAAATCCCTTGGCATCGGTTATCACTTTTATCAGGGGCGTTATATCGATGCTTTGCCTGATGTGCTTGATGCCAGCAAGAAAACTATCATCCATATCCCTAACGTCAATTCAGGTGAATCGACCAAGGACAAGCACGGTGAGGTAGATGCCATTCTTGACGTGTTGGGTGAGGTTGCCATGCGTGACCCGGAATCGGGCATTTTGCATATCACAGCCAAAGATGGGCGGATGTTGAAAGTGGCCAACTTGGTAGATGACAATGCCACTGAACGCCCAAAAGTTCAGGCCTATTTACGAGATATCAAACATGCCGATGATATGGACATCATCATTGCCTTAGGAATGGCCAAGGAGGGGTTTGACTGGCCTTACTGTGAGCATGTGTTGACCATTGGTTATCGCAGCTCGCTGACCGAGATTGTGCAGATCATTGGTCGTGCTACCCGTGATTGCAAAGGCAAGAGGCATGCCCAGTTTACCAATCTGATCGCCCAACCTGATGCGCAAGATGAGGATGTTCGGGCATCTGTAAACAATATGCTCAAAGCAATCACCACTTCACTGTTGATGGAGCAAATCCTCGCTCCCAGCATTCAGTTCAAGCCCCGTTCGCAATGGGATGGCACCCCACTGCCGCCTAATACCCTGATTATCGATGACACTACGGCCACACCCGTTTCTCAGAAGGTATTGGACATTTTGAACGGTGACAGGAATGAGTTGATGGCTGCGCTTTTAACCAAAGAGCAGGTGGTGAAAGAGGCGATCACAGATACCACGCCAATTGAAGCCGTGACACAGGTGGCGCTGCCTCAAGTGATCCAGACCCTCTACCCGGAACTGAGCGAGGAAGAGCAGGAACAGGTACGGCAAGGATTGCTGCAAACCATATTGATCAACCAACAGGGAGGCTTGATTGATGGCAAAGACTTGCCAGAAGGTGCGGACGTCGATTTAGGTAGTGAAGCAGGTCATCAGGATGGCAGCACTGGAAGTGGTGTGGCGGGTAAACAGTTTTTGAAAATGGGTGAGAAGTTCCTATGCATCGACAATCTGGATATTGACCTGATCGATACAGTTAATCCGTTCCACGGTGCTTATGAGATCCTGTCCAAGCAGGTCACCGCAGTCATGCTGAAAACGATTCAACAGGCGGTAAGTGCAACCAAATCACAGGTATCTGAAGAAGAGGCGGTGATCCTCTGGCCCAAGATCAAGCAGTTCAAACAGGAACATGGGCGTGAGCCATCGCTTAATGCGAGTGATCCGATTGAGATGCGCTATGCGGAAGCGTTAGCCTTTATACGCAAGATGAAGCAACAACAGATGGCTGCACAGGGACGTTAAGATGATCCGCTTATCGACAGCCAGGCTCGCCACTAAATCGAGCCTGGGAGATATCCTCGGTGAAGAGGATGACCTGGGGTTGCTGGATGTTCAACCGTTGAAAGCCAAAGCGGCTCCCATCGATCTCGCCAGCGCACAGTTTGCTGAAATCACTGCATTCTATGAGCTACATGGCCGGTTACCGGATGAGGGAAGTGGTGCGCAGCTCGAGGAGAAGCTGCTGGCAAGACGACTTAAGGGGATTTTGGCAAATCCCGCCCAGTGCGATCATTTGCAGGCGCAGGATAAATTCGGTCTGTTAAACCGAGGCGAAACAGCTCTAGAACAGAGTTATTTAGCTACTGCGGTTGAGCCTGAAACGTGCATAAGCAAGTCTGAATTGGTGACTTCGCTTGCTGATATTTTTGCCGATGACGATGATGGGTTACTCGACTTTGATGAACCTGACATCTTCAACTTGCGGCATATCTCTGGCGAGAAAAAAGAACAACCTGATGAGATTGCTCAGCGTCAACCGTGCCGTGATTTCCCCCGATTTGCCCCATTATTTACTGCCTTCCATGATGGTTTGAAGGCGGGAGCCTTTGGTTTAGAACGCTTCACGCATAAGTTGAAAATTGCTGCTGGTGATTTCTTCATTCTCAATGGGGTGATCGGTTATGTGGATAGTGTGGGGGAGCGCCTAGAGCAATATAGCGGGTACAATGCCAGGCTTTATCTGGTGTTTGAAAATGGTACTGAGATGCACATGCTCTATCAGTCATTGACCCATGGTTTGGTTCGAGATAACGAAGGTCGAAAAGCTCAGCTCAATGGGCAATCATTGCTGCCATCTTTGGATACAGTGCCGACCGGGGTTGTTTATATCCTCAAAACACTGAGTACAGATCCTGCTCTCATTCCATATAAGCCGAATCTCTACAAGATTGGGTTCACTGAAACATCGGTGGAAGAGCGGATCAAAAATGCAGAGCTGGACAGTACATTTCTGGAGGCTCCGGTTCAAATAGTTGCGACCAACCATTGTTTCAATCTCAATGCGCAAAAGCTGGAGGCTTTAGTTCATGGTTTTCTTTCCTCACGACGTCTCAATGTAAAACTAAAGGGGCTCGGTGGACAGGTATATACTCCGAAGGAGTGGTTTTGTGTTCCTATAGAGACAGCTATGGATGTAATTCAGTACATCGTTGATGGCTCTATCTCTCAGTATCGGTTAGATAACACCACTGGCAAGATTGTTGCGAAGCAGTAGGTTATATGACCACGATGCGAATGCATCTTTTCAACCATTTGTTCTAAGAGATTTTTCGCAGCAGTAAAACGAGCAGTTTATTAGGGATGCTTTTACTTGAAGGGTGAGGGGATGATAAACATACTATTCCCTCGCCCTTTAATTGAAAATGGTTTCGTTCTCGCAGAGCGAGGAATGCTCATACATATTGCCTATCTATAAATCAATCGTAGTTCGGTTCGGGCTACGCCTTTGAGTTTTGCACCACAGTGGTGCATCCACACCAGTTACAATAAATCGCGTCAAAGATCGTTCTTGTCACTAGCTCCTCATACTACATCGCTGTGTAGTGGCCGTTGTATCGCATCGGCTATTCAGATAGAGCTCTTGCCACACCTCCAAATTATTAGAGTTTATAGATAGTTTTGCCATTTTAGGGCTCAATTATAATGTTTAACTAATAAATTTAGAGAAAAGTCAAGATATTTTTATTTGCCCTATTGCAAACGCATTGGAATCAGCATATCGTTCATTTCGTACATACCAGTCAGTGTATGTAGATACATAATTTATATTTATGAATTCTTCCAAGAGATTAAAAAGTCTCTAAGGAGCATACCTACGCCAAATTTTGGGTGTGAATGCTAGAGAAGTATTTAAATATTTAATAACTATAATAGAAATGTAGCGTTGAAAAACGCCACCATATTATTATAAAAACTAAATGAGGTGGATATGATTGTGTTGAGTTGTGGCGAAAACTGCCAGTTGAAATTTGGGATTGATGAATCTAACGCGCTGAGGGATAAAATCGTAGAAATTATTGGCGATGGTGAGTCTAGGAATTCAGTAAGATTAATCAGTGACAATAAATCGGGATTTGATGCAGTGAAAATTGCATTCGATTATAATATCACAGTCGTGCTGGATGGGCATGAGTTTAAGCCAGGTTCGAACAAGGTCAATCTAGGGTTGCTGCTTCTCGGGTATGCTAAAAATGAGGTGGAGGAGCAAGAAGCAATTGATTTTGTGGCGCTAAACTCTCATCATTTTTGCCCAGAAATAATGTCTCAGACGTCTCTAATTGATTATGTTTGGTCTCAAACTAGTAATCGATTCCATACTAGAATCGCCGAGGCTATAAACAAACACTTGTTTGCTAAAAAGAGCGCGGTATCTTTGGCGCACAATTTCTATACTAAGAATGATAATATTACTGAAACTAATATCGATCTTTGTCACGAAAGATTATGTCTAGATCGCTTCCCTGGGATTCACATAGTTGTTACCCCACCAGGTACGGGTAAAACAACTAATTGCCTAATACCCACATTTGATGAGGCTGGGAATAATGGCATGCATCCTATTTTTTTAAATCCATCTCGAGCTTTCAATAATTCTCTTTATCACAATCTGGATAATCGAAACTACCAGACAGATACCCCCAAAAATGAAACCGGTGTCTATGGTGTTAGTCTGAGCATTTTATATAGTAAAAAATATAAGCATATCCGGGATAAGTGCCAAATTTTGATTATAGATGAATTTGAGGATGTTTTTAATTTAATGCACTCAGAATTGGGCATGAGAGTCTCAGTTGATGAATACATTGAAAGGATGGATAATTTCAAAAAAATTATTACTGATGCCAGCACGGTTGTTATTGCCGATGCGTTTTTAAGTCAGGACTCATTTGATTTTTTGGTTGATTTGGCTGAGTTCAGTAATAAGAAGGTGTTCGTATATAGGTCATCCAAACCTAAAGTGATGCCAGAAATCTTTTTAACAACTAAACCAGATATTATAAACAAAATCAATGAGCGTGCATCAAGCGACAAAAAATGTATTGTATTTAGCGACGAGGCACATAATGCAAAAAAATCAAATGTTAACGTCTTGGTAAATGCAATAAATACACCCAATAAAATATTAATCGATGCTGACACTGCTCGTAAATACCCTAATGGCGCTATAAACAAAAATGTTAGCAGTAAACTGGTATCAATTTTTACACCAGTTGTGAAAAATGGATTTAGTTTCACAGATAAGGATCTAACATTTACTGCAATTATTTCAAATGGGCTCGTTCAGCCTAATGATATTATGCAGTTTGTCCACCGGGCGAGGAATGCTAATAATGCATTTTTAGCGCTCATTGGTGGCAAAAATAGGGTATATAAAAATAGCGATCATATCATTACAGAGTTGGTGATGTCAGCGTTGGGGTGTGATTACTCTATTGAACGTTTGTATGAGTATTGCCACAACCCCACATTAATGCATATGGTTAACCGATTGTTTATTCAACATAAATTGTGTTTGGATTATAATTTCACCCTACTAACAATGCTTGAACAACAGGGTTATAAAATTAGCTATCTTTTACCTGAGATGACGATTAGTGATAAAAAAATGCTTGAGTTAGCTGAGTTGAAAACAGAGGAGGAGCGAATTTGCGGGTTATTAAATAGAAGTGAATTTTATGCTCAGGAGGCTTTTGATATTGAGGATTTTTACGGTGAGAAATTAAGTGAGGGGTTAATAAAATTTGACGATAGAGGAAATTCTCGCAGAATAATTACGAATAACATTCCAGTATATAGGGGGGCTGACTATTATAACAGTCAAGAGTCCATAACATTTGCAATGATAAAATCGCTAGCCAATGAGTTAAAACTCAGTGAGAATTATTGCTACAGTAGTGATGAGGCAGGTAAATTCCTAGCGTGGATTGAGAATGGAAAATTTAAGTTTGGTCATGAACTCATTGCAGTAAAAAAATTCTTTAATAAAGACCATTTTATCATTCCATCTAAAAGGGGAATTCCAATTAGGTTTTTAGAGTCGTTCCTCAATAAGAATTTTGGCTATAAAACGGATTCGAGTAAGCCCAAAAATTACTATCGTGATGGACCAGGATCGGTGCGTTCAAAAAGAGCTGTTAAAATAGCGTACCTGCCAAATGATATTAGTTACTGGCTTACCAAAAAATTGGCCAGTCAGTAACTATATTTAACCTGTACAGATATAGTCATCACCTGACACCGGCCTCAAACCGGTGTCTTATTGTTTTATTTTGGAATGCATTTATTTACAGTGGTTACGCATTTTCAAATTATTACTCATATAAAGAAAATCTGTTTGTGTATTGAGCTGTATTCCTAGCTTAAGAAATATATTTCAGAATGCGTTTACGACCCTCCTTTGCTTCGATACGGCCAAAGTCCGCAAAAAAGTGCCCAAACTCTTGCAGATAATTGTCTCGTAGGTATGTAGTTTCCAATACCAAACGCCCATTACCATCAAGAGAAAAAACTTGAGCTCTCAGGAAGCATTTACAATTACCAACAGAGAACTCAAATACATTGCGAGTATCATCAAGAAAGCCATCTCGAACTAGGTTTTTTCGTTGGTTTTGTTTTATGGAGAGCAAAAACTCAACGAGAAACTCTTCATTTTCTTCTTTTAAGCTATCCTCTACAATTGCTAAATCAGCTGGGGAGAAGTCGCAGCCAATAGTTCTCATGAAATCCATATCACCCTCATGTGTTAGATAAGGGTGAGTATGCAAATTTCCGATTCGCTCATAACCCATTTGTTCAGCAATATGCTTTTTCAGATATTGTGTATCTTCCTTAGGTGTAACCGACCCTGCTTGCATAATTGCGGTAGTATCCACCGAAATAAACTCAACCTTATATGTGGTTTTCTCTTTTCCTCTTTTAACCGTACCGAAGACAGATGCGTGCAATTCTATGCCACTGCGTAATTGTCCTTGATGTTGTACAACAAAAGCCTCAAAACCATTCAACAGCAATTGAGCTACAACTTGTTTTGATAAATGAATGTGATGTTCCATTTTTAAATCTCAGTGCAAGTTTATCGATTGAATAACTGTAGGTACAAAGCGATATTGTGCAATGCATAAAATTGTCATATCTATTGTCTGACACATTGATGACAAGGTAAAAGAATGTATTCAATTGTGGCACTAGTTAGCAAGCTGGAGGCGTTGTTTCCAAAATCAGCCAGCAAGTCATGACTTCTCTGGATGAGGGGCACGGATGAGCACATCATCTAATGATTGGCGAACCATAATATGATGCCTGTTATGGTCGCCAAATTTAATAAGTTACTACATCATAAAGCCAACATATTTTTACATCTTAATAAAATTGGGAGACTTAAGTATCATAAAATTCTGTTGACTAGAAGATACCGAATAGCTTCGTCTTGTTACTGATTAAAATTTCGGGTCGAAACCGGTAAGAGGCAAAGAAGTTGTCTTGTTCAGCATATTTAACAAACAAGTGGTCGAGTTCAACATCAACTTGTTTAAAGCCGTCATCCAGCCAGCCAATCATAGTAGACTTCAAGGTAAGGATAATTTTTGCTACCTCATAAATAGCTCCCACTTTGCGCATTAGATTATCTGAATCAACTCCATCTTCGATCTCTTTAAAGCGAGCTTCAATATTGCTTTGAAACTCTTCGAAAGCTCGAGTTACAGTGTTTTCTAGCTCATAGCTGGTTTCCCAGCCTCCATCAAAACCAAAGGATGACAGGTAATCATCAAAACTTTTTAAGTCGGAAAATACTTCATCCAAGTCGGGGAGCTCGATTTCCTTATCAAGGTCCAAGTCTGCGAGTTTGAAAAGGCTGAGATCTGCACTTTCAATCTTGTCAACTACTGTGTTGCGCATTTCCTTTAGAATTCGCTTGATATTCAAACAACTCATAGCGGCCAGACGTTTGCTCAAGAAAGTGCGTGATTGCTCTAGGTATAATGAAAGTACCTCATCCCTACCAAAGGGCTGGGTTGAGTGCCCACCGCGCTTGCGTACAGACACTGAACACAGGGGGGTGACCGGAACACCTGGGCAGTACTTCTTAATTTCCTGCGTCAAGGCTTCTACTTTTTCCCCTGCGACATCGGCATTGGTAAGGATGACTTGCAGGGGAATATGGGTATCTTGGGCGATATCTTTGATGAGGTTAAGATCGACTGGTTCTAGTCGGGCTGAACTAGCATTGATGACATAGAAAGCCCCATGTATCCATGTTTCAGGCTCCATGGGGCGTTCCCGCCGTTGCCGCATAAAACGATCGAACTGGTCTCTCCAACGTCCATAGTTGTTAGCCTCCAAACCCACACTGTCGAACACATTTAGCAGGTGCCCTCTGTGTTCAAAAGTGTACGACTGGAAGTTTTTTTCCCAAGAAGTGACAGGTTTACCACTTCCGACTTCAAACATATCTTGTTTGTCGAAGAGATAATTGCAGAAACTACTTTTTCCTACACCGCTTTTTCCCAAAACAATTAGATTGATTGCGAATTTGTCCATGCGTTCCATAACCCTGAACAGCTTTATTAAGAAGGAAGGCTTAGGATAAAGGACAGTGGCTTGCCTCTCACTAGGACCTTCCTGTGTCATTAGTGAGTATCAGGCCTTGTTAGCTTTCCATTTGGCTAGGCCACTGTTGAATGCTTGCATAAATAGTTCACTTGAAAGTAATTTGGTCCAATCAGGTGCCCTTCCTGTTTTTAGATAGCCCTCGATGGCTCGTTCATATACCTCGATCAAGGCTAGCCCAAGCCCACCAGTGATGACACCGGCTACCCCAGCGTTAATGAACTGCCCCAATACCGGGATAAGTTTGGTCAGGCTGGCTGCCAATTGGCGTCCCATCAAGGAGATGATTTGACCCTTGAGCATACTGACTGCGATTTCACCAATTGAATCGATACCATAGATCTTGGCCAATGATGCGGCCATTGCTATCTGCTGAGGTACGATGAGTAGCGCGTCTGACATTGGGATCGGGTTGAGCCCTGCGCTTGCTGCGGTGGTGGCGCTATAAGTCATGATGATGTTCATCGCTTCGCTGCGCTTGGCTTGCAGAGAGGCAATCTGTGCAGCCACAAACGACCGACGTAGAGAGTCATTACTGAGTGATGTGCTTGACCAATCGATCAGTTTTTCAAGATCCAGTTTTAGTTCTGGGTCATGGTTAGGATTGTTGGCACAGGTCTCAAATACCTCACAGGTCATACCGTTTTCCCGTAGTACCTGGCGGAATATCTGAGAGGTCTCACCATTGCCTTGCTCATCGACTGGTTCGGCATCACATTGGGTAAGAACTACAGCCACTGGTATATCTAGCTGGTCTGTAATCAAACGAAGGTTATCAAGGTCGAAATCAGTAATCCGGTGGTTGGCTACCGACAAGCAGTACCAAATGAGATGGATCTGTTCATTTAGTGCTTTGTTTTTGCGTTGTTTGATCTCTGGAATGATTTTTTCACGAAAGTTACCCGCTGAAATTTTACCTTCAGAAACCTCATATCCCTCGGTATCGAAAATAACTAATGGTACCTTAGGGTCCTCGTAGCGCTCACAACCTCGGGTAACGGGTTGTCCTGTCCCTACCTTGGCGATGGACTTGCCGAAGATTAGGTTGATGAGGCTGCTTTTACCGACCCCCGTCCCACCGACGATCATGAGATTTGGTCGTGAAACCTGAGCCATCTCATTGTCAAACTGTTCTTCCAATCGATCTTCAATACTGGCCATCAACTTCATCTCCATAACAAGTGCGCACTATAGCGCGTAGAGGTTATTAGTCTTAAACCTGCAATTATGTAGAGGTTATTAGTCTTAAACCTGCAATTATTCTAATTACTTAGCGTCACTATCATAACCAAGATGATTCGAATGATGCCAGTCTCATCATCAGATTCAATGGAGTTCTGAGCCGTTGGATGGGCTCTCTACCTGCTGGGGTCTGCTGGTTGTCGAGTTCAGCGGGAAACACCATGGGGATAGGCGATATTTCAGCCTCTTGGATGTGAGCGGACTAACCAGATAATGGCCATGGTTTTTGAATCAAGTGGTTGCTAGAGGTGGGGAGATTGATGCCCTGGAGCAAGCACTTTTCTTTCACATACCTGCCTTGTCCTACCAACTCACGCTCCGTGCTCAGGCTACAACAAACATGAGCATGAATTGTGCCGACTCCTGCATGAGATCTGGACACAAAAATCAGATCTATTACACGGTAACGTCTACTCCTTCTACGTCTGTTACTAATCGATTTTTTGCTCATGTAGGTTCATAGAAACCTCAGTTTACGCACGTAAAAAAGCCACGATTTTTTCCAAAAAACCTAAGCATTTTTTTTCATAACCACATCATTTTTTGCGAGAGTATCATGCCGTTTTTTTTTACTTTTTATGGTGGAGTCATTCTGTGGAAACCTATTGTTTTTTCCACGAGAAAAAATTTTTCTATGAGTGTTTTTTTTTTGATTTCCATCGTTAGAAACCCCTCATTATTGACAATAAAAGAGAGAAAAAAATAATTGAAATTTCAGAATAAAATATTTTCGGTGTTTTTTGTTGTTTGCTATTGCCATTTATATGAAATCAACCTAAATTAACTGCAACTAGGTGCATGCTATACATTCACATCTGCAAATGATGAATATGTGTACTTTAACCTAAAGATCATATTTGGCAATAAGCTCCTCGCTATTTGCGGAGCTTCAACTACCAATAGATAAACACAAGTGCTGAAATATCCCATGTTAACATGTAAGGTTGTATTGTAATGAAAAAAGTAAATAATGAAATTTGTGCGATTGATATCGAGGCTCATAATGAAGCTCTTGACCTTTTGAGATATAGATTTAACCTGGATAAAATCATCCGCCCCCTTGATAAGCATGTTGTGCTCAAAAACTATAACCATATTCATGAATTCCATGACTTCCCTGCATTTGTGATTTTAAATGATGACATTGCAGAATCTGTAGCAAGTGCATTAGATAATGTATCTATTAAGATGTATTATGATGATATCGCTGCATCATCTGACAATGATGAGAATGATAGGGCTGTTACTTATGACCAAGTGCTTTCAGATTGGGCCCAAAGCAACATGCCAAGTTACTATAGACCAGGTAGTGACTACCAATCTGCTGAGGAGTTCCTTGCAGATATGGGGACTGACTATGTGAATGACTCTATTATTCTAGCAAATTATAAAATGGCTATAGATGTGCTGTTAAGAGCAGAAGCAAAGCTATGATTGATGTGAGTTTAGTTTCAATGCTGAACAATTAAAGGTTGGTCTTGCTTGTTTCAACGTATTACTGGTAATTCTGAAATTTAAATTGCTGTATGTAGGTGCTTAAAACATCCATACCAAAAACGTAAACTTCAAATTCGATGAAAATAGCATTCTCAACGTATGTGGGGCTGTAAACAGCGCTGCTTGTTTACAGTCCCCTTGAGTTTATTACCACATAGCCTGAAGTTAAAAATCCCTCTCTCCTTCGGATCTATTTTGCATCTAATCATTTTCGAGTTAATGGTTAGATGTCGTGTTGCCGTGGCATAGCTGAAATGAGTGGATATAGAGCTGGCTCCTGAATACTGGCCAGCATAGCCCCTCAGAATCGCTTAAAAACTCTTTATACTGGTGCTGCGAGGCGTTGCTATGCTGAGCGTTGTGCAGAAGCTTGCTTCTGAGCAATAGACCTTATTGAACTTGATAATTAGCACGAAGCGGAAACCTGCAAGTATCTTGTCCGTTATCCCTAGACTTTTAATCGCTGAAGATCTCTTAGATACCATTGGTGAAACTTGCTGAGGTCACTCTCCAGTTTCTTAAACGTGTTGTTATAGATCGCATCACTGGTAACAGCACAAGCAGACAAGCCCGCTTCATAGACGAAGCGAGTGGCTATCGGCAACTTCTTCGGGGTGCTGTCCCAGCGATTTTTCAGCCACAGTGTGAGTCCTTCATCAATAGGGGCAACCAGATTAAGTTGCTGTTTTGTGCGAGTAATACCGACATAAAACAACCGACGTTCTTCCTCGATTTCCTGGTCGATCGAAGGGGGGGGGATTGATGTGCGCACGCGGTGAAGATCATCGGTTTTGCCGCCAGGAAATTCCTGCTCATTCAAACCGATCAGTATTACGTTATCCCACTCTAGCCCCTTGGAACCATGTAGTGTGGAAAGGATGAAGGGTTCGCAGTCAGAAGCCACCTCCTCAGGGTTTAGGATAAGTTTTAAAAACGTATGGATATCGATCTTACTGGAGTCAAGTAGTTCCACGATCTTCACGACACCTCGTTGCCGATCGTTTGAACCAGTGCGTGTCACGCCGCCTGAGCCAATACTATCAATGAAACCCACCATGCTAAGGTGTCGTAATGCATCAATAGCTGGTGTTTCCTCTCCGCCATTCTGGCAAATAGTGGCTAGTCTTCCTAGCCGGTCTTTTTGGTATTGTGCGCCGTCGAGTATCTGACCAAGAACAGTCCATAGATCGGCATGTGGAGCCATCAATCCACTGAGCGCCGCTTTAAATTGCCCTTTCTGCCAGTTAATACCAGCCTCCCTCAGAAAGCCGTAGACAATCGCTTGTTTGTTAGGATGGTTTTCAAGTAGCCGCAGATCGCCGTACACAAACAGCAATACGCCGACTACCAGTATTCCGATTTCAGTACGGGTATGTAATGCGCTTGAACCATTGAGGTAGCGATAGGGTAGCCCACATAGGCGTAATGCAATTTCCGCCTCGGCAAGGTTTGCCTTAGTGCGGGACAATATGGCTCGTGTTCCGCTGTTCACAGAAAGGTTTGAGAGCACCTTGGATAAGCAGTTATCAAAGTGCAATCTGACCTCCGTTTTTGGGGTGCTAGGATGACTGACACAAAGCTTGGTCAGTTTAGTGGAATTACGCCGAATTACCGAGTTTGCCATCAAGGAAAGCTCATGGCCAAACCTGAACGTGCATGAAAGTTGAAATACCTTCGTATTCTGGTAATGCTGTTCAAACAGGCCACCGATAAAATCTGGTCGAGCACCTCGCCACTCGTAAATACACTGGTTAACATCACCCACAGCCATAACTGACGTATCCTGCTTGGATAGCAAGCGGGTCATTTCATGCTGTATCCAGTTAACATCCTGATATTCATCAACAATGATGTGTTTGAAGTGGGCACCAAGGCTGTTGTCTTTACGCAACAGTGCAACAGCCTCAACCAAACAGTCATCAAAGGTTCGCAGACAGTTTTCCTCCAACAGCTCACAATAGCGGCTATAAGCGCGAATAAATTCTCGTTTGATGTTGTTGAATGTTGGATCATTAGCTGCATCAACAGGAGTTACTGCCGCAGCGCGCCAACAAGAGATAAACAACTCGAAGGTTTCAATTTCATTGGGGTCGATGTAACTCGCCTCATAGTCAAAACCATAGCGATAGGCTTGCTTAATCAGTTGCTCATATCGGTAGTCCTCGGGTGTGATGAGGTTTTTCTTCTTGATTAGCTGTCGGCGCTCCCCGTAACCAACAATCGTTAAGGCCAAACTGTGGAACGTGCGGATTTCTGGTATCACTCCCGACTTCAGTGCTGTTTTCAATTTCTCAGTGAAGTTCTCCTGGGCAGATTTGTTGTACATCAAAACCAGGATGGAACGAGGGTCCGTCCCCGTTTTTACTAACCTTTCAATGCGCTTGACGAGAGTGGTTGTTTTTCCACTACCCGGTACGGCTTTTACCAACGCATGTCCGGTATCATGGCCAACAATGCATTTTTGCTCCCAAGTCAGTCTTTTTTTCATGCCTTAACCTTGTAACTGGCGCACTGACGGGCCTCTGTGTAAGGAACTATTTTTGCCTTACTTCGACATTGCAGATAGCCATCCTCCCAGCGGTTTGCTTGCTCGCACATAATGCAGTTAGAAAATAACGAATGAGGATCGGCTTGACGGAGAAAAGTTCTTAAGTTATCGGCCAACTCGGCACTTCCTAACGATTTCGGCCATGTGTTGACGTCAGAGTTGATTGTAAGATCCACTTCAGCGAGCCGCATCGTTTGTTCGTTGAGTCGGCCGGAATCGCTTAAGCTCCAAACAGACATAACCACGTTACCTGCGGAGCAGACTCCAGTGCACGTATCAACGGTTTGCGAGGGAGGGGCCCAGTTGAACACTCTCAGAGAAGTATCCTTGATTGAATATGACCCGGTAAGCAACATCTGAATATCGGCGGCAGAGTGAACCTTAAACTCAAGAATCGGGATGCCGGTTTCGATCTTCTCTTGAGAGCAGGGGTGCGTAACAAAAATCTCGACATAACAACGCCTTTCGCCAGCAGCATCACACAACATTATGTCTGGGCGCAGTCCTGTAACCTTATCGTACTTTTCCAATTCCGCCTGATCGAAGAATTGAGTCAAGTTGTAGCGCGCAGGTACGAATTTTAGGCAGTGAAGTGTTTCGTCCCTAACTAATGCCAAACGAGAACCATTACAGGAAACCCGGCGCTCTAGCTCAAGGCTAATAGGCACTTCGTGGCTGAGAGCTTGTTGGTAGCGATAGAAGAATGCTTCTTTGGCGCACTTGTGCAGGTAGGTTTCAACGGCGCAACATTCTTCAGAATGACGGAAGTGCTTAGCATAGTTTTCGCCTAATACTGGCGTGAGGTTTTTTTTACAGCCTGGACAGGTGTAGATACTCGAGCGCAGAGCATCGCTAATGTGCGTGAGTGCGCCTTGGCTGTCTAAGGCGAAGGCGTACTGTATTGAGCTGAATTGACTTGTCATGACTGTAAAGGGTCCCAGAAAATCGCCGCTAAGAACAGGTCTGTGAAACTCATCCTATTTTGAGTCCCTTTATCAGTGATTTGTCAATTTGAGCCTATAACGGGTATTTCTACCGCCTCCACCAGGTTCTTTTTCTAGGCAGTTTTTTTCCAGTAGATCAGTAAGGTGGCGCGTGGCTGTAGATTTGCTCACCTGAGCAATTTTTTGATACTGGCTGGCACTAATGTACGGAAGGCCGTCCTGTGTGTAACCGTCGAGCAAATGGTTCAGTATCATCACCTGTTCAGGGCACAATTGGTCACTAGCGTGTAGCAGCCAGAAGCGGTTTCGAGCAAGCGCATGTGTGCATGATTGTTGGGCCTGTTCCAGCGTGACGTTGAGTGTGTCCAAAAACCAAACCAGCCACTCTGTGACATCCACGCCTCCTCTCTGAGTCTGCTCCAGAGCGCGATAGTAATCGGCTCGGTGTTCGAAAATCATGGTCGACATTGCATACAGAGTGATGCTCTGGTTGTCGGCCTGAGAGAGTGCAAGATCGGTGAGGGCTCGGGCAATCCGTCCGTTACCGTCATCAAACGGATGCAAAGTGACAAACCATATGTGGCTGATGGCGGCCCTTAGTAATGGGTCTAGGCAGGGCTCATCGAGACTGCTTCTGAACCAGTCGACAAATGTCGCCAATGCCTCCTCCAGCCCCTCTCGTGGTGGTGCCTCGAAATGCACGGTTAGTCGATCTCGTGCTCCGGATATCACCTGCATCGGCTCATCACCACGCAGCTGGCCAACACGTATCTGATGCGATCTCCGGTCATCTGCGGGAAAAAGCCAGCGATGCCATTGCAGCAGGCGTTCAAGCGTCAACTGCTCATCGCTGCTAATTGCATCCACAATCATCGCGGCCAGTCCCTCGGATCTAACTGAGGTAGGGTAGGGGGACTGCTCCACTATCCCGAGGCGACATGCCAGAGATGCACGTAACGACTGAGAGTTCAGTTGTTGATTCTCGATAGCCGAGGACGCGACGACATTGGCCAGCAGCGTATCTAGGGCATGTGTCTGATGCGCCAGTGTTGTGTTGTGAGCTGATAAGTGAAGGCCCTGGAGCAACCCCAGATTACGGTGCACTTGGCGTAGCTTTGGCAGTAACTGCCGGTCTTGCCAGCAAAAATGAGGCCAGTTCTCGTGTTGCCAGATCCAGTCTACGGTCATCGATAATCTCGCTGATTTTGTGTCGCGGGCAAGCAGTGCAATGCCAACAATGAGCCGAATTGACACCACATTCGGCTCACGATATGAACCGATAATAGCCCTCATTCGGCTTATTGCACAACTCAGATAACAGAGCCGGGTGTTTAGGGGACTGAAGTGGCATAGTGAATTTGGCCACTTAGTATCAATTCTGTGTAGTTGTTATCTAATTCCAAGACCATACAGTTAAAAAAAAAGAGTAAATAATTCAATACGCTAATAGTAAGTAAAGATAAGACTGGTAAGGACCCGGCAACCTAGCGAGATCGCCTGCTAGGCTGGTACTTTTGTTACCATAAGCAAACAGGCTGCGGAGTGCAGCCTGTTTGTTGAATAGCATTATGTTATTCAGTAGTCCCCCAGTACCTCTAACTTCTCACCGAGGTCAGTAAGCAGACTGCCGAGCAGACTGGATGCCCCAAACCGATAACGATCAACGGATACCCAGTTTGGCCCCATGATCTCATCGGCCATAGCCAAATAGCACGCCGCATCTTCTGCCGTTTTGACTCCTCCAGCGGCTTTAAAACCGACAGTATCCTGAACGCCCATCTCTCGAATGACCTCCAGCATCGCACGTGCACTTTCTGGTGTGGCATTCACCTTGACCTTTCCTGTGGATGTTTTTATAAAATCAGCCCCCGCATTGATCGCGATAGAGGAGGCTAGGCGTATGAGGTGCTCTGACTGTAATTCTCCCGATTCAATGATGACTTTCAGCGTCACCGCGGCAGTCTCGCAGACTTCCTTACAAGCACGGACCAATTCAAATCCAATTTTCTCATTTCCCTTCATTAAGGCTCGATAGGGAAAAACCACATCGACTTCATCGGCACCATAGGCAATTGCTGCACGTGTTTCTGCAACGGCAATCTCGATGTCATCGTTCCCGTTGGGAAAGTTGGTCACGGTCGCAATCCGGATATCAGGTGTGCCCTGTTCTTGCAGAGCTTTGCGTGCAACAGGGATAAAACGGGGGAAGATACAGATGGCGGCGGTGTTGCCAAAACGGGTCTTGGCCTGTTGACAAAGCTCAATGACCTTGGCGTCAGTATCATCCTCGTTGAGGGTGGTGAGATCCATCAAGGTAAGGGCACGAATACTGCTGTTCATACTTCTCTCCAAAAATATAAGGGTGGGACTTCCCACCCTTCTTACTTATTAGTCTTAGGCAATGCCGGTCGTAACTTTGAAGACTTTCGTTTCGTTTGGTGCAAGCTTAATCAGGGTGCCATTCAGATTTGCGGCCTTAAACCCTTCTGGGCGGCAGGTCGCTGGCAGCACAAAGGCCGCGACCTTCTGATCATCATTGTGCAATATCCAGCGGGTGGCATAATTGAACTCAGTGCTACTGAACCGGGTGAGAAAGGTCGTACCATCGGGTGCGGTCATGGTGAATTCCGGCTCGGCGGTATAGCAGTCCAGCTCATCGGCAAAGAACACGATCTCGGGGTCATAACACTCAGGCTGGTTCAAGCAATCCAACGTCACCCGACCATTCTGTATGGCTTGATTGAACACCGTCCATGTCGGTGTTGGTGTTACATGGGCTGGGATTGACTCACGCAAACGCCAGGCTTCAGCCGGGATGTTCTGGCCGAATGTTGCACCCGCCACATAGGCATAATTCATGTGACACATATACTGTAGCGGCATGTTGACCGAGGCCAGATTGGTGACTGACATGGAAATTTCAAAGAGTGCGCTGTCTTTATGCAGGGTAACACTGGGTTCGGCCCGGTAATGATGTCCGAACCCCATCACATACTCGATACGGCCACACAACGTCAGGGTATCCTCCGTCAGTTCTATCCAAGCCTCATCCATGGGAGCGCAGGGCATTTCACCGTGTAATGGATGGGTATCATCCGGTGCTGGGCAACCATTTGCCAACAGTCCCGAATGATAGGCAAAGCATCCATAAGTCCCGATCACTTCGTTCACCGGCTTGGGTTGAGTAAACATATTTTTCATGGTTAGGTTGTGACCATCAAACTCTGCTCCCCATATCATCTGGCCCATCCAAGGCAAAATGATAAGATTCCCCCGTGAGTTCTTGATCTCCAGAGCCTCCACACCACTGGGATAACGACTAGCGGTGACCTGGAATGCGTCGTTTTTAAGGAGCAGATGTGGTAGTTGGGTGAACAACTCACGCCACAATGGGATATTAGTGTTCATAGCAACTCCTTACGCATTGGCACGAGTGGCTGTGGAATCTACGGCAATCTTCATTTTGTGTTCGCCGTAGAAATACATACCGACATAGACAAAGCAGCACATCGAGACCAAGAAGGACGCTTGCAGAGAGCCTACCGTATCGGCAACCAAACCCTGTATGGCAGGCACCACTGCTGCCCCCACGATGGCCATTACAATCACAGCCCCCGCCATCTCTGTGTGCTCATTGTCTACTGTGTCAAGAGTCCCAGCATAAATAGTTGCCCAGCAAGGGCCGAACAGAATCGAGACAAATACCGCCATGTAGACAGCACTAAAGTCCGGAACTAAGGCTACATAAGCTAAGGTGAAGACGCCGATAACAGCGTACAGTGCTAACACTTTTTCCGGGCTGAACTTTGTCATCAAAATGTTGGCTACAAATTTACCGACGAAGAAGCAGATGAAGCTGTACACCATGAAGTTTGACGCATCACGCTCGTTGATATTACCCAGTTCCAAGGCCAGACGGATGGTGAATGACCAAACCGCCACTTGCATACCAACATAAAGGAACTGCGCGATAATACCCTTACGGAAGCGCTTGTTAGTAGACAGGTAGCGCAGAGTGTCGGTAGCGGATGGGCGCTTACGACTAGCCGTTTGCTCAACCTTGCATTTCGGGAACTTGGTTGTAGCGAACAGAATAAACACTACCATCAGCACCATAATCATATATTTATAGGGTTCTAGAGTTTTTTCCAGCATTGCCAACTTGAAGTTGTGCAACTCCGCTCCATTCAGACTCATCATGGTAGCTTCCAAGCTATCACCGTCATGGAACACCAAGTATTTACCTAGCAGGATACCTGCAATGGCACCGATTGGGTAAAATGTCTGACTGATATTAAGGCGCAGTATGGCTGTTTCTTTCGGGCCAATCATGGAGCTATAAGTATTAGCCGCTGTTTCTAGGAAGCTTAGGCCGATCGCGATGGCAAATATGGCTGCAAGAAACATGGTATAGGTAGCCATGTGCGAGGCAGGGAAGAACATCGTACAGCCGCCAATGTAAAGTGTCAGTCCCACAAGGATGGCAAATTTATAGGTGTTCTTTTTAATTACTAGTGACGCTGGGATAGCGATCAGGAAATAACCGCCATAAAAGGCGCTCTGGACCAATGCTGAGGCAAAGTTACTAAGTTCAAACACGCTTTTGAACTGAGTAATAAGAATGTCATTTAAGGATGCCGCGCAGCCCCAAAGTGGGAATAGGCAGGACAGTAAAATAAATTGAAATATTGGTGTTTTATTGAGATAACCGTCTGGTAACTGAATAACTTTGTTCATTTTTTTATGCCTTTTTATTCATGAAGTTGGAGAAAGTCATGGAATTTTTCAATCGATGGATAGGAAGCCTGCGTACCCTTTCCCATCACGCTATAGGCGGCATATAGAGATGCTTTTCTCATGGCGGTTTCAATATCACCGATATTGACATAGTAGTGGGAAAAACAGCCTATAAAAGCGTCGCCAGCACCACTTGTATCAACGGCATTCACGCGGGGAGCCGGGACATGCAATTCGGAATCCTGAGTCATCCAGAGTGACCCTTGCTGGCCAAGAGTGACAATGATGTTCTTTAATCCCTTGTTTATCAGTGTCTTGGCCGCATTTCTCACATTGTCTATACTGTTGATCGCCATGCCTGTCATGATCTCTAGTTCTGATTCATTAGGCACAAAGAAATCACACTTACAGGCATAGTTAATATCGAGGTTTTTCAAGGCTGGTGCAGGATTAAGCAAAACCTGGATGCCATGCTTATTGCCAAATTCGATTGCGTGATATACCGTCTCTAGCTTTATTTCTAGTTGAAGTACAATTAATTTACAGCGTTTCAGATCCTCGGCTGCTCTATCGATATCTTCTGGTAAGAGATAGTTGTTGGCACCTTTAATAATCAGAATGCTGTTGCTCGAGCTAGGATTGACAAAGATCGGTGCAACACCACTACTAGTGCCTTTTACTTTTTCTACATACTTTGTTTCGATACCAAATGATTCCAAGTTACGTATTGTATTATCAGCAAAGACATCATCGCCAACTTTAGTTAGCATCATGACATTCGAGCCCAGCTTTGCTGCTGCAACAGCTTGATTTGCACCCTTACCACCACATCCTAATTTGAAATCTGGTGCCTCAAGTGTTTCCCCTTCTTTTGGCATTGTATGGGTGTACGTGATCAGGTCGACCATATTTGAGCCAATAACAGCGATCATTTTTTTCTCTCTAAATATATTAATGTTCAACACGTAAAAATCTTATCAGAATAAGGATGTCGTCTTTAGTGATGGAACTCACAAACAAAGCAATTGAAAAAGAAAATGGAGATATGTGAAATTGCTGATAATCCATTGTTGCAAAAGATATATGGGAATAAATTAATTAACATAAATAAACGAAATGGCTACAAATAATTAAATAAAGAGACGCTTTTATATTTAAATAGGTTCTCTTTTCATCTCACAGTAACTCAACTCGAACATATTCAGCTTTATTTAGGCTTTGTTCCGGTGTTGTTTTCCAAATCAGAGTGACCTGAATTGAACTTATGGTGGAGACGGTGATCTGATCACCAAATCCCTCTTCAAATCAGTATCATGGTCAAGTCGCTTCACGCCATATCCAACTGGTCACAGTACAACCGTTCCCTGGTCAAACGCGGCTCGCTGTTTGTGCCGCTGTGTGTACCCGACTACAGCTGCGTCAACAATCGCGCCAGTACAGTGAAGGTGGTATACCGCCAGCCACCCAAGGGCAAGGTTACCGATTTGGTTATCGATTCCACCGGCTTGAAAGTGTTTGGCTAGGGCGAATGGAAGGTCAGAAAGCATGGCTATGACAAGCGCCGGGTCTGGCGCAAATTGCATCTGGCGGTGGACACGGCGACCCACGACATCGTGGCAGCCGAGGCCTCGTTGGAAAATGTTCATGATGCAGAGGTGTTGCCGACCCTGTTCAATCCGCTAAGCCGAGCCCTTGGGACCGTGTATGCTGATGGCGCATATGACTCCAAGGCCTGTTATGAACTGGTAAAACGTAAAGGAGCCAGGGTCTGTATTCCGCCGCGCAAGAATGCCGGTCTGTGGGAAGAGGGGCATCCACGTAATGAAGCGGTTCTGGTCATACGCAAGGAGGGGTTGACCCACTGGAAGCAGCAGTCCGGGTATCATCGGCGCTCATTGGCCGAGACGGCGACGTATAGGTTCAAAAAATTGATGACGGGAAAAATCAGTCTACGTCACTACAACGGACAAGTGGGAGAGATCATGGCCTACGTGTGTGCGATTAACAAACTGAATGCCCTTGGTCTGCCGGTTAGAAAGCCTCCAAGTATAGCTATCACCTAGGGCTGGGGAAGTTGTGGCCTAATGGCTGATTTGGGCAAACGCCCTTTGTTCCCTAAATCGATGTTTCTCGAATTGACCATTCTGAGAGCGCTGTGATCTGATCACCACCAATCCCTTCAAGCCGCTATCATGGGTAAATCGCATCAACCCATCACTAACTAGCCTCAATACAACAAGCGCGTTATTTAGCGTCGCTCACTCACATTTGGATTGACGCAGAGGCCATGGATAAGTGGTACCACTCTGACCATAACTGGTGACGTGACCATTGCCAGTACACTGGCCAGACTACCTATACATTCCGATGTTCAAGGGGATGTTTGCCTCCTTACGCTGCAAGCAACTCAGGGGCTACTGGATTCCCTATTCAAGCTGATTGATCCGAGAAGAGATGCATAGGAGCAAATTTTGATGTTTCTGCACTGGCTAACTCATAACACCCCCTCCCTCTTGGACTACTCCGTCTAGTAGGTTATGATTTGTCTTGGCTGACCGGCCAGACTTTCGCACGAGTCAAAATGGTTACTACTCTCAAGCGACATGATCTCAACCTCAAATCCTCACCTTGGATGGATTAAACGTGCGATGTATACCCCAGGGTAGGACTAGGAGATTGGATCATGACCATCAAAGCGTTCGTCCACACAACCCAGCTTGAGCTCAACGATGTACTAGGCATCTCCCTCAAACGTAGTCATATCTACGAGATGATTGCTGCGGCCTATGGCTACAGTACTTACGCGTCATTGCAAGCTGATGCGATTCTGCTCAGTAATACGAAATGGCAGGTTGCGTTGGATGTAAGTGCAATTGAGGCTAGAGCTAATATTCTGGGTATTAGTATTCCTGAGCTTATCGCTCAGAAGTTGGCCACATCGTTAGTGCAGGCGGGTATTATAAGCCTACGCGTAAAAGAGATTTTGAGGAATCGCCTAAACGACGATTACATTACTCAGCTTTATATTAAGAGTAATCAACTTCCTCCTAATTCGACTACTGCTAGCCGCTTTAGCTCCTCAGACCATTATGCTGGGGAATTAATGAGTATGTTTAAACAGAATGAATTTAATTCGCCATTAGTACACCAGGGATTGGTCCAGTTAAGTGCATTTGCAGACCGAAATGCTTCATCGTTCCCACAATACGAGCTTCATCAAGAGTTTTATAAACTGGCTGGTGAGTTTAATGATACAGATGTAGGCGGATTAGTTGATAATGATAGAGAACGATACTCGCTTTGGCTCCAGCACTTGAAAAAATCAGCTATGAGATTTGACATAGAGGCTATAGAGTTATTGTCAACCTATCGGCTTGATGTTTCTTTATATATGAATGAATTAAAAGACTACACGTATCATGAAAATGTAGCAGTCAAATGCGAAGATGCTGGGTATATGCAACATGCATATTACTGGTGGATTAGAGCTGCATTACAAGGGTCTATTAACGCAATGCACAAGTTGATTAGCAACTATGAAAAAGAAGACTTATATCGTTGTTGGATATGGGTACTTCTTGCAGAGTGTATTGGGTATGATCTCCTAAATGAGGTCGATACATCCACAACTTATGATATGCATGCGGGTAGTGACAAGCATACATTCACTATCCAAGGGCAGACTTTTCCTGCACTGACATTACCAGCTCTAGAGATGGTCTTGCATCACAAGGCTCAGCGAGTCGTAGATAAGCTATGTCAAGAACATTTTGATGATGGAATCGTATTTGAAGATCACGGCTCATATGACTAAGGCGGAATTAACTAGAAAGGATATTTTTTATCTTTTGTGTTGAGTTTTTATTTGTAATCGACAGCTGTCGACAGTGTGAGAGGCGTGTTAAAACGTGAAAATAATCGTTGCCTCTCACGCACTACATTTAGATCTTGCTGAGTTAGGTGTGCTAATTACTTTAATAAAAGATAATTCACTCAAAAGATGAGTGTTGACACACTATATTCTAGTAATTTCTTATTGTAAGTGCAATTTTCTTCCTTTAAGGAAAGCTAGCTCGAAGGAATTAAAAATCTGGATTATCTTCGCTGCGAAGCAGCGGAATGTTGAAATTCTTAAATTCTTAAATTTTTTAATTGTTCTCAATAATAGTAAATGGACAGTTTTTCGATTTTTTCAAGTGGGGTAAATGAAAAAAGTTAGAAAAAAGATGAGGTTGGTTGTTTTTGAAGCGTTCTTAAGGGGGGCTAGCCTATCAGCTACCTCGCTCTAGGTGCACACCCCATGTTGGATTCGTCCTACAAGTACTATCACAGCCTTAGCTCCTAAAGCTGTCGACAGCACCTCTGCTGGCCGTTTACCACCTAAGCCCCAGGCTGGACGATGTAACCATGACATTGCTCTGACGGTATTGTTTCTGTGGAGGGAGAGAACAGCTTCGAGTGCCTGTACAACGCCGTATACCCTGGCACCCTGCGAGATTGATAGGGGAGTCTCAATCCTCAGCTTGCGAGCAACAGTGCTCCGGCTAATGCCTGCTAAGCGGCATATCAAACCTGAGTCTGTGTTCATCAATTCAGCTAGTCGATGAATGATGCCAGGAGCTACGCCAGCTATGATCCAGAGATGTGCACTCAGTGGATCTTGAGGGATGTTGAGAGTCGTCATAAGGGTGGGGGCTGAACTAGCCAGCGTACTGGGTTGATAAACTGAAAGTGACATATTTTACTGTTCCCATATTGACAATGATTTGTTCTCATCATCGTACTCGATGTTCAGATTTTCTGACAGTTACCTCACTGGTTATAATTGTAGATGTTGCTGATATGGAGGGCACTCGCCCCCTCCATTAGCGAATGAGCGAACTGAATCATGTTCATGGCCTATACCTGAAATATGGCCTCATTCAGCAAATCCATTTCAAGAAAATAATAGCTTTATATTCAAGCTACAGCATTTCTTTAAGCCAAAAAATTTGCTCTGCATTTAGTTGGTTTTGGTCACCCAAATCTTTCATTTCTTGTACGAAAGTAGAGAGTTCATCTTTTATATTCTTCTTTATACATCTCCTAACATAGCTTGCATATAGGCTATTAACAGATGGAGGGAAATTTGTTTCCTGTTGCACCTTTATAGCTGCATTAGAATTTGTTGCACTCCTTAACTTTTCTCTTGTGGCTTTGCTGATGTTATTGTCAATATAGTAATCCATCAGCGTTTGGAGGCTGTGTCCAGTGATCTTGGATAAATCTTGAATAGGCACTCCACTTTCTAGTGCTTTTTTGGCAAAAGTATGTCTGGCATCATATAATCGGCCTATCTTAGGAAAATTAAACTCTTTTTTAACTGCCTGCCAAGTTTTCTGATAAAGGCTCGAAGTTACATGGGGGGCCTTTGCGTCGCGACAACAAGGAAACATTAACTCACCCTCTCGATCACTCAAGCTTTTTAGAATTTTGTATTTCGCTACATAATTCCAGTATGAGTCTGACTCAATAGCAACAATGCGTGCAGCCTTGTTTTTACTAATGTGCTCAGGAATACGTATGGTTCTATCATTAATATTAAAGTTGTTACTTGTGTTTCTATATATTTCAGAGTTTCTTGCCCCGCATAGGAACATGGTTGCAACTATAATCTTGGAATCCCCACCACCTGGAGTGTCTTCATTAAAAATAAATTCCACGACTTCATTTGTGGGGTCAGTATATGTTGTGACAGGCCTCTTAGGGTTTCTGGGGAACAGAAAAATATGCCTATCAATTTTATTCTTTGGTAAATAGGTGCACGTAACACACATATTAAACAAGCTATTTAATAAGGAATAGTATTTCCTCATTGTTTCTGATGTTATTGGCGTTTCTTTGTTCTGCCAATACTTTTTGAATATTACTGGATGATCTTCATTAAATTCAGATAGCTTTAGGTCTAACCATGGTTCAAAGGCAGATGAGATTTCCCTTATTGTTTTGTCGGTAACAGGGCTTAATGAATTTCTCTTGTTTGATTTATTTTCACGGTCGTTTTTATAATGCTCTAAAAGATATGTTCTCAATGTAAAAGACTGATATTTCCACTTTTCTGGATTAATCTTTTCAGCATCACTAACTAATCTCTTAAACTCTTCCTTAGCCTGTGTAACGCTAAAAAAACCTTTTTGGTAATGTCCACTTTTAGTGCGAGGCGTCCAATTGCCAATTTTCTGCCTCCGATTTTTATCGTAAACAATATAGAATGTCTTAACACTGTTTCCGATTCTTAGTTTTAATCTTGGTTTGTTCTTTTCATTATATTTTTCATCGTCAGAACTATAGTGCGTTAATTCAACACATTTATTTTTATCATTAATAAATGGAAGACTATCTATGTACTGGTCTTTAAAGGTAAATGAGAATTTCCCTTTAATTATGGCCGCAGGGTGACCCTGGAGCAGCGTCTTAAGATCGAACTCTTCTTTGCGTATGGATGTAGCCGGATTTTTGGGAGCCATTGGGTACCACCGAAAAATGTTCTATTGAGACATTATAGCGGCAAAATAGCGCAAAAGTAGAGTTGAATGGCGTGAATAGCTCTTAAATAGCGCAAAACAGGCATCGATTGCGCCGCTCACAAAACAAGCAGTCTGGTTGTTTATGAATGCTTTTTGAGCTATAAAGCTATGTTTTTAAAGGAAATATTTATAATTCCTAATATTTAAAAAATCTTATAACAGCCTATTTAGATAGATTTTTAAGCAATAAACATCCCTTAGGAGGGGACCGCTCTATCCTGCTGAGCTACGGGAGCCTTGTGGCGGGCATTATACAAGAAGCAACACCCTTTTAAACCCTTGATTCTTATTCCAATAGTGCCAAATCACCGATCTGGATGTTGAATGGTGAATATTTGTTCTGGCTGCTGATGATGGCGCCATCTTCGAATACTTGTACGACCTCAAACAAGCCGTTGGCCGGGTTGCGCATCATGCGCGATTTGCCGTAGGGATCAATGAAATCTGCGCTGTGCTGGATGCGGAACTGGTCGCCGAGTTTGACACCATTGCGCCGTCCCAGATTGATGTAGGGACCTCGCTCGTTCTGACTGACCACTCTTGCAGTGACCGGGGCGCAGGTGAGCTGGGCCACCAGATCCTGAGCCGCCTGCTGCAACTGGTAGTTGACCTCCTGGCCGTAGCTTGATTGCCAGAATTGGCCACTGGTGCTGCCCACCTGCTCCCGCTTGCCGAAAGTCCAGGTGGCACGTCCTTGGTAGACCTTGCGATTGACCAGGCTGCCGTTGATGCCGTCGAACAGGTAAAGTTGCATGCGAAAATTGCGGATGGGATCCTGATACCAGCTGGTTAACTGGTTGCCCTGCTGCTCGATGGAGAGATCGTCGATACTGCCGAGCACCAGATACTGGCTGTCGGTGCGCAAGCTGAGCGCCTTGATCTCCTCAAGGGCGCTGCGATCCCCCTGTTGCAGGTGGAGCGGGTCGATGCGCAGGTTCTCATCGAGCCACTGGCGCACAGCAACGCCTTGCTGGGCATTGGCCAGTGTTTCGAACAGTCGACGTGACAGGTTGGCTGGCATGTCGTTCAAGGCGCCGTAACTGGCTTGGTCCGGATAGCGCATCCGCAGTCTGACCAGGGTCAAATCCTTGGCGAAGTGCTGGGTCTGGCAGATCTGGCGCTCGGCCTGAATGTCGGCCACTAGCGTGATATACATGCGGCCGTTGCGGACCTCTTCCCGCTTGAGTCGGTACTGGCGAATATCGCCACCGGATCGGATCTGGATCTGCTCTGATCGCAGGCTGCCATTTTCCAGGCGCTGCACGCTGGAGACAGCAGCGCCGCTGGCCAGCAGCGCCTGGCGCAGGGCATCGCGGGTTGCTTGCTCGCGGGCATAGACTTCATCGCCCCCCAGAATGGCGGCGCTGCCCTGTGCTTCGATAAGCTCGGCGTGGGCACTCAGGCTGGCCAGCAGCAGGGTCAACAGCAGCGGTATTTTCATAACAGATACCTTGATTAGGCGACTCGCTGCCTCCTCTCTTGAAGAAGGCATTGCGGGCCGACATGGCTCACAACAGTTATTTGATGGCGTTTTTCTGACTCTTCACCAGATATTGGCGCAACAGCGAAATTGTTAGCAATAATCATGCCTCATTCCCGGCTCAAGCTTTGCCCGGCGCGTCCGATAATAAGTCAGGTGCAGATACAGGAAAGGTATCCATGAACAGATTCATTACGGCGTTGGCGCTCGCCCTGGCATTGACCGGGTGCAGCTCCGACCCTATCAACCGAGATGTGGGTGATCCTCGCCAGGCGGCGCAGGGGATGGAGCTCAACTGGCTGGTGGCGCGCATGACCGATCAGCTGATGGAACGTAAATCGCTGACTACCCTGACTGAACCCATCGCGGTGGCCTCTTTCGTCGATCTCGATACCCTGCAGGATACCAACTGGATGGGGCAGCAGATTGAGGAGAGCTTTATCTACGAGCTCAACCGTCGCGGCGAGGTGGTGGTGGACTTCAAGCTGACCGGCAGTATCAAGGTGACGCCGCAGGGGGATTTTGTACTGAGCCGCAACTACAAGGAGCTCTCTTCCCGTTTGCCGATCTCCCGCATTCTGGTCGGTACGTTTAGCCGCAACAGCAAGGGAATTCTGGTCAACGCCCGCGTTATCGACATGCGCACCAAGATGGTGGAGACCACAGCACAGAGCCTGATCCCGCAAAAGTATCTGTTCGGTGCCAATAACTCGTTTGGTCGGGCATCGATCAATCGCGGTTATCTGATGCGTGACAGTCAGGCCCGGCCGGGTGGTCATCTGGTCAACCTGACCCCGTGAGGAGCGAGTTATGAAGATCCTGTTTGGTTGCCTGTTGGCACTCTTGCTCACCGGTTGCAGTGGTAACCGGGTGGTGGATTACACCCTGGGCGGCAAGCCCGATAACTTTCCGGTGCTCAAGGCGGTGGGTTATGCGGTGATCGACATCCAGCCCGGCCCCTCCCAGTCGGAGAAGATGCTGCAAGCCATTCGTGCCTCCAAGATGGATGCCTATCGCGAGCTGGCCGAGCAGCTCAATGGTCAGCAGGTGCGCGGCCAGAGCAGCTACCGCGATCTGACCCAGACCTCCAACTCGCTGGATGTCTCTGTGGCGGGGGTTGTGCGTGGTGCCCGGGTGGTGGCCTCCTATCCGCGCGGCAACACTTATGCTACCGAGATGGAGCTCGATACCCGTGCCCTCTACAACATCAACCAGCTGATGGCCGGTCAGTTTTGAGTTGATGGGCTTGTCGTGAAAACAGGCATTAAAACAAAAGGCGAGCAGGGTGCTCGCCTTTTGTCGTTGTGGGCTGGTTAGCTGCCCATCAGCACCGGCGGCACTGCGGTGGGTTTCACATCCTCGCTCGGGTAGCAGCCAAGCACCTTGATATAGCGGGTGATCTTGGTCAGCTCCACCAGTGCGGCCTGCATCGCCGGGGTCTGCAGGTTGGCGGAGACATCCAGATAGAACATCTCTTCCCACGGGTTGCCCTGTACCGGACGGGATTCGAGCTTGGTCATGTTGATCTCGTGGCTGCGCAGTACCAGCAACGCCTCGACCAGCGAACCCGGCTTCTGGGAGGTGGACATGATGAGGGTGGTTTTGGCCGGGATCTGCGGCGCCACGTCGATAGGTTTGCGCGCCACCACGATAAAGCGGCTGTAGTTTTCTTTCTGGTTGGCGAGCTGCTCGGCCAGCACATCCAGACCATAGAGCTCACCACCGGCGGCGCTGCCGATGGCGGCAGCCTCCGCGCTCGCCAGCTCTTTCACCTTCATCATGGCGCTGGAGGAGGAGTCGCAGATCTCGTGACGGGCTCCTTCCAGCTTGCTCAGATAGTGGGAGCATTGCTGGAATACCTGCGGATGGGCATAGAAGGTCTTGATGCGACTTAGCTCGGTCGGTACGGCGGTGAGGATGCAGTGTTCGATGGGGTAGGTGAGCTCGCCGACGATGGAGAGGCTGGTGTGCTGCATCACGTCATAGACTTCGTTGATGGAGCCCGAGCTGGTGTTTTCGATAGGCAACACGCCAAAGGCGGCGCGGCCAGACTCCACCGCATCCAGCACTTCGCGGAAGTTCTGGCAGTTCACCTCGATCACCTGGTCCCTGTAGCGCGCCAGATATTTGCGGGCGGCCAGGCTGGAGTAGGAACCGCGGGGCCCCAGATAGGCGACGCTGGTCATCGGTTCCTGTTGCTCCGGGTTGAGCAGGCTTTGCAGATAGGCCTGCTGGGAAAGCACAGAGTCTTCGATAATGGTGTGGTAGATGCGGGTGATGTACTGGGCATCCAGTCCCAGCTCACGCCCCTTCTGGATCAGGGCGACCAGTAGCTCCTGTTCGCGCTGGGTGTCACGGATGGGGCGGGGATTGGCCTGTTTGGCGCGGGCGACCTCGATGCTGAGGCTCTTGCGTTTCGCCAGCAGGGCAAGCAGCTCCTGATCCAACCGGGTGATGTCTTGTCTGATCTCGTCGAGCGTTGCCATGATTGTTCCCTATCCAAGTAATCGATTGATATTAATGCAAAAAAAAGCCTCCGCTAGGGGAGGCTCGATTCGTCTTTGCTTGCTGTTCACGCGACGACAGGCCTTCCCTCAAGCGGGCCGGATAAACGAGAAAGCAAAGAAGAATGGTGCGTGCATAGGTGTGTCCTTGAAGTAACGTCATAACCATTAAGGGATTTGCCGGTCTGATGCAAGTAAAACTTGCCCGCGGGCAGGGATGGGGGCAGGGTATCCGGTTAAGAAAATGGCGTATAAGCGATCTTCTATTGACTCTGTTTTGATGACTAAAACCCAGTAGGGGAGGGAAAAACGATGGCGATTATTTTCGATCTGGGACGGGTGGTGGTGAGCTGGGATCCGGTAGGCATAGTGCGTTCGGTGCGTGGCCCGCAAGGGGCCGAACAGTTGGCCGAGCAGCTCTTTAACCACCCGGACTGGCTGGAGGTAGACAGGGGCACCATGTCGCTCCACACCATGGCCCGGGAAGCGCAAGCGCGCACCGGCCTTTCGGCGGCACAGAATCTGGCCATTTTACAGGCCGTTCCTGCCTCCCTGCTGCCAGATCCCGCTATGCTAACCCTGATAGCCGAGCTGCACGGGGCGGGACACACCCTGTATGCCCTCTCCAACATGGGCCATGCCAGCATCGATTGGCTGGAGCAGCATCAGGATTTCTGGCGCTTCTTCAGCGGCAAGGTGGTATCGGCGCGGGTACGGATGATGAAGCCGGAGCCGGATATCTATCGCTATCTGCTGGTGTCGTTCGATCTGAAACCGGCAGAGTGCATCTTCATCGATGACAGCCCCGCCAACATTGCTGCCGCCGAGGCCCTCGGCATCAGGGGGATCGTCTTTACCGACGCGGCAAGTTGCCGCCAGCAACTGGGTGAGCTGGGCTGTTTGCCCGCCGCCGGCAAGGGGTGATGCCCCTTTGGGAGCACTATGGAGCATGGCCGGTTTCGCAATTGGCTCAGTCACTATCCCGAGGCGACCCTGATCATCGCCTGCAAGGATGGTAGTGGCTATCAGCTCTGTGTCGAAGCGGAAGGGGAGTGCCTCTGCCTGACCGACAGCGAGGGCGCCAGCCTGACCTTTACCTCACTGGATCAGGCGCAGGGTTTCTTGCGTGCCCATCAGGTGCGTCAGGCAAGATTGCGGATTTATGACGCAGAAAGTGAAGAGATAGCGGCAAAATCACGGGAAATAATCATCAAGTTTTAATTTTAACCTGACTCTTTAAGGGTCTATTCAGTTTGTTTGCCGCACAATACTGCACCTGTTCATCATCCGGAGCTGTTTAATGGGTGCCAATGTAGTTGTACTGAATCAGGGATACGATCACTCTTTTCAAGCCAGGGAGCTGCTGCTGATTGAGCGACTGGCCAGTTTTGACGAGCTGGTTGTCTCTTTTTCGGGACGGTTGGAATCCTGTTACAGCATCGAGCTATGCCGCGCTGCCGGTGTGAAAATCCACGCAATTACCCTCGATAATCCGACCCGCAGCCGTAGCGAAGTATCCCGTGCCCGCCGTTATTGTCAGCGTTATGGTATTGAACACTGGGTTATCAAAAGTGATGAGATCGTCTTTTGCGATCGCCTGCCCAATATGGAAGGGCTGATCGACCCGGTTCGCCGCATTGGGGAGTATGTGCAGACTCGTCCGCAATGGGCTCATCTGCCGTTATTGGTTCCGGCAGCGGTGGAGGAGCGTGATGATTATCTTGCCCAGTTCGGCTCTCTGCCTGCCAACACCCTCTGGTTTTTTGCCGACAACGGATTGATGCGCCGTGATTATCGTTACGGCTTCAACAAGCGTCAGCTCGGTCGTTGGGGCAAGGGGAGCAATGGGTGTCTGAGCAACCGCTTTGCCAACCCGCGGCAGTTGAAACAGCGCTATCTGCGGATGGTGGACCAGGCGGAACAGATGTTGGCCGACATGGGGCTGGATGAGGCGAAAGTCTTCTTCCATACCCTGTGTGATTGCTCCACGACCCTGGCCCGGGTTCGTCTGCCAGAACATCAGCGTGCGCAGGCCTTTGATTTGCAACCTGATATTCTGCGGGCTCTCAAAGGAACCAATTTTGATCTGGTAACCCTGGATATGGTGCAGCAAGAGCGGCACGATCTCGCCATCTAGCCTGCGGGCAAGGGATGCGGGTGCCAGAACGTGAGTGCCGTCATAGGCAAGGGGCGACGGGACTGTTTATACTGTCGCCCTTTCACCCGTTACCGAGCTTCGCCCTATGAAACCCTTCTCCCGTCTGCTGATTGCCCTGTGCCTCTCCCCCGTATTGGCGCAGGCTGCCCCTCTTTCTCAGGTGACGCTGCCCGATGGTCGACAGGTTCAGCTCAACGACGACTTCACCTGGGAGTATCTGGTGGTCAAACCGGCCGAGTCCGTACAGGGCGTGGCTGCTGAAGGGAAGGTTGGGGACGTGGTGGCAATCGCAGCCCCGGTGCTGACCGATCAGGCCAAGGCCAATCCGGAGCTGCTTGCCCAGATGGCGCGTGACGGTGTGGTGGTCAAGCTGGACAAGATCGAGGGATCTGATCCGCTGGCGCTGACCTTTATGGTGAGCAATACCGGTACCCGCAATGTGGTCGGTGTGCGCGGCATGGTGACCCTGTTCAGCGCTGACGGGGTGCAGCTGAGCCGTCAGGAGGCCCGCTTCTGGGTCGCCGAGAACCGCCTGCCGGAGACCTATCTGCGCAAGGGTCAAGCCCGTTCGTCGCTGGCCCTCGAGATCCCCCGTCCTGCCGGATTGACTGGTCAGCCGCTAGTGCGGGTCGAAATTGACGAGGTGGTCTTCCGCTGATTTGGCGTTGTTCCGGCCCATGTAAACCGTGTGGGCCGGCAACTTGTTGCCGCTGACACCCCCTGCAATATCTGCTTACATCTGACATGGTTCTGCAACAGCTTGCAGCTCGGCAAGCCGGGAACCTGACTGCACAATGACTCCATACCTGCTCGCTAGCAACGGGCCCAATCACATGGAGTTATCATCATGAAAAAAGCAACTGTCTCTCTTCTGGTTCTGGCCGGGTTGGCTTCTACTTCCGTCCTGGCGCAGGATGCCTTTAGCTACGGTAAGGGCGCTGCTACCTGGGCGCACACCAAATCCGACTATCTCAACGGTACCTTCAGCAATGACAGCAAAGGAGCCCGTGATTTTGGCGGTCTGAGCCTGGATCTCTCCAAGAGCTTTGGCTCCAACTTCTACGGTCGTGCCGGGACCGAATATACCTCCCGCAACGATGGCAATGACAGCATGTCCATTTCCAGCATTGGTATGGGTCTCTTTACCCCGCTGAGCACTGGTCTCAATCTCTATGGTGAAACCGGTGTGATGGGCTACACCCTGGAGCGTGAGCTGGCGAATAATGTTGCCGGTAAGGGCTGGGATGCGGTCGCTCGCAAGGATAGCGGCAGCATGTACGGTGAAGTGGGCCTGCGCTACGACATCGGCGACATCGAGCTCTCCACCGCTTATCGCTACGCCAACATGACCGACGATATGCACGACTTCAAGGTGGGCGGTGCCTACAAGCTCAACCAGAACTGGGCACTGACTGCCGATTACACCTATCGCAACTGGGATCTGCAAAAAGGTTCCATCTCCAGCCTGGGTGTGAAGTACAGCTTCTAATTTTCCTTCCCGTAGTCCGTAGTGTCTTGATATTTACCCATGGCGTTCGCCATGGGTTTTTTTCTTTTTCCGGTGATCTCTTTTTTCTCCTTGTGCCGTATCAGTCGATAATAGTTATACAACTTCCATTTCTTTGTATAACTGCTATAACTGAATCAATGCTTATACAAGGAGCGTCATCATGTACAAGATTAAAGTCGGTATCAGTGCCTGCCTGCTGGGACAAGAGGTACGTTTCGATGGGGGCCACAAGCGCTCCAGCTTCTGTGAACGGGATCTTGGCGCTCACTTTGACTATCACCCCGTCTGTCCCGAGATGGCTATTGGTCTAGGGGCGCCTCGCGCCGCCATCCGGCTGGTCAAGCGTCACGGCGAGATCCGCGCCGAGGCGAGCAACGGTAGCTTCGATGTCACCGAAAAGCTGATTGCCTTCAGCGAGCAGAAGGCACGCCAGCTCGACTTTATCTCCGGCTATATCCTCTGCGCCAAATCTCCCAGCTGCGGCATGGAGCGGGTCAAGGTCTATGGCGCCAACAACGAGGGGAGTGCCAAGGAGGGGATCGGTCTGTTTGCCAAGGCGTTGATGGAGGCCAATCCCCTGCTGCCGGTAGAGGAAGATGGCCGCCTGTGCGACCCCATCCTGCGGGAGAACTTTGTGCTGCGGGTCTTCGCCTACCACGACTGGCAGCAGCTCTGCGCCCGAGGCATTACCGCCTCTGCGCTGATCCGCTTCCACTCCCGCTACAAGTATCTGGTGCTCTCCCATGCCACCACCCACTACCGCATCCTCGGCAAGCTGCTCGGCAATCTGGGCAAGTCCACCAATTTGCAGGAGGTGGCCGACAACTATATCAAGGGCTTGATGACGGCGTTGACCCTGCGTGCCAACCGTCGCAGTCACACCAATGTGCTGATGCACCTGCAAGGCTACTTCAAGCGAGTGCTGACCCCGGCCCAGAAGCAGGAGCTTGCCGATACCATCGACAAGTACCGCACCGGTATCTTCCCCTTGCTGGTGCCGCTCACCCTGATCCGTCACTACCTGCGCGAGTACCCCAATCCCTATCTCGCCGAGCAGGTTTATCTCAATCCGCACCCCGATACGCTCAAATTGCGCTATGGGCTCTGAGAAGGCTGTTTTGTAGGGTCGAGCAGGTCTATCTCGACCTTCACCCCGACACGCTCAAATTGCGTTACGGGCTCTGAATCCGTTCTGTTGCCCCGGTGCATGATTTGCACCGGACGCTTTACACCTCTGTTTGATGGACGTTGTCATGTCTGATTTACCGCAAGAAGTTGCTCCTCTGGCTGATGAAGGGATCTACCCCATTCGCGAGGTCTCTCATCTTACCGGCGTCAACGCCGTGACCCTGCGTGCCTGGCAGCGCCGCTACGGTCTGGTGCAACCGGCTCGCACCGAAAAGGGCCACCGCCTCTACAGCGAGCAGGATATTCGCCAGATCGGCGAGATCCTGAGCTGGCTGGAGCGGGGAGTGAGTATCGGGCAGGTGAAGGGGCTCTTGAGCGAACCCCATTCCGAGCCGGTGAGTGATCACTGGCAGCAGACCCTGGAGCAGTTCAGTCAGGCATTACTCGCCTTCAACCAGCGCAAGGCGGAGGCCGAGCTTAACGATCTGCTGGCGAGCTACCCGTTCGAGCTGGTGCGCAGCCGGGTGCTGCAACCGCTGGTAGAGCGGCTGCTCGGGCTGTGGCGTGAGCGGCCCGATGGCGAGCTGCTGCAACAGGTGTGGCTGGGTTGGCTCCATACCCGCTTCGCCCGTCACCTGATCGAGCAGGAGAAGGGCGTGCCGATCACGCTGGCGAGCTGGGGACAGGTTGGCCCCCTCGATCTGGTCTGGGCCGCCTACGAGCTGATCGGTCAGGGCTATGAGGTGCAACTGCTGGGGGCGGTGGAGCCGCGCCATACCAGCCTGCTGGAGGGGCGTGCCGTTACCCCCTGGCTGGTATTGCTGGGGGCTGGGCTCGGCAAACAGGAGCTGGCCGCCGGTTGGCCCGCCGGTACGCGCCTGTTTGGCGAGCTGGGGCGCCTCTACGATGACGAGTGGCTTAAAGCCCACGGTTGGCAGGCGAGTCTTGCCGAGTTGATGTTGGACGCGTCAGCTGCGGCTGGCGCCAGCGGACGCGGGAGGAAAAAGTCATGAAACTGGTCTGGTTGCGCAACGATCTGCGCCTTGCCGACAACCCGGCGCTACGCCATGCCTGCGCCGGTGATGAACCGGTGGCCGCGCTCTTTATCATCTCCCCCAGCCAGTGGCGGCAGCACAAAATGGCCCCCATCCGTCAGCGCTTTATGTTGGCGCAGGTGGATTTGCTGGGGCGCGAGCTGGCGGCGCTTGGCATCCCGCTCCATCTGCTGCGAGTGGAGACCTTTGCCGAGGTGCCCGCAGCGATGGCTGATTTAAGCCGAGAGCTGGGGGTGACCCAACTCTACGCCAATCAGGCTATCGAGATCGACGAGCAGCGCCGCGACCATGCCGTCAGCGCCGCGCTGGCAGAGCAGGCGGTGAGCTGCCACTGGTTCAACGGCTGTTGCGTATTGCCGCCGGGGCGGGTGCTGACCGGGTCGGGTGAGATGTTCAAGGTCTTCACCCCTTTTAGCCGTGCCTGGCTCAAAGCCCTCGATGAGGAGGGGTTTGTCATTCACCGCGCCCCTGCGCCCCGTGGCGAGCCGCTGCCGTGGCTGCCGCTGGCCGAGCGTGAGTGGGTTGATGAGGCGCTCGGTGAGTTGACCGCAGATCTGCGCTGGCCGGTGGGAGAGGATGAAGCGCTGCGTCGGCTGCATGTTTTTCTGGAGCGTGCCGTGGTCGACTATGGCGAACAGCGCGATTTTCCTGCCATCGCGGGCACGTCCGTGCTCTCCCCCTATCTGGCGGCAGGCGTCATCAGCCCGCGCCAGTGTGTGGCGGCGCTCCAGCAGCGGCTTGGCTATCGGCCCCAGTCCAAGGCCCAGCCCGGCTTTGTCTGGCTCAATGAGCTGGTCTGGCGCGAGTTCTATCGCCACCTGCTGGTACTGATCCCGACCCTCTCCATGAATCGCCCCTTCAAGGCGGAGACCGCCGCCTTGCCGTGGAGTTGGGATCCGGATGCCTTTGCCGCCTGGTGCGAGGGACGCACCGGCTACCCCATCGTCGATGCGGCGATGCGCTGTATCAACGCCACCGGCTGGATGCACAACCGGCTACGGATGATAGTGGCGAGCTTTCTCACCAAGGATCTCCATATCCACTGGCGGCTCGGGGAGGATTACTTCATGAGTCGGCTCATTGACGGGGATCTGGCGGCCAACAACGGCGGCTGGCAGTGGGCGGCGGGCACCGGCGCCGATGCGGCGCCCTATTTTCGGGTCTTCAACCCCACCACTCAGGGGCAACGATTTGATCCACAAGGGGAGTTTATCCGTACTTGGGTATCTGAACTGGCCGATATCCCTACTGCCTATGTGCATCAGCCCCATGACTGGTTGCGACTCAAGGGAGTAACATCTTATCCGGCCCCCATGGTGGATCACGCCGTTGCCCGGGTGAGAGCCATCGAGATGTTCCGCGCTCTGGAGATATAGCATGAACGAGCCGCTGGCCCGCTTTATTGGCCTCTATCAGCAACTGGACAAACAGCAGTTGCACCGCTTGCCCGAGGTCTATGCCGAACAGGTGGTCTTTACCGATCCGGCCCACTGTATCGAGGGGCTGGCGGCCCTTGGCGACTATTTTGCCGCCCTCTATCAGCGCCTCGCTTACTGTCGCTTCGTCATCACCAGTCAGCAGCAGCAAGGGCCGCAGGCCTGGCTCGGCTGGACCATGACCTTCTCTCACCCCAGATTGCGTGGTGGTGAGCCGGTGACGGTGGAGGGGGCCACCCGCCTCGAATTCGACGAGGCGGGCAAGGTGTGCCAGCACCGGGACTATTTTGACCTGGGTGCCATGCTCTACGAGCAGTTGCCGCTGCTTGGGCCCGTGGTGCGCACTATCAAGATGAGGCTTGGCGCATGAGCGGCCGGGTGCTTATTACAGGGGCGACCTCCGGCATCGGTCGTCAACTGGCACTGGATTACCGGCGTGCCGGCTGGCAGGTGTGGGGCTGTGGCCGCGATGGCGAACGGCTGCAGGCGCTGGGGCTGGATGGCGTCACGCCGCTGCAGTTCGATGCCCGGGATCTGGCCGCAATGAGCGGGGTGGCTGCTACGCTGCCATCCCTCGATCTGTTGATCCTTAACGCAGGCAACTGCGAGTACATGGATGTCGGCGAGGGGTTTGACAGCGAGCTGTTTGCCCGGGTGATCGAAACCAATCTGACCGCCACCGGCCATGCGTTGGCCGCCTTCTTGCCGTTGCTCGGGGCGGGATCGCGCCTTGCCATCGTCAGCTCGTCGGTGAGCTGGCTGCCGCTGCCGCGAGCCGAGGCCTATGGTGCCTCCAAGGCGGCTCTCGACTATCTGACGGATACCTTGCGCCTCGATTTGGCCAGCAAAGGGATCGGGGTGACCCTGATCCGCCCGGGCTTTGTCCAGACGCCGCTCACCGCCAAAAATGATTTTCCCATGCCCTGTCTGGTGACGGTGGAAGAGGCCTCCCGCGTCATCATGGAGGGGCTGACCGCCGGTCGTCACCAGATCCACTTTCCCCGCCGTTTCATCTGGTTGCTGCGCCTGCTTGGTGCGCTGCCGGTGGGGCTCTGGCTGCGCCTTGGTCGCGCACTCGTATCGAAAGGAAGCCATTCATGAAGAAAAAGATCGCCATCGTCGGTTCAGGGATCTCGGGACTCACCGCCGGTTTTCTGCTCCACAAACTCCATGACATAACCCTGTTCGAGGCGGCGCCGACCCTGGGCGGCCACACCGCCACCGTCGATGTGCATCAGGCTGGCCGCAGCTATGCCATCGACACCGGCTTTATTGTCTTCAACGATCGCACCTACCCCAACTTCTTGAAGTTGCTGGCGCGGATCGGCATGGCGCGGCAACCGGCCGAGATGAGCTTCTCGGTGAAGAGCCCGGAGGGGCTGGAGTATAACGGCCACAACCTCGACACCCTGTTTGCCCAGCGCAGCAATCTGTTGAGCCACCGTTTCTACGGCTTTGTCGCCGAGATTTTGCGGTTCAACCGGGAGGCTCGGGCCTGGCTGGCAGATGGTCAACATCAGGGGGCTGGCCCCGAGCTGACCCTTGGGGATTTTTTGCTGGCGGGGGAGTTTAGCGACTACTTCGCCCGCCAC
>NZ_CDDH01000055.1 GCF_000819725.1 Aeromonas australiensis | reverse complement strand
TGTAGTGGTCAAGAAAAATTGGCCACGGTTTTGTGTGCCGCCCAGAACATCTGCTCGGATTCGTTTGGGGTTAACCCACCATTGTAGCTATGAGGCCTTACCTGGCTGTAATAGCCCACTAGATACTCTGTGATCGCCTGTTCGGCTTCGTTAATACTCTGGTAGCCAGTTCTCGGCACCCATTCCGATTTCAGGCTTCTAAACAGCCTCTCCATTGGCGCATTGTCCCAACAGTTACCGCGGCGGCTCATGCTCTGGGTGAGTTGATAACGCCAGAGTTGCTGCCTGAACCTGCGACTGGTGTAGTGGCTGCCCTGATCGGAGTGGAACATCACTCCCTGGGGCCGTCCCCTGGACTCAAATGCCATGGTCAATGCCTTGCAGGTCAACTCACTATCGGGCGACAACGACATGGCCCACCCCACTGGTTTGCGGGCAAACAAATCGAGTACAACTGCGAGGTATGCCCACTGCTTGCCGGTCCAAATATAGGTGACATCGCCGCACCACACCTGATTTGGCGCCGTCACCGCAAATTGTCTATCCAGCTGGTTCGCAATCGCAGGGTGCTCTTGTGCGGCCTTTTTGTAGCTATGGCTGAGTTGCTGACAACTCACCAATCCAAGCTCCTTCATCAACTTGGTGGCACGATAACGACTCAGCGCTATCCCCCGCTTCGTGACGATACCGGCGATGCTTCTGGCTCCGGCAGAGCCGTTGCTTTGATTGTGAGCTTTGCGAACCTCAGCCTGTAGTTTGACGCGCTCAGTGCTGATGAGCCGGGGCCGGCCAGCCCAATATTTGTAACTGCTGCGATGGATCCCGAACGTCTCGCAGATACGCTTAATGCTAAAGCTCTTCTTGAATTTCTCGACTAGCGAGAATTGTACAGGGAGTCCGACATCAAGAGAGCGGTAGCCTTTTTTAAAATCTGATTTTCTTCTTCTATCTGTTTGATTTTCTTTTCTAATTCACGAATTTTTTGTTGTTCTGGGGTCAATGGGGATGCTTTGGGTGTTTTCCCCTGCATTTCACTTTTGAGTTGGTTTACCCATGCCCGCATGGCGCTCTCACTAACGCCCATCGCCTTGGCGGCTTCAGGAATGCTGTAACTGCGCTCGATAACCAATTTGGCCGCTTCAAGCTTGAACTCGGCGCTGAAAGTGGGTCTCTTCTTTTCGGTCATTTTCTCACCTGTCGTTGATGGCGTGATCCTATCACGTCGCTTAATCAGGTGGCCAAATTCACTATGCCACTACA
>NZ_CDDH01000054.1 GCF_000819725.1 Aeromonas australiensis | reverse complement strand
CAGGTGCGGAATGACGGATAAACCAATGGCCAAGGCGATGGCTTAGCCCAGCTCTTCGCTGGCCGGTTTCTCGTATTCACCGAGGCAGGCGGTGGTCTCAGCCCCCAGCAGCACCACCAGCCAGCTGAGGTAAACCCAGACAAACAGAATAGGGATAGTCGCCAGCGCGCCATAGATAGCCTGATAGGAGGGGAAGTTGGTGATGTAGATGGCAAAGCCGCGCTTGGCCAGCTCGAACAGGGTCGCCGCCACCAGCGCGCCGATCAAGGCGTGGATCAGCCGCACCTTGCAGTTCGGCACCACGGTATAGACCAGCAGGAAGGTGAGCACCGAGAACATGAACGGCAAACTGCGCAGCAGCAGATACCCGAAGCCGAACAGGCTCTCGGCGCCAAACAGCCGCAGCGAGAAAATGTAGGAAGAGATAGCAATGCTGGCCCCGATCAGCACGGGCCCCAGGGTCAGGATCATCCAGTACATGGCAAACGCCTGCGCTAGCGGGCGACCCCGGGTTGAGCGCCAGATGTAGTTGAGGTTCTTGTCGATGGCAGAGATCAGCATCAGGGCCACCACCACCAGCGCTCCGACCCCTACCGCAGTGGTGTTGGTGGCGTTGGCAACGAAGCCATCAATGTACTCCTTGAGCATCTCCCCCGCGGTCGGGACGAAGTTGTGGTAGACAAACTGCTCCATCTCCTGTTTGAGACTCTGAAACACCGGAAAGGCAGACATCATGCCAAACACCACGGCGATCATCGGCACCAGCGACAGCAGGGTGACATAAGCCAGATAACCGGCGGTGACCGTCAATCTGTCCTGCTGGAAACGGCCCCAGACAAACTGGGCAAAGTGGCGACCATCATGGCGCACAAAGGAGAGGGCGTGGGCCAAACGGCCGCTGACAGGCTGCAGCATCTTGATTCTCGTTAGCGTCATAGTGGCAATATTGTGTCAGAGGAGAGCGCTGTTTGACCACCTTTGCACCCGATTTGCCTCCATATGCCCCAACCTGTCGCCCGACTGGCGTCTCTGGCTGTCGCCAGAAGCAGAAATAAAAACGGCCCCGCTATGGGGCCGTTTGCAACGCCGGATTACAGCATGTAGTCCGCAGGCAGCTCGATGCGGGCGACGCCGGAGGCCACCGCTGCCAGCGCCACGGCGCGGGCTACCCGCGGCAGCAGACGGGCATCCATCGGCTTGGGAATGACGTAATCCTTGCCGAAGGCGAGCTCGCTCACCCCGGCGGCGGTCAACACCTCGGCCGGTACCGGCTCCTTGGCCAGCGCGCGGATCGCCTCGACCGCAGCAATCTTCATGGCATCGTTGATGCGGCTGGCACGGGCGTCGAGAGCGCCGCGGAAGATGAAGGGGAAGCAGAGCACGTTGTTGATCTGGTTCGGGTAGTCGGAGCGACCGGTGCCCATGATGAGATCACTGCGTACCCCGTGGGCCAGCGCCGGCTTGATCTCCGGGTCCGGATTGGAGCAGGCGAAGATCACCGGGTTGGGCGCCATCAGGGCCACCGCCTCGGCGGGCAGCACATCGGGGCCTGAAACACCGACAAACACATCCGCCCCTTCGATGACATCCATCAGGGTGCGCAGCGGAGTCTCGTTGGCGAAGCGCTGCTTGTACTTGTTGAGATCGCTGCGGCCGGTGTGGATAACACCCTGACGATCCAGCATGAAGATGTTGTGCGCTCTGGCGCCACACTTGATCAGCAGGTCCATGCAGGCAGTGGCAGCAGCCCCCGCCCCCATGCAGACGATGCGGCTGTCACTGATCTGCTTGCCCTGCACTTCCAGCGCGTTGAGCAGACCGGCGGCGGTAACGATGGCGGTGCCGTGCTGGTCATCGTGAAACACCGGAATGTCGCAACGCGCGATCAGCGCCTCTTCAATCTCGAAACACTCCGGCGCCTTGATATCTTCCAGGTTGATGCCACCGAAGGTATCGGCGATGGCCGCCACCGTGTCGATAAACTGCTGGCTGGTCTCGTGCTTCACCTCGATGTCGATGGCGTCGATACCGGCGAAGCGCTTGAACAACAGGGCCTTGCCCTCCATCACCGGCTTGGAGGCCAGCGGCCCCAGATTGCCCAGACCCAGAATCGCGGTGCCGTTGGAGATGACGGCCACTAGGTTGCCCTTGCCGGTATAGCGGTAGGCATCGGCCGGGTTGGCAGCGATCTCGCGCACCGGCTCGGCAACACCCGGGCTGTAGGCCAGCGCCAGGTCGCGGGCGGTTTCGGCGGGCTTGGTCAGGGCGATGGCAATTTTGCCCGGTACGGGCTGGGCGTGGTAATCGAGTGCTTCTTGACGCAGATCGGACATGGGGGACCCCGATGTGGTTGGTGCAAATGAGGTGCCGACAGGGGGCACGCAGAAGGGCGGGGATCATAAAAGAAAGCAGTGGGCATGCCCAGCAGATCATGCTGCCATCAGCCAGATCAGACCAGTTATTTCAGCACCTTACCCCGCCCGCGCCTACCACTTTAGTTATAGATTCTGCCATGTGGGGTAAAAATGGAGCAAAAAGGGCGGCAATTTGGCCTTGCCGCCCTTTCTGTCAGTGCTGTAGACCTGACTCAGTTGCCCAGATAGACCGGCAACAGATTTGCCATCGACAGGAAGTGGAACAGCGCGGTCGCCAAACCGAACAGGATCAGCAACCAGGCCATCAGCTTGCCGCCGGGGGTGACGAAATGGGGGGTCACTTCGCCCCGCTCGGCCCGCGCCCGGGTGCGCAGCACCAGCAATGCCGGGATGATGCAGGTCCAGATGGTGGCGGCGGCACCGGCATAGCCGATGGCCAGCAGGAAGCCGAACGGGAAGAGCAGGGAGAGCAGCAGCGGCGGCAGGAAGGTGACCGCCCAGGTCTTGCAGCGACCGGCGCGGCTGTTGTCGAACTTGAACAGATCAGCCAGATAGTCGAACACCCCGAGCCCCACCCCGATAAAGGAGGAGAGGATGGCCGCCATGGAGAAACCGTTGATGGCGCTGGCCACCTTCTCCGATTCGATCACCCCTGAAAGCGCGGAGAGCAGCACACTCACGTCACCCCCCTTGGCAATCACGGGAGCAAAATCCTGACGGGGCAGGTTGCCGAAGATCCCCAACAGCCAGAGCACGTAGAGCGCCAGCGCGATCAGGGTTCCCCCCAGAATGGCCCATCTGGCCTGCTGCTCGTTCTGGTAGTAGGCACGCAGGGAGGCCACCGAGTGGTGATAGCCGAACGAGGTGAGCGCTACCGGCAGCATCGCCATGGCATAGGGAGCGTAGCGGCTCTCGCTGCCCGCCAGATCAAGCAGGGTCGGCAGCTTGATACTGCCGAGCAGACCGGCCACACCGAGGGCAAAGCTGAGGATCATAAAGGCGATCAGCACCACCGAAATACGGTCAACGGCGCGGGTCGAGTGCCACACCACCGCAGAGAAGATCGCCACAAACAGCACCGAGGCGAGCTTGCTGTCGATCCCCAGCATCCCCTGCAGGATGGCACCGGAGGAGGTGATATAGGCGTAGAGCAGAATGCCGCCAACAAAGTAGACCGAGAGGTTGTTGAGGAGATTGAGCTTCTCCCCCAGCAGCTCACGGGTCACAGTATTGAAGGAGACCCGCATGTCGTGGTGCTGGAAGGACTCCAGCAGCATCCAGCCAGAGAGGGTCATCATCACCATGGTGAGAGTCAGTGCCAGCACCGACCAGAGGGTCCAGGCCCCCGCCCCCGCACTCGGCAGACCGAGCATGCCGGCTCCCACGCAGACGCTGGCAATGATGCAGGCGCCCCCCAAAATTGACGGTTTTTTATTCATAATCCCTTCTTTTTCTGACTGATTATCTATCCGCGGTAAACAAGACTGCGGCATGATGCCAGCCTTTACCATGAGACGCCTACCACTATCTGTCAGAACGGGGCATGGCACCGCATAAAAAGCACCCCGAACGGGGCACTTTATAAGCGGGAAAGATGTGAAGCGGGTTTAATCCATCACCGGGATACCAGCCCTCGCTTCGGCTTGACGGGCGATGGCTTCGGTCATCCCTTGAAAGATGAAAAGGTGGAACGGCAGCATGGCGAGCCAGTAGGCCAGCCCCCAGGCGCCCTGCGGATGCCAGTGAGCGGTGACCCGGATCCGGGTCAGGCCCGACTCCTCCGGCAGGATATTGAACGCCAGCCGCCCGACGCCCGGGGCCTTCATGTTGAACAAGAGATCGAGCCTGCGCCCCTCATCCACGCCAAGGATCTGCCAGGAGTCGAGCATGTCCCCCTTCACGAAACGATCGGGATTGGTGCGACCACGAGTGCGGGCCGGACCGCCGATCAGGTGATCCATCCATTCGCGCACCACCCACAGCTCGTTCATGTAGAAGTAGCGCTGCTCACCCCCCAGCTGCTGCAACACCTGCCACACCACCTCGGGAGAGGCGAGGCAGATGGCCTCGCCGCTGGCGGTGCGATCGTAGAAACCATATTCGGGATGGCGCCAGCGCAGGCCGAGGGGGGTCTCCTGCCCCTGCTGTTCGGCACCCAGCTTCTGCTCCAGCGCCAGACTCTCCGCCAGCGCCTCGTCGAAGCTGAGCAGGGTCTGTGGCAGCAAGGTGCGCAGCGGGCCGTCGTCGGCCGGGATATCGTGCTTGAGACCGCCCACCAGCGCCTTGGCCACCGGCTGCGGCACCGAGGTGACAAACTGCAGCCACCAGGCAGAGAGGCGCGGGCTCAGAAACGGGATGGGAATGATGGGGCAGCGTTTGCCGATATGGGCAGCGAACTTCTGCAACTGCTGCTGATAGCTGAGCAGCTCGGGACCGACCGCATTGAAGATGCGCCCATCCACCTCGTCGGCCTCTACCAGCCCGCCCAGATAGTGCAGCAGGTTGGAGAGCGCAATCGGCGGCGTGCGCGAGCGCACCCATTTGGGTGTCACCATCAGCGGCAGGTTGAACACCAGATCCCGCATCACCTCGAACGCCGCCGAACCGGGCCCGATGATGATGCCGGCGCGCAACTCCACCGTCGGCACGCCGGAGTCACGAAACAGCTCGCCACAGTGGCGGCGGGAGTTGAGATGGCGGCTGTTGCACTGCTCTGGCTGGATTGCCCCCAGATAGATGATGCGACGCACCCCGGCGGCACGGGCAGCGGCAGCAAAGTTCTTTACCCCCTGCTGCTCCAGCCGGTGAAAATCGGCTCCCGACCCCATGGCATGCACCAGATAGAAGACGGTATCGATACCCGCCAGCGCAGGCAGCAGTGTGATGGGCTTGAGGCTGTCGGCAAGACGAAACTCGACCCCCTCAGGCAAGCGGCAGGGACGGCGCGCCCCGGCAATCACCTTGTAGCCCAGGGTTTGCAGGTAAGGCACCAGATAGGAGCCTATATATCCTGCAGCTCCCATCACCAGACAGTTACGCATGAGTGCAGCCCTCAACATCATTGATGCCTGGGGTGCCAGACAGGAATCCACCATACCCTGCCGCACCCATCACCAGCCAATTTCTCATCCTCTATTCCTCTTCACATGTTGCGCCCTGCGCTTGGGCAAACAGGCCACCACCCGCATGTCCATCATCCTGCCACGCAGCCACCTTGCAACCTAGTACTAACCACCTCCCTGATTAGTCCAATTTGGTGTTAAGCCCTGCTTATTCACTGGTCGATAACTAACCAGACGTATAGCGCCGAGGGTGAACATATGCGCATCGACCACTACGACCTGCGGGGGGAGGTAAACCATCAGTATCAGCAGTTGCAGTCACGACAAGTGCGCAACCTCGGTCCTGTGCCCCCCGTCAGCACACCTGCACCGGAGGCCAATGACGCAGTCACACCGGGCGAACGGCGTAGCACCCTGACCCTCTCCAGCGCCCTGACGCTACAAGCCGCAAGGCAATCGGCCGCCAGCCCGCAAGCGACAACGGCCACTGCCCCGCCCCCAGCGGAGATCGGTCAGGAACAGGATGGCGTTCCAGACGACGGGTTGGATAATCGACTAAGGCTGATCAAGCTAATGATAGAGGCGATGCTGGGCCATAAAATCGAGCTGCCGCAGCCGATAAAACCCTCTGATGGTAATGCGGCAGCCATGGCACAGGGGGGCGACGAGTCGGACCAGCTGGTGGAAGTCACCGATATCCTGGTGCAACAAGAGCGGCTAACGGTCGTTGCGGCGGCCAGTGTGCAGACCAGCGACGGCCAGACATTGCAGCTGGATCTCGGTTTTGTTCTCGACTGGCGTCAGCTCGATATCAGCCAGCGCCGTACCACATTGGGGGCCCTCAAGGATCCGCTGGTACTCAATCTGGATGGCAAGATTGCCGGCCTGACCGAGGCGCGCTTCCAGTTCGACATCGATCAGGATGGCAAGATGGATAAACTGCCCGGCCTGACAAGGGGAAGCGGTTTCGTGGCGCTGGATCGCAACGGCAACGGCACCATAGACGATGGTGGCGAATTGTTCGGGGCCCGCTCCGGCGACGGCTTCGGCGAGCTGGCCGTCCTGGATGAAGATGGCAACGGGGTGCTGGACGAGCGGGACAGTCAGTTCGCGGCCCTGCAGTTCTGGCACCCCGAGCACGCTCCCATCGCCCTGGTGGAGCTGGGGATCGGCGCCATCCTGCTGCGCCCCCTCGACACCCCCTTCAACCATCTGGGAGAGAACGGCAATCTCGGGGTACTGCGTCAATCCGGCCTCTATCTGACTGAACAGGGTAAGGGGGGCTGGGTGCAGCAGATCGATCTGCGAGTCTGAATCCGGCCCCCACATAGCAAATCCGGTCGCTGACACCGCACATAGGTAGCCACTGAACAGTGAGCGACCAGTGCCGGACTCAGCTCAGCTCGGTGGGGTCGATATCCAGACTCCAGCGCACCTTTTTGGTCTCAGGCCACCCCTCCAGCTCCTTCACCGCCCAATCCAGCAGCTGGGCCAGTGGTGCTCGATTCGGCCCCTGCACCAGCAACTGCATCCGGAACTTGCCTGCCTTGCGCTCCATAAAGCCGCTGATGGGCCCCAGCACCTGAACATGGGGATAGCGGGCACTGCGCAGGGTATCGGCGAGACGGGTGAGGAACAGCTGCACCTCGTCGCGGCCGTTAGCCTCGGCGCGGAACAGCCCTTGATAGCTGAAGGGCGGCAAACCCAGCAGGCGACGCTCTTTCAGCGCCGTCTCGGCGAAGTGGCCATAACCGTTCTGGGTCAGATCCTGCAGCAGAGCGTGTTCGGGATGGTGGCTCTGCAGCACGACCAGCCCCGGTTTGCTGGCGCGCCCGGCACGACCCGCCACCTGGGTGTAGAGCTGGGCCAGTTTTTCGGCGGCGCGAAAGTCGGCGGAAAATAGGGCGCCATCCACATCCAGCAGGCCCACCAAAGTCACATCCGGGAAGTGGTGGCCCTTGGCCAGCATCTGGGTACCGATCAGGATCTTGTACTTGCCCGCCTTGATGTCGCCGAGGTGGGTCTCCAGCTCCCCCTTGCGGCGGGTGTTGTCCCGATCGATGCGCACTACCGGATATTGCGGGAAAACTGTGGTGAGCAGCTGCTCCAGCTGCTCGGTGCCAACCCCTGAGCCGATCAGCTCGTTGCTGCCACACTCGGGGCAGTGGTGGGGTAGCGGGCGGACACTGTCGCAGTGATGACAGTGCAACCGTCGTCCGGCCTGATGCCAGGTGTACCAGGCATCACAACGCTCGCAGGCAGCGCTCCAGCCACATTGATGGCAGATAAGGGCTGGGGCATAGCCACGGCGGTTGAGAAACAGCATCACCTGATTGCCCGCCGCCAGATGCTCAGCCATCAGCTGCTCCAGCTGGGGCGATAGCCCGGCCTGCAAGCGCACACTCTTGATATCGAGGATTACCTGACGGGCGGTCTGGGCATTGCCGGCTCGGCGAGTCAGGGTGAGATGGTGATACTTGCCGGTGCGGGCGTTGTGCAGCGTCTCCAGCGACGGGGTGGCCGAGCCAAGCAGGATGGGGATACCGGCGCGATGAGCCCGCATCACCGCCAGATCCCGCGCGTGGTAGCGAAAACCGTCCTGCTGCTTGAAAGAGCCGTCGTGCTCCTCGTCGATGATGATGATGCCGAGGTTGTGAAACGGGGTGAACACCGCGGAGCGGGTGCCGATCAGGATGGCGGCACCGCCGTCGCGGCAGGCGAGCCAGGCATCGAGCCGCTCCCTGTCATTCATGGCGGAGTTCATCGCCACCACAGGCACCTTGAAGCGGCGGCGGAAGCGGTTGATGGTCTGCGGGGTGAGGCCGATCTCCGGCACCATCACCAGTGCCTGCTTGCCCGCCTTGAGCAGGGGCTCGAGGATGCTCAGGTAGACCTCGGTCTTGCCGGAGCCGGTGATGCCATCCAGCAGGAAGGCGCCGAACTTGTCGCTCTGGCTGGTCACGGCAGAGACGGCCAATGCCTGCTCGCCATTGAGGCGCAGCCCCTCCCCCGACTCAAAACGGGCGGCCCAGTCGCGCTCAAAGCTTGGTTCCAGCGAGCGCTTCTCCAGCAATCCCTTCTTCTCCAGCGCGGTGAGTGCGGCGCTCGAAATCTCCTCCTGTTTGAGGGCAGAGGGGGTCTGCGGCCCCTTGCGTAGCAAGGCGAGGGCTTGTTGTTGCTTGGCAGCCCGCTTGAGATCATTAAGGTCGATAGCCATGCCCGCATCGGTAGCAAACCAGAACTCCAGCTCCCGATAAGCAGCTGGCTCCCCCTTGCGCACCAGCACCGGCAGGGCATGGGGCAACACCTCACCCAGCGGATGCTGGTAGTAACTGGCACTCCAGTTCATCAGCGCCAGAATATCCGGTCCCAGCACCGGCGCGCTGTCGAGCACCCTCTTCAAGGGCTTTAATTTGTTGCGCGGCACCTGGCTGTCGGCCGGATGCTCCACCACCAGCCCGACCAGGGTCTGGGGGCCGAACGGGATCTCGACCCGGCAACCAGGGGCAGGTAACGGCAGGGGAGAGAGATAGTCGAAGTGACGGCGTAACGGTACCGGCACAGCGACACGAACCAGATCCAGCATTTGGGGAGAATTCACCAGGGGTTGCCTATTTTTTCTGCGAAGCCACTTGCCTGAACTCAGGCATTTCCTATATTATTCGCAGCCTTTGAAACTGTGTTCAACAATCGTGTGGTGTCCGACAAGAGATCGGATGGCGACACGGCCTATTACTTTGAGGTTGTCCATGAAAGCTGGTATCCATCCTGACTACGTAGCCATCACCGCCAAGTGCTCTTGCGGTAACGTCATCAACACTTTCTCTACCATCGGTAAAGATCTGAACCTGGACGTGTGCTCCGAGTGCCACCCGTTCTACACCGGCAAGCAGAAAGAAGTTTCTAGCGGCGGCCGCGTAGACAAGTTCAACAAGCGTTTCGGTGCGATGACCACCAAGAAGTAATCTTGCTTCTGAAGAATTCTGAAAAAGGCGCCTATCGGGCGCCTTTTTTATTGTCTTGACCCTGCCCATACCCGCTGCCAGCCATCACGGACGCTTACTGACCGAATCCTCCGGAGCGACGCAAATAGACATACCCCTCAGCCGGGCTACCCCAGCGCAGCCCTCCATCATTATCATAGGCTCGGTCCAACAGCCTGACGTAATCGGGGCCAATCCAGATATGCTGCACTAGAGTCGTCGCGCCACCAAAATCGGTGGAGCAATGCCCTACCCTGGTGTGACCGGTGTAATCGCCGGATGGGGTACGGCTTAGCCAGATCTCGCAACCGTGACGCAAGGAGAGCTGCTGCGGAGTCAAACTGTCAAGCAGCTTGGGATGGTGCCAGGCCCCGGCGAAATCAATAGCCATGGGCATGGTAAACTCTGCCATCAGGACCCGTCCGTCAGGGGCGGGTGAGAAGCGATAGATGCGCTGGCGAAAGGGGCGAATGGCTCGCTGGCTCAGGTACTGCTCGGCATAGACCCAGCGATAGCCCTGATAGCCGGACCAGATCTCCATCAGGCGCAGCTCGGCACTGGTAAAGCGGCTGTCGTAACTGGCCTGCTCCCGGCTAGTAAAAGCCCCGTTAAACCAGCTAAGCAGCGGCTCCATACCGGGCTTGAGTGGGGTAACCTGGCCACCCTCTGCCAGCACCAGACAGGAGCAGAGCAGCCCGAATACGGCCACCAGCAACTTTGCCATCGAATCCTTCCGAGTCATCATAGTGGCGGCGATTATATGAGCGAATTTTCCCAATAACAGCCACCACGATCAAATCATTGCCACTCTGCTGCAAAAACCTCACAAGGACGATAACCCGCTCACTAAACCCTGTATTTTGCCACCGCCTGGTTGAGCAGCCGGGCCTGTTCGTTGAGGCCCTGACTGGATCTGGCATTTTCCTCTGCCATAGCGCTCGACTCCTGGGCAATATCGCGAATGTTGTTAACGTTGCGGTTCACCTCGTTGGCCACCAGACTCTGCTGCTCGATAGCCGCTGCAATCTGGGTGCTCATATCCATGATGTTGGTAACATCCTCGGTGATCTGTCCCAGTAACTCCCCGGCGTTACTAGCCTGCTCCGAGCTGCGGTTGCCCTGATCACGACAGGTTGCCATCACCTCGACGATACTGCCGGTCTGCTTCTGCAAAGAACTAATGATGCCAGCGATCTCCTGGGTCGATTTCTGAGTACGAATAGCAAGACTGCGCACCTCATCGGCAACCACTGCAAAGCCACGCCCCTGATCACCTGCCCGAGCCGCTTCAATGGCTGCGTTGAGGGCCAACAGGTTGGTCTGCTCGGCAATCCCGCGGATCACATCCAGCACCGAGCCAATGGTCTCACTCTCTTTTTGCAACTGGGCCACCTCCCGAGCGGAGCTCTCCAGATTACCCGCCAGCGCACGGATCTGCTCGACAGTATTCTCAACTGCGGTGCGCCCTTCCATCGCCTTGTTGTTGGTGGCCTGGGCATTGTTGGCCGCCTGCTCGGTGTTGCGGGCAATCTCTTCGATGGTAGAGCCCATCTCGGTGGAAGCGGTCGCCACCATGTCGGTTTCCTGCAACTGGCGTGTCGCCCCTTCGCTGGTACGCTGAACATTGGCCGAGAGGTGATCCGCCGCCTCGGTCAGGGTATGCACACTCTGCTTCACATCGCCGATCAGGTTGCGGAACCCACCCAGCATCACATCCAGATTGCCCGCCAGTTGCGCCATTTCGTCCGCCCCCTGCAACTCAATCTTGAGGCGCAGGTCGTTGTCCTGTCGGATGCGGTTTACGGTATCATTGACCCGTGAAATGGGGCGATCAATGCTGCGACCGAGTAACACACTCATGATTCCGATAAGCACGATGATCACTGCGCCACACACCAACATCAGGGTATTGAGGCGGGAGGTCTGCCGGATCAACTCTCCAGCCACATGCTGCTCTACAGTGTCAAATCCCTGATCGGTCTGATGCACCAGCTCGCGCATCTGGTTGCGCAGCCCCTCATCCTCTTTCAGCCCCAGTACCTGCATCCCCTGCACCAGCGCCACAAAGTCCTGCCGGTACTGCTTGCTAGCCTGCTCCAGCTTGCCGCGCTCATCCTCCGGCAAGGCGCCAAGGCTAGCCTGGAAACTCTTGTGCAAGGTCTCGAAACGCTCCAGATACTGGATATCGGAGCGCAGCATGAAGTCCTTCTCTGCCCGCCTCAGCTGCAGCATGGTGATGAGCAGCCCTTGCTGATCCAGCTGCTTGAGCCCACTCTCCACCTCATGCACCGCCGCCCTCAGCTTGCCATAGAGCCCATCTTCAGGCCCCAGCCCAATCTTCTGCTGTTGAGCCACCAGATCATTGAATGACTTACCGTAACCTGACATCAGCTGCGCCAGTCGGGTCAACTCCCCCTCTGCGGCAGCCAAGGTAGCATCGCTGACCAGCTGTTGGCTGCGTTGGTTGAAATCAGCCAACAACTCGTTGAAGCGATTGGCGAATGCCATGTCCTTGCGGAGCATGAAGTCTTTCTCGGCACGCCTGAGGTTGAGCATGGTGATCTCGAGCCCATCAACATTACGCTGGGCTTCAGTCAGCTGACGGCTGACCTGGTTTGAGTAAAAAAACAGACCATTCAGTACCAGCATGGCAACAGCAACCAGCACGGTATTCAGGATCAACTTATGACGGATAAGCACGATGGACCTCTCGCAAACTGGCAGTGAACTGCATTGAGCTTATGCAGAAAAGCGGCAACAGGTGATCTGTGCAAGGAATATTCATTGAAATGCCACACCCACTCCTTATACTGGTTGCACCTGTTTCCAGCCGTGGATTTGACACTATGGAATACAATACCTCTGAATTGTGCGACATCTATCAGGACATGGTAGATGTGCTTGAACCCATGCTCTGCTCCTTCGGCGGCCGCGCCTCTTTCGGCGGCGTCATCACCACCGTCAAATGCTTCGAATCGAATGGCCTTATCCGTGAGCTCGTCAAAGAGAACGGGCTGGGACGCGTCTTGCTGATCGATGGTGGTGGCTCCATGCGCCGTGCCCTGATCGACAGCGACATCGCCACCACGGCGGCAGAGAACGATTGGGAAGGGATTGTCTGCTATGGCTGCGTCCGCGAAGTCGATATTCTGGAAGATCTGGATATCGGCATTCAGGCACTGGCAGCCATTCCGGTTGGTGCCGACAGCAAGGATGTCGGAGAGACCGATCTGCCGGTCAACTTCGGTGGTGTCACTTTCCTACCTGACGACCACCTCTACGCCGATACCACAGGGGTGATCCTCTCCCCCGAGGCACTCGATATCGAGTAAGCCACAGACAGCGTGACAACGGGAGCCTTGGCTCCCGTTTTTTATGGCCGCAACTTGCTGAAAAATGACAAAAAAGAGGGCCAGATAAACTGGCCCTTAACTGGAAGCAATGTGAGCAATGTCGTGCCTTCACAAGAAGTCCATCACGTTGGAACGAATGAAGTCTTTCCCGGAAAACAAGTTAACAATAATCATTCTCATTTAACTAGGCAAGCGCTATTTGCAGAAAGTGCAAAAAAATTGACCACCGCGAAGGGTGGTCAATCTGGTCAGGCTTGCCGGGTGGTCGTTTGCAGGCTGGATAATCCGGCCTCGCCCACCAGCTTGCGGCTGAGGTAGCGCAGCAAGACACCGTAGAGCGGCACGAACAAACCAAGGCTTATCAGCAACTTGAATACGTAATCGACGGTTGCAATCTCGACCCAGTGCTCAGCCATAAAAGGATCTGTGGTGCGCCAGAATGCCACACTGAAGAAGGCGATGGTATCGACCAGATTACCGAACAGGGTGGAGGCCGCCGGAGCAATCCACCAGACTTTCATCAGTCGTAGCCGGTTGAACACCACCACATCCATGAACTGCCCCACCAGATAGGCAATAAAGCTGGCCAGGGCGATACGTGCCACGAACAGGTTGAATTCGGCCAGATGACCAACACCCTGGAAGCTCCCTTCAAAGAAGAGCACGGAGAGCGCATAGGAGACCGCCAGCGCCGGCAGCATCACGGTCTGGATAATCTTGCGTGCCAGACCGGCACCAAAGATCCGCACCGTCAAATCGGTCGCCAGGAAGATAAACGGGAAGCTGAACGCACCCCAGGTGGTATGGAAGCCAAACACGGTGATCGGCAGCTGCACCAGATAGTTGCTGCTGGCAATGATCAGAATGTGGAACAACGACAGGCGAACGAGCGCCGTTTGGTACTGCGCAGGGGTCAGATTCATCTTGTGACCTTTTTGGTTAATGGGGTTAGGGAACCCATATCGCCACCATTGGCGATAATCGAGGGGCGAGATTATACGCCCCCAAACCGATAGTTCAATCTTTATGCGATTAGGCTCATCCAGGTTAGCCAGCGGCAGAGCTGGCCTTACAGGCGATAGTCACGCCTTGTGCTGTCTGGCGAGCCAGAGCAGCGCCTCCCGATCCGCCGGGTGCACCGCCTCCAGCCAGCAACCGCTGTAGTGTTCATACTCCAGCCGAAACTGGCTCCCTTCAAACTCCAGCATCCAGCTATGGCGGTCTGCTCCCGCATCCTGCTCGAGCGACTGCAACTCCCACTCTCGCAGCAAAGCCTGCGCCAACAGCGGAAACCTGTCCCAGTCGAGCGCCGGACAATCCAGCGTCACTACGCCAGCTTCGCTATCTACCTGTTTGATTTGCCAACTCATGCCCAATCTCTCAGCTGCTGCAGGAGAGCTCACCACCGCAATACCATGCCGGAGTCGGGGTGGCGAGATCCTCATATTCGGGTTGTTCATCAAAGGGGCGCTGCAGGGCGGCGAACAGTCGCTCGAACGGCAGCATATCCCCTGCGTCAGCGGCATCTATCACCTGCTGGGCCAGCGCATTGCGCAGCACATACTTGGGATTGATGGCATCCATCTGCCCCTTGCGCACGGCATCCTCACTTCCTTCGCACAATAGCCGCGTCCGATAGCGTTCCAGCCACGCCTGCCAAACACCAGGTTCAGACAACAGGGCAAGCAGAGACGCAGGCCACCCCCCCTCTTGCGTCACCTCACCGAGACGGCGCAGGAACAGGTGGTAATCCACCTTGTGGGCCGCCAGCAATCGGAACAGCTCGCGGAACAACGCAGGGTCATCCTCCTCCCACACCGCCAGCCCGAGCTTGGCCCGCATCAGCTCGGAGTAGTGCAACATCAGCTGCTGTTCGTACTGGGCCAGCGCCGCAGCCAGCGCATCACCGTCTACATGGCCAGCCAGCGCCTGTGCCAGCTTTTGCAGATTCCAGTAACCGACCGCAGGCTGCTGATCCAGCGCGTAGCGGCCCGCAGGGTCCGAGTGGTTGCAGACAAAATCGGGCACATAGGCATCGATAAAGCCGTATGGCCCGTAATCCAGCGTCAGGCCGAGCAGCGACATGTTGTCGGTATTCATTACCCCGTGACAGAACCCCGCCGCCTGCCATTTGGCAATCAGCCGCGCGGTGCGGCGCACCACTTCGGCAAACAGTTCGGCGCCACTCTCCAGCTCGGGGAAGTGGTGGCGCAGCAGATAGTCGATGAGTGGCGGGATCTTCTCTCCCTGCCCGCTCCAGGCGAAATACTCGATATGACCGAAGCGCAGATGGCTGGGGGCGGTGCGCAGCACGGTCGCCCCGGCCTCAACCTGCTCGCGATAAACAGGCTCCTGACTCCCCACCAATACCAGCGCCCGGGCGGTGGGGATGCCGAGGGTATGGAGCGCCTCGGAGGCGAGATATTCGCGGATGCTGGAGCGCAGCACGGCGCGACCGTCGCCGAAGCGGGAGAATGGCGTCTTGCCCGCCCCTTTGAGGTGCAGGTCCCAGCGGCTGCCATCCGGTGCCAACTGCTCCCCCAGCAGCAGAGCGCGACCATCCCCAAGCCGCGGGCTGTAGCCCCCGAACTGATGGCCCGCATAGACCTGCGCCACCGGCTGCATGCCTGGCAGCACTTTTCCCTCGCCACAACAGGCGATCCAGTCAGCCGCGCTGACACCTTCCAACCCCAACTCAGCCAGCAAAGCCCGGTTGAGATGAAGCAACCGGGGCTGCTGCAGCGGCTGGGGGACCACGGGTTCACAGGCCCAGGGTAACTCGGTCGCAAAAGTGTTGATCAACTTCATGGTTGTGCCATTCGTCCCTGCGTATGCTCGTATCACTCTTTATACTGCCGCCAACCACGCTTGCGCTAACTGGCGACCATCATTTTTCAATTCAAGGAGAAGAAGATGCAAAAATGGGTATATGCCCTGCCCTTGCTGGCACTGGCGTGGGGTCATCAGGCCAAGGCTGCCGATATTGAAGCCGGCAAAGCCAAGGCTGCGCTCTGTGCCGCCTGTCACGGCGTGGAAGGCAAGGCGATGATCCCCAACTATCCCCATCTGGCGGGTCAGAATGCCGCCTATCTGGTGAAACAGTTGAAAGCGTTCAAGGATGGCACCCGCAAAGAGCCCTTGATGGACCCCTTCATGGCACCGCTGACCGATGCGGATATCGACAATCTGGCCGCCTTCTACGCCAGCCTGAAATAACCTCGCGTCTAACCCTTGGTTCTTCCGAGCCGCGCTTACCGTGGTCGATTAGGCTGCCTAATCGACCCTACCGCCGGCAGTAGTCGATGATCAGATCCATAAAGGCCTCACCGAAACGCTCCAGCTTGCGGTGACCGACACCGTTGACCGCCAGCATTTCCTCCTCGGTCATCGGCATGAGCTGAGCCATCTCCACCAGGGTGGCATCGTTGAACACCACGTAGGGCGGCACCTCTTCATCCTCGGCAATCTGCTTGCGCAGGCCGCGCAGCTCCTTGAACAGCCGCTTGTCGTAGTTGGCATTGTCGAGCAGACCGTTGCGCTTCTCCTTGCGGCTGGAGATAGGCTGCAGGCGGGGTACCGCCAGCTCCAGCTTCACCTCGCCACGCAGCACGGGGCGGGCCGCTTCGGTCAGCTGCAGTACCAGATTGCGGGTAATGTTCTGGGTCAGCAGCCCCTTGTGGATCAGCTGGCGAATCACGCTTATCCAGTATTCGTGGCTCTGATCCTTGCCGATGCCGTAGGTCGAGAGCTTGTCGTGACCATGATCCTTGATGCGCTGGTTGAGCGAGCCGCGCAGCACCTCCACCACATAACCCACCCCGAAATTCTGCCCCACCCGCCAGACGCAGGAGAGCGCCTTCTGGGCATCTTCGGTACCGTCATAACTTTTGGGCGGATCGAGACAGATATCGCAGTTGCCGCACGGCTTGTCGTTGTACTCGCCGAAGTAGTTAAGCAGCACCTGACGGCGGCAGGTCTGCGCCTCAGCAAAGGCCGCCATCACGTTGAGCTTGTACTGCTCCACCTGCAACTGCTGCGGGTTCTCGATGTTGTCGAGCAGACGGCGCACCCGACCAATGTCGGCGGGGTCGTAGAGCAGCAGCGCCTCGGCGGGAGTGCCATCGCGCCCGGCACGGCCGGTCTCCTGATAGTAGGATTCGATGTTCTTCGGGATGTCGTAGTGCACCACGAAGCGCACATTGGGCTTGTCGATGCCCATACCGAACGCCACCGTTGCAACCACAATCTCGATGTCATCCTTGAGGAAGGCATCCTGGGTCTGCTGGCGCTGCTCGAGCGGCAGCCCCGCATGATAGGGCGCGGCCTTGCAGCCGTGGCGGGATAACCGCTCAGCCACCTCCTCCACCCGGTTACGGCTGGAGCAATAGACGATGCCACAGTTGCCCTTCTGGCTCTGCACGTAACGCAGCAGCTGCTCGGCCGCCTTGAACTTCTCCACCAGGCTGTAGCGGATATTGGGACGATCAAAGCTGGCGGTGTGGATAAAGGGATCGCTCAGTTCCAACCGATGCAGCATATCGCTGCGAGTCGCCTCGTCAGCGGTGGCGGTAAGCGCTACCACCGGCACCTGCGGGAACCACTGTTTGAGTCGCCCCAGCGCCGCATATTCAGGCCGGAAATCGTGACCCCACTGGGAGACGCAGTGCGCCTCGTCGATGGCGAACAGACCGAGCGGCAGCTCGGCCAGCCGGTCCATAAACTCGTGCTGCAGCAAGCGCTCGGGGGAGACATAGACCAGTTTGATCTCGCCACGCCGCATAGCGGCGAAGTTCTGGATCATCTCCTCCCGACTCAGTGTCGAGTTGATGTAGACCGCAGCCACTCCGTTGGCACGCAAGCTGTCGACCTGATCCTTCATCAGCGAAATAAGGGGAGAGACCACAACCCCGAGCCCGGGCCGCAGCAGTGCCGGGATCTGATAGCAGAGCGACTTGCCGCCGCCGGTGGGTTTGAGCACCAGGGCATCGCGCCCAGCAACAATCTGCTCAATGATCTCGAGCTGACCCGGCCGAAACTGTTGATAGCCGAAGACCGCCTGCAGCAGGGCAAGCGGACTCTCTGGCTGAGGATCTGGCAGGGGTTCGGCAATCTCGGTCATGGGCTCTCCTTTGGGGTCGCCATTCTAAAGCAGCCGCCGCCCACAATAAACCTGCCATTGCGACGGTTAAGGAACTGTTGCAGACTGGCTGGAGTTTTTACTCGGCTTTGATGACAAGGATTGGGATCAGAGAATGAAACAGATGCAGAAGAAGATGGCGCTCAGTGGCATTGCCAACCTGTTTGCCGAGAAGATGCCCTTCAACAAGCTGCTCGGCATGCAGGTGACCCACTACGACTTCGACAAGGTCGAATTGCGTATCAAGATGGATGACAAGCTGATCGGCAACCCCTTTCACAACATCCTGCATGGCGGCGTCACCGCCACGCTGCTGGATGTAGCGGGCGGCATGATAGTCGCCGCCTCCTGCATCGACGAGCTGGAGGAGTTCTCCCCCAGCTATCTCAAGGAGCGCTTCGCCCGCCTCGGCACTATCGATCTGCGGGTGGATTACCTGCGCCCGGGGCGCGGCAACGAGTTTATCGCCACCGCCCACATCATCCGGGCTGGCAGCAAGGTCGCCGTCGCCCGGATGGAGCTGCACAATGAAGAGGGTACCCACATCGCCTTCGGCACCGGCACCTATCTGGTGGGTTGAACCAAATTAGTGCATAAAAACCACGTGGCTAATCCACTTTTAATCATTAGATTCCTTACCCCCTCTGGCCGAACAAGGTCCATACTGATAGTCGGGATTGTGTGCAGAGGGAGGATTGCAGGCGATGAGTGCGAAACCGGCCATCAAACCATCCAGAACCTTGTTGACACAGCTCGAGCTCATGCTCGACCAGGTGCAAAAACCTGAGTGTCGCCACTGGTTGGAACAGGAGCTTGAGGGGTATTCTCTCTCCTCACTCCTGCCTTGGTATCGCATCGTTCCCTGTCGGCAACGTGGTCACTTCTTGGATCTGAAAACGGGAAAATATTTGACCTGTCACATCAACAGTCAAACGCTATGCCAACGCGACCTGGCCCAAATTCAGTTCATTTATGCCCGTGAACCCGCCGCCCACTATTTGCTGCAACGCAATTCCGGTATTGAACCCTGGCCAGAGCAGCTGCTGGAAGATTATCAGGAGCAGTTGATCCCCGGCCATCTATGCCTGCAAGCCTGGCATGAGCCCGTGATTTCATTACGTGCACAACTGATTGAGGGAATAGAACATTTCATTAGTGAGTACCCCAAGCACGCGGCCTTGCTGCCTCAACACAGTTTCAAGGCTTTGCGGCATCAGCACTGGCATATCTGAGTAAGCGCCTGGCGCGCAAGGAGGGCACCATAGACAAGACCCATAGCGAGATTGCCACAATCTAGAGTACCGGAGCCAGAATAGACTCCACCAATGGGCCACCTAGCGGTGGCCCTTTCAATGCTATGGCTAATGCTAACCTTAGTCAGTTCGCAATGCCGATTGACAGTAATTCGCCAATATAAAAAAGGCCTTCCCGTTAGG
>NZ_CDDH01000053.1 GCF_000819725.1 Aeromonas australiensis | reverse complement strand
AACGGCTCCAACACAGATGCTGACCGTTCTGCGCTGCAACAAGAAGTCAAACAGTTGGCAACTGAAATTAACCGGATTGCCAAAGATACGACTTTTGGTGGGACCAAGTTGCTGGACGGCTCCTATAAAGGGGTTTTCCAGGTAGGGGCGGATGCCAAGCAAACCATCAGTTTTTCACTGACTCAAGCCGATGGTTTTAGTATTTCAGGCATAAATGCCGCCGCTTCAGCCGCTGGAGGATTCGCTTCAATTTCGACGTTGTCTATCTCAACCCAGGATAACGCACAGAGTGTGCTCGGTGCAGTGGACAAGATGATAGCCGGGGTAGACCGGAAACGGGCTGAGCTGGGTGCAATCCAGAATCGGATGGAGTCGACCATTCGCAACCAGGCAAATATCGCCGAAAACCTCTCATCTGCCCGGTCTCGGGTACGTGATGCGGACTTTGCGGTAGAGACGGCGGCGCTTACCCAGTACAACATCTTGCAGCAGGCTGCCTCCACCGTATTGGCGCAGGCAAACCAGCG
>NZ_CDDH01000052.1 GCF_000819725.1 Aeromonas australiensis | reverse complement strand
AAAGTGAGCAAAATGAAGATAATGGCGCGCCGTCTGGCCTGACGACGAATACCGCGATACTGCTGCCAATCGACGATGGGCGGGCCGAACCAGGGGTGGGTCAGTAACCAGCGATGAAAGCGGGGCGACGAGCGGGAAAACAGAGCGGCTGCCAGCAACATGAAGGGGGTAGTCGGCAGCAGGGGGAGCACAATACCCACGATACCGGTGGCAAATGCCAGCCACCCGAGCGCCATCAGACACCAACGCTTCATTCCTGCTCCTTAGATGATTTCTCTCCCTCTAGCCTAACAGAGTTTGAGCAGAAGCTGACAGCAGGCCGCAACCCCACTACAATCTGCGCTCTTTTTCCCCCACTCTCGTCGGAAAGTCGTTATGCGCGTTATTTTGGCCCCCATGCAGGGGGTGCTGGATCACCTGATGCGGGAGGTGCTCACCTCCGTCAATGAGTACGATCTCTGTGTGAGTGAGTTTATCCGGGTGGTCGACCAGCTGCTGCCCGCCAAGGTGTTTTACCGCCTCTGTCCTGAACTGCTGCAAGATGGCAAAACCCGTGCAGGCACCCCGGTGCGAGTACAACTGCTGGGGCAACACCCCGAGTGGCTGGCCGAGAACGCCTTACGTGCCATTGAACTGGGCTCCCCCGGGGTCGATCTCAACTTCGGTTGCCCCGCCCCCACGGTCAACAAGAGCAAGGGTGGTGCTGTGCTGCTCAAAGAGCCCGAGACCATCTACCGCATCGTCAAGGCAGTACGTGACGCAGTGCCCGCCCATCTGCCGGTGAGCGCCAAAATTCGCCTCGGTTACGATGACAAGGATCTCTATCTGGAGAACGCCCAGGCAGTCTTCCAGGGGGGTGCCAACGAGCTGGCCGTTCATGCCCGTACCAAGCGCGAGGGATACAAGGCCCCCGCCCACTGGGAATATGTGGACGCCATTCGCCGCGCCCTGCCCATCCCCGTCACCGCCAACGGCGAGATTTGGGATCAGAAAGATGCCCTCGCCTGCGCCAGGGTCTCGGGTTGCGATACCCTGATGGTCGGGCGCGGCGCCATCTCTCTGCCCAATCTGGCCAACGTGATGAAAACCGGCTGCCCGCACATGAGCTGGTCCGAGGTGCTGCAATTGATGGTCAGTTATACCGAGCAGGATCTGGCCAGCGAAAAAGCCGACTACTATCCCAGCCGCATCAAGCAGTGGTTCAGCTACCTCAAGCGAGAATACCCCGAAGCCGACCTCCTTTTTCGTGATATCCGGGTGCTGAAAGAGACTGCACCGATTCGCGAGGCATTGTTGCATGCGGCCAAAAGCCACGGCTAACCACATTTAACTTGACGCATATCATCTTGATAGAGTTATCGGAACCCTATACTGCCCCGCATCTGTCGTCTGTCCTGTGGGGGATAATGTGTGTGAAATGACGCAAGCACAGTTGACTGTCTGGCGTAATCGCCTGCTGTCCGACTGGGCCCAAGTACGAGAAACGCTGATCGGTCAGCTTAAAGCCTGCCGCCGTGACGAGTGGGCCGAGCAGGTCGGTCACTGCGAGCAGGATCAATTGGTGGAACTGACCAGTCGGCTGGATCTGCCAAAAGTGGAGCAGAGCGTGGCCCGCCTCAAGCGGATCGATGCGGCACTCTGCCAGATGGATCTTGGCCTCTATGGCCTCTGCGCCGATTGTGAAGAGCCGCTTTCCATCGAACTGCTGGAACAGGATCCAACCCTGCAACGCTGCCCGCGCTGCGACACTCGCTATCGCAAGGGATTCCACGCCCACGAACTGTGAGGGATGCACATCTGTGCATCCGCTCAACCCTCAGCACTGGTTACTCCGTCGTTCCTGTTCAATACTCAACCATATCTGTCGATTCGAGGGTATGCGTTGTGTACAGACTCTTGTTGTTATGGTGCTTAAGTTGCCAAGCGATGGCACAGGAGTCATTGAGCGTCGGCTGGGAAAACTGGCAGCCCTACAGTTATCGCGATGAGCAGCAACAGCTCCGCGGACTGGATGTGGCACTGCTCAACGCCATCTTCCTGCGGGCCGGTTATCAGGCCAAATTCCGTGAAATGCCCTGGGTTCGCGTGCTGCACGAGCTGGAATTCGGCACGGTTCAACTGGCCATGTCCGCCAATATCACCCCAGAACGGCAGCAATATGCCCGCTTCAGCCACCCCTATCGGGAAGAGGAGACCGCCATCATCATCCGTCGGCAAGATGCCGAGCGCTGGCGCGGGATCACCTCCCTCGAGCAGTTGATCAACACCCCTGACTTTCATATCGGGGTGCTCAAGGGCTTTGATTACGGCAATGCCTTCCGCCAGTGGATGGCAAGGCCCGAGCTGCAGCCCCGCCTACACATGCGCCTGCGGCTGGATCAGCTGCTGAAAATGTTGCAAGGGGGACGGATCCAGGGGTTTATTCTGGATCCCAACGGACTGCAGGGCTGGCAGGATAAGGATGAAGCGCAGGATCAGCTGCATACCCTGCTGCGTATCGAAGTCACGCCGGTTCACCTCATGCTGAGCAAAGAGAGCACTACTGAGGCGCAACTGCAGCGGATCAATCAGGCTATCGAACAGTTGAAACAGAGCCCCGACTACCAGCAGATCCTCTATCGCTACCAGCCCAGCTCCCTGCATCCATAAGAAAACGCTCATAAGCAAGGGGAGCATCTGCTCCCCTTACTGTCTCAAATAAATCCAGCCCTGTCTCAAACAACCCTGCTTGCAACTTGCCAGGACCTTTTGGTCACCGATAACGTGATGGATTAAGCCTGGCTATCAGCGTCCCAGCACAATGTCGGCAAGGTGGGCAAAGTAGTGGATCTCGTGGGTGGCCTCACACTCGCCCGCTTGCCGCGCCGGGTTGTACCAGCAGGTCGCCAACCCCTGCGCCGCTGCGCCGGCGATATCGGTTTTCGGATTGTCCCCCACCATCAGCACCCGTGCGGGATCCGGCTGCCCCATCAGGGAGAGGGTATGCTGGAAAATGGCTGGTGCTGGTTTGGTCACCCGGACCTCATCGGAGATCACCAGCGGCTCGAACCACTCGCTCCAACCCAGTTTGCCAAGCCGCCCCCGCTGAGGCACGCTGAAACCATTGGTGATGATCCCCATTCGCACCTTGCTGCGCAGTTGCTGCAGGGTCTCGACCACCCCTTCAAGGGGCATACTCAGGGTAATAATCTGCTCCAGAAAGGTATTGTTCATCGCCATGGGATCGGCGGCGACCTGCTGGGCAAAAAGGGAAAAGCGGGTCTGCTGCAATGCCGTAGCATCGATCTCGCCATCGTTGTACTGCTGCCACAGGCCGTGGTTGAGGCTGTGGTACTGCGCCATGCTGGCGTCATCGACCTGTACGCCATAAATTTGCAAGGTATGTGTCAGCGCAGCGGCGACCGGAAAATCGAGCAGGGTTTCATCCAAATCGAACAGCACCCAGTCATAGTTTGGTTGTTTCACAGAACTCCTTGTTATCATTCAGATTGTTCAGAGGCTTGGCGGCCGACTCTGCCAAGCTGGCTGGCCAGCAGATCCAGCGTGAGACGCACGCCAAAGCCGGTCACTTCGCTGGAGACCACCCCATTCCCCCCTTTGTTGCGAAAACCGCTCAGATCGAAGTGCAGCCAGGGGGTCTGCTCGGGCACGAAGTGGGCGAGGAAACGGGCCGCATCGATGTGATCCGGCGAACTGCCAGGCGCACATTGCAACAGATCGGCCCACTCGCTCTCGATGTTGTCGTCGTAATCGTCATCAAACGGGAAGGGCCAGACTCGCTCACCGCTACGCTGACCCAAATTGATCAGTGGTGCCAGCCATTCACTCCGGTTGGTAAAGACGCCACTGTAACGGCTACCCAGCGCCCGTTTGCAGGCCCCGGTCAGGGTCGCGTAATCAAGCAGCAGATCAGGGGTATCCTGCGCCGCCATTGCCAGGGTATCGGCCAGTACCATGCGCCCTTCGGCATCGGTATCGACCACCTCGATGGAGATGCCATTGATGGCGGTCACTACCTCGCCGGGACGATAGGCGTGAGGGCCGATATGATTCTCGGCAATGGCCAGCCAGCAATGCACCTCGTAGGGCAGCTGAGCCCGACTGATGGCGTAGAGGGTGCCCAGCGCCACCGCACTGCCCCCCATGTCCAGATGCATACCATACATGCTGCCGGAGACCTTGAGGTTATAGCCACCGGAGTCATGGCAGATCCCCTTGCCCACCAGCGCGATGCGGCGCACCGGCTTGGGCGGGTAGTAGCTAAGTTTGACCATGGCCCCCTGATTGTCTTCCGAGCCACGGGCGACGGCCAGAAACGCACCCGCCCCTAACTCTGCCAACTGCGCCTGACCATAGTGATGACACTGCCACCCCTCATCCTGCGCCAGCTGGCTGACAAACTCGCGGTAGCTGGCTGCCGTCAGCTCGGAGGCAGGCAACACTGCCAGATGGCGAGCTAGCCCGTTGCCTCCCGCCTCGCTGTAGAGGCGCGCCAGGTCCAGCACCACCGCGGGTGAAACCTGGATCTGCTGATAGCTCCAGCTGCTTTCACTGCGGCGCTTGCTGGTGGGCAACGAAATATTGGCGGCAAGCAGGGCTGACAGCATCACTTCGGCCAGAATCACCCGCTCGGAGGGGGAAAAACCGTCCAGATGCAGCCCGAGCCGCTCCACATTGAGCCCAGAGAGAGGAGCGATCCAGCCTCGGACCTGTTTATAAAGACGGTGATCCCGCGTCACACTGCCGGCTACAAACATCACCTGCAACATGGTATTGCCATGCATCAGGGTAAAGGGCGCTTTTTTCCCCAGCGCAAGCTGGGTCTGGAGACCCGCCAGAGCGGGCAGCGAAAGCAAGGACTCCTTCTGCGCTTCGGCGATCAGCAGCAGTTGCAACGGCAGACCCTGGGCAAGGGCTTCGGCCAGCGTGCCATCCCGGCTTTCAATAGCAGGAGGAAGATAGGTGAAGGGAGTGATCACAGGCGCGTGCCTCATCCATGAAGAGATACCTGATGATACCCAACAAATGGTTGATACGACCAGTTTTGGTCTTGAAAAAGCGTCAGAAATAGCAGCAATCACCAGATAGTGACGAGCATCAAGAAGGATTGTTCAATGATTGGCAATGCAGGAAGGGAACGTTCAGAAGGTTGGTTGCGGGGGCCGGATTTGAACCGACGACCTTCGGGTTATGAGCCCGACGAGCTACCGAGCTGCTCCACCCCGCGTCCGAATTGTCACCCTCAAGCCGAGCAGTAGCTTGATGGTGTTTGTCTGCTTTCGATTGTTTACACAGATTGCTTAAACAATCGCAGGCTGACGAAAAGTTGGT
>NZ_CDDH01000051.1 GCF_000819725.1 Aeromonas australiensis | reverse complement strand
AATTCACTATGCCACTACAAACCTACCACAGATGTAGGTTGCGGCTGAGCTTGCGAAGCCCAACGTTTACCGCGAATAGCTATTGTGTTCCGGCATCACTCTCCCCGATCTGTGTATGGCAAAGGGAGAGCACCTTCTATCTCCCCAAAAACGGCTCCCAATCCTTAAACACCGGCTGCAACCCGGCCTGCCGCACGGCGGCGGCCACTTCCCCCACCGGGCGGTCGTCGTGGATGGCAAACTGTTCCAGCTCCTCTGCATCCCCCTCGGCATAGCCCCCCGGCTGGGTGCGTGACTCGGCCGACATCTGGGTGATGCCAAGGCGCACCGCGCCGTTGCGAAAGGTGGCCGACTCGCGGGTGGAGAGGGACAAATCCAGCGTCGGCGAGAAGAGGCGCCAGGCACAGATAAGCTGGGCCAGCTGGCGATCCGACATAACCACGGCAGGTTCCAGCCCACCGGTGCAGGGGCGCAGGCGCGGGAAGGAGAGCGAGTAGCGGCTCTGCCAGTGGTGACGCTCAAGCCAGCTCAGATGCTCGGCGACAAAGTAGCTGTCGGCGCGCCAGTCCGAGGAGAGACCGATGAGCGCCCCCAATCCGATTTTGTCTATACCGGCGCGGCCCAGCCGATCCGGCGTGGCAAGGCGCCATGCGATGTCCCGCTTGTTGCCACGCAGATGGTGGCGGGCGTAGGTGGGGGCATGGTAGGTCTCCTGATAGACCATGACCGAATCGAGGCCGAGGGTTTTCAGCTCGGCGTACTCGTCTTGGGAGAGGGGCTGCACCTCCATCCCCACCGTGCTGAAGTGGCGGCGGATGATGGGCATCATCTCGCGAAAATAGGCGAGCCCCACCTTGTGTTCATGCTCGCCGGTCACCAGCAGCACGCTGTCGAAACCGCGCGCCTTGATGGCCAGACACTCGCGCTCTATCTCCTCTGCATTCAAGGTCTTGCGCTTGAGGCGGTTGCTCATGGAGAAGCCGCAGTAGGTGCAGTCGTTGGCACAGAGGTTCGACAGATAGAGCGGTACATAGAAGCCGATGGTGTTGCCAAAGCGCTGGCGGGTCAGCCGCTCGGCCTCGGCCGCCATCTGCGGCAGATAGGCTTCGGCGGCAGGGGAGATCAGCGCCATAAAATCGGCCAGGGTGCGGCGGGGGGCGCTCAGGGCGCGCTCTACATCGGCGACCGTTTTGGCGCGGATCTGCATGCCGATATCGTCCCACTCCAGCTCCTGCCAACTGTCGAGAAAGGTTGGATCCTTAGCCCTCACCCCCGGCGCCCTCACCCCCAGCCCCTCTCCCAGAGGGAGAGGGGGGCAAACCTCTGGCTGCCCTTGGGGCAAGGGGGAGATGTTCATGGTCGCCCCTGTTTCATGACTCATAGCGCCCCCAGAAAATCGGTGAGCGGGCTGGAGGCTTGGGCCTGCAGGGCGCGGGCGCCAAGGCCTGCCTCATAAGCGCTGCGACCGGCGGTGCAGGCCAGCGCAAAGGCGCGGCCCATGGCAACCGGGTCGCCGCTCACCGCGATGGCGGTGTTGACCAGCACGGCATCGGCGCCCAGCTCAAAGGCGGCGGCGGCATGGCTCGGCGCACCGATCCCCGCATCCACCACCACAGGCACATTGGCCTGCTCGACGATGATGGAGAGAAACTCCCGGGTCACCAGCCCCTGATTGGAGCCGATGGGGGCGCCCAGCGGCATCACGGCAGCGCAGCCCACCTCTTCGAGCCGCTTGCACAGCACGGGGTCGGCGCCGCAGTAGGGCAGCACCACAAAGCCCTCTTTCACCAACTGCTCGGCGGCTTTCAGCGTCTCGATGGGATCGGGCAGCAGATAGCGCGGATCGGGGTGGATCTCCAGCTTCAGCCAGTTCGTCCCCAGCGCCTCGCGGGCGAGATGGGCGGCAAATACCGCCTCGGCGGCGGTCTTGGCGCCGGAGGTGTTGGGCAAGAGCTTGACCCCGAGTTGCAGCAAGGGGCTCAGGATATCGTCGTGGGCCTTGCCCGGTTCGAGCCGCTTGATGGCCATGGTGACCAGCTGGGAGCCGCTCGCCTCGATGGCGGCGGCCATCAGATCCGGGCGGGCAAACTTGCCGGTGCCGGTAAAGAGGCGCGATGAGAAGGTGTGATCGGCAATTTTGAGCATGTCAGCCTCCCGCCACAGTGGTAAGAAGAGATGAAGTTCCGCCGCAAGGCAGAACGCTCGAAGATGGGATCGCAAGCATCATGGATCAGCCTCCGGCAATGGCGGTAAAGAGGTGGAGTTCGTCCCCGTCATTGAGACGGGTCTCGGCCCAGCGGCCACGGGGCAGCACGGCGCCGTTAAGGGCTACCGCCACTCCCTGTGGATTAACTTCTTGCGCCGCCAGCAGGTCGGCCACACTCTGCCCTGCCGCCAGCGGCTGGGCTTTATCGTTGAGTCGAATGGTCAAGGTCATGGGGTGATCTCCTTATCGTGTGTCGGGCATCGGCGCTGCCCGCAGACCGGGCAATCGGGGTCGGGAGCCAGCGTGAGGGTCTGCCACTGATGGGTCAACGCATCGAAGCGGCGCAATGTGCCAGCCACCGGGCTCGGCATCCCGAGCAGCAGTTTCAGTGCCTCCAGCGCCTGCAAAGAGCCCATCACCCCGACCAGCGGGCCGGTGACGCCGCTGGTCTCGCAGCGCTCAACGATCTTGGTATCCAGCGGATAGAGGCAGGCGTAGCAGGCGTGATCCGTACCTGTGCGCGCCATCAGCTGCCCCTGCCAACCCACGGCAGCGGCGGAGATCCAGGGTTTGCCCTGAGCCACGCAGGCGACGTTGATAGCCTGGCGGGTGGCGAGGTTGTCGCAGCAGTCGACAACCAGATCCACCTCTGCCACAAACTCCGGCAGGCTGGCGGCATCGAGGCGCTGGTTAATGGCGATCAGCTCCACCAGCGGGTTGTGTTTGCTAAGGCGCTCGCGGGCCAGCTCCGCCTTGGAGTGGTTGACCGCCTCGCTATCGAACAGGATCTGGCGCGGCAGGTTGCTGGAATCGACCGTATCGCCATCGGCCAGCCACAAGGTGCCCACCCCGGCCCCGGCCAGATAGAGGGCGAGCGGCGAGCCAAGCCCGCCGAGGCCGACGATCAGCACCGATTTATCCTTGAGCCGTGCCTGCCCTTCTTCACCCACTTCCGCCAGCATCAGCTGGCGACCGTATCGCAGATACTCTTTGTCACTAAGAGAAGCGGCATCAGAGCGCATGTTCTGCCTCCCGTATAACAGTGGCCGAGCGCGGCTTATCCCCTGCCCCCACGGCAGCAAGCAGCCGTTCGGTCGCCCCCTGCCAGTCATCGCTGGCCGTGATGGCCGAGACCAGCGCGATACTGCCGACCCCGCTGGCCTTGACCGCCGCCACCCGCTCCTCGCTGATGCCGCCGATGGCCACCGTCGGCCAATCCGCCATCAGGGCGCGGTAGCGGTGCAGCCGCACCAGCCCCTGCGGGCGCGAAGGCATCGCCTTGGTGTTGGTCGGAAAGATATGACCCAGCGCCATATAGGAGGGGGCCAGCTCGCGCGCCCGCATCAGCTCGAAGTAGCCGTGGGTGGAGATGCCAAGGCGCAGCCCGGCCGCCTGAATGGCGGCGAGATCGGCCGTCTCCATATCCTCCTGCCCCAGATGCACGCCCCAGGCGCCCGCCTCGATGGCCTGCTGCCAGTAGTCGTTGATAAAGAGCCGCGCCCCATGACGGCGACCGAGCGCTACCGCATCACGAATGGCCGGCGCCACCTCTGCGGCAGGCAGATCCTTGATCCGCAGCTGGATGGTCTTGACCCCCTGCCCTAGCAGGCGGCGCAGCCATTTGACCGAATCCACCACCGGATAGAGGCCGAGATTGTGCTCGGTGGCGGCAAAGGGGCCATCCGGCAGGCGGGCGCTGCTCGCTTCATAAAGCCCGAAGCGGCGATCGAGGGCAGACCCTGCCAGCACGGCGCGGGGAAAGTGGGCAAGATCGGCTGGCCAGCCGAGATGGGCGATGGGCCCCGGGCCTGCGCCCACCCCCTGCGCCGCAGCCAACCCCTGTTGCAGGTAGGCTCGCGCCAGGGTGATGGCGTCCTCCACCGGATAATCCTGCGCCACCACGGCGGCGATGGCGCTGGCGTAGCAGCAGCCGGTGCCGTGGCCATGGCGGGTATTCAGGCGCGGCGCTGCCAGCCAGAATTCGCGGGTCTCGTCCTGGTAGTAGTCCAGACACAGCTCCCCGCTCCACTCCAGATGACCCCCCTTGACCAGCACGGCGCGGGCGCCCAGTTCGCGCAGACGGCGGGCGGCGAGGCGCACCAGCTCGGGGCTGCTGACCGGCAAGCCGGTCAGGGCTTCCAGTTCGGGGCCGTTGGGGGTGATGAGCGAGAGACGTGGCAGCAGCTGTTCGCGCACCGCTTCCAGCATATTGGGCTCCGCCATCGGGGTGCCGGTGCTGGCGATGGCCACCGGGTCGTAGACCACGAAGGGGGCCTCGATTGTTGCCAGTCGACGGGCCAGCACCTCGACGTGAAGCCGGGTCGGCAGCAGGCCGATCTTGATGGCAGCGGGCGGCAGATCGACGCCGAGGGCGTCGATCTGGGCGGTGAAGGTCTGCATCAGCACGGGGTCGACCATCTTCACCGCCACCGAGTTCTGGGCGGTGATGGCGGAGATAACCGAGCAGCCGTGCACGCCGAGGTCGTGCAATGTGTGCAAGTCGGCCTGAATGCCGGCGCCACCGCCGGAGTCGGAACCCGCTATCGTCCACACTCTCATTTTGAGATCACTACCCAAGGGTCGCGAGTCGGTCACAGGCGACAGGTCGGCGGGGCTGACAGCCCCGCTTGCGCTGCTCACGCCTCCTCCCCAGCGGCCTGTTTCAGTGCCGCCGCCTGATGGTAAATCTCGCCACCGGTCTCCTTGAAGGTTTCGGCCATGCGGGCCATACCGCTCTCAACGTCGGCCTGCTTGAAGGTCTCCGGCTCCTTGTGGGCGATGCCACTCTCCACCTCGGCCACCACCTGCTCCTGTTGGCCATCCATACCGACCAGCTTGATCTCCACCGCTTCAAGCTTTGCTGCATTCAGTTCGGCGGTGTAGGCGCGCACATCCTGAGTGATCTTCATGGAGCAAAACTTGGGCCCGCACATGGAGCAGAAGTGGGCCACCTTGCCGGACTCCTGCGGCAGGGTTTCGTCGTGGTAGGCACGGGCGGTGTCGGGATCCAGCGCCAGATTGAACTGATCCTCCCAGCGAAACTCGAAGCGCGCCTTGGACATGGCGTTGTCGCGGATCTGGGCGCCCGGGTGCCCCTTGGCCAGATCGGCAGCGTGGGCGGCGATCTTGTAGGTGATGAGGCCCTGCTTCACATCCTCCTTGTTGGGCAGCCCCAGATGCTCCTTGGGGGTGACGTAGCAGAGCATGGCGCAGCCATACCAGCCGATGAGCGCGGCGCCGATGCCGGAAGTGAAGTGATCGTAACCCGGCGCGATATCGGTGGTGAGCGGGCCCAGCGTATAGAAAGGCGCCTCGTGGCAGTGCTCCAGCTGCTCGGTCATATTGCGCTCGATCATGTGCATGGGCACATGACCCGGCCCCTCGATCATCACCTGCACGTCGTACTCCCAGGCAATTTTGGTCAGCTCGCCCAGAGTGCGCAGCTCAGCAAACTGGGCCTCGTCGTTGGCGTCATAGACGGAACCGGGGCGCAGACCGTCGCCCAGCGACAGGGCCACATCATAGGCGGCGCAGATCTCGCAGATTTCGCGAAAGTGCTGGTAGAGGAAGTTCTCCTTGTGATGGGAGAGGCACCACTTGGCCATGATGCTGCCACCGCGCGACACGATGCCGGTGAGGCGCTTGGCGGTCATCGGCACGAAGCGCAGCAGGACACCGGCGTGGATGGTAAAGTAGTCCACCCCCTGCTCGGCCTGCTCCAGCAGGGTGTCGCGGAACAGCTCCCAGGTGAGCTCTTCGGCGATGCCGTTGGTCTTCTCCAGCGCCTGATAGATGGGCACGGTACCGATGGGCACCGGGCTGTTGCGCAGGATCCACTCGCGGGTCTCGTGGATATAGCGGCCGGTGGAGAGATCCATCACGGTGTCGGCGCCCCAGCGGGTGGACCAGACCAGCTTCTCCACCTCCTCCTCAATGCTGGAAGTGACCGCCGAGTTGCCGATATTGGCGTTGATCTTCACCAGAAAATTGCGGCCGATGATCATCGGCTCCGCTTCCGGGTGGTTGATGTTGCTGGGGATGATGGCACGACCGGCGGCTACCTCATCGCGCACAAATTCCGGGGTGATGTTCTGGGGTAAACGGGCACCGAAATCGCGGCCCGGATGCTGGGTGCGCAAGAGCTCGGAGCGCACCCGCTCGCGCCCCATGTTCTCGCGAATGGCGATAAATTCCATCTCGGGAGTGACGATGCCGGCACGGGCATAGTGCAGCTGGGTCACCCGGCGACCCGGCTTGGCACGGCGCGGCTTATGTTGCAAAGAGTTCAGGTGATCGAAGCGCAGGTGATCCAGCCCCTCATCGGCCAGCCGCTCCTGAGTGAAGGTGGAGCTGAGGCCCGGCAACTCATCGGTATCATCCCGCTCCAGCACCCAGTTCTCCCGCAGGCGCGGCAGGCCGCGGCGCACGTCGATGGCGACCCCCTCCTCCCCGTAACGGCCCGAGGTGTCGTAGACCGGCACCGGCTCGTTGGGCTCGAACCGGGGATCTTCTTTGGTGCCGCCGACGAAGGTGTCAGCCAGCTGGATCTCCCGCAGCGGGACACGAATATCGGGGCGGGAGCCTTCGATAAAGATGCGGCGGGAGTTGGGGTGAGCCATCCCCTTGAGGCTGTCGATAAAGGCCTGAGCGCTGGAGCGCTGCTCGCGACGGCTGGATTTATTGGTATCAGATACAGAAGTAGACATAGCAAAACTCACATTAACTGGTTGAAGTTATGGGTGTTTGCTTGTCTGGAGTTCGAGGAGAAGATGAACTTGCGGCGGGGTGTTTATCTCGAGAGGGAGTGCGTGCGAGATGGACCTGATGGGTCTTCGCGCTGCTGTTCTGCCGCTTCCCGCTCTCTGCACGCTGTGGGCAAGGCGCCCCACGTGCTGGACAACCGGACGGGACAGACTCCCTCCTGTGCGCCCTGACCCATCTCGGATGATCCCTTCGATGAGCGGGGGCTCTGCTCTCTGCAGCGTGACGCCCCCGGCGCGGTAACCCGCAAGTTACCCTTGTTCCCTTCGCAGGTTTTAACCTGATCAGGTTCCACGGATCCCGAATTAACGGTCTCAGCTTCGCGTCGTTCGACGGTCAGCACTCCGACAAGATGGCGCCAGTATAAGGGGGAAAATTTAAAGCACAAGCCGTTAACAATCTGGCCAACACGCCTCTTGCAACAGATGAGTGAACAGTGCCTCGATCACGGGGCCACCCCAAACAGAGGTCAAACCTGCGCTGGCATCACCTTGGCACGCCACAGGTTCCCGCTGTGATCATGCAGGGACAAGAGGAGAAAAAGAGGGAAAATCGAGGGCGCAGGGCAAGTGCATCGTCTTGCGCAGAACAGAAACAGGCCCCTATGAAAGGGGCCTGCGAGGGAGGTTATTGAACCGGAACTATGGTCAGGGATACATTGCCAAACCCTTCGTTGGCAAGGGCCTCGCTGTCCAGATCCACGCCGGTAAGCGCCACACCTTCAGCAGAGGCGTTACGCAACTGGGCAGCCTTCGCGGAACGGGTCTGGGGCTGACCGATTTCGATATCGCCGGCAAACTGGCTCTCGGCATAGAAGTCACCGGTCACCGCCGAACGGATCGGGCGCAGCACACGACCCAGGTTATTCTGCATGGTCGATAAGCCATTCTCGCTAATGGTCCAGTTCCAGTCCCACCACTTCACTTCACCCGGGATATAACGCTTGTCCCACTGGTAGCGGATGCTGCGCTCCTTGTCGCGGAACGGGCCGATGGCAAAAGTGTGCTCTCTGGTGGGGCGATCAGTCGGATGGGTATACCAGGCATTACCGCTCCAGCGCAGGAAGCCCTTCATGGTCAGGTCATAATTGACTTCGGCCTTGAACTCGTAGGGGTAGGAGATGTTGGACTTGTAGAGGGCAACCCGCACCGGCAGGCTGGAGTGCGGCGGCACCGTGGGACGCGCTTCAACCGAGACGGTCTCGGTCGTCGAGCCTCCGTGTTGGGAAGCCCAGCTCTGGCTCGCAGCGATCTCGATGGCCAGTTCGGTCTCACCCACCAGTGGCCACTGGAACTTGTTCTTGGTGGTTACCTTCTCGCTCAGGCTGTAGGTGTCGGTCTTCGACCAGTTGGTGGCCTTGTCGTACTTCAGGGTCACCACCACCTGCTGGGGCAGATCCGTATAGTTAGTCGCATTGGCCGTGATGGTCTTGACCAGCTGCTTGTCACTCTCGGTGACCTGACCGTGACTGAAGGAGTCAGGCTCCAGAGTATACGAGAAGTTGCTTACCTTGATGGAACTCTTCTCCCCGCAACGATATCCGGAGCAGCCGCCGTCATTATTTCCCTTTATCAGCCAGCCATCACTCAGTCTGGTTACATCCATATCTTCACCGACATAGGGGCTATGATTTCCACCTACCCAGGCGTACCCCAAATAATGGGCGAGATAACTGACCGGCTTGATAAAATAATCATTATCATGGACCAGCCGCCATTGCACATCGACTTCATCACCCGCCGGAATATTCCATATTGAGAGTGTCGGTATTTCTCCGGAAACAGGTGTATTGGGATAGCACCAGGTTTCTCCAGCGCTGCCCTGCTTGATTTCGCCACTATATCCCGATCCCATAATCACCCAGTTATTGGCTAATCCGGTGATCTGCCACTGCCCCATACGGCTGACCAGATTACCCTTGATACTCATGGCTTCATCGCGGGTCAGAGGACGGTATCCACTGGCACAGACGCCCGTGCCAAGACCCGCCCACTTGACCTGATCAGGATAGACAGGTTCAGCCGCCTGCACCTGAGCGAGCATCAGTGAAGATGCCAAAAACGCCAGATTGGCGGTAATTATGCTATTCATCATTTATCCCTCTTTCAGACATACGATAATTGTTATTGTGTAGAAATATCCTTTTTCATTTGACAGGAATGGACTCCGACAAAACCTGACACAAATAAAATAAACCACCAAACATCATCCATGACAAACAAAAAGATGATGACACAAGAAAATAATTAGAGTGATGGCTTTATTGAGGAATGAGTCATAAGAATAGTAACAGGCATTATTTAATGCCCACTTAATTATGGTGTGACTTTATTAAACAAGAAGATGCTGAATTAATCTTCCGGATTGATAACTTCAATTCCCTGTAATATTCCATCCGCCGAACGGATCAATACCAACTCGCGCCCGACATGCAGATCGCTGGCCGAACCATTGACCCAGCGCACCTGCGGATTGAGTGGCACAGCGCCCAGGGTTGCCAGGGTGAGTTGCCGCTCATCGAAGGATTGCAGGCGATCTTGCGCCCGCTGCCAAGGCTGATTGGCCAGCGGGGCTCTGGCGGCCAGCAGCTCAATCCGGGTGGCAACGCCATCGGCCACCAGCAGGGCGAGCCGGTCGCCGGGTTTGAGTGGCTGCGGCCAAATCTCCCCCTGCCGCCAGACGGCGGCACTGCCCTGCTCCACCTCGGCCCCCTGAAATTGCAGGCGGATGCCGTCGCTGTGCTCCAGCTCCACCAGCCACAATTCGTCGGCTCCCGCCTGCGCTGCCCAGAGCGGCACACCCAGCATCAATGCACACCACTTTCTCGATTGTTCCATCTTGGTTCGTCCCTGAACAAAAAGCCCATGCTGGACAAGCATGGGCTTCATTCGGGAGCATTTCTAATCGGAACGCAGAGATCGGATCAGTCATCCTCACGGCAGCGGCTCAGGCGCATGCCATCAAATTTGCACTCCAGCTCGAGCCAGCGCCCTTCAAACGGCGCCAGACTGTTGTCCGAGGTGGTGTAGCCCCAGATCCGCCCCCCTTCGACCGGCCCCTCCAGATCCATCTCGTCCTTGTCATCTTCGTCGAGGGCTTCGACCTTGCGCACATAGCGCACGCCGTTCTCCACCACCCCCTTCATCTCGACCCAGGTACCGCCGAGATCATCCTCGTTGAGCCAATCCTTGAAACGGGTCTGGTCGTCGATCACGAACGGCAGGCCATTCACCATCAACTGGCCAAGCTGCCAGGTGGTGCGGCCGGTCAGTTTGAATTCGGTCGCCTGTGCGGTGCCAAGTGGCAACAAGATCAACAGCAGGAGGGCGCAGAGAGACTTCTTCATCGGGGATCCTCAGGGTTACACTGGCAAACAGGATGCCGGATCCGGTGTGAAAAGAGCGTGAAACCCTCGCCAACCAGGAGAGCAAAGCATGAAGATTTTGGTAGTGGAAGACAATCCTCAGGTGGCGGAAACCATCATGGATTATCTGGAGCTGGCCGGTCACCGCCTCGATTGTGCCTATCACGGTCAGGCGGCGCTGCAACTGCTGGAGGAGCAGCGTTTCGACGTCATCATCATGGATGTGATGATGCCGCGCCTCGATGGGCTCAGCACAGTGGCGCGCCTGCGCGAGCAGGGGATTGCCACTCCCGTGCTGTTTCTCACCGCCCGCGACAGCCTGGAAGACAAGCTGGCGGGCTTCAAGGCGGGAGGGGATGACTATCTGGTCAAGCCGTTCGCCATGGAGGAGCTGGAGGTGCGACTGCAAGCCCTCAGCCTGCGCGGCCCGCGCGGCGATGTGGGGGCCATCAGCTTTGGCGACCTGACGGTCGATGTCGCCAGCGGCCGCGCCACCCGCGCCGGTGAGCCCCTCAAGCTCGGCAAGATCCCGTTCCAGATCCTCACCCTGCTGGCCCGCCGCGCCCCCGCCATCGTCAGCCGTCAGGAGCTGCTCGATACCGTCTGGGGGGATGAGGAGCCCGACTCCGATGCCCTGCGCAGCCATATCTACGCCCTGCGCAACGCGCTGGACAAACCCTTCCCCACTCCCATGCTGGAGACCCTGCACGGCCAGGGCTACCGATTGGTGAGCGCATGAGCATGCCAGCCCCCTCTGAGCAGGGCCTGCCAAGCCTGCGCCGCCGCCTGATCATGGCGCTCGGCGGCGCCGGGGTGGTGCTGCTGATCCTGCTCTCCAGCCTGATGCTGGTGGCCGAGAACAAGATGGAGGAGCTGAGCCTGCGCCACTGGCTGGAAGCCGAAGTGACTCGCTATAGCGATGACTGGCTACGGCTCGGCCCGGCTGCCGCCGCCCCGAGTCCCAGACAGTTCTCCAGCTACTGGACCGAGGCGGGCCGCCTGCCGACATGGTTGAAGCCCTACCAAACCCCCGGCTTTTTCGAGCACCAGCTGGGCAAGGAGGACAAACACTTTCTGGTGGCCCGCCACCCCTCCGGCGAGGGGCTGCTCTATCTGGTCTTCAACGACGACGCCGACGACTACCTCGACCCCTATGAGGACAAGCTGCATCTGGCCACCCGGCTGATTGGGGTGACCCTACTGCTCACCTGCCTCGGCTTCGGCATCTGGCTGGTGCGCCATATAACAGCGCCGCTGCAACGGCTGCAACAACGGGTCGCCCACCTCACCCCGGATCAGGCGGATTTCGAGCCCGACGCCCCCTGGCAGGAGCTGCGGGATATCGAGCTGGCACTGCTGGCCGGCAAGCGGGAGGTGGCGGCCGTATTCGCCCGCGAGCAGGAGTTCAGCCGCTTCGCCAGCCACGAGCTGCGCACCCCCAACATGGTGATCCAGGGCTCGGCGGCCCTGCTCGGCAAGGTGACGGATCTGCCCCCTCCTGCTGCTCGCGCCGTCACTCGCATCCGCGCCGCCGCCGACGAGATGGCGCTGCTCACCGAGACCTTCCTGCTGCTGGGCCGCAAGGAGGCGGTGGAGCGACCGCTGCAACAGGTCACCCCACTGATCCGCCGGGAGCTGGCCCGCCTCGCCCCGCTGCTGCAACGGGAAACGCTCGATATCCGGCTTAATCTGGACGAGAGCAGCGCAGTAAACGCCCCCCTCTCCCTGCTCGCCATCGCCCTCGGCAACCTGCTGAAAAATGCCCTGAGCTATGCCGAGGGGCATATCGACATAGAGCTGTGCGGCCCTGTGCTCACCATCAGCAACCCGACGGCGGCTGCGCCGGATCAGATCCTCGGCTACGGCTGCGGCCTTACCATCATTCAGCGCATCTGCGAGAAGCTGGGCTGGCAGATCGACACCTGGCTGGAGCATGGCGTATTCAGCGCCAGGCTGGTGATGATCGCCAGCGAGCCCACGAAGGCATAACACCCTCATCCCCCGGCCCTTCCCCCCGGCTATTCCCGAGTTGCAGGAACAGACTCTGGGCGGTCGGGGCAAGGTGTTCCTCCTACACAGCAGGCTGCCCAGGCTGGGGTTTGCTACTGCTGCCAAGCAGCTGGCTGCCCAGCTTGAGGGCGGCGAGCGCACCATATCGTCGGCGAAACCGTGGTCTTTGCCATCAGCGTGGGCAAACAGCTGGAAGAGCTCTCCATCGGCGAGTTCCAGCGCTTCAGCCCGGTGATCGAGTTCGACGTCTACCCCAATCTGGAATTGGAAGCGACCCGTTGTACCTGAAAAAACCGGAGCGGATTGAAGCGTTGCTGATGGTGATGACCTGTAGCCTGATGATTTACGCCGCGTTGGAGCATCGTATCCGGCAAGGATTAGTGGAGCAAAACCGCAGCGTGGCGGATATGAAAAAGAAGCCGACCCAGCAGCCGACGGCCCGTTGGATCTTTTTGCGCTTTGGTGGCATCCATGAATATCGACTGGGAGACGCTCCGCCACAAGTAACGGAGCTAACAGGAGACCAGCAGATCATGTTGGAGGTATTGGGTGAGCGCTATCGGCAAATATATTCCTAAATCAGGTGCGGAATGTCGGTTAAAAGGGCGCTACCCCAAACATTATTGGCCCGATGAACCGCTGATCGCCGAGTCCACCGCACGGGCCAAACCGCGCCAGTGATCGGCGGTTTCAGGGGGCTGAGCCAACCACTTCGGTAATGGCCTGATTGATCCTGTCTAGGCTAGCTTTGGTAACCTGCTTGCTGCACCAAAGGTAGCGATAGCCACCATCTGGGCTGTCGCTGAAATGGATGTATTTGAATTCGAGGGGGTCTAATCTGGATTCCAAGATCAAGCTCTGGGCCTCTTCTTCGGCGATCAAGAAATAGTCGGCGCGGTCGACAGAGAGCATACGCAGCATATTGATATTTTCCGTCGTGGTTGTTAAACGGTTGGGTTCGAGTCTGTGAATCAACCCGTCGATATATTCGCCGTAGGAATAACCGTCCTTGACCAGCAGGCGCAGGTCACGGTTCTGCAGCACCTGTTCGAGGGTGCTTCCGCTGTCGATATTGGGATTGCTGAATAATGCCAAGCCGATGGTAGGCTTGTCCCTATACAGTGGGAGGGAAAAGTTGCCGATTAGTTCGCGTTGAGGGTTTTTAAACCAGCCGACCATGCAGTCTTGACCCACATTTCTTTCCAGAATCTGAATCTGTCGGTTGCTGGGCATCTTTGTCCATTTGAACGCAATGCCGGCTTTTTGCAGTGCCTGGGCGGCTGGAGTGGCGGTCAGGCCCGCTACCTCGCCATTTTCCAATGTCTGCAAATAGGGCGGACGCTCGTTGTAGTACAGGGTGATGAACTCATTTTTCTCGGTGGCAAGTGTGGCTGAGAGCAGCGTCAACGAGAAAAAGAAGCTTCCTGTCAAAAATCTATATTGATTTACCATGTTGCCTAAGCTCCGGCAGGCCTACCTTTCATATCTTATAGGTCATGTAAGATGTATCACCAACTCATGTGCAGAGATTGTAAATTTTTCTGTGTAACTGGCGGCTCTCAACCTCACCACGCCCTCTAGCCGTAAAGACCGGATATAGACCGGGACGGCTTATGACACGGTAACTCACAGCCAGAAATGCAAAGAGGCTCCGCAGAGCCCCTTTTTGTATCCTTGTCTGAACCCGACTCAGCCCAGCAGCATATAAAGCTGGTGAGCGGCTACACCGGCGCACAGGCCGCCGATAGTGTGGGCAACGATGGCGCGGGAGGTGAGGTGGCGATAGCCGAGAGCATCGAGCATGGCGGTATGAGTGCTCAAAAAGCCGCTCCAGCACATCCCCATGGCGGTAAACACAGCCACCTCGTTACCGGTGATCCACCCCTTGGCAATAAAGGGGGGCACCAGCGACATGGCGGCACCGACCGCACCGAGGGAGGTGGCGGGGAAGGCAACCAGCTCCGGCTGCTGGAAGCCAAACAGCAGGTCAAACAGCCAGCCAGCCTTGGCAGCCAGCACCGGCAGCAGGGCTACCCCCTGAAACGCTTCGCCGGTATAGCCTTTCTCTCCCGGGCCAAAGGTCAGCAGCATCACGAAGGTACTGATGATCAGCACCCCGGGGATCACCGCCATCCCCAGCTCCACGCCGGATTTGCCGCCATCGAGCAGAGAGTTGAGGATCCGCAGCCAGCCAGGGGCCGCTTCTTTGGTCATCCCGACCTTGGGGCCAGCGGATGATGCCATTTCATCCACCTGCTCTTCCCCTACCAGAGGGCGGATCATTCGCTGCATCAGTCGGGTAGAGACCACCGAGCCCACCAGCGCGCCGAGCAGCCCGATCAGCGCCGCGCTGGCAGTAGATTCACCGCTCGGCAGTTGCAGAGTGGCCATAAAGGTGACCACGATCAGCCCCATGCCAAAGGCGGTGCCGAAGTTGGTGAGCGACACCAGTTGCCAGGGGGTGAAGCCTTTGCGAAAGCGGCTGTCCTTGGCGAGGCTGATCACCGCCGGGTTGTCGGAGAAGAAGGTCATCAGGGCCGCCAGCGCACTGCGACCGGGCAGGCGAAATACCGGCTTCATCAGGGGGGCCAGCAGCACCTCCAGCAGGCGGATCACCCCGAACTCGCTCAGCAACTTGCTCAGAGCACCGGAGAGCACTGTGATCCCCATGATAAAGAGCACGGTATTGAGCAGCAGCTGGTGGGCGGTATTGAACAGGGTGTTGACCATGGCCGAGAGGCCCATCTGGCTGCCGAGGTAACCGAACAGGCAGCCAAGAATAAGCAGCACCAGCACGGGCTCCAGCCAATCCCGAATGGCGGCAAGTCGCCCCTTTGACTCTATAACTACATGATTTTCCATATCTATCCTGCGGTTCATCTGTACGTGTGTGGTTGTTTTTATGGTTCTAAACGGGCTTGGCCCAATAGAAAAAAGCCCTTGTCTTGCGACAAGGGCTTTTTGAATTGGCTCCTCCTACTGGACTTGAACCAGTGACATACGGATTAACAGTCCGCCGTTCTACCGACTGAACTAAGGAGGAATTGTACTTCGGAGACCAGATATCGCTATCTTATCAACCTTAATTGGTGCCCAGAGACGGAATCGAACCGCCGACACGGGGATTTTCAATCCCCTGCTCTACCGACTGAGCTATCTGGGCAAATGGTGCCGGCTACCGGAATCGAACTGGTGACCTACTGATTACAAGTCAGTTGCTCTACCTACTGAGCTAAGCCGGCACACTTTAAACCATTGTGCATGAACAAATTTTTATTTCATGGCACCAAAATTGGTGCCCAGAGACGGAATCGAACCGCCGACACGGGGATTTTCAATCCCCTGCTCTACCGACTGAGCTATCTGGGCGTGGGCGCTATTAAACGGATTTTAAGGCAGATGGTCAACGGGAAATTTCACTTTTTGTCTCGTTCGTCTCTTTTTTGCGCAACATCGTCCATTTCTGCTACTTCCTCGGCACAGGCAGTGCGTTTTCGCCCCCAAACTCTGGGTTCCTCCCCCTTGAGCAGGCGGGAGATGTTCTCGTGATGGCGGATCAGAATGAGGCAGGAGAGCAGGGAGACAGGCAGGGTGTATTCGGGTTTGAGCAGGTAGGTAAAGAGCGGCGTCAACAAAACGGTAATGATGGAGGCCAGCGAGGAGTAGCCGCTCACCAGCAGCACCAGCAGCCAGGTGCCAATCACGGCGCCCCCCATGGTGAAACCGATGGGCATCATGGTCCCCAGTGCCGTGGCGACCCCCTTGCCACCACGAAAATGAAAGAAGATGGGGTACATATGACCGAGGCAGGCGGCGACCCCGATAAAACCGAGATAGACGGGTTTGATCTGCAGATACCAGGCAAGATAGACGGGCACAGTGCCCTTGAGCACATCGAGCAGCAGTACCACCAGCGCTGCCATCCGGCCACCGAGTCGCAGCACATTGGTTGCCCCCGGATTGTGGGAGCCATGATCCCGCGGGTCGGGCAGACCGGTGCAGCGGGAGACCAGCACAGCACTGGATAGTGAACCACCCAGGTAGGCCAGAATAATCATCAAAATCGTCAGGGCCGTCATCTTGGTCGTTTTTACCACGATATGAATGGGGTATGATGCGGGCCACAACGCTGGCATGGGCCCATGCCCACCCAGAGCGCCTCGGCAAGCCTGTTGCCCGGCCAGCATCCCTGCGCTGTCATCACAGCCCATCCAGAGTAAAGAAGAAGTACAGTCATGGACAAGGTGTTTATTCGCGGACTCGAAGTTTTGACCACCATAGGTGTATATGAGTGGGAGAAGGGCATTCGCCAAAAGCTCCGTTTTGACCTCGAGATGGGGTTCGACAACCGCCCCGCGGCAGCAACCGACGACATCAATCTGGCACTGGATTATGCCGACCTCTCCAACAAGATTTGCGAGCATGTCACCGGCAAGGTGGTCGAGCTGGTCGAGACCATGGCCGAGCAGGTCGCCATGCTGGTGCTCGCCGACGAGCGGGTACAGTGGGTCAAGGTGACCCTCACCAAGCCGGGCGCCGTGCCCAATGCCGCCGGGGTCGGTGTCGAGATCCTGCGCCATCGCACCCCGGCCGCGAGCAGCAACTGATGACCCGCATCTATATCAGCCTCGGCTCCAACATCGAGCGGGAGCACCATATCCGCGCCGGGCTCGATGCCCTGCACGCCGAATTTGGCGAGCTGCGGGTCTCCCGGGTATTCGAGAGTGCAGCGGTCGGCTTCAACGGCCGCCCCTTCTACAACCTGGTGGCGGCTGCCGAAACCGATCTGCCGCTGACCACCGTCTGCCAGCGACTACGGGCCATGGAGTTCGCCCACGGCCGCGAGCCGGATGCCAAGAAGTTCGCCCCGCGTACCCTGGATCTCGATCTGCTGCTCTATGGCGATCTGGTCTGCGACACCCCGCTGGTGCTGCCGCGCGGTGAAGTGCTCACCAATGCCTTCGTGCTCTGGCCGCTGGCCGAACTGGCCCCCAATCTGCGCCACCCCGTCGATGGCCGCTCCATGGGCGAGCTGTGGCAAGCCTATGACAAGGCTTCCCAGCAGCTGTGCCCCATTCCCTTTCACTGGGAAGCGTGCGAATTGCAGCATCACTGATCCGCAAAGGGCGCCTCACGGCGCCCTTGTTGTTTTCACGGACAGAGTTGCTTATCACGGATAAGAAAGTGTCATTGGGCCTGACCCTGCGAGGGTGGCAGGATAGCGCCCACTACAGGAGAACCCCATGCCACTCGATACCATTCACCATTTCAACTGCCAACTGCTGGCCGAACTGCCCCACCAGCGCTATGAGCACGAGCCCATCCTCGATTACGCCACCGACGAGAGGGTCAAGGCCCGCCTCGGCTGGCAGGCGGAGTTCAGCAAGACCCTGTTTCTCAAGTTCAAGGATGGCCGCTTCGCCCTGCTGCTGACCCACAGGGACGGGCGGCTCGACAACAAGGCGGTCAAGGCCGCGCTCGGTGCCAAGCCCTCCATCTGCACCGCCGAGGAGATGCAGGCGGCGATCGGCTGCCTGCCGGGGGCTGTCTGCCCCTTCCTGCCCCGCGCCGATATTCCGCTACTGGTGGATCCGCAACTGCTCAACCACACCGCCTTCACCTGGACTCCGGGCCACCCGGAGCAGACCTTTCTGCTGGCGACCGAACATCTGGCCGAGGTGCTGGCGCAGCTTCCCTGCCAGGTCAGCTATCTGCCCTCGCCGACGGCGTAGCCCCATCGCGCGCCAGCTGGGCGAAGATCAGCGCCGCCAGCATGGAGAGCAGCCCGACACAGAGATAGGTCAGATGGAACCCGGCCAGCCACTGGCCGTTGGCTGCTGAGGTGCCCGCCGAGAAGAGCCCGAGCAAGCTGGCGGCAATCGCCACCCCCAAACTCATGGAGAGCTGCATCACCACCGAGAGCAGACCGTTGCCACTGCTGGCCAGGGTCGGGCTGAGATCTTGCAGCGTGAGCGTGTTCATGGCGGAGAACTGCAGCGAGTTGATGGCGCCGAAGATCGCCAGCCAGCCCAGCAAGACTCCGTAGGGGAGCTGGTTGTCGATAAAGTAGAAGCTGGCGATCATCGCCCCCAGCAGCAGGGTGTTGCCGATCAGAATGCGGCGATAGCCCACCTTCGGAATAAGCTTGTTCACCAGCGTCTTGGTCAGCATGGCGCCAATCACGGTAGGGATCATGGTCATCCCCGCCTTGCTCGGGGAGAAACCGAGCCCCAACTGCAGAAACAGCGGAGTGAGGAAGGGCATGGCGCCGCTGCCGAGGCGGGCAAACAGGTTGCCCCAGATGCCGATGGCGAAGGTGGCGGTCTTGAACAGCTTCAGGCTAAAGAGCGGCTGCTGCGCATTGGCGGCATAGAGCCAGTAGCTCGCCATCGCCGCCAAGCCGAAGATCAGTGCAAACAGCGCCCAACCGGTGGAGATGCTGTGCTCCCCCAGCCCCTGCAAGCCGACCGACACCAGCACCATACCGACGCTGAACATCACAAACCCCTGCCAGTCGAACCGGGCGGTCTGCTGTCGCAGCTCCGGCATAAAGTGCCAGCTGGCAATAAAGCCGAGCAGCCCCACCGGCAGGTTGATGAGAAATACCCAGTGCCAGCTCGCCACTTCCACCAGCCAGCCACCGAGCGCCGGCCCCATCAGCGGGCCGAGCAGCCCAGGGATGGTGACAAACGACATCACCCGCAGCAGCTCGTGCTTGTCATAGACCCGCAGCACCGCCAATCGCCCCACCGGCATCAGCAGGGCGCCGCCAATCCCCTGAAGCACCCGAGCGGCCACCAGCATGGGGAGGGAATAAGAGGCGGCGCAGGCGAGCGAGCCAAAAGTAAAAAGCATAATTGCGACCAGATAGATGCGACGGGTGCCGAACCTGTCTGCCAGCCAGCCGGAAGCCGGGATCAGCAGCGCCACCGTCAGCATGTAGGCGATGATCACCGACTGCATCTGCAGCGGGCTCTCTCCCAAGTTTTCGGCCATGCTGGGCAGGGCTGTATTGAGGATGGTGCCATCCAGCGCCTGCATAAAGAAACCGACCGCCGCCAGCAGGGGCAGCCACTTGCGCTGGGCATCTGTCACTGTGCAGCTCATTCCACCTCCATTATTTTTGCGAAGGAGCGGCGGCGGCCAGGAAGAGATCGACACAGCTCAGGACCCAGGCATCCTGCTCGGCAACGCTCTGGGTCAACGGCAGACCCAGCTCACGGAGCATCCGCTCCTTGCCCTGCCACATCAGCAGCAGTTGCAAGGCGGCCTGTTCACTCTCTTGATGGCACAACAGACCTTGCTGCTTCTGCTGCTCCAGCCAGTTGGCCAGCATCTTGGTCACATAGAGCGGACCGGCTTCGAAGAAGAGGGTGGCCAGCTGGCTGTCGTTGCAGCTGATGCAGGTGCGAAAGATATTGATGGCGTCATCGCTCAGGATCAACTTGCGAAAGCTGCGACCAAAGGCAATCAGACTCTCCCGCACATTGTTGCCACGCAGCAACACCTCCGGCATCAGCTCGCTGCTGACGCACTTGCTACCCACCGCCTCGGCAAAGAGGGACTCCTTGTTGGCAAAATGGCTGTAGACCGTCTGCTTGGAGACGCCCGCCTCACTGGCCACCATATCCATGCTGACCAGATGCAGACCGTGCTGACAGAAGAGCCGCCCGGCGGCATCGAGGATCGCTGCCCGCTTCTGCAGACTACGGGGTGAGATGTTCATTCTTCCTCCAAAATCAAACTGGACAGTCTAGTTCCACAAAACTAGACTCACCGGTGTGATTTGATGTTATGTCAACCAAAGGATGATGTCATGACACTTTGTCTGCTCCTGCTGGCCCTGTTACTGAGTGGTTGCAGCCCGGTCACAGAGTCAGAAGAAACACCCGCCCTGACCCGGGTGATCGCCCAGCCGCTGCAAGTCAGCGATCACTACCCGGTGCTGCACCGTTTCAATGGCCGGGTGATCGCCCCAGAACACAGCCAGATAGGATTCGAGCTGGCCGGACGGATCGCCACCCTGCACAAGGGGCGCGGAGAACCGGTCGCGGCCGGCGAACTGCTGGCCACCCTGGACACCAGCCTGCTGGCAGTGGAAGCCAAAGAGCTGGCCGCCCGGGCCGCCCAGAACGAGGCCGAGCTGGCCCTTGCCCGGCAGACACTTGAACGGCTCACGGCCTTGCGCCAGCAGCAGTTCAGCTCCCGTCAGGCGCTGGATGAACAGCAGAGCAAAGTCCGCATGCTGGAGGCAAGCGCCAACCAGCTGGCCGCCGCCCGCGAAGCGAACCGGGTCAAACAGGAGAAGTCACAGCTGCGCGCGCCCTTCAACGGAATCGTGGTCAGCCGCGAGCAGGCATTGGGGGCCGTGGTGGCCGCAGGCCAGCCTCTCTTCTCCCTGACTCGCAGCGGTCAGTGGGAGGCCGATATCGGCGTGCCGGTACAACAGACCGAGACCCTGATCGTCGGCCAACGCTACCCCCTGCAAAGCGGTACGCAATCACTGGAGGGGCGCTTGCTTAATCTGGGGGTGCAAGTGGACGGGCAGACCCACACCCGCACCGCCCGCTTCCAGCTGACCCGGGGCGGCGAACAATTGGCAGAGGGGCAACTGATCACCCTGCTGCATCAGACCCGCGAGCCTACCCGCGCCTACGAGGTGCCGCTCACCGCGCTGACCCAGGGATTGCGCGGCAGCTGGACCCTCTATCTGCTCAACGACGAAACGCCTCCCCGGCTGGTCAGTCGTGATGTCACCCTGCTGCAGCAAGATGGCGAGCGAGCCTGGATCAGTGGGGCCCTGAACGGACAAGAACAGCTGGTGAGCGATGGTCTGCATAAGCTGGTGCCGGGCCAACAGGTCACAGTAACAACCAGCGTGGAGCATCAGGCTGTGCATCCGGAGCCACAGTCATGATCCGCCCCTTTATCGAGAATGGTCGCCTGCTGCTGTTGACGGTCGCACTGCTGCTGACCGCCGCCCTTGCGGCATTGCAGACCCTGCCCAGAACCGAAGATCCCCAGCTCACCAGCCGTTTTGCCAGCGTGGTTACCCACTTCCCCGGGGCCAGCGCCGAGCGGGTGGAGGCGCTGGTGAGCGAGCCCATCGAGAACCGGCTGCGGGCCCAGAGCGAGATCAAGCTGATCGAGTCGAGCTCTCGCCCCGGTCTCTCCATCATCAATCTGGAGCTCAAGGATGAGGTCAGCGATGTCGAGCCGGTCTGGTCCAGAGTCCGTGATCGGCTGGCAGATCTGGCCGCCGGACTGCCAGCCGGCGCCAGTGCCCCCAAGCTGGATGACGAGAAGGGCTACCCCTTCACCCGGCTGGTCAATGTGGTCTGGCGCGGGCCGGGCCAGCCGCAGCTGGATCGCCTCGCCCGCTACAGCGCCGAGCTGGAACGCCGGGCTCGCCAGCTGCCGGGCACCGAATACGTCGAGCGGGTCGGGGCACCGCAGGAGGAGATCGAGGTGCGATTCGATCCCCTCGCCCTCAGTGCCAGCGGCATGAGTGGCGAACAGCTTGCCCAGGCGCTGAGTGGTGCCGATGCCAAAGTGGCCGCCGGGGAGTTGCAGGGCAGCCACAATCGCTTTCAGGTGGAGATCCGCGGCGCCCTCGATACCCTGGAGCGGATCCGCCAGATCCCGCTGCGTACCGGCGAGCAGGGCCAGACCCTGCGCCTTGGCGATCTGGCCGAGGTACGGCGTACCCTGCACCAGCCGGAGAGCCAGCTGGCCTTTGCCAATGGTGAACGGGCCGTGGTGGTGGGTCTGCGCATGGCACAGGATCACCGCATCGACCTCTGGTCGGCACGGGTCGATACCATGCTGGCCCAGCTGCAACAGGAGCTGCCGGATAATATCGGCCTCGTCACCAGCTTCGATCAGCAGCGTTATACCGACCAGCGACTCGACACCCTGCTAATCAACATCATGCAGGGCTTCCTCATCATTGTGGCCGTGCTGCTGGTGATGCTGGGGGTCAAGGCCGCCATGATCGTGGCCCTGTCGCTGCCGCTTACCGTGGCGTTCTCCTTCGCCTGCATGAATCTGATCAACCTGCCCATCCACCAGATGTCGGTCACCGGACTGGTAGTGGCGCTCGGGATCATGGTGGACAACGCCATCGTGATGGCGGATCGGGTGCAGTATCAGCGCCGCCACGGCATGACCATCAGCGAAGCCGCGCTGGAAGCCATCGGCCACCTCTGGCTGCCACTGCTGGGTTCCACCCTCACCACCATGCTCGCTTTTATGCCCATTATTCTGATGCCGGGCCCGGCGGGCGAGTTTGTCGGCGGCATCGCCTGGGCTGTGATCTGCTCGCTGCTGGGATCCTACCTTATCGCTCATACGTTGGTCGCGGCAGTGACGGCTCGCTGGATTGGCAACGATCAGGGAGGACGTTGGTATCAGGATGGCCTGCACCTGCCCCGGGTGAGCGCCCGTTTCCAGCAGAGCATCGCCATGGCGCTGGCTCACCCCTGGCGCACTCTGCTGCTGGTCACTCTGCTGCCCCTGCTCGGTTTCTGGGCGGCGGGCCGCCTCACCGAGCAGTTCTTTCCCCCTGCCGACCGGGACATGATCCAGATCGAGGCCAGCCTCTCCCCACAGGCGAGCCTGACGCGCACCCGTGAGCTGGCTCAGGGGATCGCCCGCGAGCTGGCCAGCCTGCCCGAACTGATTCGTCAGGATTGGGTGGTGGGTGACAACGCCCCCAGCTTCTACTACAACCTGGTGCCCAGACAGCAGGGGCGGGCCGATTACGCCCAGGGGATGATCACCCTGCAGGATGCCGATGCCGCCGAGCGGCTCATTCCACAACTGCAGCAGCGGCTCGATGCAAGATTTCCCGAAGCGCAGATCCTGGTGCGCAAGCTGGAACAGGGGCCACCGTTCAATGCCCCGGTCGAGCTGCGGCTGTTTGGCCCCGACCTTGAACAGCTGCACCGTCTGGGAGAGGAGCTTCGCAGTCTGCTCGCCAATACCCCGGCCGTGGTGCAGACCCGCGCCACCTTGCAGGCCGGGGCTCCCAAACTCTGGTTGCAGGTCGATGAGGAGGCCGCCCGACTGGCAGGCATGAGCCTGACCGATGTTGCCTCCCGGCTGGCGGGCGCACTGGATGGCAGGTTGGGCGGCACTGTGCTGGAAGGCACCGAGTCAATCCCGGTTCGGGTGCGACTGGCCGAGCCCTTGCGTCAGGATCCGGATGCGCTGCTCAATGTGCCGCTATCGCTCACCGGCACCGGCCAGCAAGGGGCTGCCAATCTCACCTTGCGGGCACTGGCCACTCCCGAGCTGCTGCCAAGTTGGGGGGAGATCAGCCGTCGGGATGGTGAGCGGGTCAATGTGCTGGAGGCCTATCTGGCGGTCGGTGTGCTGCCGCAAACCGTGCTGGAGCAGGTTAAAGAGAGGCTGGCCGCCAAGGCGCTGGCGTTGCCGCCGGGCTATCGACTGGAGTTTGGCGGGGAAGCCGCCAAGCGGGATGAATCGGTGGGCAATCTGATGGCTCATGTCAGCCTGATCGCCGTGCTGCTGGTGGCCGTGCTGGTGCTCAGCTTCAACTCGTTCCGGCTGGCAGGCATCGTCACCCTGGTGGCAATCCAGTCGGCGGGACTCGGGCTGCTGTGGGTCTGGCTACTGGGGTATCCCTTCGGGTTCACGGTGATCATCGCCCTGCTGGGACTGATGGGGCTGGCCATCAACGCAGCCATCGTCATTCTGGCCGAGCTGAAGGCTGACCCGCTGGCACAACAGGGCAATCTGTCGCAGATCCGCGATCTGGTGGCCGGTTGTAGCCGCCACATCGTCTCGACCACCATCACCACGGTGGGCGGCTTCATCCCGCTATTGCTGGGGGGCGGCGGCTTCTGGCCCCCCTTTGCCATCGCCATCGCCGGTGGCACAGCGCTGGCGACCCTGCTCTCGTTCTACTTTGTGCCGGTGGCGTTTGTGCTGTTCAACCGTCGCCGTCCTGACCCGGTGCAGGAGAGCAACGTGCAAGATCAGTTGTCGGGCTGACCCAGCATGGCTTTGAGCCGCTCTTCCAGAGTGGGCTCGGGGGCCTTGAGGGTCGCCATAAAGAGCTGCTCGATACCGGCCTTGTCCTGACTTTTCACGATAAACACCAGTCGGGACTGGGCCTTGCCCTCCGGCCAGTCACCCAGCGCCTGCAGCGGATAGAGCTGGCCGTGGACGCCGTGGATCACCACCGGCTGGCTCTCTCCTTCCAGCTGCAAGATCCCCTTGAGGCGCAGCAGGGCATCGCCATATTGGGCCTGCACCGCATCGATGGCGGCCAGCAGGCGGGAGGGCTTGAGCGGCTCGCCGATACGCAAAGAGAAACTTTCGATGTTGCCGTGCTCGAAGTGGGTGGGCGCAGCTGTGCCCACCTTGGCGGCGAACGGCTTCATCTTCGGTTGCATCGGTGACGCCAGCCCCTGCTTGGGGGATTCGGTGCGCAGCCAGGCCAGCAGCTGGCGCACATCGCGCCCCGCCTCTTCGTTGTAGGCGCCGAGCTTCTCCAGCACCGCTGGCGACAGTTCGCCATTGGTCACCTGCTGGATCGGTGCCGCCGGGTTGAGTGCCGCCAGCTGGGCTTCGACCCGCGCCAGTTGTTCGCCATCCACCAGATCCCCCTTGCTCACCACCAGCAGATCCGCCAGCGCCACCTGTTTCACCGCCTCATACTGGGCAGCCAGCTGCTGCTCGATATGGCCGGCATCCACCACTGTGACGGTGCCATCGAAGCGGTAGCGCTGGGCGATAAAGCCCTCTTCGCGCAGGGTAAAGAGCACGGGGGCCGGATCTGCCAGACCTGTGGTCTCGATAATCAGCCGCTTGAACGGTTTGATCTTGCGCTGGATGGCCTTCATAAAGAGCCCCAGCAGCGCCTCCACCAAGGAGCCCTGCACCGAGCAGCAGATGCAGCCGGAGTCGAGCAGCATCACCTGCTCATCCACCTGTTGCACCAGATGGTGATCCAGCCCCACCGAGCCGAACTCGTTGATAAGCACCGCGCACTCGCCAAGCTCCGGCTGCTTGACCCAGTGGTTGAGCAGCGTTGTCTTGCCGCTGCCGAGAAAGCCAGTCAGCAGGGTCACGGGAATTCGAGTGTCTTGCATATCAGTCATGTCAGATCCTTACCGGTTGGCAAACAGGTCGCTGAGCCAGCGGTTTTCAAAACGGCCGTGGGGGTCGAGCTCGGCTTTTAACGCCACGAAGTCGTTCCAGCGTGGCAGCAGGGCCGGGAAGTCGTAGAGATCCATCGCCAGATGCTTGCCGAAGTGGGGAATGCCGCCAAGGGGCGCCAGCAGTTGTTGCAGCTCGCGCATCTGCTCCATGGAGCCGTTGACGAAGGTGCCGTCCGCCGCCAGATAGACCAGAAAACCGATCCAGCAGACCGACTGGCCATACGCGGCACTGAGCCAGGCCTCGGAGGGGCCGGTGCAGCGCAGGATAAAGGGGTAGTGCAGCACGCCCGGGTTGGCCTGCTGCCAGGCCTGCAGGGTCTCCAGTGCCTCGTTCATCCGATTGAGCGGCACCGCCACCTCGCAGTTGATCTGGGGTGCCGGGATCCCCTTGCAGAGGATCTGGTAGACGTTGCCCACCAGATCGGAGGCATCCTTGAAGCGGCGCACCGTCTCGAAGTGCTCACCCGCCAGCGCTTCATCCTTGGTGTCTTTCGCCATCTTCTGCAGGGTGGCGTCGATAGTGGCATTAAGAGCAGCGTTCATGCGGGCATCGATATCGCCATCCAGCAGCAAAGGCTCGCTGCCGCCAGCGCGGTAGCGGGCCACCTCCTCATCAGAGGCGGGATCCACCAGCCAGATGTGGCTCTCGCCGGTCCAGGCAAACCACCAGCTCTTCACAAAGCCGTGCTCACGGTTGAGCCGCTCATTGTGCTCCAACAGGAAGGGGTAATCGGTGGTGAACTTGGTGCAGCGCATGATGCGGTTGGGCACGGTGCGCAGGCGCACGTCGAGCAGGATGCCGAGCATCCCCATCCCCATCACGAAGGCGCCGAAACGCGAGTCGGTGCGATCCACCCGGATGATGTCGCCATTGGCCAGCATCACCGTCATCGCCTCCACTGCATCGCACAGGGCAGACTGGTGCAGCCCCTGGCCGTGGGTGCCGGTGCTGAGGGCGCCGCCCAGGGTCTGGATGCCGATTACACCGGGGGATGCGGGCAGCATCCGCTCCATGGCGATCAGCTCGGCATAGACGGTATCGAGGGGCGTCCCCGCCTGATAGGTGACGGTATCTTCGGTCTGCGCCAGCTGACCGCGCAGGTGGTGCAACTCCACCAGCAGCGCCTGACTGCCCTCGGCATAGACGCTGTGAATGGGTTCAAAAGAGAGGCCGGAGCCGATAAGGCGCAGCTTGCGCTCGGGGTGTTCCCGCAACAGCGCTTGCAGCTCGTCGCGGCTTTTCGGGCGCCACACCTGATCCAGCGCCCCCAGGGGATTGGTTCTCGACCAGTTGAACAGCACCTCCCGATTACCGATCGCCTTGATGCTGTGAAATGCCTGGAACTGAACCGTCATACCGCGCCTCATCTTTTACTGACGTGAAAATGAGCGCCGATTCTACCGAAAAGCGAGCCACAAGGCATGAAAAACAAGCCCCTGCACTCGAGGGGGGATAGGGAGAGAGCACTCCCCTACCCTTCCTGAGGGGAGCTTGACCACCCGTCTGTCACCAATAGATCAGGTGGCGTTCGGGATGCCTCGCACCCCAGCTGGCTGGCGGGTTTGTGCCTCTTCCGGCAGCAGCTCCTCGCAGAACTGGCGCAGCGGCATGGGGCGGGCAAACAGGTATCCCTGCAGATAGTCGACCCCTTTGGCCCTGAGGTAGTCAGCCTGGCGCTCGCTCTCCACCCCTTCCGCCACCAGCGCCAGACCGAGCCGGGTCGCCAGATCGATCACGTTATCCACGATATGTTCCGAGAGCGACTCGGTACCGATGCGGGCGATAAAGGATTTGTCGATCTTGAGGTAATCCACATGAAACTGCTGCAGGTAAGCCAGGCTGGAGTGGCCGGTGCCAAAATCGTCGATGGCGAGTTTGACCCCCATCTCATCCAGCTGGCGGAACAGGGAGAGGGTCCGGGGATCGGACATCAACAGCTCCCGCTCGGTCAGCTCCAGCACCAGTACCACCTTGCCGGGGACAAAGTGACCGAGAAAGGCGCGACACTCGGCCAGCAGGGCAAAATCGTGGCAATGAGCGGCGCTGATGTTGAAGCTGATATGAAACCCATCGGGCAACTGCGCCTGAGAGCGGTTCAGCCTTGCTGCCACCTGCTTCATGATATGGGTGGTCATGGGAACGATCAGCCCCGACGCCTCCGCTTGCGGGATAAAGAGATCGGGCCGGATCACCCCTTCATTGGCATGCTCCCAGCGCATCAGCACCTCGGCGCCCATCATCTTGCCGTCGTGGCTGGCAATCAGCGGCTGCAGATAGGGAACAAACTCCCTGGCCCGCAGGGCACGTCGCAATTCATCTGTTGGCGAGCCGGGACGCCCCAGTACCCACCACACCAGCCAGGCCAGCAAAAGCGAGGAAACCGCCAACCACGACAGCGCCACATGCCGTGCGGCCCGCAGTGACTGCCAGTGGACCGGCATGGCATAACCGGCATGGATGGTGAAAGGATAATGGGATGAGGTGAGAGAAAAGCTGAGCCGGCGTTCAAGGGAAGGGGCTTCGCTCAGATAGCGGCCAGACTCATTGAGCCAGGCCGACCCCACCTGCAGATAGAGCGCACTGGATTTTCCGCTCATGGCGAGCATGAAGCTGAGCTGGCTACTGTCGATGGCACTCAAGGCGGCATCCTTGCCCTGCTCGGTGCGCACCACCAGCAGCGGGTGATTTTGCCGCACCCGGTTGCCACTCATCAGCAGCAGCTTGCGGCCAGTGTAAGTGGAACCGTCATCGGCATCATTAGCCTCACCAAACAGCGAGGTGCAATAGATGATGCCATTGCGAACCAGATTGACCGAACGCAGGAAAGGTTCGATAGCGATCTTCTTGCGCAGCACCAGCAGGTTGTCGCGACAGGGAGCATTCACCAGAGGCAGCACGGAGCGATTGGCCTGCTCCGCATGATCCAGCATTGACTCCATCAAGGCTCTGGCCTTGTGGGCCGAGGCGCTGGATTCCGCTTTCAGCTCCTGCACATAATTGCTGTGGATGAGCCAAGCTCCCACCAGCAGCGGCAGGGTAAAGACCAGCAAGGCAGCGCCAAAGCGTAACCCGGTTCGGGAGAGATCAGTCCTGCACAGAAACATAAAGAACCACGCCGCAATTCGTCAGACCAAGCCAACGCTAGCCCCGGTGAACAGAAAGCCACCCGCCCTCGGTAACGATGGACATCATTACCACTCATAACCGAACAACATAACGCAAAGGGTTTATAAAACGAACCACCAGACAGGTGGTTGGATCTCTTCAGCAAGGATCGAGCAAACTCTCTTCAAGAAAGAGGACAAATAACACACAAATAAATAATGCCGCGAAAATACGCGGCATTATTGGCTTCTTATCGCGCAAATCGCGCAAGGACTCAGTTAGATGGCTTGCTGCAGGATCACCCCATCGGCCTTCTTGGTGTAGGAGGCGATCTCGTTGAAGTTGAGGTAGCGATAGGTGTCTGCCGCGGTGGCATCGAGTGTCTTGGCGTATTGCAGATACTCGGCCACGGTCGGAATCTTGCCGAGGATGGCGGCAACCGCAGCCAGCTCCGCAGAGGCCAGATAGACGTTGGCACCTTTACCCAGACGGTTCGGGAAGTTACGGGTGGAGGTAGAGACCACCGAGGCCCCTTCCGCTACCCGCGCCTGGTTGCCCATACAGAGGGAGCAGCCCGGGATCTCGATGCGGGCACCGACGCGACCAAAGATGCCGTAGTAGCCCTCTTCGGTCAGCTGATCCTTGTCCATCTTGGTGGGCGGTGCGATCCACATGCGGGTCGGCAGCTCGCCCTGGTACTTATCAAGCAGTTTGCCGGCAGCGCGGAAGTGGCCGATGTTAGTCATGCAGGAACCGATGAACACCTCGTCGATCTTGTCGCCAGCCACATCGCTCAGCAGACGGGCATCGTCAGGATCGTTCGGCGCACAGAGGATTGGCTCCTTGATGGTGGCCAGATCGATCTCGATGATTTCGGCGTACTCGGCATCCTTGTCCGCTTCCATCAGGGTCGGGTTGGCCAGCCACTCTTCCATCCCCTTGATGCGACGGGTGATGGTGCGCACGTCGCCGTAGCCTTCGGAGAGCATCCATTTCAGCATCACGATGTTGGACTTCAGATACTCGATGATCGGCTCTTTATCCAGCTTGATGGTGCAACCGGCAGCGGAGCGCTCGGCGCTGGCATCTGCCAGCTCGAAGGCTTGCTCCACCTTCAAGGTCGGCAGACCTTCGATCTCGAGGATGCGGCCGGAGAAGATGTTCTTCTTGCCCGCTTTCTCGACGGTCAGCAGCCCTTTCTGGATGGCGGCGTAGGGAATAGCATGAACCAGATCACGCAGGGTGATGCCCGGTTGCAATTCGCCCTTGAAGCGCACCAGCACGGACTCCGGCATATCCAGCGGCATCACGCCGGTGGCGGCGGCGAAGGCCACCAGACCGGAGCCCGCCGGGAAGGAGATACCGATGGGGAAACGGGTGTGGGAGTCACCACCGGTACCCACGGTATCCGGCAGCAGCATGCGGTTCAGCCAGGAGTGGATGACGCCATCCCCCGGACGCAAGCTCACACCGCCGCGGTTCATGATGAAGTCCGGCAGGGTGTGGTGGGTCTGTACGTCGATGGGCTTGGGATAAGCTGCGGTGTGGCAGAAGGACTGCATGGTCAGATCGGCGGAGAAGCCGAGGCAGGCCAGGTCTTTCAGCTCGTCGCGGGTCATCGGGCCCGTGGTGTCCTGGGAGCCGACCGTGGTCATCTTGGGCTCGCAGTAAGTGCCCGGGCGAATGCCCTTCACGCCGCACGCCTTGCCCACCATCTTCTGGGCCAGGGTGAAGCCTTTACCGGTATCGGCCACCGGCTGCGGGCGACGGAATACGGTGGAGAACGGCAGACCCAGCGCTTCGCGGGCCTTGTCAGTGAGGCCGCGACCGATGATCAGCGGAATACGGCCACCGGCGCGCACTTCGTCGATCAGCACGTCGGTTTTCAGTTCAAACTGCGCCAGCACCTGTTCGGTGCCGTGTTTGCAGATCTTGCCGGCATAGGGGTAGATGTCGATCACATCGCCCATTTCCAGCTTGGAGACGTCCACTTCGATAGGCAGTGCGCCGGCATCTTCCATGGTGTTGAAGAAGATCGGGGCAATCTTGCCACCCAGACAGACACCGCCAGCGCGCTTGTTCGGCACGAACGGAATGTCGTCACCCATGAACCAGAGCACCGAGTTGGTGGCGGATTTACGGGAAGAACCGGTACCGACCACGTCACCCACATAAGCCAGCGGGAAGCCTTTCTCTTTCAGGGCATCGATGGTCTTGATGGGGCCGACGGCGCCATCCTTGTCCGGAGTAATGCCGGGACGGGCGTTTTTCAGCATCGCCAACGCGTGCAGCGGAATGTCCGGGCGGGACCAGGCGTCCGGTGCCGGCGAGAGGTCGTCGGTGTTGGTTTCGCCAGTCACCTTGAACACGGTGACGGTGATCTTCTCGGCCAACTCCGGGCGGGAGAGGAACCACTCGGCATCAGCCCAGGATTGCATCACCTGTTTGGCGTGGGCATTGCCCGCCTTGGCCTTCTCTTCCACGTCGTGGAAAGAGTCGAACATCAGCAGGGTGTGGGAGAGCCCCTTGGCGGCCAGCGGCGCCAGGGTGGCGTGATCCAGCAGGTCGATCAGCGGCTGAATGTTGTAACCACCCTGCATGGTGCCCAGCAGCTCGACAGCTTCGGCGGCAGTCAGGATGGGAGAGTGGGCTTCGCCCTTGGCGACGGCGGTGAGGAAGCCGGCTTTGACATAGGCCGCTTCATCAACACCGGGGGGAATACGGGAGGACAACAGCTCTTTCAGAAAGTCTTCTTCGCCAGCGGGCGGGTTCTTGAGCAGTTCAACCAGGGCGGCGACCTGCTCTGCATCCAGAGGTTTGGCGACCACGCCCTCGGCAGCACGTTCTGCGACGTGTTTACGGTATGTTTCAAGCACGACTAATTCCTCTTTGGTCTTTTTTTGGGGTTCGCCCAAGCTCGCGGCGATCGTCCTTGCGGGACACCCCGTAGGGTGCTCCCCACTATATAAGTTTTAACGACTAATTAAAATCCAAACCCTGTTTACTTATTCACCACAAAATCATAACCAATTAAACATGCTGGTATTTTTTGATAATTAATTGAACGTCATCAATCAGAGTTAACAAATTGGCATCATTTCGGCATTATTCGAACGTACTACCCAATTGCAGATAGAAGACGTCATTACCCCCCTCCGCCATGCCGTAACCAAGGAACACAGGTCCAAGAAAACTCTCCACCCCGACATAAACCGAGCCGGCGGTAAACGAACTCTCCAGACTGATATCTCCCCCCTTGTTCCAGACCCCGCCCTGCTCCAGAGATCCACCCAGATAGAGCGGCATCTTGAGAGCCCCGAAGTCGTTGTCCGCCACCCGGTAGATATAACGCAGACCGCCAAACAGGCTGTAGCGACCACTCAACTGGTAGCGCTGGAAACCGGAGAGACGGAACAAGCCACCCAGATCCTGAATATGCAGCGGCACCACCTCTTCACTGGCAGAGCCCCCCCCCTCCAGGATCAGGTTGAGACTGTGCCTCTCCCACGACCAGGGTTTGATCATGGAGAAGTGATAGTTCAACCCTTCACTGCGTGAGTGCTCGACCTTATCGCTATCCAGATTGACGTGGGAATAGCCCAGTTTCACATCCCATCGCTCCCCCTGATAGGGAAAATAGAGGCTATCCAGATTGTCGTGCTCGAAGCGGACATAGGGTCCCCATGCATTGGCATCCACCTCGAGATCCTTGATGTTTTTAACATCGATGCTGCCCGTCTGCCCCTCTAGCCCCATCGACAAGCGGCTCCATGGCTGGTGGTTCCAACCTAGCGCCAGGTCGGCACTAAAGAAGGCATAATCGGAATCGAGATAGCTGAGGGAGGCCACCTCCTGCTCCAGATTGGGGAAGTAGAGACGGCGCAATGTCTGGTTATAAGCCAGGCTAGCCTCGCCATAGAAGGTCTGGGAGGGTTCGAGCGGAGTATAGAAGTCAGTCTTGATATGCTTGGCCGTGCCCAATGACGCCTCGGTCAGCCACTCGGCCCCCCACTCGTTGACGTTGGTGAGGGTATAGGACATGCCGACGTTGTAGTTCGAGGTGTTCTCGAAGTCATCGGTGAAACCAAACTGGAAGTTGAGATAACCCGGCCCCCAGCTCTTCTCGTTGGCATCCACCACCAACACGTTTTCACCATCCCGCTCTTCCACCTCATAGGTAATGCGGTCAAACGATTCAAGGGCATAGAGGCGACGAATGCCAGCCTCCAGACTCTCGTTGGTCTGGATCTTGTCGGGCCGGACTTTGAGCATGGCGTGCACCGTCTCGTCGGAGAGGCGCGACTTGTTGATGATCTCCACCTTGTCGATGAAATAAGCGGGCTGGCCGCTGCGCTCGGCACGACGGCTCAGCTTCTGGTTGCGATAGGCGTTATATTGCCCCTTGGTGAGTGACAGCTTATCGAGTTGCAGCGATGCCTTGTTCGCTGCCTGCTCGCCCAGCTTGATCCCCTCGGGCATCCGAGCAAAGTCGGCAATGCCCATATCGCCAAACTCGGGGGTGATCAGCACGTCTTCGGGCCCCATCAGCGCCTTCTGCTTGTCTGTACCCACCTGAGTCATATAGGTGGTGAGCTGGTCGATCATCGCCAACCCTGACTTGAGGGATTCCCGGGTGCGCAGCTTGGCGCTTATATCTACCGCAATCACCACATCGGCTCCCATCGCCTTGGCGACATCCACCGGCATATTGTTGACGCTGCCGCCGTCCGCCAGGATATGGCCCTCCCACTCCACCGGCTTGAGCGCACCTGGGATGGACATGGAGGCCTGCATCGCCTTGGCGAGGCTGCCGTGATCCAGCACGAAGGGGGTGACTGTCTCCATATCGGTAGCCATGGCGCGGTAGGGAATGGGCAGGTCATCGAAACTCGCCTGCACCGGCAGGTTGGAGGTCGCCCCCCGCAGCAAGCTGGCCATCGACTGCCCCTGGAAGAAGCCGTCCGGCAGCTGGGTAGTGTCACCATTCACCCCGATATCGGTGCGCAGCTGGTACTGCTCATTCTGCTGCTTCTTGCGCAGGGAGAGCTCGTCGCGGCCCACCTTGTCCTGATACCCCTTGTTCCAGTCGATGGCCAAAGTGGTGCGCTCCACCTCCTCGGCACTGAACCCCATGGCATACATCCCCGCCACATAGGATCCCATGCTGGTGCCGACTATGATGTCGACCGGGATCCGTTTCTGCTCCAGCACCTTGAGGATGCCGATATGGGCAGAACCCTTGGCGCCGCCGCCGCTGAGCACCACCGCAATTTTCGGGCGCTCCCCCTGTGCCGCCACAGCAAACAGCGGACAGGCCGCCAGCATCACCAAAAGCAGACGGGTCCATCCCGCACCTAAGCTGCGCATCATATTTTCCATATTATTCAGAGGGTCAGTCACCAAAGATGGCCTCTACTATAAGGGGCCGGCCAATGAGCGCAACCGCTAACGGCCAGGGCCACCCCAGCATCTTCGCGGCCCCCTCGATATCCTGTGATCGCAAACGCAATCTGAAAATTTATGGCACAGCGAATTCATGAGTCTCACGGTACGGCCGCTAATATACATCCGACCCATCATCAACCTTTTGAGCACCTTTATGCTGGCAACCCTCACCCTTAAACAGAAAATCCTGGCGACGGTCACCCTGGCCGTGGTTGTCTCCTGCCTGTTGGTGGCTTTCTTCAGCCAACGGTCGGCCCAGCAACTGATCGAAACCCGGATGTTCGAGCAGGAGCTACCCAACCTGACCCAGCGGATCAGCAAGGAGATCGAACAGGATCTCCACGGTATCGCCCAGGCCGCTCGCCAACTGGCCACCGACCGCTTTATCCTCGACTGGGTGGATCGGGGCATGCCCAAAGAGCAGGAGCCACTCCTCATCAACCAGCTCAAGGATGTGGCCAACCAGTATGGGCTGGTGACCGCCTCCTTCGCCGATCGCCAGAGTGCCGCCTACTACAACCAGGATGGCTTTCTGCGCAACCTGACCCCCACGCAGGACGCCTGGTTCTATGACTACACCAAGAGCCAAAAGGAGATGACCTTAAGCATCTTTCGCGAGAGCAACGGCGAGGTGAAGCTGTTCGTCAACTTCCAGCAGCTCAACGGGCGCGGGCTGGCCGGCTTTGCCAAATCCCTCGACACCATGGTGACCATGGTCGCCAACTTCCGGCTGGAAGAGAGCGGCATCGTCTTTATGGTCGATGGCAGCGGCAAGGTGAAGCTGCATCCGGAGGCTAACCGTATCGAGCGTGACACCCTTGGCAACATTGCCAGCGGTGATACCGGCAGCCTGCTGGCCAAACGCCCCTTTGCCGTCATCAACGCCGAGGTGAACGGTGAGCCCATGGTACTGGCCAGCAGCTATATCCCGCTGCTCGACTGGTATCTGGTGGCCCAGGTGCCAGAAGCCGAAATCTATGCAGGGCTGGATCAGACCCGCAACGAGATCCTGATGATCTCGCTGGTGATTGCGCTGGCCATGGGGCTGATGGGGATGCTGCTGGCTGGCTCGGTCAGCCGTCCGCTCAACGAGCTGGCCCGCCTGTTCAAGGCACTGGGTAGCGGTGATGGGGATCTCACCCAGCGTCTCAAAGTAGAGGGTCGTGATGAGCTGAGTCAGGTCGCCACCGGCTTCAACAACTTCGTCGCCAAGATCCACGGCTCCATCGAGCAGGTGGCAGAGAACTCCCGCCAACTCGCCGCCACCGCCAACGAGGTGGCCAACAAGGCCCAGCTGACCCAGCACAACTGTACTGCCCAGCGTGACCGCACCGTGCAGGTGGCCACCGCCATCCACCAGATGGGAGCCACGGTGAGCGAGATCGCCGGTAACGCCTCGCTGGCAGCCGAAGTAGCCAGACAGGCCAACGATCAGGCCGATGCGGGTGCAGTAGTGGTGGCGCAGGCACGCCACGGTATCGTCGGCCTCTCCGGCGAGATTGAGCAGGTGGCTGGGGTTATCGAATCGCTGGCGAGCCAGACCGACTCCATCGGCAGCATCCTCGAAACCATCCGCAGCATTTCGGAGCAGACCAACCTGCTGGCACTGAACGCCGCTATCGAGGCCGCTCGCGCCGGTGAACAGGGTCGCGGTTTCGCCGTGGTGGCAGATGAGGTGCGCAATCTGGCCAACCGCTCCGCCGCCTCGACCGCCGAGATCCAGGGGATGATCAACCGCTTGCAAGAGCAGAGTGCCCGCGCCGTCAGCGCCATGGCGCAGGGGCGTAACCAGAGTCTGGAGGTAGTGAGCCAGGCCGATGAGGCCAACGTTGCCCTTGGCCAGATCACCGCCCACATCACCCAGATCAACGACATGAACATCCAGGTGGCCACCGCCACCGAAGAGCAATCCAGCGTGGTGGGAGAACTTAACCGCAACGTGGAGGATATCAACCAGCTCACCATGGAGACCGCCGATATTGCGCACCAGCTGACTGATGCCAGCCGCAGCCTGCAGCAGCTCTCCGGCGAGCTCGACAAGCTGGTTGGCAACTTCCGGCTCTGACCCCGACCTTGGCCTTGGCCTTGACCTAAGCCATCAACAACAGAGAGCGCCGTGGCGCTCTCTGTTGTTTTAGTGGCGGCTAATCAGGTATAGCGGTCAGCCCTTGCCATCCCGTTTGCGCTGATACATCAGCTCATCTGCGCGGGTGAGCAGCTCGGCAAGGGAGGCACAGCCGCGCCCGTCATAACAGACAATCCCGGTGCTGCAGGTCAGCGCATAGCCGCAACCACAGTGCTGATTGTGCTCGGCCAACATGGCATTGAAACGCTCATAGGCCAGTTGCGCCTGCGCCTCCACCACATTGGGCAGCAGGACGGCGAACTCATCGCCGCCCATGCGGGCAAAGACGTCGGCGCCACGAAAAGCCTGCTTGAGCAGAGTGGCAAAGGCGATCAGGGCCCGATCCCCTTCCGCATGTCCCCACCTATCATTGATCCCCTTGAAGCCATTGAGATCCAGATAGAGCAGCGCCAGTGGCATCTGCAAGCGACTGGCCAGCGAGAGGCTCTTCTCCGCCAGCATCACGAACCCGCGCCGATTGGAGATCAGGGTCAACTCATCAATGGTGGCCAGCTGCACCGCTTCGATCTCCCGCACCACCATCGCAGCCAGATCCTTGAGCAACCCCACATCCTCGTCGCTCAATTCCCGTGGCACCGTATCGATGATGCAGAGCGTCCCCAGTTTGCAACCGTTGGCGATCCGCAGTGGCTGTCCGGCATAGAAGCGGATACCGGGCCCACCCACCACCAGCGGATTGTCGGCAAAGCGGGGATCCTGCGAGGCATCCGGCACGATGAAGGTCTCATTGCCCATGATGGCGTGGCCACAGAATGAAATATCCCGCGCGGTCTCGCTGACCTCCAATCCGATACAGGATTTGAACCACTGGCGATCTTCATCCACCAGACTCACCAGCGCGATGGGGACATTGAACATCCGTCGGGCCATGCGGGTCAGCCGGTCAAACCGCTCCTCGGCCTCGGAATCCAACAAAGAGAACCGCCGCAGGGTCGCCAGCCGCAATGCCTCATCGGGTGGAATGGGTGCCTCTAGCATCGTGCCTCTCCGGTTAGTGCCAAAACCTATCTTTAGCATATTGGGCTTTGCTGAAGTCGGGGCTGCCAGGAGAAAACAAAAAGCCGCTCATGCGAGCGGCTTTTTTTATGAAGCGGACTGAAGATTACTTTTTCTTCTTGGCCTTGGCGTTCGGCAGGTCGGTGATGGAGCCTTCGAACACTTCAGCAGCCAGACCCACGGACTCGTGCAGAGTCGGGTGAGCGTGGATGGTCAGCGCGATATCTTCGGCGTCAGCACCCATCTCGATGGCCAGACCGATTTCACCCAGCAGTTCACCGCCGTTGGTACCCACAATGGCACCACCGATGACGCGGCCGCTCTCCTTGTCGAAGATCAGCTTGGTCAGGCCGTCGGAGCAGTCGGAGGCGATGGCGCGACCGGATGCAGCCCACGGGAAGGTGGCGACTTCGAAGTTCAGGCCCTGTTGCTTGGCTTCCTTCTCGGTCAGACCCACCCATGCCATCTCTGGCTCGGTGTAGGCAATGGACGGGATCACTTTCGGGTCGAAGTAGTGCTTCTTGCCGGCGATCACTTCGGCGGCAACGTGACCTTCGTGCACACCTTTGTGCGCCAGCATCGGCTGACCCACGATGTCACCGATGGCGTGGATGTGCGCCACGTTGGTACGCAGCTGCTTGTCCACCTCGATGAAACCGCGCTCGGTCACGGCAACGCCAGCTTTCTCGGCATCCAGCATCTTGCCATTCGGCACACGACCTACGGCAACCAGCACGTTGTCGTAACGAACCGGCTCGGCCGGAGCATGTTTGCCTTCGTAGGAGACGTACAGGCCGTCTTCGCGCGCTTCAACTGCGGTGACCTTGGTCTCCAGCATGATGTTGAATTTCTTGGCGACGCGCTTGGTGTAAATCTTGACGATATCTTTGTCGGCAGCCGGAACCAGCTGGTCGGCAAATTCCACCACGTCGATCTCGGAGCCCAGAGAAGAATAAACAGTCCCCATCTCCAGACCGATGATACCGCCACCGATAACCAGCAGTTTGCCGGGAACGGTTTTCAGCTCCAGCGCATCGGTAGAGTCCCATACGCGCGGGTCATCGTGGGGGATAAACGGCAGCTTCACCGGACGGGAACCGGCCGCGATGATGGCGTTGTCGAAGGTCACAGTGGTCTTGCCATCGGCACCTTCAACTTCGAGGGTGTTCGGGCCGGTAAATTTACCCAAACCGTTCACAACCTGCACTTTACGCATCTTGGCCATGCCAGCCAGACCGCCGGTCAGCTGGTTGATCACCTTCTCTTTCCACAGACGCACTTTGTCGATGTCGGTCTGCGGGGCACCGAAGACGATACCGTGCTCGGCCAGCGCCTTGGCTTCTTCAATCACTTTGGCAACGTGCAGCAGGGCCTTGGAGGGGATGCAGCCCACGTTCAGGCAGACGCCACCCAGGGTGGAGTAACGCTCGACGATAATAGTATCCAGACCCAGATCGGCTGCACGGAAAGCAGCGGAATAACCGGCAGGGCCAGCACCCAGTACTACGACCTGGGTTTTGATTTCTTTACTCATCATGACCTCTTTGTCGTTCTTATATCCCCGGACAGCGCAGTCTTATACCAAAACGGGTGGCTGCAGCCGTGAAAAAAACGGGGCAAGTTTACGATCATGTTAATGAAATGAGAAGTAAAAAGGGCAGGCTCTGGGCCCGCCCTCTCACTTACAGGACCAGTCGACGAATGTCGGACAGCACGCCGTTCATGGTGGTGATGAAGCGAGCCCCATCGGCACCATCGATCACCCGGTGGTCGTAGCTCAGAGCCAGCGGCAGCATCAGGCGCGGCGCGAACTCTTTGCCGTTCCACTTCGGCTTCATCTCGGACTTGGAAACACCGAGGATGGCCACTTCCGGCGCGTTGACGATCGGGGTAAAGCTGGTACCGCCGATGCCACCCAGGCTGGAGATGGTGAAGCAACCGCCCTGCATGTCGGCAGCGGTCAGCTTGCCGGCACGGGCCTTCTTGGAGATCTCGGCCAGATCGCGAGACAGCTCCATGATGCCCTTCTTGTTAACATCGCGCACCACGGGCACAACCAGACCGTTGGGGGTATCCACCGCCACACCGATGTGGATGTACTTCTTCATGATCAGCTTGCTGCCATCTTCGGACAGGGAGCTGCAGAAGCGCGGGTGAGCTTCCAGCGCCTTGGCGGCGGCTTTCAGGATGAACACCAGCGGGGTGATCTTCACGTCAGCCTTCTGCTTCTCGAGCATGGCGTTCTGCTCTTTGCGGAACGCTTCCAGCTCGGTGGTATCGGCTTCGTCGAACTGGGTGACATGAGGGATCATGACCCAGTTGCGGTGCAGGTTCGGGCCGGAGATCTTCTGGATGCGGGTCAGCTCGACTTCTTCCACATCACCAAACTTGCTGAAGTCTACCTTCGGCCACGGCAGAACACTCATACCGTTGCCTGTACCGGTGCCAGCAGCCGGAGCGGACTCGGCGCGCTTGATGGCATCCTTCACGTAGGCTTGCACGTCTTCTTTGACGATGCGGCCCTTGCGACCGGAGGCTTTCACCTTGGCCAGGTTGACGCCAAACTCGCGCGCCAGACGGCGTACTGCCGGAGAGGCGTGTACGTAAGCGTCGTTGGCAACGAAATCGGTCGCAGCGGCAGCAGCCTGGGCAACCGGAGCCGGAGCAGCAGCCACAGGGGCAGCGGCGACCGGCGCGGCAGCTTGAGCAACCGGCGCGGCGGCAGGGGCAGCACCAGCCACTTCGAATACCATGATCAGGGAACCGGTGGAGACCTTGTCACCCGCCTTCACCTTGATCTCTTTGACCACACCGGCGAACGGCGCAGGCACTTCCATGGAGGCCTTGTCACCTTCCACGGCGATCAGGGACTGGTCGGCTTCAACCTTGTCACCCACGGCAACCATGATCTCGGTGACTTCCACTTCGTCACCACCGATATCCGGTACGTTGACCTCTTTGGCAGCGGCGGCAACCGGGGCGGCAGCCACCGGCGCGGCAGCTTGGGCCGGAGCAGCAACGGCAGCAGGCGCAGCGCCAGCCACTTCAAATACCATCACCAGAGAACCGGTAGAGACCTTGGCGCCAGCGGCAACCTTGATCTCGACCACGCGACCGGCGAACGGTGCCGGCACTTCCATGGAGGCCTTGTCACCTTCCACGGCGATGATGGATTGGTCGGCTTCTACCATGTCGCCCACGGCAACCATGATTTCAGTCACGTCCACTTCGTCGTCACCGATGTCCGGTACGTGCACATCTTTGCGCGCGGCAGCGGCAGGTGCGGCGGCCGGAGCAGCAGCAACCGGTGCAGCCACTTCAGCAGGGGCGGCAGCGCCTTCGGCTTCGAAGATCATGATCTGGGAACCGGTGGCAACCTTGTCGCCCACCTTGATCAGGATCTCTTTGACGATACCGGCGGACGGGGCCGGCACTTCCATGGAGGCCTTGTCGCCTTCTACCGCGATGATGGACTGGTCCAGCTCGACCTTGTCACCCACGGCCACCATGATCTCGGTGACTTCAACTTCATCGGCGCCGATATCCGGCACCATAATCTGTTTGGACATTGTGCTTTATCCTCTTGCGTCGATCCGCGTGACTGGCTGATGCCGCCACGCACATCTCGCGTTAACCGTTTTAAATCCTGGCAGGGTCGCGCCGTCATACGGCGCGACCCTTGATCCACTTACGCGTACAGCGGGTTGACCTTGTCGGCATCGATGCCGTACTTGGCGATGGCGTCGGCCACAACCTGCTTGTCTACCTCGCCGCGCTTGGCCAGTTCGGTCAGGGCAGCAACCACCACGTAGAACTCGTTCACTTCGAAGTGACGACGCAGGTTGGCACGGCTGTCGGAACGGCCGTAACCGTCGGTACCCAGCACGCGGTAGTTCTCGGTCGGAACGAAGGCGCGAACCTGATCGGCGAAGGACTTCATATAGTCGGTCGCAGCGATGGTGGCTTCAGAACCCAGTACCTGAGCGATGTACGGTACGCGAGCTTCGGCAGTCGGGTGCAGCATGTTCCAGCGATCCGCGTCCTGACCGTCACGAGCCAGCTCGTTGAAGGAGGTGACGCTGAATACATCGGAACCGATGCCATACTCGCTGGCCAGGATCTGGGCAGCCTTGCGCACGTGACCCAGGATGGAGCCACAACCCAGCAGCTGAACTTTCGCCTTGGCACCGGCGACGGATTCCAGCTTGTAGATACCCTTGCGGATGCCTTCCTCGGCGCCTTCCGGCATGGCTGGCATCGCATAATTTTCATTGAGAGTGGTGATGTAGTAGAACACGTTCTCCGGGTTCTCACCGTACATGCGGCGTAGGCCGTCCTGTACGATCACCGCCACTTCATAGGCGTAGGACGGGTCGTAGGAGATGCAGTTCGGGATGGTGTTCGCCAGGATGTGGCTGTGACCATCTTCGTGCTGCAGACCTTCGCCGTTAAGAGTGGTACGACCGGAGGTCGCACCCAGCAGGAAGCCACGGGCTTGCTGGTCACCGGCTGCCCACGCCATGTCGCCGATCCGCTGGAAGCCGAACATGGAGTAGTAGATGTAGAACGGGATCATCGGGCAGTCGTTGGTGCTGTAAGAGGTCGCAGCAGCCAGCCAGGAGGACATGGCGCCCAGCTCGTTGATACCGTCTTGCAGAACCTGACCCTGCTTGTCTTCCTTGTAGTAGGAGACGATGTCGCGGTCTTGCGGGGTGTACTGCTGACCGTGCGGGCTGTAGATACCGATCTGGCGGAACAGACCTTCCATACCGAAGGTACGGGCTTCGTCAGCGAGGATCGGAACGATGCGCTTGCCGATGGACTTGTCTTTCAGCATCACGTTCAGGGAACGCACGAACGCCATGGTGGTGGAGATTTCGCGCGCCTGCTCACCCAGCAGCGGGCCGAAGGCATCCAGCGCCGGGATTTCCAGCTTGGTGGTGCTTTCGCGCAGACGGGTCGGCACATAGCCTTTCAGGGCAGTGCGGCGGTCGTGCAGGTATTTGTGCTCGGCAGAACCGGCTTCGATCTTCAGGTAAGGCAGATCGGCCAGCTGCTCGTCGGCCACCGGCAGGTTGAAGCGGTCACGCAGGTGACGCACGGAGTCCAGCTCCATCTTCTTGACCTGGTGAGCGATGTTCTTGCCTTCAGCCGCTTCACCCATGCCGTAACCCTTGATGGTCTTGGCCAGAATAACGGTCGGCTTGCCCTTGGTCTGGGTCGCCTTGTTGAATGCAGCGAACAGTTTGCGAGGATCGTGGCCACCGCGGTTCAGAGCGAAGATCTCCTCGTCGGTCATGTCTTTGACCAGCGCGGCAGTTTCCGGATAACGGTTGAAGAAGTGCTCGCGGATGTAGCCACCGTCGCGGGACTTCATGGTCTGGTAGTCACCGTCCACGGTCTCGTTCATCAGCTGGATCAGCTTGCCGGAAGTGTCTTTCTTCAGCAGCTCATCCCACTTGCGACCCCAGATAACCTTGGTGACATCCCAACCGGCGCCAGCGAACAGGCCTTCCAGCTCGTTGATGACCTTGCCGTTACCGACAACCGGACCATCCAGACGCTGCAGGTTGCAGTTAACCACGAACACCAGGTTGTCGAGCTTTTCACGCACGGCAACGGTCAGGGCACCCTTGGCTTCCGGCTCGTCCATCTCGCCATCACCCAAGAAGGCGTAAACGGTCTGCTCGGAGCAATCCTTGATACCACGGTCGGTCAGGTACTTCAGGAAGCGAGCCTGATAGATGGCGGCGATGGGGCCCAGCCCCATGGATACGGTCGGGAACTGCCAGAAGTCCGGCATCAGTTTCGGGTGCGGATAGGAAGGGATACCCTTGCCGTCCACTTCCTGACGGAAGTTGTCCAGCTGCTCTTCGGTCAGGCGACCTTCAGCAAACGCACGGGCGTAGATACCCGGGGAGATGTGACCCTGGAAGTAGACCAGATCGCCACCATCCTTCTCGTTGCGAGCACGGAAGAAGTGGTTGAAGCAGACTTCGTAGATGGTCGCGGAAGAGGCGAAGGAAGACATGTGACCACCCAGGTCCAGGTCTTTCTTGGAGGCGCGCAACACGATCATCATGGCGTTCCAGCGGATAATGGCGCGAATGCGGCGCTCCATCTCCAGATCGCCCGGGTAGTCCGGCTCTTCGCTGGACGGGATGGTGTTGATGTAATCGCGATTTGCCTTGGCAGCCACGTCCACACCGCTTACGCGGGCTTTCTCGGCCAACTGTTCAAGGATGAACTGAGCGCGTTGCGGGCCCTCTTCACGCAGCAGGGATTCCAGAGAGGCAAGCCACTCCAGCGTTTCTATCGGGTCCACATCGTTCTTCAGGATATCAGACATGGCTGGTTCCTATGTTGTTGTGATTGCACGGCATTGCACGGCGAAGGGCGCAAGCATTCGACAATAGAGCCTTGTGGGATTAGTTTTCCTGCTGACGGATCCGACGCATGGATCGCTGGATCCGGCTGTCTTCCCTCTGCATATCCAACAAGGTGTCCTCGATAAAGGCCAGATGCTCATGACAAGCAGTTCTGGCCCGCTCCGGAGCCCCCGAAAGAATAGCCTCGATAAGGTTCGCGCGATGGCGACGTATCTTGGCGACAACTCCCGGGCGGCGATTCAAAATCTCGTTATTTTGCAGAATGTTCTGCTCGAGCATCGGGCTCATGGCCCGCAGCAGGTGCAGCAGCACCACGTTGTGGGAGGCCTCGGCCACCGCCAGATAAAACTGGGTCACGGCTGCCGATTCGGCCACCAGCGAACCGGACTGGCCCGCCTCTTCGATAGTGGTTTGCACCTGACGAATGCGCTCGAAGTCAGACCCGGTTCCCCGCAAGGCCGCGTAGTAGGCACAGATGCCTTCCAGCGCGTGGCGAAACTCCAGCAGGTCATACTGGGCTTCCGGGTGGGTACTGAGCAGTTCGAACAGGGGATCGGCGATCCCCTTGCTCAGGGCATTCTGCACATAAGTGCCGCCGCCCTGACGGCGATAAAGCAACCCGCGCGCTTCCAGCCGCTGGATGGCTTCGCGCAAAGAGGGGCGCGATACCTGAAACTGGATGGCGAGTTCCCGCTCGGGCGGCAATTTCTGCCCCGGCTGCAGGCTGCCTTCCAGAATCATCTGTTCCAGCTCGGCGACAATGGAGTCGGCCAACTTGGGTTGCGTAATCTTGCGATAGGGCATGAGGCTACTTTGTTAAATTGGTATTACCAATTTCATGGATGGGGCGAAAATTAGCAGAGGGCTTTTGAAAAGTCCACTCAAAAGATGATCTGAGTCAAGAATCAACCCCACCACTTAAGGGGTAAAGCAGGGGAAACATGATTTAGCTCATAGAAAATGGTCTGACCAATATTCTTGACTGCGCTCACAAATAACATTTGCGCAACCAGAGACAACAATGGCCTGCCAGATCTGCAAGCCATTGATTTTAAAACCCAAACTAAATTTGAGCATTTACTTTAGCTGTTGAGTAGTTGCCGGTAGTAATCCCACTGAAAACTGGCACCCGGATCCGTCTTGCGCCCTGGTGCGATATCGCAATGACCGACAATTTTTTCGTGGGTAATCGCCGGGTAGCGCACCGAGATGGCTCGGGTGAGCCCTGCCAACACCCGGTACTGGGCCTCGGTATAGGGGGTCTCGTCGGTCCCTTCCAGCTCGATACCGATGGAAAAATCGTTGCATGCCTCCCTCCCCTGCCAACTCGAGACACCGGCATGCCAGGCGCGCGCGCCGAACGGCACATACTGCACCAGCTCGCCATCACGGCGGATCAGGCAGTGGGCCGAGACTCGCAATTGATGGATAGCGGCAAAATAGGGGTGAGCATCCGGGTCGAGTCGCCCCATAAAGAGATCGTCGATAAAGGGGCCGCCAAACTCTCCCGGCGGCAGGCTGATGCCATGCACCACCAGCAGGGAGATATCATCCGGCGCTGCCCGTTGGTTGTGATGGGGAGAAGGCACCCGGCGCGCCTGCTGGCACCAGCCGGCAGCATCGATAGAGAAACAAGGTTGCGAAGTGAGTTGAGTCATCGGCTACTCGAATTGGCTGACAGATGGCTGGACAGTGCAGAAAGATGCCGGGCAGACCAGCGCCGGCGCACTGAAACAGGGGAAAAGGGTATGGTAGGCTGAGTCATCTTCCGCTCGATATGGATGGATTATGCAGCAAACGGCACGCTGGATGTGGTTACTGGCCTGGCTCTCTTTGATGGGCCTGCTGACCCTCTATTTTCACTCCCGCAACCAACCGGGCGTCACCGCCAGCGGCGAACTGCTGCTGCGGGCCGACCAGAGCGGCCACTATCGTCTGGAGGGTGCCATCAACGGTCAACCGGTGCAACTGCTGCTCGATACCGGTGCCACCCGCGTCACCATCCCCCTGCGGGTGGCCGAGCGGCTCGGCCTGACCGCCCGCGGCAGCAGCCAGGTCAATACCGCCGCAGGGCCGATCCGGGTCGGCAACGGCACCATCGAAACGCTGGCGATGGGGCCATTGACCTTGTACGATCTGGCCATCTTTATCAATCCGGTGGCCAGTGGTGATGAAGTGCTGGTGGGCATGAACGCCCTCGGTCGACTGGAGCTGGTTCAAAAGGAGCGGCAGTTGCTGCTCAGACCCTTGCAGGAATAAGGCATGTTTCAACAGGATGTCAGCCGCGCCGTGCGCGCCGCACTACTCGAAGATTTGGGCGATGCCCTCACCACGCTGGACCAACCGGACGCCAGCGCCGATATCACCGCTCAGCTGATCCCGGCGGATCGGATGGCCAGCGCCCGGGTTATTACCCGCGAAGCGGGGGTATTCTGCGGCCAGCCCTGGGTGGATGAAGTCTTCTTGCAACTGAATGCCCAGCTCGGCGGCGAAGTGAAGGTGGAGTGGCAGGTGCAGGATGGGGAAGTGCTCTCCCCCAATCAGGAGCTGTTTCGCCTGCACGGCCCTGCCCGCCTGCTGCTGACCGGCGAGCGCAATGCGCTGAACTTCGTCCAGACCCTCTCCGGCGTTGCCACCCTCACTGCTCGCTATGTGGCTGAACTGGAAGGCACCGACTGCCGCCTGCTCGACACCCGCAAAACCATACCGGGGCTGCGCACCGCCCAGAAGTACGCGGTCAGTTGCGGTGGCGGCAAGAATCACCGCATCGGCCTCTATGACGCTTACCTCATCAAAGAGAACCATATCCTCGCCTGTGGCGGCATCGCCGAGGCGATTAACGAGGCGCGCCGGCTCAATCCGGGTAAACCGGTAGAGGTAGAAGTGGAATCACTGGCCGAACTGGAGCAGGCGCTGGCGGCACAGGCCGATATCGTGATGCTCGACAACTTCGACGTGACCATGATGCGGAAAGCGGTCGCCATCAATCAGGGCCGCGCCAAGCTGGAAGTCTCCGGCAATGTCACCCTCGATACCCTGGCAGAATTTGCAGCTACCGGCGTCGATTTTATCTCTGTCGGGGCGCTCACCAAGCATGTGCGGGCGCTCGATCTCTCCATGCGCTTTATCCAGCCGTGAGATTCACCCCACAGACCTGAGTAAATACTCGGACTAACCGGAACAACAACTTGCAAAAGGCGCCATGGGCGCCTTTTCTTTATGCAGGTTCCCGCAGTAAAGGAGTGTGATAACGGACCCGCTTTCACCGGTAACCAAGAGTCATAAGAAGCTACTTTTTTTATGACACGCATCAAGTTTCTTGTTAAATGACTGATATGTAGTTAACAAAATGGGCAAACTCTGTTGCCCCACCTGACAGCTCGGATAAGATGCTGACGTGCGGATTATTTTTCAGCCCGCGTCACTGGAACCAAGGATAAAAGGATATTTTCCATGCAAAGCCAAATGAAGAAACAATCGGGTTTTACCCTTATTGAACTGATGATCGTGGTCGCAATTGTGGCCATTTTGGCGGCGGTAGCACTGCCGGCGTATCAGAGTTATACAGAGAAAGCAAAAATGACAGAGCTTGTATCTGCTACTGGAGCAGGTAAAACAGCTCTGGAAGTTTGCGTTCAAACATCTACATCTGCTGCAAGCTGTACATATAGCGCAACTACAACAACACAAAATGTTAGCGCTGTTGAGGGTGGCGTTTCTGGTGGAACCGCAACCATTACAGCAACCGGCAGAGGTGACCTAGCATCAAAGACTTGCACTCTGACAGGCCCAGTTAGTGGCTCAGTAATTAACTGGGCTGTACCAAACTGCTAACGCATGACCTCTAGCCCCAATAGCGGCCTGGCGTTAAGCCTGGCCGCCTCTTCATTGATCAGTGAAGAGGAGTCCCAGCGCTATCTGAGCCAGGCCAAGGCCCAGCGCAAACCCTTTGTGACATTTCTGATCGAAAACGAGATCCTCGACAGCAAGGCGCTCGCCGATTTTTGCGAGCTGGAGTATGGGGTACCTCTGCTGGATCTTGCCGCCTTCGACTTGGCCGAGATCCCGCAGAAGTTCCTCAATCAAAAGCTGATCGACAAGCACCACGTCCTGCCCATCTATACCCAGGGCCACACCCTCTATATCGCCATGTCGGATCCGACCAATGTCTCGGCACTGGAGGACTTTGGCTTCAGCTTCGGCCTGCATACCGAAGCGCTGCTGGTGGAGGAAAACAAGCTCACCGCCGCCATCGGCAAACTGCTGGAGAGCGAAAATGACGCCCTCGGCATGGAGGATATCGACGAATCCGAAATTTCGGATCTCGAGGTCTCCGACGAGAACAGCCGGCTGGACGAGAGCGTCAATACCGCCGATGACGACGCTCCCATCGTCAAGTACATCAACAAGATCCTGATGGATGCCATCAAGCGCGGCGCCTCCGACCTCCACTTCGAGCCCTATGAGCAGAAGTACCGGGTGCGCTTTCGTATCGACGGCATTTTGCATGAGATCGCCACACCACCGGTCAATCTGGCCAACCGCTTCTCCGCCCGCCTCAAGGTGATGGCGCGGCTCGATATCGCCGAGCGGCGGCTGCCGCAGGATGGCCGCATCAAGTTGAAGTTGTCGCGCAACAAGTCGATGGATATGCGGGTCAACACCCTGCCCACCATGTGGGGGGAGAAGATCGTTATCCGGCTGCTCGACTCCTCGGCGGCGCGGCTCAATATCGAGCAACTCGGCTTTGATGACCGCCAGAAGGCGCAATACCTGCGCGCCCTCACCAAGCCACAGGGGATGATCCTGGTGACCGGCCCCACCGGCTCGGGCAAAACGGTCTCGCTATATACCGGCCTCAATATTCTCAACACCACAGAGGTGAATATCTCCACCGCCGAAGATCCGGTGGAGATCAACCTGCCCGGCGTCAATCAGGTGCAGGTCAACCCCAAGGCGGGGCTCACCTTCGCCAGCGCCCTGCGCTCCTTCTTGCGGCAAGACCCGGATGTGGTGATGGTGGGGGAAATACGGGATCTGGAAACCGCCGAGATCGCCATCAAGGCGGCCCAGACCGGTCACCTGGTGCTCTCCACCCTGCACACCAACTCCGCAGCGGAGACCCTGACCCGGATGATGAATATGGGGGTACCGGCCTTCAATATCGCCTCATCGGTCACCCTGATCATGGCCCAGCGGCTGGCCCGCAAACTGTGTGACCACTGCAAGGAGCCGGAGGTGGTGCCGGAAGCCGAACTGCTGGAGCTGGGCTTTACCCAGCAGCAGTTGGCGGCCGGGCTGCGGCTGTTCAAACCGGTCGGTTGCAAGGAGTGTTCCGGCGGCTACAAGGGGCGGGTCGGCATCTACGAAATCATGCTGATGTCGGAGAACATCGCCAAATTGATCATGCAGGGGGCCAACTCCCTGCAAATCGCCGCTATTGCGCAAAAAGAGGGGATGCGAACCCTGCGCACTTCAGGGCTGGAGAAGGCCCGGCTCGGGGTCACCAGTCTGGCTGAGATCAACCGGGTCACCACCAACTAATGCCCGTGGCGCAAACCGTCGCCAGTGATTAGTTGGTAGATTCTTCGTAGGTTGGTAGGTTCTTCGTAGGTTCGATTAGCGTAGCGTAATCGGACATTCGCGGAATCAGGCACACGTAATCAGACATTCGCGCAGGAAAACAGGATGTACGCCACCTAACCGGGCGTTTGTATCATAAGGGCTGGCGCCCGACCCAATTGCAGGATGCAAAGATGGCAACCCTCACGAAAAAGAACAATGCCCCCAAGAAAGTCTTCGCCTTCCGCTGGCACGGGGTAAACCGCAAGGGGCAGAAGGTCTCCGGCGAGCTGCAGGCCGACAGCATCAATACCGTCAAGGCGGAGCTGCGCAAGCAGGGGGTCAATGTCACCAAGGTGGCCAAGAAATCCCAGGGGCTCTTCTCCAAGGGCGGCGCCAGGATCAAGCCGATGGATATCGCCATCGTCTCACGCCAGATCACCACCATGCTCTCCGCCGGTGTACCGCTGGTGCAGAGCCTGCAGATCATCGCCCGCAGCCATGAAAAAGCCTCGATGCGCGAGCTGATGGGGCAGATTGCCGCCGATGTGGAGACCGGCACCCCCATGTCGGAAGCGCTGCGTCGCCACCCCCTCTACTTTGATGATCTCTACTGCGATCTGGTGGAAGCCGGTGAACAATCCGGTGCGCTGGAGACCATCTACGACCGTATCGCTACCTATCGGGAAAAGTCGGAAGCACTCAAGTCGAAGATCAAGAAGGCGATGTTCTACCCCACCATGGTGATTCTGGTGGCCATTGTGGTCACCTCCATCCTGCTGCTGTTTGTCATTCCGCAGTTCGAGGATATCTTCAAGAGCTTTGGTGCCGAGCTGCCCATCTTTACCCAGTTCGTTATCGGCATCTCCCGCTTTATGCAGGATTGGTGGTATGTCTTCTTCGGTGGCACCGGGTTGGCCATCTTTCTCTATGTCCGTGCCTGGCGCGCCTCCCAGAAGGTGAAAGACAATACCGACAAGTTTGTCCTCACCATTCCGGTGGTCGGGATGATCCTGCACAAGGCGGCGATGGCCCGCTTTGCCCGTACCCTGTCGACCACCTTCTCCGCCGGTATTCCGCTGGTGGATGCGCTGATCTCGGCGGCCGGCGCCTCCGGCAACTACGTCTATCGCACCGCCGTCATGGCGATCCGCAACGAGGTGGTGGCCGGTATGCAGATCAACGTGGCGATGCGCACCGTCGATCTCTTCCCCGATATGGTGATCCAGATGGTAATGATCGGTGAGGAGTCCGGCGCCATCGATGATATGCTCTCCAAGGTCGCTACCATCTTCGAGCAGGAGGTGGATGATCTGGTCGATGGCCTCACCAGCCTGCTGGAACCCCTCATCATGGTGGTGCTCGGGGTGCTGGTCGGCGGCATGGTGATCGCCATGTACCTGCCCATCTTCAAGCTTGGCGAAGTGGTAGGCTGATTTATCAGGGCATGGCACCACTGCCATGCCCTTCCCCTATTTAATGACTGACGGTTGGTTATGACACTTCTTCTCGAGCTGGCTCACAGCTTGCCCTGGCTCTATTTCTCGCTGGTTTTTCTCTTCTCCCTGATGATCGGCAGCTTCCTTAACGTGGTCATCCACCGCTTGCCCATCATGCTGGAGCGGGAGTGGCAGGCCGAGTATCGCAGCTACTTTTCACCCGATGAGACGGCCTCTACGACCGAACGCTACAACCTGATGGTGCCGCGCTCTGCCTGCCCTCACTGTGGCCACGCCATCACTGCGCTGGAGAACATCCCGCTGTTGAGCTGGCTCTGGCTCAAAGGGCGTTGCCGCGACTGTCAGGCCCCCATCTCGGCCCGTTATCCGCTGGTGGAGCTGCTGACCGCCCTGCTCTCGGTGGCCGTAGCCATGGTCATAACGCCGGGCTGGGGCACCCTGGCCGCCCTGCTGCTCACCTGGGTGCTGGTGGCCCTCACCTTTATCGATCTCGACAAGATGTTGCTGCCCGACCAGCTCACCCTGCCCCTGCTGTGGGGCGGGCTGTTGTTCAATCTGGCAGGTGGCTTGGTGCCGCTGGCGGATGCGGTGATCGGCGCCATGGCCGGCTATCTGGTGCTCTGGAGCCTCTACTGGGCCTTCAAGCTGCTCACCGGCAAGGAGGGGATGGGCTATGGCGACTTCAAGCTGCTGGCGGCGCTGGGTGCCTGGCTCGGCTGGCAGGCGCTGCCCATTATTCTGCTGCTCTCCTCCCTGGTCGGCGCCGTGATCGGCATCAGCCTGATCGCCTTGCACAAACACCATCAGGGCAAGCCTATCCCCTTCGGCCCCTACCTCGCTATCGCGGGCTGGATTGCCCTGCTGTGGGGCGATACCATCACCCGCTGGTATCTCTCTACCCTGCTTTGAGCAAGAGGCCCCCATGTATGTAGTTGCTATTACCGGTGGTATCGGCAGCGGCAAGACCACTATCGCCAATCAGTTCGCCGCGCTGGGTATCGAGGTGGTGGATGCCGATGTGATCGCCCGCGAGGTGGTTGCGCCGGGCACCCCGGCCCTTGCCGCCATCGCCGACCATTTTGGCACCGATGTGATCGATCAGAGTGGCCAACTCGACCGTCGTGCCCTGCGCGAGCGGGTCTTCAGCGACCCGCAAGCCAAGGGGTGGCTCAATGCCCTGCTCCATCCGCTTATTCGTAGCGAAATGCAGCGCCAGTGTGCCGCCGCCAGTTCACCTTATTGCCTGCTGGTGGTGCCACTGCTGGTGGAGAACAAGCTGACCGGCCTGGCCAACCGGGTGCTGGTGATCGATGTGGATGAAGCGACCCAGATTGAGCGCACTTGCCGCCGGGATGGGGTATCGGCCGAGCAGGCCCGGGCCATCATCGCCGCCCAGGCGAGCAGATCGGAGCGGCTCGCCGCGGCGGATGATCTCATCGAAAACCACAATGGCGGCGAAATGGCGATAAAAGCGCGGATTTTGGCACTGCACGAGACATATCTGGCATTTGCCTCTCAACAAGGCCGCCAAGTGTGAGTACACTAGAGCTGTTTATGGCTGGCCAGGATTAGGCATGATTTACGATTTCCCCCTCAATGAAAAAAGCCGGACCTACCTGCGTCTGGAGTCTCTGTTTTCCCAAATTCGCGACAATCTTGAAAGCGACCAGCCCTGGGCCCATATCGCCTTCTTCAAGGGACTGTTCGATCTGCAGGAGTTGCTGGAGCGTGGTGACCTGCGCGCCGACCTCATCAAGGATCTGGAGCGTCTCGGCCAGCGTCTGAACCACTGGGCCAGCCTGCCGGATGTCGATCTGGAGCAGATCAAGCAGATGCAGCAAGAGAGCAGCCAGCTTTCGCGCAACCTGCTCAACTCGCCACGCCCGGGCGCCCGCCTGAAAGAGGATCGTCTGCTCGGCTCCATCCGCCAGCGCTTCTCCATCCCCGGTGGCCTGTGTGGCTTCGATGTACCGCAACTGCACCACTGGCTCGGGACCCCGGCCATCACCCGTCACCAGCAGATGCAAGGCTGGCTGAACGACATCAACCTGCTGATGAATGCCATCACCCTGCTGCTGCGGCTGTGGCGCGAATCAGGCAGCTTCAGTGAACAGGTTGCCTGCAACGGTTTCTTCCAGGACACCGCCGAGAGTGCCGAGCTTATCCGCATCAAGCTGCCGGGTAATCTGTTCTGCTACCCGACCCTGAGCGGCCACAAGAACCGCTTCGCCCTGCGCTTTCTGCCCAGCACAGAGCAACCGATTGGCGATGTGCCATTCCAGCTCGCCTGCTGCTAAGGAGTCGCCATGGTCACCAAGGTCAAGTGCCCTACTTGCCAAACCGAGCTGGAGTGGGGCCCGCAAAGCCCGTTCCGCCCCTTCTGCAGCAAGCGCTGCCAGCTGATCGATCTCGGCGAATGGGCCGATGAAGAGAAGCGGATCCCCGGGGAGATCAACCCGGATCTGCTGCCAGAGCCGGAAGAGGGCGATCAGTGGCTATAAGCCTCCGGTCACTCACCTCTGCAATATGAAAAAGGGCCGATTGGCCCTTTTTTGATGCTTGTTGATTGCTGCCGGCTCACGCTAGCAGACCCTGTAGCCGCGCTACAATCGGGCCATTGGCATCGGGGAAGTGGTAGTTGTGCAGCTCGTCCACCGGCACCCACAGGCACTCCTGCCCCTCCTTGCCGAACGGCTCGCCGCTGAAACGGGTCACCTTCCAGATATCCAGCAATACCTGCTTCTCGGGGTAGTCGTGCTGCAGTTCCATGAAGGGGGCACAATCCAATACCCGGATGCCGATCTCTTCCCACAGCTCCCGATCCAGTGCGGTGAGCAGATCCTCGCCCGACTCCACCTTGCCACCGGGAAACTCCCAGCGATCCCCCTGATGACGATCGGAGGAGCGTCTGGCGATAAAGATATCGCCCCGTTCATTCTCGATGACGCCAACCGCCACCCAGATCCGTTTCTTCTGTTCCATCTTGTTACCCTTGCACGCTATGCATGACCGGACCGCTAGATGAACCCAACCTCCGGCTGGGTGAGCGGCCGATGATACCTGATATCCGATAACCCTTCGCCAAGTGACGCCACTACCGTGACTTCGCCACCTTCTGACAAAAACAAGGCGGGCACCGGGCCCGCCTTGTTATGGCACTGCGTCGATCAGGTCAACTGACCGTGGCAATGTTTGTACTTCTTGCCGGAGCCACACGGGCAGGGATCATTGCGGCCAACCTTCTGTTCGTCGCGCACAAAGGTGGTGTGACCCTCTTCGCCTGCGGCCTCTTCATCGGCCAGCTGGTTCTCGGCAGCGGCATGGGTGTAGGTACGGGGAGCCGCGGCCGCCTGCTGGCGTTGCTGCTGCTCCATCGCTTCCACATCACGCTCCTGCACCTGAACACGGCTCAGGATGCTGACCACGTCGCGCTTGAGGGTTTCCAGCATCTGGGTGAACAGATCGAAGGATTCGCGCTTGTACTCCTGCTTGGGGTTCTTCTGGGCGTAGCCGCGCAGATGAATGCCCTGACGCAGGTGATCCATGGCCGCCAGATGCTCTTTCCAGAGGCCATCCAGGGTTTGCAGCATCACCGCTTTCTCAAAGTTGCGCAGCACCTCTTTGCCGACCAGCTCTTCCTTGTGGCCATAGAGTTTGGTGGCTTCATCGAGAATGCGCTCGCGCAGCTTCTCTTCATACAGCTTGTCATCTTCCGCCAGCCACTGTTGCAGCGGCAGATCCAGCGCGAAGTCCGCCTTCAGGCGTGCTTCCAGACCCGGTACGTCCCACATCTCTTCCAGCGACTGGGGCGGGATGTACTCGTCGATCACCGCGCCGTACACATCGTCACGGATCACGTGGATGGTCTCGGAGATGTCGTTGGTATCCAGCAATTCATTGCGCTGCTCGTACACCACTTTGCGCTGGTCGTTGGCAACGTCATCAAACTCCAGCAAGCTCTTGCGGATGTCGAAGTTGCGACCTTCCACCTTGCGCTGGGCGTTTTCGATCGCCTTGGTCACCCAGGGGTGCTCGATGGCTTCGCCCTCTTCCATGCCCAGCTTCTTCATCATGCCGGTCACGCGGTCGGAGGCGAAGATCCGCATCAGGGTATCTTCCATGGAGAGGTAGAAACGGGAGGAACCCGGGTCACCCTGACGACCGGAACGGCCGCGCAGCTGGTTGTCGATACGACGGGATTCGTGACGCTCGGTACCGATAATGTGCAGGCCGCCGGCGGCCAGCACTTCATCGTGACGCACCTGCCAGGCCGCTTTCAGCTCGGCAATCTGTGCCTCGGTCGGGTTCTCCAGCTTGGCAATCTCGGCCTGCCAGTTGCCCCCGAGCACGATGTCAGTACCACGACCGGCCATGTTGGTGGCGATGGTGACCGCACCACGCTGACCAGCCTGGGCGACGATCTCCGCTTCCATGGCGTGGAACTTGGCGTTCAGCACCTTGTGCGGGATCTTCTCCTTGGTCAGGATGCCGGAGAGCAGCTCGGAGTTCTCGATGGATACGGTACCCACCAGCACCGGCTGACCGCGTTCGACACAGCCACGGATATCTTCGATGATGGCGGCATACTTCTCATTGGCGGTCAGGTAGACCAGATCGCCCATGTCCTTGCGCACCATCGGCTTGTTGGTCGGGATAACCACGGTATCCAGGCCATAAATCTGCTGGAATTCAAAGGCTTCGGTATCTGCAGTCCCTGTCATCCCCGCCAGCTTGTTGTAGAGACGGAAGTAGTTCTGGAAGGTGATGGATGCCAGCGTCTGGTTCTCGTTCTGGATCTTGACCCCTTCCTTCGCTTCCACGGCCTGATGCAGACCATCGGACCAGCGACGACCCGGCATGGTACGGCCAGTATGTTCGTCAACGATGACGATCTCGTCTTTCTGGACGATATAGTCCACGTTGCGCTCGAACAGGGTGTGCGCACGCAAACCCGCGTTGACGTGGTGCAGCAGGCTGATGTTGGAGGCGGAGAACAGGGAGTCGTTCTCGTCCAGCAGCCCCTCTTTCTTGAGCAGCTCTTCCACGAAGATCTGACCGTTTTCGGTCAGCAGGGCCTGACGGTTCTTCTCGTCCACCGTGTAATGACCGTCACCGGTGTACTCTTCGGTGTCTTCTTTGTCCTGCTTGACCAGCAGCGGGATCAGCTTGTTGACGCGGATATAGAGCTCTGAGCTGTCTTCAGCTGGGCCGGAGATGATGAGCGGAGTACGGGCTTCATCGATAAGCACCGAGTCGACTTCGTCCACCAGCGCGTAGTTGAGCGGACGCTGGACACGCTGCTCCGGCGAAAACGCCATGTTGTCGCGCAGGTAGTCAAAACCGAATTCGTTGTTGGTACCGTAGGTGATGTCGGCTGCGTAGGCGTCACGCTTCTGGGATGCATCCATGCCGGGCACGTTGCAATCGACGGTCATGCCGAGGAAGGCGAACAGCGGACGGTTCGCTTCCGCATCACGCTTGGCCAGGTAGTCGTTCACCGTTACCACGTGCACACCACGACCGCTCAGGGCGTTCAGGTAGGCCGGCAGAGTCGCCGTAAGAGTCTTACCTTCACCGGTTTTCATTTCCGCGATGCGGTTGGAGTTCAGCACCATGCCGCCGATCAACTGGACGTCGAAGTGACGCATGCCGAACACCCGCTTGGAGGCTTCACGCACGGTGGCGAATGCTTCCGGCAGCAACTGCTCCAGGGTCTCGCCCTGCTCGATACGCTGACGATATTCAGCCGTCTTGGCCTGCAGCTCGGCATCGGACAGAGCCTCGAACTGCGGCTCCATGGCATTGATCTGTTTTACAATTTTGCGCAAAGCCTTGAGCGTTCTGTCGTTCCGGCTGCCGATAATCTTGGTAAGCAGTGTGCTAATCATGGGTACCAACTATTTCTGGTTATAAAAGCGTTCCGTCACTGGAACCTGAAGAAAAAAACTAACCCCGGCTGGCACTGAGAAAGCGTGCGGGGTTGACCTGACGACCATCTTTTAACACTTCGTAATGCAAATGGACCCCGGTCGCCCGACCGGTACGTCCCATCAAGGCAATCTTTTGACCCTGCCCCACCAGAGTGCCCACCTCGACCAGCAACTTGGAGTTGTGGGCATAGCGGGTGACCAGGCCATTGCCGTGATTAATCTCCACCATATTGCCAAATTCCGGATGGCGGCCCGCCCAGCTGACAACGCCGGGCCCGGTGGCCAGAATCGGGGTGCCGGGTTTGCCACGGAAATCGACCCCTTTGTGCATCTTGGCGCGCCCGTTGAACGGATCGACCCGGCCGCCAAAACCGGAGGAGATCCAGACCCGCTCCTGCTTGACCGGCGAGCCGGAAATAAAACCGGCATCAGTGATATGGTGATTCATGATGAAAGATTCAAGTACCGACAGCTGCTCTTCCCGGCTACCAAGCTGCTGGCTGAGGTGTTTCATCGAGGCTTGCAGCTCGTTGAGGCTCACCTCCAGATCTGCATCATAAGAGGGGCCGCCCATCGGGGGCAGCTCTTTGAAATTGAACTCGTCGGGATCGAGATCGGCCTGCTCGGTCAAGCGTTCGCCGAGGGCATTGAGACGGCCAAGCTGTCCCTGCATGGTGCCCACCTGAGCCGCCAGCATCGCCAACTGTTCACGGGCTTCATCGCCACTCTGGTCGACGGACTGTTGCTCGGCAACGGCAAGCGCGGCTTCCAGCGCCTCCATTTTCTGGTGCCAGCTCTGCCAGAGCCAACCACCACCAAGGGCCAACAGGGAGAAGAGAATACCGCCGACCCAGGCCAGACGTTGTTTGGGCAGGTGCAACTTGCGTCGCTGCTTGCCGTGGAGGATCAGGGTAATGCTCATAGAAATCAGTCTGCTCGGTCAGGTGCGGCCAGGAGCCTGCACGGGAAATAAAACCGGGAGATAATCGGTATTAAAGGATGGAGTAAACAAATGACGGAACGTCGGTGCGGAGAGAGGACCGACGTTCCGTTGCACAGCTATCAGGCCAGAACCAGACCGTTATCGTAGTAAGCGATAGGCGCTTTGTCGCCCTCACCCTCGAAGGTCACCAGTTCCCAGGCCTCCTGCTCGGCCAGCAAGGCACGCAGCAGCTTGTTGTTCAGGGCATGTCCGGTCTTGTAGGCACGGAACTCACCGATGATGCTGCGGTTACACATATAGAGGTCACCGATCGCGTCCAGCATCTTGTGCTTGACGAACTCGTCCTCATAACGCAAACCGTCTTCGTTCAGCACCCGATAGTCGTCCAGTACCACGGCGTTTTCCAGGCTTCCGCCCAGCGCCAGGTTCTGGGAACGCAGGTACTCGATATCACGCATGAACCCGAAGGTACGGGCACGGCTGATCTCTTTCACGAAGGAGGCACCGGAGAAATCCAGTACGCAACGCTGATTGCGCCCTGCAAAGACCGGATGCTGGAAATCGATCTCGAGATCCATCTTGAAGCCGTTGCGATAAGGGTGGAATTCCGCCCACTTGTCGCCGTCTTCAACCCGGATGCTCTTCTTGATCCGCACAAACTGCTTGGCAGCATTCTGCTCACGGATCCCGACTTCCTGCAGCAGGTAGATAAAGGGATGCGCACTGCCGTCCATCACCGGGATCTCGGGCGCGTCAACCTCAACGTAGAGGTTGTCGATCCCCATCCCGGCCAGCGCGGCAGAGAGGTGCTCAATGGTAGAGACCCGAACACCGGCTTCGTTGACCAGCGCGGTACAGAGCACGGTATCGCGCACCTGATCGGCATTGGCTGGCAGCTCCACCACAGGATTCAGGTCGGTACGCAAGTAAACGATCCCTGTGTTCACAGGTGCCGGACGGAACGTCATAGTGACTTTCCGACCCGAATGCAGGCCGACACCAGTCGCCTGTACACTCGTTTTCAAGGTTCTTTGTCTAATCATGGGTGTACCCTAAACAGCTTAAAATCCGGACCAGATGGTCGTTGACGGGCCATCTTAGCATATTCCTTGAACAACAGACAAACGAGCTCCATAGGGAGCTTAGTCAGCTTGCTTGCGCAGGAATGCCGGAATATCCAGGTAATCCGGTTCGCGACGAGCTTGCGGCTCGGCGTTAACCACCTTGGCCGGCGCTTCGTCCATCACGCGGCCCTGCATCATGTCGCTGACCAGCGGTTGACGTACCGGGCGCTCTTGCACCTGGCTGCTCTTGACCAGGGTGATGTCCGGCTTGCGCTCGGCACCGATACCGGTGGCCACCACAGTCACACGCAGTTCGTCGTGCATTTCCGGATCGATTACGGTACCCACAACAACGGTAGCGTTCTCGGAAGCGAAGGCCTTGACCGCGTTACCCACGGTTTCGAACTCTTCGATGGTCATGTCCATACCGGCGGTGATGTTGACCAGGATGCCACGGGCACCGGCCAGATCCACGTCTTCCAGCAGCGGGCTGGAGATGGCTTTCTCGGCCGCTTCTTCGGCACGGTCATCACCGGAGGCGGAACCGGTACCCATCATGGCGGTACCCATTTCGCGCATTACGGTACGCACGTCCGCGAAGTCGACGTTGATCAAGCCCGGACGGGTGATCAGCTCGGCAATGCCCTGTACCGCACCAAGCAGTACATCGTTGGCCGCCTTGAAGGCGTCCAGCAGGGAGATACCGCGACCCAGCACCTTCAGCAACTTGTCGTTGGGGATGGTGATCAGGGAGTCCACGTTCTTGGAGAGCTCTTCGATACCGTGTGCGGCGAAGCCCATCCGCTTCTTCCCTTCAAAGGAGAACGGCTTGGTGACCACGGCAACGGTCAGGATACCCATCTCGCGGGCTACTTCGGCCACGATCGGCGCAGCACCAGTACCGGTACCGCCACCCATACCGGCGGCGATGAACACCATGTCGGAACCGGTCAGCAGCTCACGCAACGCTTCGCGATCTTCCATGGCCGCATCACGACCCACTTCCGGATTGGCGCCGGCTCCCAGACCCTTGGTGATGCCACCACCGATCTGCAGGGTTGTGTTGGCACTGGAGTTACGCAGTGCCTGGGCGTCGGTGTTGACGGTGATAAACTCAACACCCTCAATATTTTGACGAACCATGTGCTCGACAGCGTTACCGCCGCCGCCACCTACACCGATCACTTTAATGACGGCTTCGTCAGTGTGGCTATCCATAAATTCAAACATATTGTCTCTCCGCTTTATTTGCCTGACTCAGCAAAATTCTTAGAACTCGCCACGCAGCCAGTTGCTAACCCGTTTGACCAGGCCACCGACGCTTGCCTTGGCGGCATATTCTTTGTTGCTACCTGTGGCTTGATGGGTGCGGCCATATTGCAGCAACCCGACCGCAGTCGAGTAGACAGGTGCCTGCACGTAATCACTCAAACCACGTATGTTCATGGGCTCTCCCACCCGGACCTGGCTCTGGAAGATCTGCTCTGCACACTCCACAATGCCTTCGATCTGGGCAGCGCCGCCGGTCAAGACCACACCTGCTGCCAGCTGATGCTTGACCCCCTGCGCTTTCAACTCGCTCTGTACCCGCACCAGCTCATCATTCACCATGTAGAGCAACTCGGTGTAACGGGGCTCAATCACTTCAGCCAGTGTCTGCCGTTGCAGGCTGCGCGCCGGGCGACCGCCGACACTGGGTACTTCAATGTTGTCTTCCTTGCTGACCAGACGGCCGAGGGCACAGCCGTAGCGTACCTTGATCGCTTCTGCGTCGAGCGGCGGGGTGCCGAAGGCGTAGGCGATATCGCTGGTCACCGTGCTGCCGGCGTAGGGGATCACCTTGGTGTGGCGCAGGGCACCGCCGGTAAACAGCGACATATCCATGGTACCGCCACCTATATCCACCACGCAGACACCCAGCTCTTTCTCGTCTTCGGTCAACACCGCATAGCTGGAGGCCAGCGCGGAGAAGATCAGTTGATCCACCCGCAAGCCGACCTTCTCCACACACTTCTCAATGTTGCGGGCCATGTCGTTGTGGCAGGTGATCAGGTGAACCTTGGCCGCCATACGCACCCCGGAGAGGCCAACCGGATTCTTGATCCCTTCCTGATAATCAATGGCAAACTCCTGAGGCAGCACATGCAGCACTCGCAGTTCGTCCGACAATCGCACTGACTTGGCGGTGTGGATCACGTTGTCCACATCCTCCTGAGTCACCTCCTCATCGGAGATGGGCACCATTCCGGTCTCATTACGGCAGTCGATATGCTTGCCGGACAATCCCAGATAAACCGAGCTGATCTGGCAATCAGCCATCATTTCGGCCTCTTCTACCGCACGACGCAGTGACTTGACCACGGAGTCGAGGTCATTGACCCCGCCCTTCTCCATTCCGCGAGAAGCGTGACTGCCCATACCGATGACGTTCAGTTCACCGTCCGGCAATACTTCTCCGACCAGAACCGCCACCTTGGTTGTGCCGATATCCAGTCCGACAATCAAATTCCTATCTGCGGTGTTGGTCATGCCCTTTCTCTTCGCTCTTCTTCCAGCCAACCGCCATTCCGGTATCGTATCGAAGGTCCACGTAGGCAACTTGCGCACGGGGTTCGATAACCGGGAAGGCATCGATAAACCGCTGTAACCGGAGCGCTACATCATTGCGCCCCAGAAACAACTTGATATTGCCATCCAGGGTCAGCTCCCAGGCATGGCGTGGGGTCAGATTAACCCCCAGCAACGTGTATCCCTTGGCAGCCAGTTGCGACTCGTACTGCCGACTCTCTTGCAACACCCGGAGGGCCTGATCATCCGGCCCTGACAGCTGCATCAGCGGTGCCTTGACCCGATCCGGGGCACTGAATACCTTGCCCTTGGTGTTGACGAAGCGGTTGCCATTCCAGCGCGCCGCTACATCTTGTTCTGTGAGATAGATCTTGATCTTGTTCGGCCACTTCTTTCGTACCGAGACCTGAGCTACCCATGGCAGGGCATTGAGCCGTGCCTGCAATTCGTTGACGTCCAACTCGAAGAAGTTGCGCAGCTCGGCGCCATCCAGCACGGCCATCCGCAGCTCTTCGGTTTGCAAATACTGCTGTTGCCCCTGCAGCAACAACTCGCTCATGGGCAACCGGTTGGCATCTGTCAGCCAACCTTTAACATCCAGCGCCGTCCGGTAGCAGCCCCATATCACCAGCAGGAAAAACGCTACCCCTGCGATGAAGCCCCCCTTGGTGCGCCCCTCTGCCCTTGCCTCCACCCGATCAATCCCCGTGTAACGCGCTAAACCGGCCTTTTGACAGACCGGTTCGCCATTATATAGGCCCCGGCTTGGCGGTCAAAATACTCATTGGGCCCTCAGGCGCCAGATTTCATGCTATCTATGCTCAATTTCATCTCTCCGAGACGACGGGCCAGCGCTCCGACGTTGCCGGCACCCTGAGTCAGCACCAAATCCCCCTCGCCGATCAGGTCGGCCAGCACGGTTGGCACGTCATCTGGCGTAGCGACAAAGATGGGTTCCAGGTTGCCGCGCGAGCGAATGGAGCGGCACAGGGCACGGCCATCGGCGCCCGGGATCGGCTCCTCGCCGGCAGCATAAACCTCCAGCATCACCAGCACATCTACCTTGGAGAGCACATCGGCGAAGTCCTCGTAGAGGTCGCGGGTGCGGGTATAACGGTGCGGCTGGAACACCATCACCAGACGCTTCTCGGGCCAACCGGCACGAGCGGCATTGATGGTGACCTTCACTTCACTCGGGTGGTGACCGTAATCGTCCACCAGCATCGCCTTGCCGCGACCGGTTTCAAACTCGCCATACTGCTGGAAGCGGCGACCAACCCCTTCAAACTTGGCCAGTGCACGGATGATGGCCTCATCGCTGACCCCGTCCTCTGTCGCGACAGCTATCGCCGCTGCGGCGTTCAATGCGTTGTGAATACCCGGCAAATTGAGGGTGACCTGCAGTTCCCCACCCTCTTTGCGGCGTACCCGGAAGCAGCTGTGGTTGGTGGTCTGCACGAAGTCCAGCACCTGTACGTCGGCATCGTCAGAGAGACCGTATGTCAGGGTCGGGCGGGCAATCTCCGGCAACATGCCACGGATCACCGGATCATCGATGCAGACCACCGCCAGTCCGTAGAAAGGCAGGTTGTGCAGAAACTCGATGAAGGTAGCCTTCAGCTTGGAGAAGTCACCGCCGTAGGTATCCATGTGATCCGCTTCGATGTTGGTCACGATAGAGACCATCGGCTGCAGATGCAGGAAAGAGGCGTCGCTCTCGTCTGCCTCGGCAATCAGGTAACGGCTGCTGCCCAGACGGGCATTGGTGCCGGCACTGTTGAGCAGGCCGCCGATGACGAAGGTCGGATCGCGGTCGGCTTCGGCATAGATGCTCGCCACCAGACTGGTGGTGGTGGTCTTGCCGTGGGTACCGGCAATGGCGATACCGTGACGGAAACGCATCAGCTCGGCCAGCATCTCGGCGCGGCGCACCACGGGAATGCGCAATTCGCGGGCAGCCAGCAGCTCCGGATTGTCCTGCTTGATGGCGGTAGAGACCACCACCACGCTGGCTCCCTCAACGTGTTCGGCACTGTGACCGATGAAGGTATGCGCACCCAGTCCAGCCAACCGCTCGGTCACGGCGTTGCGAGCCAGATCAGAGCCCGTTACCTGATACCCTTCGTTGGCAAGCACTTCGGCGATCCCGCCCATACCGGCACCACCGATGCCAATAAAGTGGATGCGACGCACGCGGCGCATTTCGGGGATCACAGTACGCAGTTTTGCCAGTTCAACCTTGGTCATAATCGTCTCTTTAGTCTGCCGCAGGCCATGTGCTGTCAAAACGCAGCTGCACGGCGGCATCAATACATACAGGTACAAGGCGGCACGGTGTTACCGCGGCAACCTTGCTCATCAATCTTTACCACGCTGCCCGGTTGCGAGCTGCTTGCACTCATCCGCAACCCGCTCGGCCGCATCGGTGATGGCAACGCGACGGGCGGCCTGAGCCATGTTGAACAGGGTTTCCCTGCGACCAGCGAGCCAGGTCAAGCGCGCCGCCAGTGAGGCGGTATTCAGCTCGGACTGGGGCAGAAACTCGGCGGCACCGCCATCGACCAGGGTCAGGGCATTACGGGTCTGGTGATCATCCACCGCATGGGGCAGCGGCACAAAAATGGCAGCCACACCGGCGGCAGCCACTTCGGAAACAGTCAGCGCCCCGGCGCGGCATACCACCAGGTCGGCCCAGGCGTAGGCATCTGCCATATCCTTGATAAACTCACTCACCTCGGCATGGATGCCGTGCTGGGCATAGGCAGCAGAAACTGACTCGGCATTGCCCTTGCCACACTGGTGACGCACCTCAATGGGCACACCGGACGCCGCCACCGCAGCAGGTACCTGCTCGTTGAGCACCCGAGCGCCCAGACTGCCGCCGACGATCAGCAGATGGAGCGGCTCGGCTCCACTGCGCAGTTGTGGATCCGGCAGGGCGACCACTTCGGGACGCACCGGATTGCCCACCACGGCGGTACGACGGCTCGGCGCGAAGGCGCCCGGAAAAGCCATCAAGACCCGCCTGGCGATACGGGCCAGCAGCTTGTTGGTCATGCCGGCAGCGGCATTCTGCTCATGAAGCAGCAAGGGGATGCCGGAGAACCAGGCCGCCACGCCACCCGGGCCGGAAGCAAAACCACCCATGCCGAGCACCACATCAGGGCGAACGGTCTTGAGCACCTGACGCGCCTGCAGGATCGATTTGACGATGCGATAGGGGGCCACCAGCAGTCGTTTGATGCCGTTGCCACGCACCCCCTGAATATCGATGAAGGAGATGGGATAACCGTGGGCGGGCACCAGCTCCGCCTCCATCCGGTCGGCAGTGCCGAGCCAGTGGACAGTCCAGCCCTGGGCCTTCAGGCGATCGGCCACGGCCAGACCGGGGAACACATGCCCACCGGTACCACCTGCCATCACCAACAGAGTCTTGCTCACTAAACCTCCCGCACGCGCGCCTGGGCTGTCGCCTGACGCAACTCAAAATCGATTCGAATCAACATGCTCACCGCCACCGACATGATGATGAGACTGGAACCACCGTAACTCACCAGCGGCAGGGTCAAGCCCTTGGTCGGCATCATGCCGCTGGCCGCGCCGACGTTGACGAAGGTCTGGAAGCTGAACCAGATGCCGATGCCGATCGCCAGATAACCGTCATAGAGCCGCTCTGCCTCCAGCGCGCGATGCCCCAGCTTGAGCGCCTTGACCGCCAGCGCAAAAATCAGGAACAGGGCGCCCAGCACCCCGACGTAACCCAGCTCTTCACCGAGGATCGCAAACACGAAGTCGGTGTGCGCTTCCGGCAGGTACTCCATCTTCTGGATAGAGTTGCCAAGCCCTTCGCCAAACCAGCTGCCACGACCAAATGCCATCAGCGACTGGGTCAACTGGTAGCCGCTGCCGAACGGATCGGCCCAGGGATCCATAAAGGAGGTCACCCGTCGCATTCGGTAAGGTGCCGCGATGACCAGCATGATGACAGCACCAAGGCCGGCCCCAATGAGAGTAAGGAACTGCCCCAGCCGAGCTCCAGCCAGAAACAGCATGCCGAATGAGGTGACGAACATCACCACGGTAGAGCCCAGATCTGGCTGCAGCAGCAACAAGACTGCCAGCACAGCGAATACAGCCAACGGCTTGAGGAAGCCGATCCAGGCTTCACGGACCTCATTCTGCCGCCGCACCAGATAACCGGCCAGATAGACAAACAATGCCAGCTTGCCAAACTCTGCTGGTTGCAGGTTGAAAGGGCCAAGCGGCAACCAGCGCACTGCACCGTTAACGTTGCGTCCCACCAGCAGCACCAATACCAGCAGCAAGATAGCCAGCAACAACATGGGGCCATTGTGCTGTTGCCAGCGAGCCATCGGCACCTGCAACACAAACCAGGAGATACCGAGCGCCATCACCAGAAACAGGGCGTGACGCTTCACAAACATGAAGGGGTCATCCCCCAGCGCAATCCCCTCGGGGATCGACGCCGAGGCCACGATCACCACCCCGACCGCCATCAGGGAGAGCGCCAGCAGTACCAGCTGCCGATCGTAGAGACCGGCAGGACGCGCCGGTAACAACCAGCGCTGGAACAGACCTGCTGCTGCGCGAAGGGCGTTCATAGTGCCAGCACCATTTCGGTGAAGCGATCGCCGCGCACCTCGAACGACTTGAACTGATCTAGGCTGGCACAGGCTGGCGCCAGCAGCACCCAGTCACCGGGCCTGGCATCGGCAGCCGCCTTGGCGACCGCGGCGGCCAGATCGGCCACCCGTTCGGTCTGCTCGCCCAGTGCCAGCAGCACCTCGGCATCCTGACCGAAGCAGTACATGTGATCGATCTGGTTGCCGAGCAGCGCCTGGATCGGACCAAAATCCTGCCCCTTGCCCTGACCACCGGCCAGCAGCAGCAGGCGCCCCTTTACCGACTCGCGCACACCGGCCACGGCAGCCAGCGTGGCTCCCACGTTGGTTGCCTTGGAGTCGTTGATCCAGCGCACTCCGTTCACCTCGCGCACAAAGCGGGCACGGTGCGGCAAGCCTTCAAAGCGGCGCAGCACGGTAAGCTGAGCCGGACGAGGAATGCCGACCGCATCGCACAGGGCCATGGCGGCAAGGGCGTTGGCCTGATTGTGGGCGCCGACGATCTTCATCTCGTCCACTGCCAACAGCGGTTCGCCGTGCAGGGTCAACCAGTAGTGGCCATCCAGCAGGCAACGGCCATAGCCATTGCAGTCGAGACCAAAGCTCTGCCACACCTGACCCACATCAGGCAGGGTCTGGGCATCGTCACGATTGACCAGAATGTGTTTGGAGTACTGATGGATCTCCATCTTGGCTGCGCGATAGTCGGCCATGCCTTGATAGCGATCCATGTGATCTTCGGAGAGGTTCAGCACCACGGAGGCGGCAGCACGCAAACTGTGAGTAGTTTCCAGTTGGAAGCTGGAGAGCTCCAGCACGCAGAGATCCATCGGCTGCTTGAGCAGCTCCAGCGCAGGCGTGCCGATATTGCCACCCACGCCGACCTTGAGGCCGGCTTCGGCAATCATTTCGCCCACCAGGGTAGTGACCGTGCTCTTGCCGTTGGAGCCGGTGATGGCAATCACGGGGGTCTCGGTCTCACGCACAAACAGCTCGATGTCACCGACGATCTGCACGCCGCACTCAGCGGCCGCTTTCAGCTCGGGGGTAGCCAGGGCGATACCCGGGCTAGCCACTATCATGTGCGCCTGCTTGAGCAGTGCCTCGTCAAGCCCATGGATCAGCTCAACCTCCGGCGGCAATTGATCCTTGCCGGGCGGGTTGATACGGGTATCCATCACCAGTGGCGTCACGCCACGGCCGAGGAAGTAATCGACACAGGAGAGTCCGGTTTTGCCGAGGCCGATGATGATAACCATGGCTTACCTCACCTTCAGGGTGGCAAGACCCAGCAACACCAGCACAAGGGTGATGATCCAGAAACGCACGATAACGCGCGGCTCCGGCCAGCCCTTCTTCTCGTAGTGGTGATGGATCGGCGCCATGCGGAAGATCCGCACGCCGCGAAGCTTGTATGAACCCACCTGCAGGATCACCGAGACAGTCTCCATCACGAAGACGCCACCCATGATCACCAGCAGGAACTCCTGTCGCACCAATACGGCAATGGTGCCGAGCGCCCCGCCCAGTGCCAGGGAACCGACATCCCCCATGAATACTTGCGCCGGATAGGTGTTGAACCAGAGGAAACCCAGACCGGCCCCGACGATGGCGGTACAGACGATCACCAGTTCGGAGGTATAGGGCACATAGGGAATATGCAGATAATTGGCAAAGTTGACGTTGCCGGTAGCCCAGGCGATGAAGGCAAAACCGCCCGCCACCATCACAGTCGGCATGATGGCCAGCCCGTCAAGACCATCGGTCAGGTTGACCGCGTTGGAGGTGCCAACGATGACAAAGTAGGCCAGCACGATAAACATCAGGCCAAGCTGCGGCATCACATCCTTGAGGAAGGGCACCACCAGCTGGGTCTGACCCTCATGGGTGGTGGTCGCATAGAGGAACACCGCGACCCCCAGCGCCACCGCGGATTGCCAGAAGTACTTCCAGCGCGCGATCAGGCCGTCGGTGTTCTTGCGCACCACCTTGAGGTAGTCGTCGGCAAAGCCGATGGCACCGTAAGCGCCAAGGACAAACAGCACCAGCCAGACATAGGGATTGTCGAGACGACACCAGAGCAATACCGAGGTAAAAATGGCCGCAATGATCATCAGGCCACCCATGGTCGGGGTGCCCCGCTTGCTGAGGTGGGACTCGGGACCGTCGTTGCGGATCACCTGGCCGAATTTCAGGATCTGCAGGCGGCGAATGAGATGCGGCCCCATCCAGAGCGCCACCCCCAGTCCGGTGATGATCGACAGGATGGCGCGAAACGTCAGGTAGGAGAAGACGTTGAAGAAGGTGAAGTGCGGGGTGAGCAGTTCCGCCAGCCAGACTAGCATGGTGCGGACTCCTGATGGTGCTTGACCATCTCGACGATATCTTCCATGCGGGAGCCACGGGCCCCCTTGACCAGAATCGAAATTTCCTGATGTGTATTTATCATTTGCGCAAGCACTTCAAACAACGACGCCTTGTTATCGAAATGTCGGCCCGCCGCGGCATCTGCGGTATGGCGACTATCTTCTCCCACTGTCAGCACGGCATCCAGACCGCGCTCGCGGGCATGATGGCCCACCCGGGCATGTTGCTCGGCAGACTCCTCACCCAGTTCCCGCATATCACCGAACACCAGCACCTTGAAGCCACTCATGGCAGTCAGGGCATCGATGCCCGCCAGCACGGACTCCACGCTGGCATTGTAGGTATCATCCACCAGGGTCAGCCCGCCCCAGCGCTGGACGCAGAAGCGCCCCTTGACCGGTGCCATCTGCTCCAGCCCCGCCTTGACGGAATCGAGGGATGCGCCGAGGGCCAGACAGCCTGCAGTGGCAGCCAGCGCGTTGGCCACGTTGTGGCGACCCGGGATCGCCAGAGTCAGGCTCAGCTCACCCTGCGGGGTCACCATCACGAACTCGGCGCAACCTTGCTCGTTGAGCACCATGTCGCGGGCGTGGAACGGCTGGCTCTGATCCTCAATGGAGAAGGCGCAACGAATGCCGCTTTCGCGCCACTTCGGCCAGAATTCGTTGTCGGCGTTGACGATGGCGGTGCCACCCTCGCTCAAGCCCTCAAAGATTTCGCTCTTGGCGTGGTAGATCCCCTCAAGCGAACCAAATCCCTCCAGATGAGCCGCTGCCACGTTGTTGATGATGGCGGCATCGGGTTTGGCCAGCGAGGTGGTCCAGGCGATCTCGCCCTTGTGGTTGGCCCCCAACTCCATCACCGCGAACTGGTGCTGTGGTTCGAGACGCAGCAGAGTGAGTGGTACGCCTACCTCGTTATTGAAGTTGCCGGCAGTAGCCAGCACCTCCCCTTCGTGGCGCAGGATAGCGGTGGCCATCTCCTTCACCGTGGTCTTGCCGCAGCTGCCGGTAATGGCCAGCACTTTCGGGTTGATCCGTTCGCGCACCAGTTTGCCGAGACGGCCCAGCCCCTTCAGGCTGTCGGTCACCACCAGTTGGGGGATGGCCAGCGGCAGTTCACGCTCCACCAGCAGGGCAGAGGCCCCGGCCTGAACGGCCTGCTCGCAAAAATCGTGGGCATCGAAGCGCTCGCCGCGCAGGGCAACGAACAGGGCACCCGCACCAAGGGTGCGAGTGTCGGTACTGACGACGGTGATCTCGCCATCGTCACCAATCAGACGGGCATCGAGTACCTGTGCCAGCTCGGCAAGCCTGAGGGTCATCATGTGAATGACTCCGATAATGTGTGCAAGGCGGCTGCAACGGTTTCCCGGTCGCTGTAGTGCCGCTTGTCGGTTCCTATGATTTGATAATCCTCGTGGCCTTTACCGGCCACCAGGATGATGTCCTGTTTGTTCGCCTGACCGATGGCCAGCGCGATCGCCTTGACCCGGTCGTGCTCCACTTGCACCGCAGCAGGATCGCGAAGACCCGCCACCATGTCGGCCATGATCCGGGCCGGCTCCTCGGTACGGGGATTGTCATCGGTCAGGATCACGCGATCCGCATACTGCTCGGCCATGGCGGCCATCATGGGGCGTTTGCCGCGATCTCGGTCGCCACCACAACCAACCAGACACCAGAGCTGGCCGGTGCAGTGCACTCGCAGGGCCTGCAATGCCTTCTCCAGCGCATCGGGGGTGTGGGCGTAATCGACCACCGCCAGCGGCGTATCGCCACCGCCAAAACACTCCATGCGACCGGTCACCGGCTGCAATTGGGGCGCGGTTGCCAGCAGTTCGTTGAAGTCGTAACCGAGCACCAGCATCACACCCATCGCCGCCAGCACATTGCTGACGTTGAAGCGCCCGAGCAAGGGGGCGGATAATACACCATTCCCCCAGCTGGAGTTAATCAGCGCACGAAAACCTTGCTGGTGAAAATCGAGCTGCTGCGCCGTTATCTGACGGCCAGGATGGTTTTCAATCGGGCCGGCCACACTGAAGGCCACCGCAGCCGGGTATCTATCGAGCCACTTGACACCCAATTCATCATCCCGATTGATCACCGCATGAGACTCATCGACCAACTGCAGTAGTTGCTCCTTGGCGGCGCCATAGGCTTCCATGGTGCCGTGATAATCGAGGTGATCCCGGCTCAGGTTGGTGAAAACCGCCGCGGCAAATGGCAGGGCTGCGACGCGGTGCTGTACCAGACCGTGGCTGGAGACCTCCATCGCCACCAGGTCCGCCCCCTGCTCTTGCAGCGCGGCCAGATTGGCCTGCACCTGAACGGCGCTGCCGGTGGTATTTTCCGCTTCGATCAGATTGCCAAACAAGCCGTTACCGATGGTGCCCATCACGCCAGCCTTGCCACCCAGCAGGGTGCGCCAGTTAGCGACCAGCAGTGCCGTGGTGCTCTTGCCGTTGGTCCCGGTGATCCCCACCAGCGCCAGTTTTTTGGCTGGCTGGTCGTAGAAATATCCGGAAAGTGCAGAGAGGTGAGCGGGCAGATCCCGCATCCCGATACAGGGAACCGGCGTCGCCGGCGCAATAAATTCACCATCCTCTTCAAACACAACAGCGGCAGCTCCCTGAGCCACCGCCTGTTCGATAAACCGTCTGCCATCCATCTGATGACCGCGAATGGCTACGAAAAGAGAGCCGGGGCCAACCCGCCGACTATCCAGCTGGATATCGGTCAGGGCGAGTGCCGGCGCCTGGATACCAAAGGGGCGCAGTAATGCATCAAGTGCGCGGGACAAGGTGTGCCTCCGTACGGGCAAGTTTGGGGGGAACCGAAAGCGGTAACGCATCGGGCCGAATATTGAAGAGTTGCAGTACCCCACCCATGGCCTCTGCAAAAGGTGGCGTTGCCACGGCGCCACCATAATAGGCGCTGCCTTTTGGCTCATTGATCACCACCACCATGACGAAACGAGGGTCGCTAGCGGGCGCAAAACCGGCAAACCAGGCCATGTAATCCTTGCCATAGCCACCGGCGACGGCGACCTTGGCAGTACCACTCTTACCCCCCACTCGATAGCCAGGAATTTTGGCTTTGGGTATGCCGTTGTCGACCACATACTCCAGTGCCTGCAACATGGCGGCAGCATTGTTGTGGTCGATAACCTGTTCACCCTTGGGCGGCTCTGTCACCTTGACGATGGAGAGTGGCACCCGCTTGCCCTTGTTGGCCAACGTGGCATAGGCAGAAGCCAGCTGCAGCGGCGTCACCCGCAGGCCATAGCCGAACGAGAGTGTGGCCCGCTCAATATCCGACCAACGACGGCGCTGGGGCAACATGCCGCTGCTCTCGCCCATCAGTCCGCTGCCGGTATCCATGCCAAAACCGAACATGCTGAGGGTATTGATCATCTCCTGCGCCGGCATCCGCAAGGCGATGCGCGACATACCGATGTTGGAGGAGTAGCGCAGGATATCGTAGAGGTTGGTCGCCTTGTGGATACTGACGTCCTTGATTTGCTTGGCCCCGATAAAGAGCGGACCGCCGGGAATGAAATCCTTCCAGCTGGTGACTCCCGCCTGAAGGGCACTGAGCAAAATCAATGGCTTTAGCGTTGAGCCAGGTTCATAGGTATCGGTTACCACCCGGTTGCGCACCCGAAAACTCTGGTATTGCCCCCGGTTGTTGGGGTTGTAAGAGGGGGTGTTGACCATGGCGAGCACTTCCCCGCTCTTGATATCCAGCATCACCATGGAGCCGGAGGTCGCCTTGTTCTCGTCGGTTGCCCGCTTCAGAGCGCGATAGGCCAGCGCCTGCACCCGCTGATCGATGCTGAGCTGCAGATCGTTGGCATTCTTGCCCTCTTTCACTATCCCCAGCCGCTCGATGACCCGCCCCTGTCGATCCTTGCGCACCCGCATTTCGCCGGGTGTCGCGGTCAGCCACTCGTTATAGCTACGCTCAATCCCTTCAATACCGCTACCATCGATATTGGTTACCCCCACCAGATGGGCGCTGATCTCCCCGGTTGGATAAAAGCGGCGAGATTCGGGACGCAGGTAAACGCCGCCCAGATTGAGCCCCTTGATATACTCGGACACAGCGGGAGTCACCTGGCGCTGAAGATAGACGAAGCGCTTGTTGGGATTAGAGATGCGATGTTTCAGGGTGTTGATGTCAATCTTGAGAACAGCCGACAGCGCCAGCCAGGCACGTTCGTTGTGAATGGCACCGGACTCGTGCACTGTCTTGGGATCGGCCCAGACCGCCTCGACCGGTACCGAGACTGCCAGCTGCTCACCGTTGCGATCGGTGATCATACCGCGCACCGCCTGGGTGGAGGTGGTACGCAGGGAGCGCATGTCCCCCTCCTGACGCAACCTATCCGGATTGATCACCTGGATCCAGGCCAGACGCAAGATCAGACCCACAAACGCGATGCCGATAAACACCGCAAGCGTGCGAAAGCGCCACGGATAGATCGATGGCGCTTTGACATTCGCTTTGGCAGCTTTGGCTGTAGCCTTGCGTTTCATGGTTGGGTAATTACCTTCTCGGTGGTCACCAACGAACGCCCCATCTGCAGCTTGTCCATCGCCAGACTCGCCACCCGGGAGTGCTCGGCCAGGGTGCCCTGCTCCAGCAACAGATGGCGCCACTCGATATTGAGACGATCCTCTTCTGCCATCAGGTCATTCTGCTTGGCAGTCAAGCCACGGGTCATGTTGGTCACCAGGATCACCGCAAACGCGGTCACCAGCACGGCAACCGACAACAGGATCTGCAGCTTGTGCCGCCAAAGATCGGCAACGATCTCCTTGGCCAGATGAACACGCACCTCGCTCATGACTTACTCCATCAACCGCTGCGCTACGCGTAGCACCGAGCTGCGCGAGCGGCTGTTTTCAGATACCTCATGTTCAGAAGGCTTGAGCGCCTTGCCGACCGACTTCAATTTGCGACCGCCTGCCAATTGGGCTTCGGTCAGCGGTATGCCATGTGGTACCTCAGGTCCCTTCTCGTGCTTGCGGATAAAGTGTTTAACCAGCCGATCTTCCAGTGAGTGGAAGCTGATCACTGACAGGCGGCCATGCGGTGCCAGCACCTGCAGCGCACCATTGAGCGCGGTTTCAATCTCGTCCAGCTCGCTGTTGATATAGATGCGGATGGCCTGGAAGCTGCGGGTTGCCGCATGTTTGCCCTTCTCCTTGCTCGGATTGACCCGGGCAATCATCTCCGCCAGTTGACGGGTACGCACGTAAGGCTCGGTCACACGGTCGTGCACGATGGCACGGGCGATTTTTTTGGCGAAACGCTCCTCGCCGAAGGTCTTCAGCACCCAGGCGATATCATCCACATCGGCCTTGGCCAACCACTCGGCAGCGCTCTGACCGGAGGTGGGGTCCATCCGCATATCGAGCGGACCATCTTTCATAAAACTGAATCCGCGCTCGGCATCATCCAGCTGGGGTGAAGAGACCCCCAGATCCAGCAGGAAGCCATCCACCTTGCCTAGCAAACCGCGCTCATCCAGATAAGAAGTGATGCCGGAGAAGGGACCATGGACGATTTCGAAACGGGGATCCTGGATCTTGGCCGCTTCGGCGATCGCCTGGGGATCGCGGTCGATGGCGATCAGACGGCCATTGGGACCAAGGTGCTGCAGGATCAGGCGAGAATGACCACCCCGGCCAAAAGTACCGTCGACGTAGACACCGTCCGGCTTGATGGCCAGACCTTCAACGGCTTCGTGCAGCAGCACTGTGATGTGTTCAGCGGCTTGGGTCATTTATAAAGAGAAATCCTGTAGTCGTGGTGAGCTTGCCCATTCATCCCCGGGCAGACCCAAGATGTCGTCATTGACCTGTTGTTGCCAGCGGGCTTCATCCCACAGCTCAAACTTGTTGAGCTGGCCCACCAGCATGATTTTCTTGTCCAGCCCCGCATGGTTGCGCAGTGGCTGACTGAGCAGCAGACGGCCATTGCCATCCAGCTCGCATTCGGTTGCATGTCCCAGCAGCAGTCGCTGCAAACGGCGTTCAGCGGGATTCATGCTGGAAAGGGTCTTGAGCTTGCGCTCGACCTCTTCCCACTCATTCAGGGGATAAAGCAGCAGACAGGGATGGGCTATGTCGATGGTGCAAACCAGCTGGCCGTCGCTTTCATCGCGCAGCCAATCACGGAATTTGGTCGGAATTGCCAGCCGCCCTTTACTGTCCAGGCTGATGGCATGAGCGCCACGCAACAAATTGCAGTCCCTGAAGGTGAGTGAGCAGGCAGATTGCCCCTCTAAAAACCACTTTTATCCACTTTTCCCCACGCTGAAGTTTAAGGACGAGTAGAGGGCTTTTCAAGCAAGGAGATGGGACAGAGGGAACATATTGACGCAGCGATTGCATACCGCAGATTGAGTGGGTTGATTTTCCACAAGTTATTTGGCGTTAAACTCCGGTGATTAATTGAAATAAGTGAATGAACTGAGAGCACACACAATATGCGAGTGCGAACAGCCATCCTTGGTTCTGTCACCATCTATCGCTGCCATCGTGCCAAGTACGAAACTATTCGATTGATTTAAAACATATAATTTCATTCAAAATGACAAGGCCGACAATATCCTGCCAACGAAACCATATTTTCTCATGCATTAAAAAAGAGCCCCGCGATAAATCGCGGGGCTCTTCGCAATGAGGTCGGAGTCGGCCTGTAAGCCGTCCTCTACATCAACAGAGCAACAGCGGATTGTTGTTTAAAATCAGCAAGTTATAGATTTATACTCTCTATCGTCTGCTGGCAAGAATCCACATTGTTGCACACCTTGAACCACAGTTCATCCCTACAAGCGGTCGGTGTTTATGTACTTCGCACACCGCTTTGCCTTGGGTTTGGTAATCACATGAATCTCACCGCGCTTGTTCTCATAGGTACAGACGCGCTGTTGCTTCACCACTTCATCGCGGATCAGGTTGTATTGACTGTATGCAGTTGAATGGCTCACCTGCGATACCGTAGTCATGACCAATATGATAATAATTCTCAATAACATCGCTTCCGCTCCCCCTCCCTGAAATCTTGATGTCATCATAACTGTTCAGAAAGTGCTCAACACCAATTAACGAAACCAAACGAACCCCTTTGTTAAATTTTTTTAAATTTTGAAATATCGTACAGGTTTTCATCAGTTTCATTGGGTATACCTAAAGAAAATTGGCTTTCTATCTCGATTATCTCTGGTCTCTCATTTACTAAACCACTCAAAACAAACTATAATTACGAAACCACACAAAGGAAACCAGAGGGCATTATGAGCAACCGGATCTATGGATACCTGCGAGCCAGTACCGACGAACAAGACGCCAGCCGCGCAAAAGAACAGTTGATCGAGTTTACCCAAAGCCAAGGGCAACAGATTGCCGGATGGTTTGTTGAAAACGAATCGGGGGCCAGTCTCAAACGTCCCGAGTTGTTCCGCCTACTTGATATCGCCCAGCAAGGGGATTGCCTGCTGGTGGAACAGGTAGACCGTATCAGCCGCCTTAACGGTGAGGACTGGGAAAGCCTGAAAGCCATTATCAAGGCTAAAGGTGTGCGGATCGTGGCACTGGATTTGCCCACCAGCCACCAGCTTATGACGACAGGGGACGAGTTCACCAGCCGGATGCTGGACGCATTGAACAGTATGATGCTTGATATGCTCGCCGCCATTGCTCGCAAAGACTATACCGACCGTCGCCGCCGTCAGGCTCAAGGCATCGCCAAAGCCAAGGCAGAAGGACGCTATAAAGGCCGCCCGATAGATGCGGCACTTCACGAAAAGATTCAATTGGCCTTGTCTGCTGGATGGTCTTATAGCAAGATTGAGGATATGTATAAATGCAGTCGAGCTACGATTGCAAAAATAGCCAAGCATTGCCGAACAAATATAAAGGATTAACTATTGTGTCAAACACTGTAAAAATTATACTTTTTCTTTTGTTTTCATTTGGCCTCTATAACTATTTTTTAGAAAAAAAAGTAGACAATGATAATGTTGCGTCTGCTCCTGAGACCGCCCAAAATAACTTACAGAATTTACATGACAGTGACTACAATGCTCTTTGTGTGGGTGTTTATAGCGTGGAGGAAAAAACAGACAAAGATGAAATTATATTCCATAGATTTCATACTCCATCGGTCAAGTCAGTGATCGTCTCTAACAATAAAAAATATTACGAATGTAGCTTTCACGAAGAGAGTATCTCATTTAGAGTGTCCAAAGATGGTGGCGTTACATACTCAGAATGGATGAGAAAAGGTAAAGATGGCAATGAATATAGCTTTAGAAAATCTCTATCGCAGCAGCTAGTAAACATGCTTATAGCAACACAATCAGGGAAGGATGAAATTATGAGCTTGGATAAGATTAAAAGTACCAACATGGCTATCAATGCCTCTCAAGTGTCAGAAAAAGAATTCAATAATATTTGCCAACATGCAATTTCGCTAGAATTTAGAAAAGAACCGCATACAATAAAAGTAAAAGATCACTACAAGGAGGGTTATAATAAAGTTATTGTTGGCTATATCAGACCAGCAGACAACACCACATGGAATTATGAGTGCCAAATCAATAAGTATGATAATAAGATCATATGGAGAGTACTGCCCGGTTCAGAAATAAATGAGGTGGGTCGCTGGCGCGATGGCTCCAATGGTTTTCAAAATGATGATGCTACGATTACTTATAAAGTTCAACCAGATACAATTGAAATACAACTAAAATATCCTGATGGTTCAACAAGTAAATCAAATTTCCGCAGAAAATAATTGATTTATAATAGGGGGGGTAAGGTCGCCGTTAAACAATTGCACTTAAAACGCTCTAATTTAAATTATAACCCTTACCCAATACCACCCTACAGGGTAGGGGTTGTGAATGCAATTACAGGGCGTTCTAGGCGGCTATTTGACTGGTTTTTAGTGGCGGTTTAGGTAAACGAGAGAATCCGTATAATCGTTGCCCTTTTTCAAGACGTTTCTTGCCTCGTTTCTTGCATAGATAAGAGAGGGCGTAAATGGTATCCGCTCTTTTTTGCTGATCGCCATGCAATAACATCCCAGTGCCAGTGCCCTTGGTGCGGTGTATCGTTCCACTGCTGACAACTCGCTGCCAACAGCCCTCAATCATATCCTGTGCGGCCCACTGACTTTGCCGCTGCTGACCATCAAAGAAGAACACCATATGATAATGCCCTTGCTTCTTCTTCTCTCGTTCCAATACCCAAAAGTATCCGAACAAGTGATCTTTGTATTTTGTTTTTCTTATATTTTTCAGTAATTTATCTATCAATTTTGAATCATTTAACCACACATCATCCGGCACATGTAGATCAACCCTGACAACTAATAACTTACTGTACCTATTCAATAACGTCTCAACCTGCCGGATCATTTTATCTAATACCGTAGCATCAAGACTAGCCTTGTCTCCCATATCATTTAGTTTGTATTGAACTATAGTTTCCATATTCCTCCTGTATCTATATTGTCATTCCTTACATTCAATTCAACTTAACTTTAATCTATAAATAGAGATAGATTATAGATATTATTAAAAACCTATGTTTAGAATACAGCAAAGCCCACAGGCAAAAAGGCCGATGAGCATATTTTAATGGGGGTGAATTGTTTTTTGCTGATTCAGTTATAGAGGTTAACTAATAAAGTTAAAAAAATCAACTCCTCACCAGAAAAATTATCATGCACCATAAAATTGGACATATAATCACCAGACTTGAGTTTAGTGTCGTACTGCGTGGGTAGGTATTACCCTACCCTACAAAATGCAACACAGCTCATTCAACGCGTTTTTACTACGATTTTGCCCACCAATTAAACCCACCAAGCACCATCGGCGATATCACTATAATCGGTGATCATATGAGCGTGGGTATAGCGTGTGGTAATACTCCTTACACCTTCATGACCGACAAAGCGTTGCAAACGCTGATAATCCACATTTTTTTCCTGCTTGAACGTAATAAAGGAGTGGCGGAAACTATGGAACACCAAGCGACCTTTACCATTTTCTTCTGTCTCCCCAATCTCAAGAAACTGACGAACTTTGTTCGCAGTCTCGGTAATGTCGTTCAGTCTTTCCGTCGGATAGAGCATTCCATCCAGTGGTTGGAGATACTCGACAAATCCTAATGTCTCAAGCTCTTTCGCTATCGTTACCGGACGGGTTGCGGCAGCAGTTTTACCCTCTTGTATCCACAGGTAATAGCGGCCAGAATCCTGATTCTTTTTTAATGAGTCACGAGAAACATTGGCGATTTCGCTACGGCGCATCCCTGTAAAAAGCACCAGTAAAAATACCCAGCGCATGGGGCTATCGGGCTGTGCTAACCAATATTCATAGATTTTTCGGCCTTGTGCCTTGTTGTAGGCCCCCCAGCTCACATTATCTCCTTCTGGTTTTTTAAGTCCTTTTGTCGGCGCAACTTCAAAAATATCGCGTTCATCAGTCAGGAAAGCACTGAAGAGTCCCTGATAAAATTTAAGTAATTCGATAACTGTTTTCACCTTAATCAGATGCTCTTCAGGGATCTCACCAGCTTTCGCCAAACTGACTTTTTCGGCCATGCTCAGCCGATTATACGGTGATCTATTCCCCAAAGGCATCTGCTGAAAGACCTCAAGACATTCACGTAATGCTTGTTTGGTAACTTTGTGGCTTTCAATATCACCTAACATCGCCAGCGTAAAATCAAGATGCCGGTCATAATCCTTTATGTTTTTTTTCGTCAGAGTTTTTTTAAATTTGATAAAGCTTTTATAAGATTCTGATAGTAGTGGGGATGTTTTGGTCATGGCAGGAGCACGACTAACCCCACCTGCAATATTTTGTCTGGCGACAACAGCAAGCACCTTGTCTTGGGCTTCCTTGGCTGCTTCGTATTCACGATACGCCACCAGTTCAGGGGTGAGATACCGCTCCACCAGTTGGCTACGCATCAGGTCATAGAGGCCAGAATCCCCCTGTAACTTCGCCAGTCGCGCTTTGAGGTAAAGGAGTTCATCCCTGTAGGCTTCCCGCTCAGAAGCGGCGATATCAAGGCCAGAGAGCGGGGATTGCGCAAAGATCCGCTCGGCATCGTACTCCGTCTCAATACTTTCCAAGAGAGTCAGCTTCTCTTGCAGATACGGCGCGATAAAGTCATCTATGGCATCTTGCTCGGCATACAGTCCTTCTTCTGGGAAATCCTCGAAAGGGGCATTCAGATCAGCCACCACCTTGACCACGCTCTGTTCATCTTGGGCGGTCAGCTCATTCAATCGCTGGATAGAAGGGACAAGATCCTCTAACTGCTCCTTTTCACTCTTCACCTGCGCCATTTCCTTGATCTGCTGAAAGATTGGCAACCACTTTGCCAGACGCAAACGGGCCAAGCCAGCATCGCGGGTTTGAAGCGAGCGACGTATCACTTTTGGTCGGTCGGTAAGTGCTGTTGGCAGACGAAAACAGGCGTAGAAAACGCCATTACGGCGGGTCAGATAGTGGGGGATATTCCCCGTTTTGTTCCCCAGTTTGTTGCACATATGACAAAGGCCTAGCGTTTTACCGCTAAGCCTTTGATTTGAAATAGGTCGGAGTCGGCCTGTAAGCCGGGTTCTGTACCGGGTTGCCCCGGGTAGCAATCATTCCTCTAGGCCAGCAATCGCTCGCTGGCTCAAGCAACCTACCCGCCCCCAACGCGGGCCGCGCCAATAGGGGCCTATTTGGTCTTGCTTCGGGTGGAGTTTACCGTGCCACGAACTGTTGCCAGTCGCGCGGTGCGCTCTTACCGCACCCTTTCACCCTTACCTGATCCCTTGCGGGCCATCGGCGGTCTGCTCTCTGTTGCACTGGTCGTAGGCTCACGCCCCCCAGGCGTTACCTGGCACCCTGCCCTGTGAAGCCCGGACTTTCCTCCCCTCCGCCCGTCTGTCCCGAGGGACACAACGACGAAGCAGCGATTGCCCAGCCAACTCCGAGGCGCGGATTATAGCCTTGCAATATGCATGGGGTAAACCGGCAATTCCCGCTTACAGCAATTAATAGTGCTCGAGACCGTATTTGTAGAGGGCATTCTTCTTTACGCTGTGGATCTCGGCGGTCAGGGCGGCCGCTTTTTTCAGTGGCAACTCGGCTACCAGCAACCCAAGGGTTCGGATCGCCTCAGCCGGCAGATCTTCTTCCTCTTTTGAGGCGCCAGCCACGACCAGCACGATCTCGCCGCGGCAGCGGTTATCATCCTCACCAAGCCAGCTCAGCATTTCGGACGCAGGCAGACCATGGATCGACTCAAAAGTCTTGGTCAGCTCGCGGCACACCACCACCTGGCGCTCACCAAGAATGCGAGCAATCGCTTCTACTGTATCCTGCACCCGACGGGGCGACTCGTAGAACACCAGCGAGCGGGTATCTTCGATAACCGCTTGCAGACGATCGTCACGTCCCTTGCTCTTGGCAGGCAGAAAGCCTTCAAAGGCAAAACGATCGGTGGGCAGACCGGCTGCACTCAGGGCTGTAATAGCAGCACAGGGGCCGGGCAGCGGCACCACCTTGACCCCGGCGTCACGACAGCGGGTGACCAAGTGATAACCGGGGTCGCTGATGAGCGGAGTGCCGGCATCGGAGACCAGCGCAACACTCTTGCCCTCTTTTATCCGGCCGATCAGTACATCGGCTTTCTGCTGCTCGTTGTGATCGTGCAGGGCGAAGGTCGGCACCGAGATTTGGTAGTGGCTGAGCAAGATACCGGTATGACGGGTATCTTCGGCTGCCACCAGATCGACACTGCGTAAAATGTCCAATGCACGCTGGGTGATGTCCGCCAGATTGCCGATCGGAGTGGGGACTATATACAGGGTTGGGATGTCACTCATGGGATCTCCGAGTGCCCCGACAATTGTGTCGCCATATTGGCCCGTTTACACTATGGGGAACTTCAACACTGGTCGGGGAATGAACTTGAACCGGGTTACAAAGCAGCTAAGTGTATCACGACTCTTCGGCATCATACTCGCGGCAGTACTGCTCGCCGCCTGTGCGTCGGAGCCCAATCAACCGTCAGGGAAGGCAGAGATGCCCTCTGCGTTCGCCAATCTGACCAAGAATGCCCAGTGGTATCTTGAGCAGGTTGATCCGGCCAAGCCAGCCGAAGCCTTTACCTGGCAGATGCTGGCGGCACGCAGTTATCTGGCTCTGGGCCAGACCCAACCGGCTTCTGCGCTGTTCCAGCAACTGCAAAAGCAGGCCAAAGACCCCGCCCAGAAGGCACAGCTACAACTGCTGCAAGCCCATCTGTTGCTGGCTCAGGGGCACGCCAATCAAGCACTGATCCTGCTGGAAGGAAAACCCGCGGTGGCATTGGACGCCGATACCCAGAAAAACTGGTATCGCCAAAGGGTGGTGCTGCAACTCGATATCAATAACAAGTTTGGCGCCGCCAAGTCGTTGATTGCAATGGAGCCCTATCTCAATCAGAGTGAGCTGGCGACCAACCATCAGCAGATCTGGTCGTTGCTCAAAAGCATGACCCCTTCCACCCTGCAAGCGCTGGAAGAGGCTCCGACACCCGATGTGACCACCGGCTGGTTGCGTCTGGCGGCACTGGTCAACGAGTTTGGCGCCCAGCCGAACCTGCTGGCGCGGCAGCTGGCAGGCTGGAAGCGTGACTTCCCCAACCATCCGGCCCAGAAAGATATGCCGGCGGGATTGGGCGATCTGGCGGCCACTGCAAGCACCTCGGTACAGCAGATCGCGGTGCTGCTCCCCCTTTCAGGCAATCTGGAGCCGCAGGGCGCAGCTATCCGTAACGGTATGCTGATGTCTTATAAGGAAAATCAGGGGCAGTTTACCCTGAACTTCTACGACACCCAGGGCAGGTCGATCGGCGATCTTTACAAGCAGGCAATTCAGGAAGGGGCTGACATGATCATCGGCCCGCTGCTGAAAGACCGGGTCGAGGAGCTGCTAAAGGCCAATCCGACCGTGCCGGTACTGGCACTCAACGAGCTGGACCAGCCGATCGTCAACGACACCACCTACTACTTCTCCCTCTCTGCCGCTGCAGACGCCGCGCAGGCAGCCCAGTACCTTTACACCCAGGGCTACCGCAAACCACTGCTGATCGCCGCCCAGGGGCGGATCGGTTACAGCAGCATCAAGGCGTTCGAGCAGAGCTGGGCCACCCTGAGCCAGGATAAGCCGGTGGTTGCCACCTTCGGTGCCCGCAACGAAGTGCAGGGGATGGTCAAGAATGCCCTGAGCGGCCGCTCTACCGCCCGTGCTGGCGAGGTAGTGCAACTCTCTGATGCCGCACCGCGCAGTATCGATGCCGTTTACGTGGTAGCCAACAGCCTGGAAACCCGGATGATCAAACCCTATGTGGATATCTCGGTCAATCCGATGGGCAGCCTGCCGATCTTTACCGGAGCCCGTGGTTATGACAGCGCAGCTACCGAAGTGGCTTCCGAGCTCAACGGCATGCATATCGCCGATATGCCGCTGCTGCTTGGTGGTTATGAGAGACAGCGTGAACAGATTACCCTGCTCTGGCCACAAACCCAGGGTGACCTGCTGCGTCTGTTTGCCATGGGCTACGATGCCGTCAGCCTGGCTGAAAACCTGCAGCAGATGCGCAAAGTAGGTGGCATGCAACAAGCGGGCATGAGCGGCCAACTGAGTGTCGATGCCAAAGGTAATATCGTGCGAATGTTGAGCTGGGGCACTTACCAGAACGGCAAGCTGATCGATGAGAACGCCGCTCAGCAACTGGAGGAGCCCTCCAATGAAGGAACTATGGAAACGAATGCGCCAGCAGTTGCCGAGCCTGTTCCCCTCACCGACGAGCAAGGGACAGCACTTTGAACAAGTCGCTGAACGCTGGTTGCAGGCCCGGGGCCTGCAACCGGTAGCTCGCAACTATCGCTGCCGTGGCGGTGAAATAGATCTCATCATGCACCAGGGCCAGACCCTGGTGTTTGTTGAGGTGCGCTACCGGGCCACTGGTAGCCATGGCGGGGCCGCCAGCTCGGTCACCCGCAGCAAACAGCACAAGATCGTGCTGGCAGCGCGCCACTATTTGAAGCAACATGCCATCAACGAGGCCCATCAGGCCTGCCGATTCGATGTGATTGCGTTCGAGGGCGACCAGCCAGCCTGGATCCAGAACGCATTTTAAGAGGACCCTATGACTGACCGCATCAAAGAGAACTACACCGAAAGCATCCAGACCAAGATAGCCGCTGCCGAGGCGCTGCCGGATGCCATCCATACTGCAGCCCAGATGATCACCATCTGCCTGCTCAATGGCCACAAGGTGCTGGCATGCGGTAACGGTCCTTCTGCCGCACTGGCGCAACTATTCATCTCCGAGCTGGTCAACTGCTACGAGACCCAGCGCCCCTCCCTGCCCGGTATGGCCCTGACCCCGGACATGGCGACCATCAGCGCCATCGCCACCGATCACGGTTTTGAAGAGGTCTACGCCAAGCAGATCCGCGCGCTGGGCCAGCCTGGCGACATCCTGGTGGTCATCACCACTTCCGGCCACAGCCGCAGCCTGATCAAGGCCGCCGAGGCTGCCCTCTCCCGCGACATGACCATAGTGGTGCTGAGCGGGGGGGACGGTGGCGAAATGGCAGGTCTGCTCGGTCCGAACGATGTGGAGATCCGCGTGCCATCCGCCCGTCGGCCTCGCATTCTGGAGGTGAACCTGTTGACCCTGCACTGCCTGTGTGATCTCATCGACCAGACACTTTTCCCGCAACAGGAAGATTGAAACCATGACAAAGCAAACTATCCTGCTCGGTCTGTTGATCAGCACTCTGCTGCTGCAAGGTTGTGCAGCTGTGGTCGTTGGCGGCGCAGCAGGGACTGCCAAGGCTTCTGGCGATCGCCGAACCCTGGGCGCGCAATGGGATGACCAGACCATCGAGCTGAAAGCAGCCAATCTGCTGGCCGACAACAAACCCCTCAGCGCAGCAAGCAAGATCAGCGTCTACAGCAACAATGGCCGCGTCCTGCTGGTCGGCCAGACACCTTCTGACGTTTACAAGATTGAGGCGGGCAAGATTGTCAGTCGCATCGAAGGGGTTCGCCACGTCTACAACGAATTGCGCATCGGCCAACCTGCCAGTTTCACCACTCGCAGCAATGACTCCTGGATCACCTCCAAGGTGAAAGCCGACATGTTCGGCACCAAGAACTTCGACAGTACCAAGGTCAAGGTAGTCACCGAGAACGGCGAGGTGTTCCTGATTGGTCTGGTGACCCGCCAGGAGGGGGAGCAAGCAGTCAACATCGCCCGCCACGTTAGCGGTGTGAAGCGTGTGATCAAGGCCTTCGAATTCGCCCAGAACTAATCCCCGGGCGCACATAAAAAAACGCAGCCAATCGGCTGCGTTTTTTATTTGATGACTTTCAGAGTAGGACGACCGCTTGGACGCGGCGGTTCCGGCTCAGGCTCCACCGGCGCTTCAGCCTGCTCCAGCCAGATATCGTAACCCGGCTCGGGTGGGAACATGGTGCCCACGCCGTTCTCCCGGGCATGAATAGCCAGCACAGCAGCCATCGGGATATAGACCTGTTGGGAGACCCCGCCAAAGCGGGCACTGAAGCTGATAGCCTCGTTATCCATGTGAAATTGCATCACGGCACGGGGCGCGATGTTCAGCACTATCTGCCCGTCCTGAGCAAACTGCATCGGCACCATCACATGGGGAATGTTGACGTTGACCACCAGATGGGGGGTCAGGTCATTATCCAGCAACCAGTCAAAGAACGCCCGTAACAGGTACGGGCGGCTCGGTGTCATTGTCGGTTCCATGCTCATACGCCAGCACGGATCTCGCGTTCGGCTTCGGTCAGAGAAGCCTGGAAGGACTCACGTTCGAACAGACGAACCATGTAGGCCTTCAGCTCTTTGGCGCCACGACCGGTCAGGTCGATCCCCAGGCTCGGCAGACGCCACAGCAGCGGGGCCATGTAGCAATCCACCAGACCAAACTCTTCGCTCATGAAGTAGGGCATTTCACCGAAGATCGGCGCGATGGCCAGCAGGTTATCACGCAGTTCGTTGCGTGCCGCTTCAGCATCGGTACCGGCCATGATCCTGTCGGCCAGCGAGTACCAGTCCAGCTCGATGCGGTGCATCATCAGACGGCTGTTACCGCGGGCAACCGGGTAAACAGGCATCAGGGGCGGATGCGGGAAACGTTCGTCCAGATACTCCATGATGATGCGCGAGGTGTAGAGAGCCAGCTCACGATCAACCAAGGTCGGTACAGAGTTGTACGGGTTCAGCTCGGCCAGCTCATCCGGCAGATTGGCAGGGTCAACCTGGCAGATATCCACGCTAACACCCTTCTCCGCCAGGACAATACGCACCTGATGGCTGAACATATCGTTGGCACCGGAAAACAGCGTCATTACCGAACGCTTATTGGCAGCTACAGCCATTGAACCCTCCCGTCATTAAAAAGCAGAAACGGCAATGAAGCCTCTTGGTCTTCATTGCCGTGCATTATATTACCCGGATCTGGTCGCTTAGTGAACGTCGCGCCAGAATTCCTTCTTCAACAGCACAGTAAAGATGAAGAAGATTGCGATGAAACCAAGCACCCAGAAGCCCATACGTTCACGCTCCTGTTGCATCGGTTCAGCAGAGTAGACCAAGAAGTTTACCAGATCCCGTACCGTCTGATCATACTCTTCGTCATCCATTTCACCATTACCGTCAGATTTGATGCTGACAACCTGTGCGGTTTCCACTCCATCGACCGTGTGTGTGGCGAACTCCGCACGGGGGGTGCCCTGCAGCGGCTCCAGTACATGGGGCATACCCACGGACGGGAATACCGCGTTGTTCACCCCAAACGGACGGCTCTCATCCACATAAAAGGAACGCAGATAGGTGTAGATCCAATCCGCACCACGCACCCTGGCAACCAAGGTAAGGTCGGGAGGGGGGGCACCAAACCACTTGGCGGCATCTGTCTCGGACATCGCTATCTTCATCAGATCACCGACTTTGGCGTCAGTGAAGATCAGGTTTTCTTTCATCAGATCTTCAGGGATGCCCAAGTCTTCGGCGACCCGGTTATAACGCTGATACTGGGTCGAGTGGCAACCGGCACAGTAATTCATGAAGGTCGCAACGCCACGCTGCAAGGAGGCCTTGTCAGCAAGGTCATAATTGGCCTTCTCCAGCGGGAAACTGCTGCCCGCAGCCATCACCAAACCAGGCAGCAGGGCCAGCACTGCAAATATTATTTTTTTCATTTAAATGTCACCCTCTCTGGCAGCGGCTTGGTACTTTCATTCTTGCTATAGAAAAACAGCAGGACAAAGAACCCGAAGTATCCCAGTGAACAGACTTGAGCAACCAGTGTCAGTGTCGGCGTCGATGGCAACACCCCAAGCACCCCCAGGATGATAAAGCAGACCACAAACTGGGCGATGTTCAACTTGTGCAGGGTACTGCGATAGCGAACCGAACGTACCTTGCAGCGATCCAGCCAAGGCAGCAGGAACAATACCACGATGGAGAGGCCCATCATGATGACACCAAGCAGCTTGTCCGGCACCGCGCGCAAAATGGCGTAGAAGGGAGTGAAATACCAGACTGGTGCAATGTGCTCCGGGGTTTTCAAGCCATTAGCCACTTCAAAGTTCGGCTTCTCGAGGAAGTACCCCCACATATCCGGCTTGAAGAAGATGATGGCACAGAAGAAAAACAGGAAGCCCGCCACACCGATCATATCCTTGACGGTAAAATAGGGGTGGAACGCCACCGCATCCAGCGGCCAGCCGTTTTCGTCCTTGTGCTTCTTGATATCAATGCCATCCGGGTTGTTTGACCCCACTTCGTGCAGCGCCAGAATGTGCATGGCAACCAGCATCACCAGTACCAGCGGCAACGCAATAACGTGCAGTGCGAAGAAGCGGTTCAGGGTCGCACCGGAGATGACATAATCTCCACGGATCCACAGGGTCAGATCGTCACCTATGACAGGAATGGCACCAAACAGCGAGATGATGACCTGCGCGCCCCAGAAAGACATCTGGCCCCAAGGCAGCAGATAGCCCATAAAGGCTTCCGCCATCAGCACCAGGAATATCAGCATGCCGAAGATCCAGAGCAACTCCCTCGGCTTTTGGTAAGAGCCGTAGATCATGCCGCGGAACATGTGCAGATAGACCACCACAAAGAACGCGGACGCGCCGGTAGAGTGCATGTAACGCAGCAGCCAACCGTACTCCACATCACGCATGATGTATTCGATGGAAGCAAACGCGCCCTCGGCAGAGGGGTTGTAGTTCATGGTTAGCCAGATGCCGGTGATGATCTGGTTGACCAGCACCAGCATGGCCAATGAGCCGAAGAAGTACCAGAAGTTCAAGTTCTTCGGCGCCGGATACTTGGCCATATGGTCGTTGTACATGGCCGTGAGCGGGAAGCGATCATCAATCCAGCCCATCAGTTTACTCAACATGATCAGGCCTCCTTGCCATCGGCACCGACCAGAATGGTGGTGTCGTTAATGAATTGATAGGGCGGAATGACCAGATTCAGTGGTGCAGGGACCCCCTGGAACACGCGACCGGCCATATCAAACTTGGAGCCATGGCACGGGCAGAAGAAGCCGGACGTGACGCCCTGCACCTGCTCACCAAAGCTGTCAGGCAGGTAGGAAGGTGAACACCCCAAGTGGGTACAAATACCAACCGCAACAAAGATTTCCGGCTTGATGGATCTGTAACCGTTATGGGCATAGTCAGGCTGCTGCGGCTCATCAGAGGCCGGATCCCGCAGTTGCGCATCATGCGCCGGGAGAGCATCCAGAGTCTGCTTGGTACGGTTGACTACCCACACCGGCTTACCTCGCCACTCAACGCGAATAAGCTGACCCGGTTCCAACTTGCTGATATCGACTTCTACCGGCGCACCGGCGGCTTTAGCCTTGGCACTCGGATTCCATGACTTTATAAACGGCACTGCGGTAAACGCAGCTCCTACCCCACCAACGGCAACCGTTGACCAGGTAAGAAATCTGCGGCGACCGGTATCAACTGGCGCATTGCTCATCCAAAAACTCTCCCATGTGGACTCCGCACATTCTTATAGTGTCCCTGTTCCCCATTTTTTCCCGTGACAACAGCGGCGGAAGCTGGATTTACAATTGCCACAGAAAGCAGGGGAAATTTTAAAGAAAAGATAACAAGTTGACAAGAAAGAGCGGTGAGCAATAAAAACAATAAAGAAACAATTTTTTGTCTTTTGTGACGCGTGGTTAGCATTGATGTCGGCAATATTACCAATAAAAAAAGCCTGGCAGTTGCCAGGCTTTTTTGACACTCGAAAGAGTGCGTACCAAAAGCGAATTAACGCTTGGAGTACTGCGGACGCTTACGAGCTTTGTGCAGACCGACTTTCTTACGCTCAACCTTACGGGCGTCACGAGTAACAAAGCCAGCTTTACGCAGTTCGGAACGCAGGGTTTCGTCGTACTGCATCAGAGCACGAGTGATACCGTGGCGGATCGCACCAGCTTGGCCGGAGATGCCACCACCGTTAACGGTGATGTACAGGTCCAGTTTTTCGGTCATCTCAACCAGTTCCAGCGGCTGACGAACTACCATGCGGGCAGTCGGACGGCCGAAGTACTGCTCCAGGGAGCGCTGGTTGATTACGATTTTGCCGCTACCCGCTTTGATAAATACGCGAGCAGTGGAGCTTTTGCGACGGCCGGTACCGTAGTATTGATTTTCTGCCATGTTGCCAGTTCCCGATTAGATATCCAGTACTTGAGGTTGCTGAGCAGCATGAGCGTGCTCGGCGCCTGCGTAAACTTTCAGTTTACGGAACATGGCACGGCCCAGAGGACCTTTCGGCAGCATGCCTTTAACAGCAGCTTCGATTACCATTTCCGGTTTACGCTGAATCAGCTTGTCGAAGCTGATGGACTTGATACCACCCGGGAAACCGGAGTGAGCATGGTACATTTTATCGGTAGTTTTGTTACCGGTTACACGTACCTTCTCGGCATTTACAACGATGATGTAATCACCGGTGTCAACGTGCGGAGTGTACTCAGCTTTGTGCTTACCACGCAGACGAGCAGCGATCTCGGTTGCGATACGACCCAGAGTTTTACCTTCTGCGTCTACAATGTACCAGTCACGTTTTACGGTTTCTGGCTTGGCAACGAAAGTTTTCATTAAGTTAAACCCAATTACCTGTTACAGACCCAATTGCTTATGGGGGCTCTCCCACAAACAACAAACGATGGCCTACCTGTACCCCTTCGAATACAAGTAAAGCTTAAAGTGTTGCTGTCTTATCGACAGCTGTAACGTGGGCCGGGCGATTATAAGTGAAGTTGCCTTAAATATCACCTGCTAATTTCACTGCCATGAAACCAGCAAATGTCGCCCGGCCCTACCTGCCGCAGATGCCCATCCGACTGGCAGGCGTGGTATTGTGACTAAGGAAGGTGCACTCTGGCAAGGTATTCGTGCGATTGCATTTCCTGAAGCCGCGAAAGACAACGTTGGAATTCGAAATTCAGCAGCCCCTGGCCATAGAGTTCTGCCATGGGTACCGCCGCCGACATGATGAGCTTGACGTGCCGCTCGTAGAACTCATCGACCATGGCAATGAAGCGACGGGCCGCGTCATCCGAGCCAGTACCCATTGGCTGTACATTGGCCAGCAGCACGGTATGGAACAGCCTGGCCAGCTCGATATAGTCGTTTTGAGAGCGGGGAGTACAACAAAGTTGCTCGAAATCCATATAGAGCACTCCCTCCCCCATCCCTTGCGATGTCAGCTGGCGATGATTGATCTCAAACTCCCCTTCGCAAGCCTTGTGCCCACCAGTTAACTGCTGAAAATAGCGATCTAGATTGGCTTTTGCCTGCAAATCCAGCGGATAGTGATAAATTTCGGCCTGTTCCAGCGTCCGCAGGCGATAGTCGATTCCACCATCCACGTTAAGTATCTCGCAATGACGCTCGATAAGCTCGATAGCTGGTAGAAAACGGGCGCGCTGCAGCCCGTTACGGTAAAGATCCTGCGGCGGAATATTGGAGGTAGCAACCAACACAACGCCATGGCCAAACAGCTCCTGGAACAGGGTGCCCAGCAGCATGGCATCGGTGATGTCTGAGACAAAAAATTCGTCGAAACAGATGATGTCTGTCTCGCTGGCAAGCTTGCTGGCCACCAGCTTGAGCGGATCGGAGTGCCCGCTCAACCCCTGCAGTTCATCGTGAATACGGTGCATGAAACGGTGGAAATGGCTGCGCATCTTGCGCGCCCCCGGCAGGCTGTCGAAAAAAGTATCCATCAACCAGGTCTTGCCTCTGCCCACTCCGCCCCACATATAGATCCCCAGGATGGGCTCCGGCGGCGTGGGCTTGTATAGCCAACCAAACAGCCCTCGCGATCTGGTCGGAGTCGGGCGCCGTAGCAAATCCTGATACAGTCGCTCCAGCCTACTGATGGCCATCCCTTGCGCGGGGTCGGCCACAACGCCGGGGCGCAGCAGATCCTGCTGGTATTTTTGCTGCGGTGTCATCCTTGAGTGCCTCTCCAAGTCCCTGAATTGAGGACAAAATGGTATCACGGCCTCAGGACGCACGGTATAGTGCCATCAAGGCATGGCGGTTATAACGACCGCATAAACTCACTCTGTTTTCGCTGTAACAAGGAGCATCTATGAGTCTGTTAACTGGGATCCTGCTGGCTGTCGCGGCCTTGATTATCGGTATCGTTCTCGGCCGTTTTTCGGTGCGTAGCCGTGATGCAGGCCGTCTGGAACAGGAACTGAAGAAGGCCCACAAGGAGCTCGAGAGTTATCAGGGCCAGATCAACAGCCACTTCGCCGACAGTGCGGCGCTGATGGAGCAACTGGCCGAGCAGTATCAGACTCTCTATCGCCACATGGCCGAGCAGAGCAAATTCCTGGCCAAAGCGCAGGAACCGCTGTTCCGCGAGTCATTGGTAGAAGAAGTCCCTACCACCGTAGCAGAAGAGCCGGGCGAGCCACCTCGTGACTATGCTGGCGCCTCTTCTGGACTGCTCAAACAACCAAACTAGTTCCTCGCGGAACTAATTGACCAGTCCCGTGGTCTGACCTTGACGATTGCAATGCAACTTTTTCTGGGAGCTGTTTTTCATATGCGTAAACCTCTTTCCATGCTCAGTGTGCTAGCCCTCAGTGTCGGTATCGCCATGTCTGCGGCCCCTGTTCAGGCAGCACTGCCTTCCCTGCTCGGTACCAATCAGGAGATGCCAAGTCTGGCGCCGGTCTTGGAACAGGTCACTCCGGCGGTAGTTAATATCTCTGTTTCAGGTAAAAAGGTCACTCGCCAGCGCCTGCCCGAGCAATTCCGCTTCTTTTTCGGCCCCAACATGCCCGATGAGCAGGTGAGTGAGCAGCCGTTCCAGGCGCTCGGCTCTGGCGTCATCATCGATGCTAAAAAGGGCTATGTGATCACCAACGCCCACGTGGTCCACGAAGCGGACGAGATCAAAGTCAACCTGAAGGATGGTCGTGAATATGCGGCCAAGAAGATCGGGGAAGACAAGCAGTCCGACATCGCCCTGCTGCAGATCAAGGCCGAAGATCTGGTACAGATCAAGTTTGCCGACTCCGATGAACTGCGGGTGGGCGACTATGCGCTGGCCATCGGCAATCCCTTTGGCCTGGGTCAAACCGTCACCTCTGGCATCGTCAGCGCACTGGGACGCAGCGGCCTCAATATCGAGAATCTGGAGAACTTCATCCAGACCGATGCGGCCATCAACTCCGGCAACTCCGGTGGTGCCCTGCTCAACTTGCGTGGCGAGCTGATCGGTATCAACACCGCAATTCTGGGCCCGAACGGCGGCAACATCGGCATCGGCTTTGCCATTCCCTCCAACATGGTGCGGGATCTGACCGAGCAGATCGTGAAATTCGGTGAAGTACGTCGTGGCCAGTTGGGGATCACCGGCTCTGAGCTCACCTCCGACATCGCCAAAACCTTTGGTTACAACAAGAAGGATGGCGCCTTCGTCAACCAGGTCATGCCAGACTCTGCTGCTGCCAAGGCAGGTATCAAGGCGGGCGATATCATCGTCAGCATTGATGGCAAGTCGGTTCGCTCCTTCGGCGAGCTGCGTGCCAAGATCGCCACCATGGGTTCGGGCAAGCAGGTTGAGCTGGGTCTGATCCGTGATGGCAAGGCGCAGAGCGTCAAGGTCACCCTGAAGCAGGCTGATGACACTGAAGTGCGTGCCAGTGCGCTGCACCCAGCCCTGGAGGGTGCCAAGCTGAGCACCACCACTGAACCGGTCAGCGGGGTTGTTGTCTCTGACATCGCCGCCCGCTCCCCAGCTGCCGCCTCCGGCCTGCAGAAGGGGGACATCATCATCGGGGTCAACCGTCTGCGCATCAACACCCTGGGTGAGCTGAGCAAGGCGCTCAAGAGCAAGCCTGAGGTACTGGCACTCAATATCCAGCGCGGCGACTCCTCGCTCTATCTGGTTATCCGCTAACTCCCGGGTTATTCGCCAACCTCTCTATCACCCGCGGCCCTCACCGCGGGTGATTTTTATCCATCGATAGTGTTATTCTCTGCGCGCAGCCTGTACGGATGAGAATGACATGAAAATCCCCCCTTTAGTCAGTTACTTGGCCAAGTCTGTCGGTTTCGGTTTGACCGTCGCTGCACTGTTGTTGCTGCTGTTTCCCCATTTTCGCGGTGGCGCCCAACTGCCCGGTATCATTACCAATGCCCGTGAGCTGAGTTTCTCCTATGCCGCCCATCGGGCAGGCCCTGCCGTCGTCAACATCTACACCCGCAGCTTTGCCCCCAATCAGGGCAATCAGGGGGAACTACACCCGCAAGGGCTGGGTTCCGGCGTGATCATGAACCAGCGCGGCCATGTGCTGACCAATTACCACGTCATCGCCGATGCCGATCAGATCATCGTCGCGTTGCAGGATGGCCGGGTCTTTAGCGCTGAACTGGTCGGCACCGATCAGCTCACCGACCTCGCTGTACTCTATATCGAGTCAGACAACCTGCCGGTTATTCCGCAAGACCCGGAGCGATTGCCAGAAGTGGGCGATGTGGTGCTCGCCATCGGCAATCCCTACAACGTCGGCCAAACCATCACCCAGGGCATCATCAGTGCCACTGGCCGCACCGGTCTCTCCAGCATGGGGCCAGACAGCAATGGCCGTCAGGACCTGCTGCAAACTGATGCGGCCATCAACGAGGGCAACTCGGGCGGGGCACTGGTCAATGGCCGTGGCGATCTGGTGGGCATTAACACCGCCACCTATCACCTTCGCGGTAATCAGGAGAGCTACGGCATCAGCTTCGCCATCCCCTACCGGCTGGCAAAACGGATCATGGATGAGTTGATCGCCAACGGTCGGGTGATCCGTGGCTACCTTGGGGTCTCCAGCGTCGAGATCAATCCTATCGTCGCGCGGATGATGAACCTCGGCGACCTGCGCGGTCTGGTGGTCGAGAGTCTGGATCCCAACGGCCCGGCAGCCAAAGGGGGTTTGCAGCGAGGGGATGTGCTGCTCAAGATCAATGGAGAAGCCATCACCGGGGTGCGCAGTGCCATGGACAAGATTGTCGAGAGCCGCCCCGGCACCCAGCTGACCATCTCGGTATTCCGCGCAGGCAAGCCGCTGGAAGTGGTGGTCACCATAGAGGAAGACCTGCGCTATCAGCAGAGGATGGCCAGCTCGAGCGCAGCATCGGCCAGCTAGCGTCACTCCTTTTTATGAGAAGGGCGGGAAACCGCCCTTTTCCATATCTGTCCCCTCGGCTACGTCTCTTACCGTGAGATGACTCACAGTTTCCCGCAACGCTTGCCCTGCCCCCGCCCCCCGATTAGTGAGCTACCGATCACACAAAACCGGTCCCAATAAGCACTCTTTTTGTCTTTTCAGTATCCAAACGCTCACTTTGGGGCCATTTCCTCAGGAATTTCCGCTTCGAATCGGAAAAACGCTGCCTCCTCCACATTGACGCGCAGGCTTAGGGTAACTCCATACCTTCTGCCAGCCTTGGAGAGCAGACATTGCAAACAGAGACTCACGACCAGACCCAGACCCCGAACAGCCCGGAGTTGCTGCGCCAGACCGATCATATCCTGGCGCGCATTTATCCCCTGCTGGCCGAACAGGGCATCATCCCCAACGAGGTGCAACGGCAGATGCTGGCCTCCCATGTCAAAGCCATGGTGTGGCGCTCCCACAGCGGCGAGCCCCTGCCAGAAGTTGACCTCAGCTTGTTTGAAGAGATCTCCCCCCTCTCACTGCGTCTCGCCGAACAGGTCGTCAGCTGGCTGGATCAGCTTGCTTATGAGGAGGCACACCTCTTGTCCGTCCATTTTGAAGTCGCCAAAGAAAACGAACTCAGCTCGGTGCAGAACCAGTAACTCAAGGAGAAATCGATATGACAGCCATCAAACTCGTGATCGGAGATCGGCTCGGCAAGGGTCAGAAAGTGGGCGCAGGCGCGGAAGCAGCTGGGGCCAACGTGACCATCATCCCCGGCATGGCCGCTGATATGAAGCTTGGCGATGTAATGAACAAAGAGCAGGCGGATCTCGGCATCTCCTTCTGCGGCAGCGGCGGCGCAGGGGCCATCACCGCCCAGACCAAGTACGGCTACAAGTGCCGCTACGGCATGCGCTCTGTTGAAGAGGGCGTCACCGCCATCAACGAAGGGTGCGTGGTGCTGGGCTTCGGTTTCATGGACAAGGAAGAGCTGGGCCAGAAGCTGGTCGAAGCCTTCGCCAAGAAACACGGACGAGCCTGATGAAAGAGAACTTCACCACCCAGGTCATCGTCAACGGCAAGGGGACGACCCGCCAGCAGGCGTTTGCCTCCGCCCTCAGCCAGGTGCAACCCACACTGCTCAAGGACAACCAGCAGGTACTGCTGCGCATTGAGCCGGTCGATGTACAGGTGCTCAAAGCCGAGGAGTCGGTCCGGGTGGAGAAGTTCCTGTTCTTCTTCCTGCCTCGCCAGCGCCGCGAATACCGCGTCCAGCTGGAGATCAAGGTTCAGGTCACCACTCTGGATGTCGCCAAAGTGACGTTCACTCAGCCGTGATGCCCTGACCGGCACCACCTACAAGAAGGATACGTTGGATGTTTGTCATCATATTTATCAAGTCACTCATCATCGGCGGCCTGGTTGGCGTCGGGGTGGGTGCCGGTGCGGCGCGGATGTTCCACGCCCCGACCGTGCAGGGTATGGGGGCCTTCCGGACTCTCGGCGAACTTAACTCCTGCGAAGGGGATCCCGCCTCCCACTTCTCGTTCGGCCTTGGCTTCTTCTTCAACGCCTGGGCCTCGACCGTAGCAGCAGGCGCCTTCACTCAGGATGTGGATCACCGCATTCTGCCGAACTGGGGTGCAGCGGCTCTGATGGTCAAGAACCGTGATCTTGCCACCACCCTGCACGATCCCAAAAAGATGGCCATCGCCTGCGGCATCATCGGCGCCATCGTGGTTGCCTTCCTCAACAGCACGGCCGCTGCCGTGCCGGCCGCCCTGCAGGTCACCGCGGTCAAGGTGCTGGTGCCCGCTGCCAACCTGCTGGTCAACACCGTCATGCCAGTGATCTTCTGGCTGGCCGCCATCGAGGCGGGCAAAAAATCCGGCTTCTGGGGCACCATCTTCGGCGGCCTGGCCCAGCTCATCATGGGTAATGCGGTACCAGGGCTGGTACTGGGTATCCTGATCGGCAAAGGGGTGGAAGAGAGCGGCTGGAACCACGTCACCAAAGTGATGATGACCGCCATCGTGCTGCTGTTCGTGCTGAGCGGCTTCTTCCGCGGCTTTGACATGCAACTGATTGAGTCCTTCCACCTGGGTGTTCCCCTGTGGCTGGAAAACGTCCATCACCTGCTGATGCGGTAAATAAGGGGTTACACCATGGATGAGAAATTGAAAAACAACTTCTGGTATGCCGACTGGTCATTCCCCATCTTCGTGGGTCTGCTCTCCGCCGGGATCTTTGCCGGAACCCACATGTTCTACCTGTACGGCGTCGGTGCCTTCAACGAGGTGGCTTTCGTTGCCATGCTCAAAGCCGGAATGGACACAGGTGCCTACGGTGCGGTCGCGGCATTCGGTGCCAGCTTCCTGTTCGCCCGCATCATTGAGGGCTCTCTGGTTGGCATCCTTGATATCGGTGGCGCCCTCCAGACCGGTGTTGGGCTGGGAGTCCCCGCCCTGCTGCTGGGTGCTGGCATCGTCTATCCGGTGGAGAACTTCGGCGCCTCGCTGGCAACCGGCATGGGGATTGGTCTGGCCATCGGCTACATCATCATTCTGGCGCGCAAGTTCACCATCAACCAGAGCAACTCCACTTACGGTGCTGACGTGATGATGGGAGCTGGCAACAGCTCTGGCCGCTTCCTCGGCCCACTCATCATCCTCTCCGCCATGGGCGCCTCCATTCCCATCGGTATCGGTTCCCTGCTGGGTGCGCTGCTGTTCTACGTGTGGGGCAAGCCCATCACCGGTGGCGCCATTCTGGGAGCCATGCTGCTGGGCACCTTCTTCCCGGTCGCACTTGTGTAAGTACCAGCCGCCCTGCGGGGCGGCTCGCCAGAGGTTATCAGCATGTACGACATCATCATCAGAGCCGGGCGCCAGGGAGATGGCCAGCTCGTCGATATTGCCATCAAGGAGGGCAAAATCGTCGCCATCGGCTCCCTGCCGGAGACCGCAACGGCCCAGCAGGTCCTGGATCTCGGCGGCCGGGTGCATGTGAGCGCTGGCTGGATCGATGGCCACACCCACTGCTACCCCGCCTCCCCCATCTATCACGATGAGCCGGACAAGGTGGGCGTAGAGTCCGGCGTCACCACCGTGATCGACGCCGGCAGCACCGGAGCCGACGATGTGGATGACTTCCAGCAGATCGCTGCGGGCTGCAAGACCCGGGTGCATGCCCTGCTCAACATCTCCCGCATCGGTCTGCTACGCCAGAACGAGCTGGCGGATAGCCGGGACCTCGATATGGATCTCGCCTCGGCAGCCATTCGTCGCCACCCCGATTTTATTGTCGGCATCAAGGCGAGGATGAGCGGCAGCGTGGTCGGAGAAAACGGTCTGCAACCGCTGCGCATGGCCAAGGCCCTGCAACAGGCTCACGGCCAGCTGCCGATGATGGTGCACGTGGGCAACACGCCGCCGGATCTGGACGAGATAGTTGCCCTGCTGGGGGATGGCGATCTGCTGACCCACTGCTTCAATGGCAAACCGAACCGCATTCTGACCCCGGCTGGCGAGCTGCGTCAGGCGGTGCGCGAGGCGATGCAGCGGGGCCTTTTGCTCGACATCGGCCACGGCGGCGCCAGCTTCAGCTTCGAGGTGGCGGAGCTGGCCATTGCCCAAGGGATCCTGCCCCGCACCATCAGCTCCGACATCTACTGCAAGAACCGCATCAAGGGGCCGGTCTACAGTCTGGCCCACGTGATGTCGAAGTTTCTCGCCATCGGCATGACGCTGGAGCAGGTGATCGCCTGCGTCACCCATCAGGCCGCCGATGCCCTGCGCCTTTCCGGCAAGGGGCGGCTCGAGGTGGGCGCCGATGCCGACCTGACCCTGTTCGAGGTCACCAGCGGCCCGACCCTGTTTATGGATACCGAAGCCCAGTCCCGCAGCGGTGACCAACAACTGCAGCCTCTCGCCGCCCTGGTCGGTGGCGAACTGGTTCTGACTCACTATGGGAAATCACACCATGCCTTCTGTTTATGAGAAATATCAGCTCAAACCGGTGATCAACGCCTCCGGGCGCATGACCATTCTCGGCGTCTCCACCCCCGAGCAGGAGGTGGTCGATGCGGTCAATTTTGGCCTCGGCCACTACTTCGAGGTCAAGGATCTGGTCAACAAGACCGGCGCCTATCTGGCTGGTTTACTGGATGTGGAAGATGCGGTGGTGGTCTCCTGCGCCAGCGCCGGCATCGCCCAGTCAGTCGCCGCCATGATAGTGCGCGGCGACCCCTATCGCCTTGAGCACCTGCATGCCCATCACCATGAGGTGCCGAGTGAAATCGTGCTTCCCAAGGGGCATAACGTCAACTTCGGCGCCCCGGTCGGCACCATGGTCAATCTGGGTGGCGGCAAAGTAGTGGAAGCCGGTTACGCCAACGAGTGCTCCCCTTCCCAGCTGGCAGCCGCCATCAATGCCAACACAGCAGCCATCCTCTACATCAAGTCCCACCACTGCGTGCAGAAGAGCATTCTGTCGGTGGCAGAAGCCGCCGAGGTCGCCAGGGCCCACGGGCTCCCGCTCATCGTCGATGCGGCTGCCGAAGAGGATTTGCGCCTCTACTACAACCAGGGGGCGGACCTGGTCATCTACAGCGGCGCCAAGGCCATTGAAGGGCCCACCAGCGGGCTGGTAGTTGGCAAGCGTCAGTACGTGGAGTGGGTCAAACAGCAGGCCAATGGCATCGGTCGCGCCATGAAGGTGGGCAAGGAGGGGATCCTCGGCCTGACCCACGCCATCGAGCGCTATCTGGTCAAAGAGAAAGAGAGCGGCGCCGCCATGGTCGCCAAGATGAGCCCCTTTATCGAGCGCCTAAACCAGCTGCCCGGCGTCACCGCCAAGGTGGCATGGGACAGCGCAGGACGTGACATCGCCCGCACCGATATCGCCTTTGACCACCAGCAGATCGGCATGACCACAGTGCAGGTTGTCACCCGTCTGCAACAGGGCACGCCTGCCATCTACTGTCGTGGCTACAAGGCCAACGAGGGGCATATCGAGATCGATGTGCGCAGCGTCACCGTGCCCCAGCTCGACCAAATCCACTCCGCCATTGCCAACCTCGTTCAGGAGAATCGCTGATGTCCCTTACCCCCAACTACTACCGTGATCGGGTCTGTCTCAACGTGCTGGCAGGTTCCAAGGAGAATGCCGTCGAGGTGTACGACGCAGCTGAAGGCCACGTGCTGGTCGGTGTGCTCTCCAAAAACTACCCGGATATTCCCTCCGCAGTTGCCGATATGAAGGAGTACGCCAAGCTTATCGACAACGCCCTCTCCATCGGGCTGGGCGCCGGGGATCCGCGCCAATCGGCCATGGTGGCCGAACTGGCCTGCCAGTTGCAGCCCCAGCACGTCAATCAGGTGTTCACCGGTGTCGGCGCCAGCCGGGCGCTGCTCGGCCAGTCACAAACGCTGGTGAATGGGCTGATCTCCCCTACCGGCAGGCCGGGCATGGTGAAGATCTCCACCGGTCCACTCAGCGCCGGGCAGCCGGATGGCATCGTGCCCATCGATACCGCCATTGCCCTGCTCAAGGACATGGGCGGCAGCTCGGTCAAGTTCTTCCCCATGGGTGGACTGGCCTGCCGCGACGAGTATCAGGCAGTGGCCGAGGCTTGTGCCCGCAACAACTTCTGGCTGGAGCCCACCGGCGGCATCGATCTGGAGAACTTCGAGGAGATAGTGCGGATTGCGCTGGACGCCGGAGTCGAGAAGGTGATCCCGCACGTCTACAGCTCCATCATCGACAGCGCGAGCGGGCACACTCGCCCCGAGGATGTGCGGACTCTGCTGGCCATAGTGAAACGACTGTTGGCCTGATGGCAGCAGTCACGGGCGCCGGTTTAATCACTGACCGGTGCCTGGCTTGTTGATGACCCACTTGTTAACATCGACCCTTTATCTCGCAACAGGAGTCTTGCATACCCTCTATGATCAAGCTGCCACACCCCAGGCTCCATCAACTGCTGATCCAGCTCCATGCCGAACCGCTGCCACAGGAGGAGCTGGCTCGCCGCCTCAATGTCTCCACCCGCACGGTGCGCACCGATGTGGCGACCCTCAACGAACTGATTGCCACGCACGGTGCTCACCTAATCCACCAGCGTGGCAGCGGCTACCAGCTGAAAATCTACAATCAGGGACTGTTCGACGCTCTGCTGGCGGCCCAGGGTCAGGATAGCGGCCTGCCACGCACCAGCCGCGAGCGGGTGCTGCACCTGCAGATCCTGCTATTGACGGCAGAGCAGGGGATCAAGCTCGATGAGCTGGCTGATACCTGGTATCTGAGCCGGGCGGCACTGCAGGGGGATATGGCGGAAGTCCGTGAGCAACTCAGCCACTTCAGGCTCAGTGTCGAGAGCAAACCCCGCCTGGGGATGCGCATTCAGGGGGAGGAGACGGCGATCCGGGCCTGTTTGACCCAACTGCTCTATCAGGAATTGCTGCACAACAACCAGTTGCAAACCCTGCTACCCAATCTCTGCCCCAGCAAGACGATGGAGGTAGTGGGCAATCATATCCATGCCCAGCTTGCCCGACATCAGCTGCGTCTCGCTGACGAGAGCCTGCAGCAGCTCGCCATCTACTGCGCCGTTGCCCTGCTGCGTCAGGCATCCGGTCACGAGTTGCGCCACTTCGCCAGCGAGGACCTGACTCTACCGCTGCTGGCAGTATCTCGCGATATATATGCGGCATTGCCAACCCTGACGCCCCCCGTAGAGGACGAGATCGCCGGTCTCGGTATCCAGATCCAGGCGCGCCTGATTGCCGATACTCCCCAGCTCAGCCCGGCAATGGCCGCCGAGAGCGAACAGCTGGTGGAACATCTGCTGACCTACATTCATCAACACTACCCTTACGACCTGCGAGACGACCAACAGCTGCGGGCCGACCTGCAAACCCATATCAGCGCCATGCTGCTACGGGTCAAATACCAGATTGGCAACCACAACCCGCTGGCCGATCACATCAAGCAGTACTACCCCCTCGCCTATGACATCACGTTGGCGGCCATTTCGGAGTGGATCAAGCAGACCCCCTACCGGCTGACCCACCACGAGATCGGCTATCTGGTGATCCATATCGGGGTCGGGCTGGAGCGCCATTACGATATCGGCTACACCCGCCGCCCGCAGGCGCTATTGCTTTGCGATGCGGGCAACGCCACCTTCCGGGTGCTGGAAGCACGCATCAAGCGGGAGTATCCCCAGTTGCAGCTGACCACGCTTGAATCGGTGCGGGATTATGAAGGACTGGCGCAGATCGCGCAGGACTTTGTCATCAGTACCGTCAAGGTGAACGAAAAAAACGCCCCCGTGGTACTCGTTGCCCCCTTCCCGACCCAATACCAGCTGGAGCAGCTTGGCAAGCTGGTGCTGATCGACCGCACCCGCCCCTACATGCTCGACAAATATTTCGATGCCGACCACTTCATGGTGGTCAAAGAACCCCTTACCCAGGCCGAACTGTTTGCCCGCATCTGTGATCAGCTGGAAGCGGAAGATCTGGTGGAGAGCGGCTTCAGAGCCTCACTGCAGGAGCGGGAGCGGATTGTCTCCACCATGTTGGGAGAAGGGATTGCCCTGCCCCACTCCCTCGGTCTGCTGGCGCGCCGCACTCTGGTTTACACCGTGCTGGCCCCGCAGGGGATTGACTGGGGGAGTGGTGAAATCGCAACGCTCATCTTCGTGCTGGCCATCAGCAAGGCCGACTACGAGGAGGCGATGGGTCTCTACGACCTGTTTCTGGCACTGATGAACGAAAAAGCCAGCAGGAATCTGCTGGCTTGTCGGGATTTTGCCAGCTTCAAAGCGCTGGCGCGTACCGGTTCATAACATAAAACGAGGAGTAACTACTCCTCATTGAAGCCGGAGGTGAACAGCTCCACCACGGCGGCCAGGGCCTCGACCTCTTCGGGCCCCTCAACCTGTACTTCCACCTGCCGCCCTTGCGCAGAATCCAGCATCAGCAGGCCGATGATGCTGTCAGCATCGGCTTCCACACCATCTTCATTGCGCAGCAGTACGTGGGCATCGAATCCCTGCACCAACTCGAACAGCATCATGGCCGGTCTGGCATGAATACCCAGCTTGTTTTTCACTTCAACCGAGGCGGAAACAGTCATCGGGTCGTCCTATTGGTCCGTCAGGATTGGGGGGCACTCTTGTCGAGAGTGCGGTGGCGGATCTGCACGTTCTTACCAAGCAGGCGGAACGCGCTGGCCAGCCGCTCTGCAATAAAGACCGAGCGGTGCTGACCACCGGTACAACCGATGCCAACCGTGAGGTAGCTGCGATTGTTGCGCTCCAGATGGGGCAACCAGGTCACCAGCATGTTTTCGATCTGCTGGGTAAAAAGCATCACGTCAGCTTGTGCCGAGAGATAGTTGGCGACTGGCTCATCCTTGCCGGTAAACGGCTTGAGTTCGGGGATCCAGTGCGGGTTAGGCAGGAAGCGGGCATCGAACACGAAATCGGCATCTTTGGGAATGCCATATTTGAAGCCAAATGACTCGAACACCAGCACCAGCTCGTTCTCTTTCTTGCCAAGCACCCGGGTCTTGATGAGTTCACTCAGGTCATGAATGCTGAGGCTGGTAGTGTCGATGCGCAGGTCAGCGCTCGAGGAGATGGGGGCCAGCAGATTGGTCTCTTCCCGGATCGCCTCGTCCAGCGACAGCTTGTTGCGTGACAGGGGGTGCAGGCGGCGACTCTCGCCATAACGCTTGAGCAGAGTTGTATTGTCTGCATCGAAGAAGAAACTGGAAAACTCCACCCGCCCTTCATTGCGCACCTGAGCCAGCAGATTTTCCAGTTTCTCCGGATCGCTAGGCAGGTTGCGTACATCGATACTGACCGCCAGCTTGTCATACTGGCTCTCGACCGAGACAATCAGCTGGGGCAGCAGATTGACCGGCAGGTTGTCCACACAGTAGTAACCCAGATCTTCCAGCACTCGCAGGGCTACCGTTTTGCCGGAGCCCGAGCGACCACTTACCACGATTAACTGCATCTTGTTCCCTCACGCCAAAACGGGTGTCTCATCCTTGGCCTGCTGTCAGGCCGAGGTCATGATCTGATAGAGCTCTTCGTCACTGCTTGCCTGACGCAACTGGCGGCATACCGCCTTGTCACCAAGCTTGGAAGCCATCAGAGAAAGGGTCTTGAGATGCTGCTTGCACTCGCTTTCCGGCACCAGCAAAGCAAATAGCAGGTCAACCGGTTGATTGTCGATGGCGTCGAAAGGAATAGGGTCGGCAAAGGTCATCAGGATCGCGGTTGGCGGGAATTGATCGTCTATGCGACCATGGGGGATCGCGATACCGGCACCGATCCCGGTGCTGCCCATTTTTTCGCGGGCCAGCAAACATTCAAACAACGCCTGACGGGAGGTGCCAAGACGTTCGGCGGCCAGCTCACTGATGATTTCGAGGGCGCGTTTCTTGCTGGTACAAGGGACTGCACTCTTGGTGCAGTCCCGACTCAGTATGTGTTCAAGTTGCATGGTTATTTTTTATTTAACTTATCTTTGTGCTTGATAATCTGCCTGTCCAGCTTGTCGAGCAAGGTGTCTATCGCAGCATACATATCGGCATGTTCAGAGTTGGCAAACACTTCGCCGCCACTGACGTGCAATTTGGCTTCCGCTATCTGGTTCAGTTTTTCCACGCTAAGCACCACATGAACATTGTTAATGTGGTCGAAGTGACGCTCGAGTTTGGCAAATTTGTTATTCACATAATCACGCAGAGCTTCGGTGATCTCGACATGGTGTCCGGTCAGGTTAATTTGCATAACATCATCCTTTTGTTTTGCCTAAACCAGGCGTTTGCGCTGATTGGAAGGTGGGATAAACAAGGATTCGCGATACTTAGCGATCGTGCGTCTCGCCACCATAATACCCTGTTCGGCCAGCAAATCCGCGATCTTGCTATCACTTAACGGCTTGGCAGGATTCTCTGCCGTGACCAGCTTCTTGATGAGCGCGCGAATTGCGGTCGATGAGCACTCTCCTCCTCCTTCGGTGTTCACATGGCTGGAGAAAAAAAACTTCAATTCGAAGATACCACGGGGGGTATGCATGTACTTCTGGGTCGTCACCCGAGAGATGGTCGACTCATGCATCTCCACCGCTTCGGCGATGTCATTGAGCACCATGGGCTTCATCGCTTCTTCACCATACTCGAAAAAGCCCTGTTGCTGCTCGACAATACAACTGGCCACTTTCAGCAGGGTGTCATTGCGACTTTCCAGGCTCTTGATGAACCACTTGGCTTCCTGCAAATGGGAGCGGATAAACTGGGTGTCGGTGCTGCTGCGGGCATTGCGGACCATAGCAGCATAGGTCTCGTTGACCCGGATACGGGGGGAGGAGTCGGGATTGAGCTCGACCACCCACTTACTGCCCTTTTTGATCACGGAGACATCCGGGATCACATACTGCGAATCACTCTGGATGATGCCGTTGCCGGGGCGCGGCTCCAGCAGCTGGATCAGGTCCAGCACCTCCTTGAGATCGCCCTCCTTGAGTTTGGTCTTGCGAGCCAGGGTGCGGTAATCCCGGTTGCCGAGCAGCTCCATGTGCTCGAGGATCACCTCTTTGGCCTCGTTGAGCCAGGGGGTCTGCGGGTCATACTGATCCAGCTGGATCAGCAAACACTCCTGCACAGAGCGGGCAGCAATGCCGACCGGATCGAAATGCTGCACCCGCTTGAGCACTGCCTCGACCTCATCGAGCTCCACCTCTACGTCATCGCTGGTGACGGCAGCCTGGATATCCTCCAGCGCAACGGTCAGATAACCCGATTCGTCGATGGCATCGATGATGGCGAGCGCGATGGCGGCATCCACATCGCTGAACGGGGTAAGGCGCATCTGCCACAGCAGATAATCCTGCAGGTTTTCGGTGGTTTCACCCTGATAGACGCTATCTTCCCCATCGTGGATGGGGCCAGCGCTCTGGGCGGTGCCGGCAGAGTAAACCTCGTCCCAGGTGGTATCCACCGGCAACTCGTCCGGCATCTGCTCCTGAGCCATGGCCTCACTGGAATCCATCTGACTGGCATCAACCACCGCTTCCGGGCTGGTCTCTTGCGCCTCGCTCTCTTCCTGCTCCAGCAGAGGGTTATTTTCGAGCGCTTGCTGAATTTCCTGCTGAAGTTCCAGTGTGGAGAGCTGGAGCAGACGAATCGCTTGTTGTAATTGCGGCGTCATGGTCAGGGACTGACCGAGACGCAACTGTAATGTCGGCTTCATCTACGTCGGGATATCCTTATGTTCAGCGAGGCTCTCGGCAAAGGCAAAGAAGGCATGCTCCCTTACTATAGACTGAATTGATCGCCCAAATAGACGCGCTTGACCTGTTCATCGGCGAGGATATCAGCCGGGGCACCTTCGGCAATCATTTTGCCGTGGCTGACGATATAGGCCTTCTCACATACATCCAGAGTCTCTCTGACGTTGTGGTCGGTAATCAAGACGCCAAGGCCCCTATCTTTCAGATGCTGAATGATCTTCTTGATGTCTATCACAGAAATCGGGTCAACCCCGGCAAAGGGCTCATCCAGCAGAATAAAACGTGGTTCGGCCGCCAGCGCACGGGCAATCTCGACCCTGCGACGCTCACCGCCGGAGAGGCTTTGACCCAGGCTGTCACGAATGTGAGTGATGTTGAACTCTTCCAGCAGCTGCTGAACCTTGTCCTCACGCTCCTCACGACTCAACCCCTTGCGGGTCTGCATCACCCCCATCAGGTTGTCGAACACCGACAGGCGACGGAAGATGGAAGCCTCTTGCGGCAGGTAACCGATGCCGTTGCGAGCACGCACATGCATGGGCTGCAGACTGATATCCTGATCGTCGATGGTAATGAGACCGGCATCGCGCTGTACCAGCCCTACGATCATGTAAAACGAAGTAGTCTTGCCCGCCCCGTTGGGGCCGAGCAGGCCCACAATCTGACCGGTGCCCACCTCAAGACTGACGTCACTCACCACCATGCGGCGCTTGTAGCTCTTCTGCAGGCCCACTGCCTTTAACACTGCCATGGCTTATTTTCCCTGCTTCTGCTGGTCGGCGGGCTTGTCGAAATTCTCTACCTGATCCGGCAGGAACACGGTCTTGACCCGCTGACTCGGGCTCTTGCTCTCGGCAATCATCTGCTGTTTGACGATGTCATAGCGGATCAGATCACCATTAACCTGGCTATCTTCCTGCTTGAGTTGACCGTTGCCGGTGATGGTCACCAGCCGGTTCTTCAGCTCATAGCGGATGGTGTTGCCGTGGGCATTGACCGGCTTGCCATTATCCAGGATCTGGAAGAAGGTGGCGGGTTTGCCGTAGGCAGTCATTACCTCGGCCCCTTTCTCACCGGAACGGGTCACGACCACCTTGTCGGCCTTGATCCGGATAGTCCCCTGATTGATGGTCACGTCCTCTTCGAAGGTGATGCGGTTATCCTGCATCTCGGCCACCTGTTTGACGGCATCAACGTAGACCTTCTCGGCAAAGTCGGACTCTTTGGCAGTCACCGCACCACACAACAACAGGGCTGCGAGGGCCAGATTAGCGTTTTTCATTGAAATAAATGGCATGGCCTTGATCCAGTAACTCAAAATATTTGCGGTCCAGATGGCCCTTAAGGCCAACCCCTTGGGTCTGGAAATCCTGACCCAGAATCTTCACTTCCCGGTTGCTGCGCACATCTTGTGTCACCAGATCCAGCTCCAGATAGGGAGTATCCAGCGTGGAGATAAAGGCGGTGGGCAGCAGACCAGCCAGATGCACCTTGTCCCGCAGGATCACGTTGTCATCTGTATTGAGCACACCGGTTTCAGCGGTGACTTTCCACTCGGCGGCACCCTGATCGTCATATAAATAGACTACCGGCTTGTCGAAGGTGGCCTGCTCGAGGATTTGGTAATACTCGGCGTAGGTCGCTTCCAGCCGTTCGGTGCGTTTGCCATTGATATCAAAACGGGTGGTCACCAAATCTTTGGCGACAAAATCCGGCTGATAGTTTTCGATTTTGACGGCGCTCTCCGGCACCAGCTCAACCTTGCCCAACTGCCAGGCAACCAGCGCGACCAGAAACAGCAGGGCAAACAACAGGGTCTGTCTGCTCATACCGAGGCCTCGGGCTGATAATCGTCGTGGCCCTGCGCCTGCAAAATGAGGTCACACACCTCGCGCACCGCGCCCATGCCACCGCCAAGCCGGGTCACCATATCGGCACGGCTCAACACCAGCGGATGAGCATCGGCCACCGCGATACCCAGGCCGCAGGCGGCCATCACCGGCAGATCGATGGTGTCATCGCCCATATAGGCAGCCTGCTCCGGGCTCAGCCCCAGCTTGGCCAGCAACGCCTCGAAATGAGGCAGCTTTTTATCAGCCCCCTGCACCACGTGAGCCACACCCAGGCTTTTCATCCGATCGCTGACGATACGGGAGTTGCGCCCGGTGATGATGGCGATCTCGATCCCGGCATTGAGCAGCGCCCGCATGCCCGCACCATCGCGGGTACAGAAGGTTTTCAGCTCTTCGCCGCTGTTTCCCATGTAGATGAGACCGTTGGAGAGCACCCCGTCCACATCGCACACCAGCAGGCGGATTTGCGCCGCCTTGTCGAACTGGCTGCGCGTCACCGGACCATAGAGGGTCGGTACGTTTTGCATCAAATTACTCCGGCTTTCAGCAGGTCGTGCATGTTGAAGGCGCCGAGCGGGCGCTTCTCTTCATCCACTACCAGTAATCCGTTGATTTTTCTCGTTTCCATCAGCTTGACGGCTTCTGCCGCCATCATCTCCGGGCCTACGGTAACACAGTTGGCCGTCATCACACGGCTGATGGGGGTGTGATGGATATCGATCTGCTGGTCGAGAATGCGGCGCAGGTCGCCGTCGGTAAAGAGCCCGGCCAGCAGGCCATTGTCATCGACCACCGCCGTCATGCCGAGCCCTTTGCGGCTCACTTCCAGCAGCGCCTGGCTGATGGTGGCATCTATCCCCACCCGGGGCAACAGCTCGCCGCGGTGCATCAGGTCGCCGACCCGCAGCAACAACCGCTTGCCAAGAGAGCCGCCCGGGTGAGAGAGGGCGAAGTCATCGGCGGTAAAACCGCGCGCTTCCAGCAGGGCGACCGCCAGGGCATCTCCCATCACCAGGGTTGCCGTGGTACTGGAAGTAGGTGCCAGACCCAGCGGGCAAGCCTCTTTCTCCACCTTGATGCACAGGTGCACGTTGGCCTCTTTGGCCATGGTGGAGGCGGGATTGCCGGTCATGCAGATGAGCGGAATGCCGCGGCGCTTGAGCACCGGCAGCAGGGCCAGGATTTCGTCGCTCTCACCGGAGTTGGAGATAGCGATGATAAGGTCGCCGCTGGAGATCATCCCCAGATCACCGTGACTCGCTTCCCCCGGGTGGAGGAAGAAAGCCGGGGTGCCGGTACTGGCGAGGGTAGCGGCGATCTTGCTGCCGATATGGCCCGACTTGCCCATGCCGGTGACCACTATCTTGCCACCGCAGCGCAGCACCATCTCGCACGCCTTGTCGAAGGCGTCGTTCAGATACTGGTAGAGTCCATCAATGGCTTGCTTTTCGGTGTCCAGCACCGCACGGGCACTGCGACGAAAATCGAACAGTTCAGACACTTTCTCAGGCTTTACAGACATAAAGGCACAGCTCCGGGCCGAAATTAGCTGCGGGATTATAAAAAAGTCTGCCCGGATAAGCGAATCGGATGGCAACTCCCGCTCCCAATGACGCACTTTGTTACAGAAAACTGTCGTGCAAATAGGCTGGCAGCCTGTTCAATAGTTGTTCCTTGATGTTGCTTAGACCTAGACTAGCCCATAAAATTCGCACCTCATTTACACCGGATGGACAATTGTTTGAACAATGACCTGATCACCATCTCCGATCTGACCTTCAGTCACGGAGATCGGCTGTTGTATGACGGGATCAACCTGACCATTCCTCGTGGCAAGGTGACCGCCGTCATGGGCCCGAGCGGCATCGGTAAAACCACCCTGCTGCGGCTGATCGGTGGCCAGCTCAAGCCGGAGTCCGGTCAGATTCTGTTTGACGGGGAGGATATCCCCACCCTCTCCCGTTCGCGCCTCTATGAAGTGCGCAAGCGGATGAGCATGCTGTTCCAGAGCGGCGCCCTGTTTACCGGCATGACGGTCTACGACAACGTAGCCTTCCCACTGCGGGAGCACTCAGGCCTGCCGGAGGAGCTGATCCACACCATCGTCATGATGAAGCTGCAGGCGGTGGGCTTGCGCGGCGCGGCGAAACTGATGCCCTCCGAGCTCTCCGGCGGCATGGCGCGCCGGGCGGCGCTGGCTCGGGCCATCGCCCTTGACCCCGATCTCATCATGTATGACGAGCCGTTCGTCGGGCAGGATCCCATCACCATGGCGGTGCTGGTCAAGCTGATCAAGGAGCTGAACGATGCCCTCGGCATCACCTCTGTCATCGTCACTCACGATGTGAACGAGGTGCTGAGCATCGCCGATTACGCCTACATCATTGCCAATCGTAAAGTCGTAGCGCACGGCACCCCGGATCAGCTGCGCGAGGAGCACAATCCCGAAGTCGAGCAGTTCCTCAAAGGATTGCCCGATGGTCCTGTTCCGTTTCATTTTCCGGCAGGCGATCTGCTACAGGATCTCTGATGTTGATAAATCAAATAAGCAAGCTGGGGCGGGTCGGAGTGCACTTCATCAGCTCCGTCGGCCGCGCCACCATCATGTTGTTTCATGCGCTGGTGGGCAAACCCGAGCCGCGCAAGCACTTCCCGCTGCTGGTGCAGCAGCTCTATGTAGTGGGCGTGCAGTCGGTAGCCATCATTCTGGTCTCCGGCCTGTTTATCGGCATGGTGCTCTCGCTGCAGGGTTACAACGTATTGAAGGATTTTGGCGCCGAGCAGAGTCTGGGGCCGCTGGTCTCCCTCTCCCTGCTGCGGGAGCTGGGCCCTGTGGTCACGGCACTGCTGTTTGCTGGCCGTGCCGGTTCAGCCCTGACCGCTGAAATTGGCTTGATGAAGGCCACCGAACAGCTTTCAAGCCTCGAGATGATGGCAGTCGACCCGCTGCGCCGGGTGGTTGCCCCCCGTTTCTGGGCTGGCGTCATCAGCATGCCGCTGCTGGCCTTTATGTTCAGCCTGATCGGCATCTTCGGCGGCAAACTGGTCGGTGTAGACTGGCTCGGCGTAGACGAAGGGGGCTTCTGGTCTGCCATGCAAGCCTCCGTCGATTGGGGTGAAGACATCATGCAGGGCGCCATCAAGAGCCTGATCTTCGCCCTGGTGGTTACCTGGATTGCGCTCTTTAACGGTTATGATGCCAAGCCGACCTCGGCCGGGATCAGTCAGGCCACGACCCGTACCGTGGTCCACTCATCCCTCGCCGTGCTCGGCCTGGATTTTATACTCACTGCAGTCATGTTTGGATAAGGTAAAGATGAAGTTCAGCAAAGTAGAATTCCTGGTCGGCACCTTCATGCTGGCTGGCATCGGTGCCATTCTGGCACTGGCCCTGCAAGTGGCCGGTTTGAGCTTCAAACCGGAAGGAGAAACCTATACCCTGCGCGCGCATTTCGATAATATCGGCGGCCTGAAAGTCCGTTCACCGGTCAAGGTCGGCGGCGTGGTGGTCGGTCGGGTCAGCGACATCGTACTGGACCCGAAAACCCAGGTGCCCGAAGTGACCCTGATGATGCAAAAGAGCGCGGGTGAGTTCGCCGATACCAGTTCCCTCTCCATCCTCACCTCCGGTCTGCTCGGCGAGCAGTACATCGGTCTGGCCCCCGGCTTCAGCGATGAGGAGATGGGCACCGAGATGCTCAAGGATGGCGACCTGATTGAAGACACCAAATCTGCCATCGTGCTGGAAGACCTGATTGGCAAGTTCCTCTACAGCCAATCCCCCGACAGCAAATCAGACAGCAAGAAGGAGTAATCATGTTCAAGAAAATCGCCCTGCTGCTGGGTCTGATGACCAGCATGCTCTTTTCCCTGTCTGCCCAGGCCGCAGTCGATGCCACCGACCCCAACGCGCTGGTGGATCAGGCTGCCAAGCAGACCTTTGCCCGCCTGAAGGCCGATCAGGCCCAAGTGAAGAGCAATCCGGATCACCTGCGGGTGATCATCCGCGAAGAGCTGTTGCCCTATGTGGACAACCGCTTCGCCGCCTACAAGGTACTTGGCAACCAGATCAAGCAGACTACCCCTGCCCAGCGTGACGCCTTTGTCGAGGTGTTCACCGAGTACATGGTGAGCTCATATGCCGATGCGCTGGCCCATTTTGACAAGCAGACCGTCAAGGTCGAGCCGGGCAAAGCCCCCAGCGGCAACATCACTGCCGTCAACGTCAGCGTGAAAGAGGCCGGCAAGCCGGACATCTCCCTCGAATTCAAGCTACGCAAGAACAACAAGACCGGTGAGTGGAAAGCCTTTGATATGGTGGCAGAGGGGATCAGCCTGCTCTCCGCCAAACAGAGCGAGCTCGGCGGTTTGATCCGCCAGAATGGCATCGATGCAGTGATCGCCCAGCTGCGCGAGCACAACGCCAAGCCGCTGGTGCTAAAATCATGACCCTCTGCGGTGAGCTGCAGGCGCCACAGGTCAATGACCTGTGGCAACGCCGCACCGAATGGTGGCAGCACGAACGCCTCGAACTTGGCGACGTCACCACCCTCGACTCTGCCGGACTGGCCCTGCTGGTCAAATGGGCCAAAGCCGTATTAGCGCGAGGCGCCACACCGCAACTGGTGGGCGCCTCCAGCGACTTCTATACCCTGGCCAACCTCTACGGTGTGGCCGATTTGTTTCACTCAACCCCGCTCACAACTGAGGACGCATAATGCAAGTCTCTGAAATTGAAGCGATACTCCTTGAGGCTCTGCCATTGTCTGAAGTCCATGTCAAAGGGGACGGTAGTCACTACCAAGTGATCGCCGTCGGTGACATGTTTGACGGCATGAGCCGGGTCAAGAAGCAGCAGGCCATCTATGCCCCGTTGATGGACAAGATCGCCAGCAACGCCATTCACGCCCTCTCCATCAAGGCGTTCACCGACGCCGAGTGGAAACGCGAACGTAAATTCCTAATGCCCTCCTGATTTGGTAACCAAGTAGAAAAATGGACAAATTCAAAATCGATGGTCGTTGTACTCTCAACGGCGAAGTGACCATCTCCGGCGCCAAAAACGCCGCGCTGCCGATCCTGTTCGCGACCCTGCTCTGTGATGAAGAGGTACACCTCTCCAACGTGCCACGCCTGAAAGATGTGGGCACCACCATCAAGCTGCTGGAGATGCTGGGCGCCACCACCAAGGTCAACGGTAACGTCACCGTGCTGACCGGTGCAGTGAATAACCACGTAGCCCCCTACGAGCTGGTGAAAACCATGCGCGCCTCCATTCTGGCGCTGGGCCCGCTGGCTGCCCGTTTCGGTGCGGCTGACGTCTCTCTGCCCGGCGGCTGCGCCATCGGTGCCCGCCCGGTCAACCTGCACGTCCACGGCCTGGAGCTGATGGGTGCCAAGATCACCATCGAAGATGGTTACATCAAGGCCCGTGTCGATGGCCGCCTGAAAGGCGCCCACATCCTGATGGATATGGTCTCCGTGACCGGTACCGAAAACCTGATGATGGCCGCCACCCTGGCTGATGGCCGCACCGTGATCGAAAACGCCGCGCGCGAGCCGGAAGTGGTCGATCTGGCCAACTTCCTCAATACCCTGGGCGCCAAGATCCAGGGGGCGGGTACCGACACCCTGACCATCGACGGTGTCGAGCGTCTGCACGGCGGCAACTACAGCGTGCAGCCTGACCGCATCGAAACCGGTACCTTCCTGGTGGGCGCAGCGGTCACCGGCGGCAAGATCACCTGCCGCAAGACCGACCCGACTCTGCTGGAAGCGGTGCTGGTCAAGCTGGAAGAGGCTGGCGCCCTGATTGAGAAGGGTGAAGACTGGATCACCCTCGACATGACTGGCCGCCCCCTCAAGCCGGTCAACATCAAGACTGCCCCCTACCCGGCCTTCCCGACCGACATGCAGGCACAGTTCACCGTGCTGAACGCCGTTGCCAAAGGCACCGGCATGGTCACCGAGACCATCTTCGAGAACCGCTTCATGCACGTTCCCGAGCTGGTACGGATGGGGGCAGACATCGAACTGCAGGGCAACGTAGCCATCTGCCGTGACACCGAGCAGCTCAAGGGTGCCCAGGTGATGGCGACCGATCTGCGCGCCTCCGCCAGTCTGGTGCTGGCCGGCTTCGTGGCTGAAGGCTCCACCATCGTCGACCGTATCTACCACATCGACCGTGGCTACGAAGACATCGAACAGAAGCTGCAGGGTCTGGGTGGCCGCATCGAGCGCATCAAGGGCTGATAACCCCTGATTGCTGGCCGATAAAAAGGCCCCCTCGCGTTGGCGAGGGGGCCTTTTTCATGGCTTCGGTTCTGTTGAACCCGGGATCAGTGACCCGCCAGCTTCATATTCTCCACCAGCACCGAGCCGGTCTTGAGGCTGGAGCGCTCATCCTCGTCACAACCCACTGCCACGATATGGCTGAACATCTCGGCCAGATTGCCGGCGATGGTGATCTCCTCGACCGGATAGGCTATTTCGCCATTCTCGACCCAGAAACCGGCGGCGCCGCGGGAGTAGTCACCATTGACGATGTTGACCCCCTGCCCCATCAACTCGGTCACCAGCAAACCGGTGCCCATCTCTTTCAGCATCCCCTGAAAATCCTGGCCGGTATTGGAAACCTGCCAGTTGTGGATGCCACCGGCGTGGCCCGTGGTAGTCAGCCCCAGCTTGCGCGCGGAGTAGGAGGTGAGCAGCCAGCTCATCAGCTCGCCGTTACGGATGATATCCATGTCGCGGGTACGCACCCCTTCACCATCGAACGGGGTACTGGCGAGCCCGCCCAACAGGTGGGGGAACTCCTGAATGGTCAGCCACTCTGGCAGGATCTGCTTGCCCAATTTGTCGAGCAAGAAGCTCGACTTGCGATAGAGGTTGCCGCCGCTGATGGCCATCACCAGATGGCCCCACAGGCCAGAGGCAGTGTCCGGGTGGAACAGCACAGGGGCATGGCGGGTAGAGATCTTGCGGGCGCCTAGGCGGGAGACGGTCCGCTCCACTGCCTCATCGGCAATGCGCTGCGGGCTCCAGAGCCCGCCGAGGGTGCGGCTGGAGGAGTAGCCGTAATCCCGTTGCATCTCGCCATCCTGCTCGCCGATCAACACACAGCTCAGGGAGTTGCGCGACGCGGCATAGCCTTTGACGAAGCCATGGCTGTTGCCATAGACCTTGATGCCAAGATGGCTGGAGAAACCGGCGCCGTCGGAGTGCTTGATACGGGCATCGCGGCCCAGCGCCAAGCGTTCACACTCGATGGCCAGCTCGATCCCGCGCTGGGGATCCAGCTCGATTTGGTGACACAGTTGCAGATCGGGGGCATCCCAGGCCAGCAGCTCGGCGTCCGCCAGACCGGCGCAATCATCCGCCGAGGTGTGGCGGGCAATCTCGATGGCCGCTTCAACGGCGGCACGAATAGCAGGCTTGCTCAGATCGGTGGTCGAGGAGGATCCCTTGCAACCATCGCGATAGACGGCGATGCCGAGGGCGCCATCCTTATTGAATTCAATGCTTTCCAGTTCACAACCCCGGGTGTTCACCGACAACCCGGTCTGCTTGCTGATGGAGACTTCGGCAAGCCCGGCCCCCAGTCCTTTGGCTATCTCCAGGGCTTCGGCAACCACGGCCTCGAGATGGGCTTGATCCTGGCGGATTTGGTCTTGCTGATCCATAACTCACATCTATATGAAGGAAGGAAAGGGGGTAAGCATATCAGACCCCTGCGTCCAGCGGGAGAAGCTGGTAACATATCCGCCAAACGTGAATGACAGGAATCAAGAGACCGATGAGTCAATATCAAGACGACAACGAGTTCGAAGAGTGGGGCCCCAGCAAGAGCCAGCTCAAGCGCGATGCCGAAGCATTGCAGAAAATGGGGGAAGAGATCGTCTCCCTCAGCCACAGCGAGCTGGAAAAAATCCCGTTGGATGAAGAGCTTGCAGAAGCGGTCGAGCTGGGTCGCAAACTCAAGCCGAAGAAGGATGAGTCCTTCCGTCGCCATCTGCAGTTCATCGGCCGCCTGATGCGCAGCCGCGATATCGAGCCGATTGCCGAAGCGCTCTCCATCATCAAGAACCGTCACTCCACCGTGAATGCACGCCTGCATCGGCTGGAGCAGTGGCGCGAGCGGCTGATCACCGAAGGTGACAGCGCCCTCAACGAGCTGATGTCCCAGTTCCACGAACTGGATCGCCAGAAGCTGCGCCAGCTGATCCGCTCTGCCAACAAGGAGCGGGAGCTGAACAAGCCGCCGGTCGCCTACCGCGAGATGTACCAGTATCTGCGCGGCGAGATCGAAGACCTGTTGTGATCCCCGAAACACGCCTCCCTTTGCGGAGGCGTGTTGCTATTGGTGACATTGCCCCCATTCCCCCGGTGCGTTTAATATATCCACCACCCTGACGCCCAGACCATGCCTACCTATCGTCCCACCCAGGTAAATCGCCGATCCAGAGCTGCCCACAACCATTCCGTTAACAATTCGGCATCATTTTGTTTGACATATTGAACGGCCTTGGCAGACTGAAGAGAGGATCCATGCCGTCGCTGCCCAGGCTGACCAACGATTCTGTCACCCGGCCCGACGCGGGATCCCATGACCATGCCTTGAGGCATGCCCTTGCCCTGCCAGTTTGCAAGGGCCTGCCCAAGGCGCAGGATGAGACTTCAACGCCAAGGATAATCAAGGTGCCCTATGCCACATCCCCAGCCTCCCGCCACCCGTAAACCTGTCGTGCTGATGACCATGGGGGCCCAGCCTCGCAACGGCCACGCCTATCAGGTGATGACCCACAAATACATCATGCCGCTGGTGGAGATCAGCGGCTGCATCCCACTAATGGTGCCCACCTGCTGCGGGACCGCTGACCTGGAGCAGTATCTGGATCTGGCCGATGGGGTCTATCTGAGCGGTGCCGGTTCCAACATCGATCCGGCCCTCTACGGTCAGGAGAACCTCACCCCGGAGAAACAGCAGGACAGGGATCGCGACCTGTTCGATCTGCCCCTCATCAAGGGAGCGCTCGCCCGTGGTTTACCGATCCTCGGGATCTGCCGCGGCATGCAGGAGATCAACGTGGCGCTGGGGGGAGACATCCATCAGAAGGTCTATAACGAGCCGGGTTACGATGACCACCGGGAGGATGCCGATGATCCGGTTGATGATCAGTATGGGCCAAGCCATCAGATTGAACTGCTGCCGGGCAGCTGGTTTGCCGAGCTGATGGGGGAAGAACAGATTCTGGTCAACTCCCTGCATGGCCAGGGCATCAACCGATTGGGAGAGGGGCTTGAACCGCTGGCCCACGCCGAAGATGGACTGGTCGAGGCCATCCATGCCCCGTCTCTCTCCCCTTTCCTGCTGGCTGTGCAGTGGCATCCAGAGTGGAAAGCCAGTGAAAACCCCCACTCCATCAAGATCTTTCAAGCCTTTGGCGATGCCTGCCGACATCGGCACAACAGCAGCAGCTAACCCTTAATCACCAAATCCGCGCGCCTTGAGCTTGGGCAGTCCGCCCCGCTCGGGGCGCAGGGTACGACAGACATCCATCCCCTTGAGCCCGCGCTGAATATGCTCGGGGGACTGGCCAAACACCATGCCGTTGCTGCGATAGAGGTGCTTGCCATCCAACTCAAACTGCTCGCCGCCAATCAGTAACTGCACCCTGCCATTGACCTTCTCGCCGCGCTTGATGGGTAGCAACATATCACTGAGCACCTCGCCGGTGGCACACCCCTCGCGCCAGCGGGCCTCGTCCGAGAATGGGGTAATGGCAATTTCGCGCCAGGAGCCATCACGAAATTCGACCCGGTACTTGTCGACCAGCAGATCGCAGCCAGCCAATGGCAACAAGGTCATCAAACAGATGATTCTCTTTGATAATTTCACTACATCTCACTCCTTTTCCCAGTGCTGGACAGGATAAATAAAATGGCGTTCCAACGCATCATTTCCCCACGCCGAAGCAGCTATGCTGGAACTAGAACCACCACAAGGGGCCGCCATGTTCAGCGACAACCTCACTGCGCTACCCACCCTGATCTGGATCCGCGAGCACCCGTTCTGGACCCTGCTAACCCTCTTGTTGATGCTGATCCACTTCTGGCGCCGCCCGGGACAACGGCGTGAACTGCTCTCCGAACTGAGCTTCGTAATGATTAGCATGGTGGCGATCCTGTTAATCCAACTAGAGGGGGGCTGGTTCCGGCTGCCACTACCTCATCACCTGCTGGTCGAACTCTCCACCCTGCTGGCCGGGCTAATCCTGGTGAAGATCTGGGGGATCCTGCTGTTTGAGTTTCTGCTGCCTCTCTGCCAGATAAGGATCCCGCGGATCATCGCCGATATCGTGATCACTATCGGCTATATCGGCTGGTGCCTGTTTCGTCTCTACGCCTCTGGCATGGCGCTCGGCGAGATAGTGACTACCTCGGCGGTGATCACCGCCATCATAGCGTTCGCCATGCAGGATACTCTGGGCAATCTGCTGGCCGGGGTCTCAATCCAGCTCGACAACTCCATCGCCATCGGTGACTGGCTGCAGGTCGACACCACCCAGGGCCGGGTGGTAGAGATCAACTGGCGAGCCACCACCATCGAGACCCGTAACTGGGAGACCGTCGTCATCCCCAACAGCCACCTGCTCAAACAGCGCTTCACCGTGCTTGGCCGCCGTCGAGGCGAACCGCTGCAGTGGCGCCGCTGGGTCTGGTTCGATCTGACCCTGGATACCCTACCCACCCAGATTATCGCGCTGATTGAGAAATCCCTGCGGGAGACCAAGCTCCCCTGCGTTGCCAAGCATCCGCAACCGGACTGCCTGCTGATGAATGTCGAAGGGGGCATCGCCCGTTATGCGGTGCGCTACTGGCTAACCGACCTGGCTCGAGATGACCCAACCGACTCCATGGTGCGCAGTCTGGTTGATGCGGCTCTGCGCCGGAGCGATCGCCGCCTCACCCCACCGATCTTCAATGTTTTTATGGCCAAGGAGAAGCAGCATCTGGACGCCCGCCACAAGCGCCATACCGTTGAACGTACCGCCACCCTGCGCAAGCTGCCGCTGTTTGCCATGTTGCAGGAGCACGAGCTGATCCAGCTAGCCGATCAGGTAAAATTCGCCCCCTTCGTCAGCGGCGACATCATGCTGGAACAGGGGGAGGTCTCAGACTGGCTGTTCGTAATGGTCAAAGGGGAGGCCGAGATGCTGGTCAATCTGGAGGGGAAAGAGCTGAAGCTAGGCACACTCGACGCCGGGGACTTCTTTGGCGAGTTGAGCCTGCTCACCGGTGAGCCCAGTTCCTTCACGGTACGAGCGGTGGCCACCGTCGAAACCTATCGCATCAATCAGGCAATGTTTCAGGAGTTGGTGATGCAGCGCGAGTCGCTGGTCGAGCCCCTCTACCGGGTATTGAGCGACCGCCAGCAGGAGCAGCGAGCCCTGCTGGAACGGGAGGCGGAAGCCATGAAACAACCACCACAACAACGTGACCTGCTTGATAAACTGATGCAGCTGTTCGGCGGAAGATAACGTAGCATGGCCCGGTATTGAAAATCTGAAGAGAGAACAGCAGCCATGTTACTGACCACCCTGGCCCTGGCCGCCAGCCTGCAATTTGATTGTCCAGCCACCATCGAGACTCGCCAGCAGCTGCTGACCCCGCAGCAGGGCTGGCAGGCCGTGACCCGCAACGACGATGGCAAACCGGACGAAACCCTCAGCCACCGGCTCGACAATCTGGCCCTGTTCGACGGAGATCCTGCCGAGCTGGCCCAACTCAAACCGGATAATGGCGACAGCGACGAAACCCACTACTGGAGCCAGCTCGATGGCAGCCTGCGCCCCCTCTATCTGGTTTGCCACTATCGCAACAGTGCCATCACCCTGCAGCAGGCGCTGCCCGTCGGCATCAGTTACTGCCGCGTCAACCAGCGCGACCGCTACACCCTGCTCGGGCTGGTTTGTCGCAAATAGTGAGCCTGGATGGTCCCCGGTGACAGCCATCTACCGATAACCATTGCCGCTTGAGCCTGGCTACCCGCCAGCGCCATCAGAGCAGCAGCTCGGCCAGCTCCTCCAATGCCCTCAACTCCACATCCGGCAACAGTTGCAGCTGTTGCCACGGTTGCTGCCGTTCGTTGAGCCAGGCGGTACGAAAGCCGTGCAAGCGGGCACCCAGCACATCGGTCTCGGGATGATCCCCCACATGGAGGATCCGCTCAGCTGACAGCTTGAGGGCGCTGCAAGTATGCTCGAACATATCTGGCGCCGGTTTCATTCTGGCGCCCGCCCCCGCCTTGCAGACCAGCGTGAAGTAGCGATCCAGCCCGGCCTGCGCCAGATCCAGATTGCCGTTGGTGATCACCACCAGCGGATAGCGTTCGGCCAATCTGGCCAGCAGCTGATGAGTGGACTCGCTCACCTCGATCTTCGAGCGCTCTGCCAAAAACGCAGCAAAGACCTGCTCCGCCGCGCGACTGGCCTGCTGGTCGGCCATCCCCCCCTCGACCATGGCAGCGCGGATGGTCTGCTGGCGCGCCAGACTGACATCGTGGCGCAGCTCGGGGGCACCGTTCAGCACGCTGCGTTTGAGCTCCAGCCAGCGCGGCTGGTCGAGCATGGCGGTGGCCAGATATTCACTGCGCAGATGGCTCAGCATCCACTGCTCGGCCCGCACGATGGCGGGGCCGTTGTCATAGAGGGTGTCATCGAGGTCAAACGAGATGGCAGCAACCGGCTGCCAGCGGCGATAGAAGTGCATGGACTCTCCTCTGCACGGGGGCTCAGGGCCCGTTATTCATCGTCCTGCGCATCCGGGTCACGCTTGGCCCTTGGGTGAGCGCTGTCGTAAACCTTGGCCAGATGCTGGAAGTCGAGGTGGGTATAGATCTGGGTGGTGGAGAGATCGGCATGCCCCAGCAACTCCTGCACCGCCCGCAGATCGCCGGAGGACTCCAGCATATGGGTGGCGAAGCTGTGGCGCAGCTTGTGGGGATGGACATGGGCGTTGAGCGCCTGCTTGTTGCCCCAGCCATCGAGGCGGGCCTGCACCGAGCGGGCCGACAGCCGCTGCTTGCGGCTGGAGACAAACAGCGCCTCGCTCTCGTCCCCGGCCAGCAGCGGGCGCACCTTGAGCCACTTCTGCAGCCACTCGACCGCCATCCGGCCGATGGGCAGCACCCGCTCCCGCGAGCCCTTGCCAGTCACCTTGAGCTGGCGGTCGTTGAGCTTCAGATCCACCAGATTGATCCCCACCAGCTCGGCCAGACGCAGCCCTGAAGAGTACATCAGCTCCATGATGGCGCGATCCCGCACCGCCAGCGGATCCTGCTCGTCGGTGATGTTGAGCAGCTGGTGCATCTCGTCCACATCGAGGTTTTTTGGCAGCGGTCGCCCCTGTTTGGGGGTGACGATGCCGCGGGCCGGATTGGCGGTCAGCCGACCCTGCCGCACCTGCCAGTCACAAAAGCTGCGCAGGGCAGAGACCTTGGTGGCCAGCGAGCGCGGCGCCAGCCCCCCCTTGTGCATCCGGGTCACCAGAGTGCGCACCTGGCTCGCCTCGAGCCGGCCCCAGTCATTGAGCCCCTGCGTCACCAGCTCGGCGGTCATCGCTTCCAGGTGGGCTTGATAGTTATTGCGAGTGTGAGGGCTGAGCTGGCGCTCGACCCTCAGGTATTCGATAAAGGCCGCCAGCTCGTCCGCCAGTGCTGCGGGCAGTGGCGGCGCGACGAGGGGAGCCTTGGTGGACGCCCTAGCCATGAGTCAGCTCGGGCAGACGCAGTTGCAGCAGGCGTCCCAGTTGGCCCAGCAGCAGGGTGTCATTGTGGGGGGTGAAATGGCCGGGATCCGAGCTGGCGAAGGCCAGCACACCAAGATCACCGAGCCGCATCAGGGCCACCGAGTTGACCAGTACATCGTGGCCAAACAGCGCCTGTTTCTCACTCTGGCTTAAACGGCCAAAGTAGTAATCCTGCCCCGGCAGACGCTGTCCCAACAGGGATTCCAGCTGCCTGCCCTCGGCCATAAAGCGCGCCTCGGGCCCGCTCAGGGCAAACTTCTTGGGATTGAGCCAGAGCCGCAGCCCGGTCAGGCGCAGCCGCTGGACAAAAGCCTTGCCCATCACGGCGCTCACCTCGAACAGGGTCTGGCAGCCATAGAGCTCGCCATAGAGATCTGCATAGACCCGAAAGATCCGCTCGTTCTCACTGGCGATCCCCATCAGTTCGGTGATCTCCTGCTCCAGCTGTTCGATCCGCTCGCGCTGACGCTCCAGCTGGCGCTCTACCAGCGAGACCGACCCTTTGCGTTCATGGGGAATGCGGATCCGGTCCAGCACGGCACCATGGCGCTGGAAAAACTCGGGGGAACGGGCCAGGTACTCCAGCACACCGGCTTCGTCCACCAGTTGCTCCTGCCGTTTGAGTTCGCTCATAAATTGGTTGATCCATCAAAGAAATGGGGCTCGCAGCCCCGACATCATGGGCAAAGGGGGCCAACCCCCCGTACCTGAACCTTTATCGGCTAAACCTCTATCTGGCCGTCAAACACATGCTCGGCGGGGCCCGTCATATAGACAGGCTGACCCGGCCCTTTCCAGGCGATGGTCAGCTTGCCACCCGGCAGGCTGACGGTGACCCGCTCCTTGAGCTTGCCCTGGCTCATGCCAATCACCGCCGCCGCACAGGCACCGGTACCGCAGGCAAGGGTCTCCCCCACCCCGCGTTCGAATACCCGCAGCTTGATCTCGGTGGCGTTGACCATCTCCATGAAGCCGACGTTGACCCGCTCGGGGAAGCGCTCGTGACGTTCCATGATAGGCCCCAGCGTCGCCACTGGCGCATCGGCCACCGACGACACCTCGATGACGCAGTGGGGGTTGCCCATGGAGACGGCGCCGCACATCACGGTATGCTCCTGCGCCCGTAGCAGATAGGTTTTTTCCGCCTTCTGGGCTCGAAACGGGATCTTGCCCGGCTCAAACTGGGGCACCCCCATATTGACCGTGACCTGATTCTCCCCCTCCAGCTGCAATACGATACGGCCCCGGGCGGTGCTGACCGCGATGCGATCCCGGTTTATCAAGCCCTTGAGACGCACGAAACGGGCAAAACAGCGGGCGCCGTTGCCGCACTGCTCCACCTCGCTGCCATCGGCATTGAAGATACGGTAGTGAAAATCAAGCTCGGGGTCATAGGGGGGCTCCACCAGCAACAGCTGGTCAAAACCGATCCCGAAGTGGCGATCCGCCAGCTTCTTGATGACGTCGTTGCTGAAAAAGACCTTCTGGGTGACACCGTCCACCACCATGAAGTCATTACCCAGCCCGTGCATCTTGGAAAAATCTATCAACATCGTGCGTTCCTGTATTTGGGCGCGCGCTCAAGGCTCTTTGAAAGGCAGCTTAAGGCAGCAGGTGCTCACCGCGCCAGAGATCGGCCAACTGCTCGCGCTCTCTGATGAGGAACGATTGCGTACCATCCACCAGCACCTCGGCGGCACGGGGACGGGTGTTGTAGTTGGATGACATGGTAAAGCCGTAGGCACCGGCTGAGCGCACCGCCAGCAGGGAACCCTCGGCGATAGCCAGAGTGCGCTCCTTGCCGAGGAAGTCGCCAGTCTCGCACACCGGCCCCACCACGTCATAGAGCGCCGGGGGATGGCCGGCATGACTGTCCACCTCGATGATGTTCATCCAGGCACCGTAGAGCGAGGGACGCAGCATGTCGTTCATACCGGCATCGATCAGCGCGAAGTTGCGGGTCTCACCCGGTTTCAGATACTCGACCCGGGTCAGCAACACGCCGGCATTGGCAACGATGGCGCGGCCCGGCTCGAACAGCAGGGTCAGATCCCGCCCCGCCAGCTTCTGCTTGAGCGCTTCGGCATACTCGGTCGGGTGCGGTGGTTGCTCGGCACCATAGTTGACCCCAAGGCCGCCCCCAACATCCAGATGGTGGATATGAATCCCTTCCGCCGCCAGCGTGTCGATCAGCCGCAGCAGCTTGTCAGCCGCTTCCATAAAGGGATTCAATTCAGTGAGTTGCGAGCCGATATGACAATCCACCCCGACGATCTCGATATGCGCCATCGCTGCAGCCTTGCGATAGATGGCTGGGGCCTGCTCGATGGGGATGCCAAACTTGTTCTGCTTGAGGCCAGTGGAAATATAAGGGTGGGTGCCTGCATCGATATCCGGATTGACCCGCACCGAGACTCGGGCTTTCTTGCCCATGCTGCCCGCCACCCGATTGAGGCGCTCCAGCTCGGCCTCAGACTCCAGATTGAAACAGAGGATCTCTTTGTCCAGCGCGAGGCGCATCTCGGCTTCGCTCTTGGCAACCCCGGAGAAGACCACTTTGGCCGGATCGCCACCCGCCGCCAGTACCCGCGACAACTCGCCACCTGAGACGATGTCAAACCCCGAGCCCAGTCGGGCCAGCAGGTTGAGCAGCGCCAGGTTCGAGTTGGCCTTGACCGCATAGCAGATCAAATGGGGAATATCGCCAGCGGCCTTGTCGAAGGCGTGCCAGTGGCGCTCGAGGGTCGCCCGGGAGTAGACGTAAAGCGGGGTACCGTACTGTTCGGCAAGCTGTTGCAGTGAGGTTTGCTCGGCCAGCAGCTGACCGTCGGCATCGTAGTTAAAGTGATCCAAATGGGCGGTTCCTTCCTAAAACGGGGGCGGCATGAGTATGGTATCAGTGCGGCGCGGCCTCGGTGGTGGTCGCAGGGGTCGCAGGCGATGCCGCTTGCGGTGTACTCTGGCTCTGGGACTGCTCGGGTGGCGGCATATAGAGCGGCCCCTTCAGACCGCAGGCGGCCAATCCGAGAGAGAGAAGAGTAGCAAGCAGACACTTGGTGAACTGAGTGATCATAATGGTTCGCTGCGAAAAAATTTTTGGCCCTCTATAATCGCACTCACATTGTTAAAAGCAACAGGATAAACCGATGAAGGATCACGAGTATCACGCCCTGACCGACGCCTTTTTCCAATATGTGGAAGACACGCTCGACGAGGGGTATCCGGATATCGACTGCGAACGCAGCGGCGGCGTATTGACCCTCTCTTTCGAGAACAAGACCAAAGTCATCATCAACAAGCAGGAGCCACTGCACCAGATTTGGGTCGCCACCCGCGAGAACGGCTTCCACTTCGAGCTACAGGGTGACACCTGGATCGACAACCGCTTCGGCCACGAGCTCAAGGCGCTGTTGAGCCAATCCTGCAGCGCCCAGGCGGGCGAAGAGGTGGTGTTCCCATGATCGACCTGCACCCGCAGGGCGCCCGTCACGCGGTGATCTGGCTGCATGGGCTGGGGGATTCCGGCGCCGGTCTCGCCCCGCTGGTGGAGGCGCTGGACCTGCCCGCCGAGCTACCGGTGCGTCACCTGCTGCCGGATGCGCCGGAGCGCCCCATCACCATCAATATGGGCTACAAGATGCGCGGCTGGTACGACATCAGGAGCTTCGAGGATCCCGACGAGCGGGCCGTGGAGTCCCATGTCCGGGAATCGGCCGACCAGATTGCCGCATTGCTCGATCAGCTGGTGGCCGACGGGTTTGCCCCCGAGCGCATCGTGCTGGCAGGTTTCTCTCAGGGCGGGGTAATTGCCTCCTTCACCGCGCTGCGCTATCAGGCAACGCTGGCGGGCCTGCTCTGCATGTCCACCTATCTGGCCGCGCCCGACAAATTGCTCGGCGAAATGAGCGAATCCGCTCGTGCTCTGCCCATCTGCTATATGCACGGCATCTACGACGATGTGGTTAGCCTGTCGCTCGGTTGGGATGCCAAGAACCGGCTGCAAACCGCCGGACTCGCCCCCGAGTGGCACGAGTACCCGATGCGTCACGAGATCTGCCGCCCGCAGCTCGGCGACATTCGTAGCTGGCTGCTGGCCCGCCTCGGCGCCTGAGCCTCTCCGGTAAAGCAAACGGCCTGCATCTGCAGGCCGTTCTATTTGATATGCGCGATGATCCTCTGCAACAAGGGAGCAAGCACGGCATGTTTGCGCACCAGCCGTGCCGCCCCCTGCACTACCCCGCAGCAGAACCGAGTTCACGCCCGGAACCACCGCACTCCCGCGGAATCCCCTGACTACGGTAAGGGATAACATCCAGCTCCCCATTCACTTGCACTATCTCGTAGTACTGGGGCAGGTTGAAGTTGATAAACTGGCCATCATCGCTGAACCGCTCGTGATTGGAGGTGTAGAAGCGGTTGACCCCCGCCACCAGCTCATCCTTGTTGCCGGCAAAGTGCTGGTAGATCTCCACCCGGTTCGCCTCATCGAGGATATAGATGTTGGTGCCCGCATCCCGGGTATCGAAGAAGAACTGCACCAACCCTTCGCTGGCGTAGGCATCGACGATGCTCGGCAGATGCTGGCTGTGGGTCTTGTCGAGCCGCAGCGGCAGGTGATCCAGCTTGTTGTGGGAGATATGGCGGTAAAAATCGATGGCGTTTTCCAGCTTCTTCACCGACACCCCACGCCGTTCGAAGAAGATGCCGTACTTCTCGCGGCCTAACGCCATGGTCTTGACCAGCTGCGGCTTGTCACGGGCCAGACGCAGGTCGATACACTCCGCTACCAGCGTCTGGAAGCGGGAGCGCACCAGAGAGCGGAAGTGCTGGCTGTAGCAAAACACCTCGATCATCTCGGGGGCGGCAGCATCCTGATGCATCTTGCCAAGGATGGTGGTGAGGGCATCGACCACCGCCTCGTCCCCCTGGAAGTGGAGGGTACGGATCTCGCTCCAGGAGTTGCGATAGACCAGATCCACCGACCCTACCAGACACTCCTGATTGCGACCAAACGAGAAGATATCCACTGTGTTGGCGTCAAATTCGATCACCTGACCGACCCAGTGACTGGTCGGATCCATCTCCAGATTGAGGAAGATGGAGAGCTGACGGATCTCGCACGGCCGACTGAGGGCCAGGTTGGTGGCCAGCGGGTACTTCTCGGGGAAACAGCCGGAGAGATCGCGACAAAATTGGTGCAGATTGTCGATGTGCAGATCTGATCCCTGATTGAACAGGTGCACCCGCGATTGGGGGGTGAGCAGATCATTGAAATAGGCCCACGAAACCAGCTTGCTGATGTAGCCGTTGAACTCGAGCGGGGCACGGCCAATGATGTCCACCGGCTCCAGCGAATGCTTGTAGAGATACCAGCCGGCGCGGTTGAGGCGGCCGTGGGGTACCTGTACGAAGCTGAGATCCGGCTCGCTCAGATCTGGCGCGATCTTGAGGTTGATACGCTGTACCTTGCCCGGCAGGCTCTCGAACGCGGCATAGAGTTTGCGCGACAGAATGCCGATATCTTCCGGGTTGATCGACTCGCTGATGTTGTTACGACGGGCAAACTGGATCAGGTTGCGGTAGCTCTGCATCAGGGCTTCCAGCAGCTCGGCGTGGGCGATCTTCACCTCTTCGATCTTCCACTCGTGGCGGTGATCGAGTTGATAGAGTTTGCCCTGACTCCAGCCCCAGTAGGAGACCAGCTGGTTCATCTGTTCGCGACGCCACTCGGGGGAGTGATCATCCTTGGGATGGCTGAGGCCGTCACACACCTTGAGGTAGAAGCAGCGGCGCACCAGATCGAGCCGCGCCATGTCGCCGATGGACTTGAGGTAGTTGGTTACCTTGTCCAGCATCAGACAGTAGTTGTCGAGCCGGTAGTGCATCCCTTCGTTGTGCTGGAACCAGTCGCGACCAATCATCGACAGCAGGCGAGTGTTGGGGTACTCGTGGGAGTAGGCTTCCATCAGCACCGACTTGAGTACCGCCTTGTAGGGGGAGTCAATCCCCTTGTAGAGCTGCCACAGGGCAGAGCCGAAATACTCTTCGGCCGGAATACGGTCGAAACTGCCCAGATCGAGCCAGTCATCCTGCTTGAGCGTGCCGCTCTCGAACAGCTCGTTCACATAATCGTCGTAACGTTGATCACCCTCGGTGGGCACCAGATACCAGACCAAGCGTTTACCCGCGATATGCATGGCGCTGCGGTAGAACTCGTCGAGCAGCAGCAAGTGCTGGGCACTGCCGCAGCTCTCTCCCTGCATCTGGGCATCATTGGTCTGGCGGAATTTGTCTTCCGGGATCAGGAAGAAGTTGAGATCGACCCCGCGCTGTTCGGCCCACTTGGAGAGTTGCTGGCACTTCAGCTCCAGCAGATCGAGCCGCTCCTGCGACAAACCAGCCACGTGGCAGACCCAGATATCGAGATCGGAGTGACAGCATTGACCGATGGAGGAGGTGCTGCCCATGGAGTAGAGCCCCTGAATGGCCCGATCATGGGGGGCAAGACCGCTCTGGCAGTTGGCGTTGCGGCAGAGGTCATCAATAAAGGCTTGCTGCTCGGCAGTGGCGCTGAAGCTCCAGATGCCATGAGGGACATCACCGGAGACATAACCGGGCAGCAGGGGGTGATTGAAGTGCAGCATGACAGGCAGCAGTTGGAATACCTGCTGCCCATAGCGACTCATGAGGCCTAACGCCCGTTGCGTCTTGAGACGGGTAATGTCGTCATAACGCGCAACCAGCGTATCGATGTGTTCCTGCAATGCCCTGCCTATCACCAAGCTAAAAATGACGCACCAAAAGTGGGATACGTCAAAAAAGTGTGATCATGTTAACAATGCAAACAGCGGTGGTAAACAAGCCTTCAGCTAAACGTCAGATTATTTCTGGTATGACCACACCAAGTATCAGGGGAAATTATTAAATTCCAATATATTCAATGAATTAATCAATGCCACTTACTTAATGAAAATCATTTTCAGCATGCATTTTTGAGCTTGGCCCCGCTTTTGCCGGCTCCGCCATGAAAGCCCGGGCAAAGGGTGGTAATATCGATTTCCTTCTAAAAATGAAACAACTGATTGATATGGCAGCCCGAACCCTGAAAATTGCCACTCGCAAGAGCCCGCTGGCCCTGTGGCAGGCCAACTTTGTCAAAGACCGGCTCGAAGCCCTGCACCCGCAGCTGGTGGTCGAACTGGTGCCCATGAGCACTCAGGGTGACAAGATCCTCGATACCCCGCTGGCCAAGGTCGGCGGCAAGGGGTTGTTCGTCAAGGAGCTGGAGACCGCCATGCTGGAAGGGCGGGCCGATATCGCCGTTCACTCCATGAAAGATGTGCCGGTGGAGTTTCCCGAGGGGCTCGGCCTGCACACCATCTGCGAACGGGAAGATCCCCGCGATGCCTTCGTTTCCAACCGTTTCAAGGCCATTGCCGAACTACCGCAAGGGGCAGTGGTCGGCACCTCCAGCCTGCGCCGCCAGTGCCAGCTGCGCGCCGCCCGCCCCGACCTGGTGATCCGCGACCTGCGTGGCAACGTCAACACTCGCCTCGCCAAGCTGGATGCCGGTGAGTACGACGCCATCATCCTCGCCGCCGCCGGTCTGAAACGACTGGAGATGACACAGCGCATCACCGCCTTTATCGAGCCGGAGCAGAGCCTGCCCGCCAACGGCCAGGGCGCCGTCGGTATCGAATGCCGCCTCGACGATGTTGAGTTGCACGCCCTGCTGGCACCGCTGGAGCACGCCGAGACCCGCGCCCGGGTGCTGACCGAACGCGCCATGAACCGTGCCCTGCAAGGGGGATGTCAGGTGCCTATCGGTGCCTACGCTCTGGTCGAAGGCGAGCAGATCTGGCTGCGCGGTCTGGTGGGGAGCCCGGACGGCACCCAAGTAATCCGCGACGAGATCCGCGGCCCGCTGGCCGATGGAGAGACCCTCGGCGAGCAACTGGCCCAGCGCCTGCTGGCTGCCGGTGCCGACGAGATCCTGGCCGAGGTCTACCGCGCATGACCCCGCTGGTGGTGCGCCCGGCCACTCAGGCCGCCGAGCTGGTGCAGTTGCTGCGCCAGCACGGCCATGCGCCACTCTGCTGCCCGCTGCTGGAAACCGTGGCGGGCAGCGAACTCCCTCTCCTGCCCGACCTATTGCGCAGTGCCGACGCGGTTATCGCCGTCAGCATCCATGCCGTTCATTTTGCACACGATTTTCTGTTGCAAACTGGTCAGACCTGGCCACATATTGAGTACTTTGCGGTGGGTCAGGCCAGCGCAGATGCGTTTGCCGCCATCGGCATCGCGGCGATCTGCCCGGATGACCCGCGCAGCGAAGGGCTGCTGGCCCTGCCCGCCCTGCAGCAGGTAGCAGGCAAACGGGTACTGATCCTGCGCGGCAATGGCGGGCGGGATCTCATCGCCAGCACGCTGGCCTCACGCGGTGCTCTGGTGCACTATTGTGCGGCCTATGAGCGCCACTACCCCGAGTTTGACGGGGACAGATTAACCCGCCACTGGCAGGCAGCGGGGCTGGACAGCCTGCTCATTACCAGTGGTGAACTGCTGCAACGGCTGCTGGAGCTGGTTCCCGACCACCAGCGGCCCTGGCTTTTTGACCGCCTGCTGGTGGTCCCCAGCCCGCGCGTGGCCGAGATGGCCAGCGCTGCGGGCTTTATCCATATCACGATTGCCCAAGGTGCATCCAACCAGGCCCTGACGGCCGCACTGGAACTGAGGAAGATGGAATGACAGAACAACAAGAATCCCAGCTCAAACCCCAGCCGACCGCTGCGGTCAATGGCAGCAAGAGCCGCTCCGGTACCGTACTGGGCGGGGTCGCCATCCTGCTGGCCCTTGGTCTGACCGGCGGTCTCTATCTGCACGGCCACAAGAATGCCGTTGCCCAGCAAGCCGAACTGGCCCAGCTCAAGCAGCAGTTGGCGAGCGCCATGAGCAAGCTCGACCAGACCAGCAGCAAGGACGCCGAACAGCTGGCCGCGCTGGATCAAGCCCAGCAGCGGCTGCAAGGGGAGATGCAGGGACTGCAAAACCGGGTGCTGGATCTCAACGACAAGCGCCCTAACGACTGGATGCTGGCCGAATCCGAGTATCTGGTTCGGATGGCGGGCCGCAAGCTGTGGTTGGAGCATGACCTGGTCTCCGCTATCACCTTGCTCGGCAACGCCGATGAACGGATCGCCGCCCTCAACGACCCCAGCCTGATGCCGATCCGCAAGGGGCTGGCCGAGGATATCGCCCAGCTCAAGGGGATGCCGCGCATCGACCGTGAGGGGCTGACTCTCAAGCTGGCTGCCCTGTCCAACCAGATCGAGCTGCTGCCCCTCTCCACCGTCAGCATGCCGGAAGCCAAGGCCGAGCAGGATCAGGCGGTCAGCGCCAATCCAGACGAGTGGGAGAGCAACCTGAAGAAGAACTGGGTCAAGTTCACCGAGAACTTCATTACCATCCGTCGCCGCGATGGCGCGGTAGAGGCGCTGCTCTCGCCGCAGCAGGAGATCTTCCTGCGGGAAAACCTCAAGACCAAGCTGTTGCAGGCCCAGCTCTCCGTCTATCGCGAGCAGCAGGCGCTCTACGAAGACAGTCTGGACAAGGCTCAGCGCTGGCTGACCCAGTATTTCGATACCGACAACAGCGCTACCCGCTACATGCAGGGCGAGCTCGACAAGCTCAAGGGTGAGCAGATCCAGATCGACTATCCAGCCCAGTTCAAGACCCAGGCCATGCTGGAGCAGGTGCTGACCGAACGCCTGCAACGCATTCTGGCAAGTAGCTGAGGAGGGCACCATGATCCGTATAATCATTCTGGTAGCCGTGATGGTGGCGGGCCTCATCTTTGGCCCACAGGCCTCCGGCAACAAGGGCTATGTGCTGATTGCCCTTGGCAATTACACCATTGAATCCTCCGTCACCAGCGCGGTGATCCTGGCAGTGCTGTTCTACGGCGCCCTGCTGATCATCGAGTGGCTGCTGGGCCGGGTATTCGGCCTGCGCCGCAAAACTCTCGGCTGGTTCGGCTCGCGCCGCCGCCGCAAAGCCAATCAACAGACTGTTGCCGCCACCCTGGCGATGGCCGAAGGGCACTACAGTCAGGCAGAAAAGCTGATGATCAAGGGGGCCAGCAACAGCGACACCCCGCTGCTCAACTACCTGAGCGCCGCCAAGGCGGCACAGGCCCGTGGGGACGATGCCCGCCGGGATCAATACCTGCAAAAAGCGCAGGAGGAGAACCCCAAGGCAGAGCTGGCGCTCACCCTGACCCAGACCCAGTTGCAGATCGAGCAGGGCCAGTACGATACCGCGCTGGCGATGCTGGAGTCGGTTTACGCCCTCAACCCGCGCCACCCCATGGTGCTGGATCAGCTGCGTCAGGTACATCTGGCCCGTCAGGAGTGGAGCGCCCTGTGCGACCTGATCCCGGCGCTGCATAAGGTAGGCAAGTTGACTCCGAAACAGGAAGAGGATCTGCTGCAACAGGCCTGGGGTGGTCGGCTGCAACAGGCTGCCGGCAGCCTCGAAACCCTCAAAGCGGTGTGGCAGGATCTGCCGCGCAAGCTGCGCCTTGAGCCGGAACTGCTGGCCTGCTACGGCGATCTGCTGCGCCAGCTGGGCGCCGACAGCGAAGCGGCCACCCTGTGGCAGGAAGCGCTGCGCAAACAGCCGATGCCCCAACTGCTAACTCGCCTGCCCAAGCTGAAACTCGACAGTTACCAACCGCTGCTGGCGCTGCTGCAAAAACAGCAGGGCCAACCGGAAGTGGATGCCGCACTGGCCCAGCTCTATCTGCTGGCCGGTCAGCTGGACGATGCCCAGAAGCTGCTGGAGCAGGAGGTGGTGCGGGAACCAAGCGCCGCCGCCTACCACGCCCTCGGTCAGGTGATGGACAAACGCCGCCTCACCAACAAGGCCAACGAGTATTATCGTCAAGCACTGGAACTGGCAGGGGTCTGATCCCCGGTGAACAGAAACGCGAGAGGCCGCATGATGCGGCCTCTTTTTTTATCTCTTCGCCCTGCCTTCGTCAGGTGGTGAGCCGCTCCAGTTCGCCGATCAGCCAGATGGCCTCGGCGCGGTGGCTGCCACATACATCCGGCATAGGGCGAAAACCGCCGCACACCGCCGGCCGCTCCGGTTGACCGAAGATCTTGCAGCCAAGAGCGCTATCGAGCTGGATACAGGGGACGCCAGCCGGTTTGCCATCTGGCATACCGGGAATGGCACTGCTGATACTGGGGGCGATGCAACAGGCAGCGCAGCCGCTACGACACTCCATAGACTCCACTCCTTTGGGACGGTCTGAGCCACCATAGCCGAAGCGGCGGCACAAACGTAGCTGGCGCACAACAAAAAGCCCGACCGTACGGGCGATCGGGCTTCAGACAACACAGCCGGTTCAGCGAGCCATCATCACAGGATGATATCGCGTACCACGCTGTCTTTGCGCTCAAGGTAATGGATCGACTTGATACGACGGATGGTACGGGATTTACCACGGATCAACAGAGTCTCGGTGGTCGCCATCACGCCATCGCTGGTGATGCCATCCAGCAGATCACCCTTGGTGATGCCGGTGGCGGAGAAGATGACGTTGTCATTCTTCGCCATGTCTTCCAGTTTGAGCACCTTATTCACGTCGATACCCAGCGCTTCGCAGCGGGCAATCTCCTGTTCACCCAGCGCACGCACTTCCGGGCTATCGCCCTTGACCCGATGACGCGGAACCAGACGGGCCTGCATGTCACCATCCAGCGCACGGATCACCGCAGCCGAAATAACCCCTTCCGGTGCACCGCCGATGCCGTAGAGCATGTCGACTTCGCTGTCCGGCAGACAGGTGAGGATGGAGGCGGCAACGTCACCATCAGGAATGGCGAACACCCGCACACCCAACCCCTGCATCTCCTTGATCGCCTTGTCATGACGCGGCTTGGCCAGGGTGATGACGGTCAGGCGGGAGAGCGGCTTACCCAGCGCCTTGGCAACGGACTTGAGGTTCAGCTCGAGAGCCTGAGACAGGTCGATGGCACCTTTAGCCTTGGGCCCGACGATCAGCTTCTCCATGTACATGTCAGGCGCTTTCAGGAAGGAGCCCTTGTCACCGACAGCCAGCACTGCTAGCGCATTGGCCTGCCCCATGGCGGTCATGCGGGTACCCTCGATGGGGTCGACCGCGATATCCACCGAGTCGCCCTCGCCGGTTCCCACCTTCTCGCCAATGTAGAGCATGGGGGCTTCGTCAATTTCACCCTCGCCGATCACAATCTCACCATCAATATGGATCTGATTGAGGATATGGCGCATGGCCGCAACAGCCGCCCCATCAGCGATATTCTTGTCACCACGTCCGAGCCACTTGTAGCCAGCCAGAGCAGCCGCTTCCGTCACTCGGGAAAACTCGATTGCCAGTTCACGTCTCATCGCATATCCAACCTATGGAGCTCGAAAAACGGGCGGCATTCTACCACAAGGGCAAACCTTTGCGCATAAAAGGTGTCATTGGGCCGATAAATGCCGCCGATTCATCCAAATGCAACCTAACTGCAATCGACTGTTCATCCAACTGTCACCCCGCTGTCATCCCTGCGACCTAGGATGACCCCGTCTTGGACAAACAAGCTTGCAACACAAGGGATTAAGATGAAAAAGCTGACTGTAGTGGCTCTGGCTCTGACTGCCGCCTTCCAGGCTCAAGCCGTTGAAGTGTATAAAAACGATAGCTCCCTGGTCGATCTCTATGGCCGCGTCTACGCGGGTCACTTCTTCGGTGACAAGAAAGACGACACCAATGCTACCAAGGAATACAGCAACAAACAGGGGGCAAACCAGTTTGTCCGTTTCGGCGCCAAGGCTGAAACCCAAATCCAGAGCGGTCTGAAGGCACTGGCCCAGTACGAAGTGCAGATGTACATCAACGACAGCGAAAGGACCTTGGGTAAAGATGGCAATGCAGACAACCTGCGTACCCGCCTGGCTTTTGCTGGTGTTGGCGCCGATTGGGGCAATATCACTTTCGGACGCCAAAAAGGGGCCATGGGAACTCTGGTTGACTGGACTGATGTGGCACTGTCCGATGGTTATGGCGCTGATGCCACCGGGGCAGGCACTGACTCGTTTGCCACTAACCGCGCTGGCTCCGTACTGAAGTATTCCGGCCTGTTCAATGGCTTCCAGTTCGACACCAGCTACAAGTTCGACGGTGGTAAAGTAGAAGACAAGGGTAACAAGAACAGCGACCCAGCCTATGGTGCTGCGCTTTCCTATACCTTCCCGTTCAATCTGTCGCTGGGTACCGCCTACAACGTCGGCCAGCGTCAGGATAAAGACGCCAAGGATGCCAAACTGTGGCTGATCTCCGCCAAATACGATAACAAGGCTCTGTATGCAGCACTGACCTACGCTGATGGCGCAGACTTTGTCAAAACCGGCACCGATCACACCGGTTGGGAAGCCGCGCTGGGCTACAACTTCGAGAACGGCTTCGGCCTGATGGCTCTGTGGAACAAGCAAGAGCAGGAAGTCACTGGCGGCAAGAAAACCGATGCTGTTGATTACTACACTCTGGGTGCCCAGTACAAATTTAACAAGAACCTGCGGGTGATTGGCGAGTACCGCATCAACAATCTTGATAGCAAAGAAAGCGGTCGCTTTGATGTGAAAGATGACTTCCAGCTGGCTGCCCGCTACGACTTCTAATCGAGTTTTTGCGGATCCCCAAAGCGCGATGGCTTGCCATCGCGCTTTTTCATCGCAGTCACTCAGAAAATCATAAACTGGCCTAGGCTCAACAGTAGGTGAATCACCGGAGAGATGATCATGGTCAGGCTGCTTTTCGTTATGCTGTTGCTGCTGGCTCTTCCCGCTCACGCCCTCTCTATCGCTATGGTGTTATGGCGCGGCGAAACCGCAGCCGAAGAGAGCTTTCGGGCTGAGCTGACCCGCCTTGGCTATCAGGCCACCATCACCACCTATAACGCCGATCAGGATCGCAACACACTGGCCACCCTGTTGCGCCAGCAGATGCTGCCTAAGCTGGATGAATACGACTATATCTACACCTTTGGCACCACCGCCACCGCCATGGCCAAGAGTCTGATAGCCAATCGCAAACCTCTGATATTCAACGCAGTTTCAGATCCTGTAGGTGCGGGTTTTCTCTCTGAGGACAAGTCTCAGAACCGCATGGTCGCAGGGGTGAGCAACATGGTGCCGATGACGCTGCAGCTGGCCAACGCCAGCAGATATCTCTCGACCGACAAGCGGCTGTTGCTACCTTTCAATCCGCGGGAACAAAATACCCTGCTCATCGCCGATATCTTGCTCAACGAAGCCAAACATTACCAGTGGCGAGTCGCCACGTGGCGGATTGCTCCAGATCCACGGCGACTGGACAACGAACTGAAACGGCTGCAACAAGATGCCAAAAACGACATCGTCTTCCTGGCAACTGACAGCTATCTACTCTCCATCGCCCCTCGCCTGCTGAATGCACTCAACGCGGCATCTATCCCCACCATCTGCAGCGCCGAGCTGTTTGTAGAACACGGCTGCACCGTTGGCACCATCAGCAGCTACGAGTCACTCGGCAAGATGGCTGCAGGGATCATCCATCGCCATCAGCAAGGCGCACAGCTGCAGGATATTCCGCTGCAAACAGATGCCAACCCAAGGTTGATAATGAACTCGTTTGAACAACCCGATGTCGACATCAGGAGATAACGCCCCTCCGGATGAATCATCCCCACCAAGGCTGACCGCTCAACCATCATGCCATAATAAACGCCAGCTCTTCTTGCCAGTAAAAAATAGTGAAGAATGATTGTGGCGCGTCAGTTCACGACATATAAAATAACCAGATAACCTTTGTTCGGTAGAGCAGATGATGATGCGTTCACTTATCACTTTAGTTCTTGGAGCACTAGTGGCTCCCGGTATACTCCAGCAAGCCAGCGCCACCTCGGGCTCATTTCTTACTCCCCCGGCGCCTTCCCAGAGCCGCTTTCTGGAGCGACGTGATGGTCCCTCACTAAGCTCTGCTGCCTTTGTCGTCACGCATCCCGGGACAGGAGAGATCCTTTCTGAACGTAACGGCAACCGGGTCATGCCTATCGCATCCATTACCAAGCTGATGACGGCACTGGTGGTGCTGGATGCCAACCAGCGGCTTAATGAAACCCTGACTATTACCAACAGCGATATAGATCGCCTCAAAGGTACCGGCTCCAGGCTACCCATTGGTAGCAAGCTGACTCGTGCCGAGATGCTACATATTGCCCTGATGTCTTCAGAAAATCGTGCCGCATCGGCACTGGCTCGTCACTATCCTGGTGGCCAGCAGGCCTTTATCGAGGCGATGAATGCCAAGGCTCGTATGCTTGGGATGTGGAATACCCGTTTTGCCGACAGCACCGGATTGAATCCACGCAATGTGTCTACTGCTCATGATTTGGCAAAACTGGTCACTGCTGCATCGACTTACCCCCTGGTACGCCAATACTCCTCTGCCGAACAGAGTCAGGTGCGCACAGGCAAGCATCAACTCCACTACCGTAATTCCAACCGCTTGGTACATGAAAACTGGCCGGTCAGCCTCTCCAAGACAGGTTATATCCGTGAGGCGGGTCGCTGTCTGGTGATGCAAACCAAGATTCGTCAGGAACCAGTCATCATGGTGCTGCTCAATGCAGACACACCTGGGGCCAGGGTTGCCGATGCCAAGCAGGTTAAGAGATGGCTGGAAAGTGCCGGTAACACCACATTGGCGGCTAATCAGACCAAACTACTGACTCATCAGTAACCCCCCACCAGCAGCGAGGCATCAGCCTCGCTCTATTTACCACCACAGCTGAAGCAGATCCCGTCACACCAGCTCAAAATCAGGCTACCTGCTCACTCTCTCTTGCTCTCATGCTCACCTATCAATACGTGAAAACCGCCTGAAATTTTAAATAACACAGCCATCCTTGTTGCCCCATCCGCTCCAGGCCTGTCGTTACACCAACACCACAGCATCAGAATCACTTTCACCTTGCCAGCAAAATGAAAATCAATATCATTGGCATCCCGCTTCTGCGGGTCAGGCTAATTATAATTAAATCAATATGTTCGAGCCGTCAGGTCGACATCCAAAGAGTCAATATTGAATATGCAGCACCCTCACTTTCGCAGAACGCTGGTCTCGCTGGCACTGCTGGGCACCGGCTTCACTGCCCAGGCCGCCGATGAAACCATGACTGTGGTTGGTAAACGTTCCCAGCATCAGGAAGTTGCCACCGCTACCCGTACCAATACGCCAGCCAAGCTGGTGCCCCAGACCATCGACAGCGTCAAGGTCAGCGAGCTGACCGCCTTTGGCCAACCGACGTTGAGTGAAGCCCTGAGCGGCATTCCCGGGGTCAACGCCAGCGGTGATACCCGCTTCGACGGGGTCAATATCCGCGGCTTCAGCGCCAGCAACGACTTCTATCTCGACGGGTTCCGCGACGACATGCAGTACACCCGGGATCTCGGCAATATCGAGCGGGTAGAAGTGCTCAAGGGCCCGGCTGCCGTGCTCTACGGCCGTGGCAGCACGGGGGGCATCGTCAACCGGGTCAGCAAGAAGCCGCAAAAAGGGCAGGAGTCCAGCGTCACCGCCCGGGCCGGCAGCTTTGACAGTCAGCGGCTGGCCGCCGACCTCAATGGTGAGGCGAGTGAGCAGGTACAGCTGCGCCTCAACATGGCGCAAGAGGACAAAAACAGCTTCCGCAACGGCGTGAAGAGCAAGCGCACCCTACTGGCCCCCTCCGCCAACTGGGAGATCAGCGACAACCTCAACTGGCTGGTGCAGTACGAGCGCAACGAACATGATCGCACCCCGGATCGGGGCATTCCCGGGGTCAATGGCCGCCCGGCTGATGTGCCGCGAGAGTATGTCTACAGCGATACCAGCCGCGACTTCATCGATGACGTGGCACAATCCACCCGCTCCCGCCTCTCCTGGGATATCAACGATCAGTGGCAGTTGCGCCAGCAGCTCGGTTACTCCACCCTCGACAGCCAGTTTGACAACACCTATGTCACCAGCGTCAAAGGGGATAAGGTGACCCGCTCCCGCTGGCAGCAGGATCTGAAAGCGAAGAACCTGATCAGCAACACCGAGGCCGAAGGTCTGTTCCAGACCGGCCCGGTGGAACATCGCCTGCTGGTTGGCTTCGAGCAGAACTGGCAGCAGCGCACACCCAAGCTCTACCAGAACGCCACCGCCATCCCGTCTGGCAATCTCTACGATCCGGGCTCACTGCCTACCTACAATGGCGCCATGAAGCTCTCCAGCGACGCCAAACACAAGGTGCGCGGCAATGGCCTCTATCTGCAGGATCAGCTCAGCCTGGGTGACTGGCATCTGGTGGGCGGGCTGCGCCGTGACGACTTCACTGTCACCAGTCGCCGCTACGACCTCAACAAGGAGGAGAGCGTCTCGGTCAACAGCCTGAGCCCGCGCCTTGGTCTGGTGTGGAACCCCCTCGAGGATCACGCCTTCTACACCTCCTACAGTAAGACCTTCACTCCGGTGGGCGGCGAGCTGATCGGCATCACCCCGGGTGACAAGAACAACGGGCTGGAACCACAGCACACCCGCCTCTACGAAGGTGGCGTGAAGAGTGATTGGCTGAACGGCAAGCTGGCGACCACCCTCTCCCTCTATCGACTGGAGATGTACAACAAGCGCACCAAGGATCCGCTGGAGCCCACCAAGATGATCCTCACCGGCCTGCAGCGTACCGAGGGTGTCGAACTGAGCGCCCGCGCCGCACTGACCGACGAAATCTACCTGCGTGGCGGCTTCGCCCTTCAGGATGCGGAGCAGGTCAAGGCAGATGCGGACCTGCAGGGCAAACGCCCAATGAACGTCTCCCGTCAGAATGGCCAGCTCTATTTCGGCTACAAGAGTGGTGAGCAGGGCTGGTTCGGAGAAACCGGCGTGACAGCGGTGGGTGATCGCTTCGCCGACAACGCCAACAGCACGGCACTGCCCGGTTACGCACGCTTCGATGCGCGCGCCGGTTATCGCTGGCAGCAGTGGGAAGCCGAGCTGAGCGCCGAAAACCTGACCGACCACGACTACTTCGTCAGCGCGACCGGGGCCACCCAGATCATGCCAGGCACACCTCGCCAACTCACTCTGACCGGCACCTACCGCTTCTGATCCCCCCTCTCTCACACTGGCCAGCCTCTGCTGGCCAGTTTTTTACCCTGCCCTGATACTGAATTCCACCGACAGCCCCTGGCTGCGACATCTGGCCCTGAGACTAAACGTTGCCTCCATCATGATGAATTAAGTGAAGAGCCCGCAACGTAGGCTATGGCTGGCCCGTTTGTCGAAATCGCATACGAGTTTTAAAGCCGCATGCTATCGCGTCGCGATAACCGCCACGAGAACAACAGGGCAAACTGGCAGAGGATAGCCATATAGTTGGCCAGCCCAGCAAGAAACGGAAACAAGGGAGATTGCGGGATTACGGGATTGCGGGATTGCGGGATTGCGGGATTGCGGGATTGCGGGACAGAATACCAGGAAATAACTGGAAGTATCGCCGGACCAATTGTGGCGACTCACGGCGCTGTAGCGCCAAAAACAAAAGGCCATCATTGCTGATGGCCTTTTGTCATAAATTTGATGGTGCCGGGGTCTCTATCGAATTTAGAGTATAACGCAATGATTTATAAGGTGTAAGTTCACCCAAAAGATCGAATGTACCCCCATAAGTACCCCCAGATATAAAATTCATATGAACTCCGCAACGCCAAGTGCAAACACGGCATAACCCTCAAGACAGATACAACCATGCCCAAAATCGCGGTTTTAGCCTCGTTTTTCATGAACACTCCCCTGCCACCAAATCGACATGACGGAAAGTGAAAGATTTTGAAGGATTCTGAAGGATTTTTTCGAGGGTACTTTCGCTATCCCGCCCCAGATATGGCGCGGCTTGCACCCAATCTGTCATGTGCACGATTTTCAACACATAAAGCGGGCAGGAGTGGCGGGGGTTACTCTGCGCGCTGTGGGGGCTGGCAGGCTGCATCAGCCGCTCTGGGGGCGCATGAAAGGATCTGAGAGTGTGCAAGGTGCCACAACTCCGCCAATGCTACAGCGAGCCGTGCAGGCGCTCTGGTGCAAGCCAATAAAGGCCCGTCATGTGGCGAGCTGGATTGCAATCAGTGCTGTGTCAGATCGAAATGTCTACATGCAGCAAATTGCTCCCGAAGAAGTTCTATGTGTTTTGGTAGCCAAAGAGGCTCTGCTCTTATATTTGATGGCGAAAAAAAGCCCGCGCGGGGCGGGCTCAATGCACACTGCGTGCGAAAACCGGAGTCATGCCTCTCGCAAATTCTTGCTGCGGGCCAACATTGCATCCGGTGACCAGTTATCGCGGCTTGCCTGCACTGCAGATTTTGGTTCTTCCGTTTGATCCATGCGCACGGCCTGTTTTGCACGAGCACTACATTTGGCTGATGGGCTGCCGACCAAATCAAGACGGATCAGATTGCTCGGCGGAATACGCTTAATCTCTTCCATGACCACCGGCTCCAGTTCCGGGTCAGTATCTCTCCAGATTGGCTCAAGCAACTCATCCACCAATGATTTCACCATATCGAGCGGGTGTGCTTCTGCTGGCTCTATCAGGCCGGCTGGAGTGAATACAGTACTGGTGTCATCTTGCAAGAATGAACCGATGGCCGCCTTCTGTCTGCCTCTTGATACTAATCTGGCCAGCATTGGCAAGAGTGGAGCGAGGGCTTCGCGGGCTTCATCCAAATCACTGGCGATCAATTCATCCAGATAGGTTTGTGCAAGAGCTGAACGTTGCTTAAGGTGCTGGCGCCACAACGCCTGCCCAGAACATGAGCGCTCAAATGCGCCGCCTTCTAACTCTTCGGCAACGACCTCCATGTCAGCCAGCTCACTCTCAAGTGACGAGATATGAGTAGAGAGCTGGCGGTACTCTTTTCCAGACGTCTTCCCTTGGGCGATCGCTGCTCGCCGGAGCTCACGCCCCCTCTGGATATCCTGTTTGATTTCATCGATACGTGTGGTGCTGATACAGGTCAGCAACCGATGCTCGCCTTCATGCCACCCCATATATTCATGGTGCGCTTGTTGGGCTACTTGTACTAAGTCTGTGATGTTATTCATTTCCGGTCTCCAAATTGGGGGCAATTCAGCAATCTGTTTCGGTCAGGTGTTTCAAGTCACTAGTTAGGCGTTCCACGTTTTCAGCCGTGAAGTTCATAACTCCAGCCTGGCCAATGGATACAGACCCCAACTGCTGCGACAAACTGAGCAGCATCTTTTCGTCACGTAGGTGAAGCGGAGTCTTTGCCAACTCGCTGGCATTGGAGGCATATTCGCGTAGTTCGCTGTTGGTCATGCCATCCAGGTTATCCAGCAACACTGCCTCCTGTTGCAGATTCAGCTTGGGCATGGCGGCAAAAATACGACCGCAAATGGCGCCATGATTAAGCGGCTTGGTCATGATTTTCTCTCCAGTGGTTGATGGTGTTCTTGACGAGGGTTTGGGCGGTTCGATTAGGCTGCTGTCGCAAGATGTTTTGACCTGAAGCACTCAAGACGACCACCCCACAGGTGTGTTCGGTAAGGTAGTGCCAAGGATCTAACCTAGCCTCGGACTGAGCCGGTAGGGAGGCTTTCGCCAGTTCACTGCGGAAGCTCGTAAGTAGCAGTCCTGCCTGTTCAGGAGAAAGCGGTCCTGCTATGTGCAATACACCACACACAGCCTGGCAAATCGTTAACCAGGTCGAGCCGGGCTGGAAGATCCCGCCTCGGTCATGTGTCGTGGTGATTGGCATGATCAGACAGCACTTCCAGCATGGGCGGCTTCCAACTTTGCCAGATCGATCCCATGCAGCTTTAACGCAGGTTCAATTTCGGCACGAATGAAGCGGTGCCGGCCATTGCGCCCGAGGCGAATTGGGCGCGGTAATTCTCCACGTTCAACCATGCGGTCAATCGTGTCGTGACGGCATCCAATAAGGACCGTTAGCCTTTTTCGTTCGATAAATACGGAATCTGACATTTTGCATCCCTCGATGTTTTTAACGCCTTTGAATGTTGCAACGACTCTGGTGCATACAGCGACCTTGCCCGGGTGTGTGGAGACGCTACACACCCACGGATGATGCGGTTGATTGCTTTACGAAGGTTGCAATGTTTTAGGCAGGGAAGCGATCAAGTGCTGTTGTGAAACAGCGTTACACAATGGCGGTTTTCACTATCCCGGCTATAAGCGATGATGCGGAGGTATCAAACGAAATGTGAGCGACAGCCAGTGTATCCACTGTCAGATACACTGGCTGGGTCAGAGATTGCGGCGGGACTGGTGAGGTGGGAAGCCAAATCGGGTTAACGGTGATCGGATCACTATGGATGCAGGTCAAACCCGAGTGCTTGGTTAACTTTGTTGGCTTTTTTGACTGCCTTTGCAACCGGATAGAGGGCTTGCTGGATCTCTGTGGCGAGCGGGCGAAGTTCCGCCAACGCCGCAATCGCGGCATCAGCTTCAGCCTTTGGTTCTATCGCCTGGGGATCTCGAAGAATCGCCGCAAATGCGGCCAAGATAGGTGACAAGATTACTCTCATCCGCGCTTCAGCCGCTGTGACAGTCTGCTTGGCCCAGCGTTCAGCTCGAATGGCCATTGCCTCGGCCTGCTTGACCTTCAGCAAAGACACCTCTATGCGTGCCTGAGCCTGTTCCTCAGCCTCCCTGACCCTCTCGGTCACCTCAATCATCCGGTGCGCTATCGTGGCCTCATGGGCAGCCAGTTCAGCCAATCTGGTCTCTGCGGCGTCGATCTCGGGGGTACGAAGGAGCACTGTTTCAAGCATGGCTTGACGCTGGGAGGCATTGTGCCTGGCACCATACAGCGCAGCAGCCTTCGTCGCGGCCAGTAGCTGATCTTTTGTGTAGAGCGGCTCGCCCCGTCCCAACAACCCGGTTCGGTGCTCAACCTCTTGCATAGCGATGATCTGATTGATTTTACTCATGGCTGGCCCTTTCGGTTGCGTTGCCCCGATGAGCGCAGCATGGGCAGACAACGCCCGTTGCTCGGCGTTCCACTCTTCCCTCGACAGTCGCCGCCGACGCGGGCCGATCCGGGCAAGCCCAAAGTCTGCGGATACCGAGTGGATCTCGTCTTGCCAAGCTCTCATGGCCTGATTGAACGCGAGACGTTGCAGACCCTTTCGCTCCCCTCGCGCAGCTGAGGCCCGCGCAGCAGCCACACCAGGATGTACCGCACCGAACGATTCTCCGGGCAGCGGGACCAGATAAAAATGGATGTGTCGATGCCGTTCATCACTATGCTCGACCACCGATTTTAGCCTGTCACCATGCTTGGTTTTCAGATACCCGATCATGGCGTCACGGTACCCTGGCCAGAGCTCATCTGGCAGGTTCTCCGGGACACTGACCACACCAGCACCTAAACACAGCCCGTCAATCCTCAGCTTACGTCCTCGCGGGTCTACGGCCTGCTCCGCCCATGCGGTGGCCTGCTGTACGACCTCCGATGGCGTTACCCCAAACCGTTGGATCGGCGGCTTAGGGTCTTTGACATGTGGATGGGCGCCGAGTCTGCGCTCAGCCTCATCCGCTATCTGCTGTGCTGACAGTACCCGCCCCGTCTTTGTCTTCCCGCCTTGTCGTGCATACCCGTCAATATGTGCAAACTGATATCCCGCCATACATGGCTCTCCCGCGTTATTTCAGTCCACGCTACTGCAAAAGAGAAATTTGGTGGTGGGAAAAATACGCATAGTGACCGACTTGGCTTATGCGCTTGAGTCCTTCGTCCTCTTCGGCATAAGCGTCGGCCCTGCGGGGCGCGGGCACGGCTGGCAACAGCAGATCTTGGGAGGGAAACAGCGAGCCCTAAACACGGCCAGCCAGAGAAAGGAGTTGACGAACAGCCACACTTCTTGCTATTCGCGCACGCACACATGCATGTGTGATGTAAAAACGATGGGAACAGTGGGAACATGGGAACATTTCCCGCTAACCCGCACCATGACTGGGTTTCTCTGTTCCCACAATCGCTGGAAGGTGTGGGAACAAAGGGAACATGGGTTGGGAACATTTCCGACTTGTTCCCACTGTTCCCAATGTGTTCCCACGAAACTCTGTGAGTGTGGGAACATTAGTATCACTTGCTGGATAAGGCTTTGAAGGTCATTTATCTATCTTGTTCCCACTGTTCCCATACTTTTTCTTAAATCCTCCCTGTGCGCGCACATGCGCGAATAGCATGATGATCTGGAAAAAGTAAAGGACCGCGCGATGGCGACCCCTTATTTTCTTCTGGATGGCTATTCGTCTTCCGGCCCATCAGCCTCATCGGCTAGCACTCTCTCGGTCAGCATGTAGATCCAGACCGGTGCGCTGCCATCCCTCAGACGGATCTTGCGCTGGACTCGTTTTCCATCATTCGAGGGCAACAGATAGCCCGCCTCCAAACAAAGCTGGGCCACCCGCTTGGGATCCCGACCGATGGTGATCTCTTTCCAACCAGAGGGCAGCACGATAAAGCTCACGCCATCAGTATCCTTCTTGCGATAGCCGACCATATTGGCCGGACGATGGGTGTGATCGAACCAGTCGGCAAAGCGGCTATTCTGATGCGCAACCACAAAGCCGCGCACCTGCTCCAGGGTGGCCTTGTCTTCCTTGTTGCCCAGATGCCCCCGTTCATCCAACCACGCCTTGAGGCATACCCGCACAGCACGGGTAGCTTCACCCTGGGGCCAACCGGTGATCCCCAGTTCAGTGGCCAGCTCACCCGCTGCGGCCACTATGGCAAAGCGATTGATAGCCCGCCCGACCTGATTACCGGCCCCTACGGGGGTCAGTTCGACCGCCAGACGCTTGATCTCCGCCTTCAGGCGCTCCTTGTATGCATCCAGTCCTGTTGCCAAGGTCTCGATGTAGGCCCGAAATGCGGTGCCGTATTCGTGCTTACAGGCCTCGTTGAGGGCATCGGCAAAGGAGCGCCCGTCTGGTTGGTTGTGCAGTTCCTCAAACGCACCATGCTTACCGGTGCTACTCGGGATCTGGATAGTACGCACTTCCATCCCAGCTTGAGTACGCTTACCCGCTTCGGCGGCATGATCTTCTAGGGATAGTTCACCCGTGGAGAGAAACAGCAACCGCCACGCCTTGCGCTCTTTCAGCTCACCATCCTGCTTGCTGCGACCCTTGCCTTGGCCATTCGCCAGCATGTAGGCCACCTGCCCAGCTTCCCGCCCGTCCAACTCGCCCAATTCGTCCAGACACAACAAGGCATCGTTACGCCGACTGGCGATCCCCTCGATGGCATTGCCAGTCGCCCGCCAGGTGTGACAGTAGCGATCGGGCTGGCCATAGATGCTGGCTGCTGCCTTCATGATGGTGGACTTGCCATCGGTACTCTCACCCTTGAGGTGGAAACCACCACCTTCCAGCCCCACCAGTGACAACAAGGGGGCGGCAAAGGCCAGCGACAAGGCGAAGCACAGGCGGGAGTTACCCACGGCCATAGCAGCGATCTGGCGCTGCCAACAGGCCAGCTCCCCCGAGCTGGTGAAGTCGCTACTCAGATAGCCGGCAGATTGTAGGATCACCTGCTCAGCATCCGGCCCGATACCCCCACCCGGCAGCACATAGGCTTTGCCGTGCCAGCCGGTACGTTCGACACAGGTCACCCGCCGCTCGGGTTGGCTCATCATCAGATAGACCGCCAACTTGTCGAGCTTCTTGAGGTTCACAAAGGGCAAGCCGCCATTGAGTAAGGACGCCAGCGCCTCTTGGCCACCACGGTGGACCAACATGCTGACCGGCATCGCCCATTGCCGGGTACGGCCAGCCCGATCCTGCCACTCCAGCAAGCGCCCTTGGCCATACCCTGCCTCATCAGAAGTTTCGGCAACCACCCGAAGCTCAGGGGAAATCAGGGTTTCCTCCTGCCTACCGTTTTGTCCAGAGCCAACCCATTCATGCACGTAGAGCATACCGTCCCGGATCTCATAGCCCTCAGGCAGTTCCTCACCATCAATTGGTTGATCCTGCTCGCCTTGCACATCTGGCACAGAATGCAATGGGATCACTTCGGCTCGCGGCCCTTCCTTCTGGCTGGCGCCTTGCTGCTGGGTCTGTTCAATCTGACTCATGATGGATCTCTTGGTCTCTTCAAGCCCATTGGCCTGGTAATAGTCGTTCCAGTCGCCTGCAGTGGGCGGTAGTGCTACCACAGCCCCCACGGCAGCGGCAGCTTGCTCGGCTTTGGTCTTGCCCGGGTTGCCCGTCGTGGTGGCATCGTTGTCTGCGGCAAGCCATAACCGGCAAGGTTGCAAGGGGTCATCCATCCCCCTCACCACCTGAGCGATGGCCAGCAGGTTACCCGCATCCATGGCGCAGTAGACCGTTGCCCCGGTCGCCAGATGCACTGATAGCCCAGTGGCATAGCCCTCGCAAACCGCCACCAGGGCACTACCCGAGATCCGGTGGCAAGCAGCCTGCTTCTGGCCACCGGCAAGGTAGTGCCTCACCCCGTCATGACGGATCAGCTGCACGTTCACCAGTTCGCCGGTCTCGTTGTAGAGCGGTACCACCAAGGAGCCAGCGGGGAACGCCTCTTCCCCCACTCGGATCAGGGTGCTATTCAACAGCCCACTGGGCCAGCTCAAGCGTTTATGTGCCAGATAAGGGGATTGGCCAGGCTTGCAGTCGCGCAGGATATCTGCGGCGCGTCTGGCGGCTTTCTGGCGCTTAATCTGCTGCTGTTGTTGCTCTGCATCAGCCTGCGCCCGCTGTTGTTGCTGCAATTGCTCTCGGTCAGCGTCTGATATGACAACATGAGAAAAGCCAAGTACCCCTGCAACCAGTTCCGCAGCATCCTTCGGCAACTTACCGGTTACACGGCGGATCAGATCCAGCCCGTCACCCGCGCCACACTGGCTACAGATCCAGGTACCACGCCCGCCCTTGTCATCGAGCCGAAAGCGGTCTTTCCCACCACAAGCCGGACAAGGCCCATGCTGCTTACGTGGCGGTACCGTCACCCCCAGATTTGCCAGCAGTTCGGGCCAGTGGCCACAGGCCGCGGCGGCCACGTCAGAAACGAATGTTGCCTGGCTCATGTATCACCCCCCACCAGAACGGTCACCAGCTCATTGAAAGCGCGTTCATCCAACCCAGCCTTCAGCTGGCGGGCCTGTTTGGCGGTAACGGCCCCCGCCATACCGCCGGTGCTGGCAATGAACTCATCGCGCTGCCGACGGCTGGCAAAGGCACTCAGACTGCCCGCTTGTGAGCGTTTGCCTGTGTTGGGGTTGGCTGGGCCCATGAATGTGGGTTGTTGAGCCGCTGGAGCCCATGCGTAATAGGTCATACACCCTCCCTGAGCTTGGCCAGCTCGACAGCCTCAAACTCCGCAATGACTGGGGCGAGCAACACACTGATCACACACGGCTCGATATGGGACTGATTGCCATTGAGCACCTTGAGCAGGACGGAGGCATAACGATTGATGCGTTCAGCTGGCTCCGCCAATGGCGTCCCGGCACAACCAGCCTCCAATTCATCAAGTTGGGTCTGCAATGGATGCAACAGGTCGGAGAGCTCCAAATAGAGCATCCTCTCTGTATTGGACTCACAGATGCAGCTCAGGGCAGAAGCAAGCATTGCAGACTGCTCAAACAGAGCCTCAGCCTGGATAACCTGGCGAGTTCGAGTGATGCGTTTCATACTGCAACCCCCTTGTTCGGGGTGCGGGACAAAAACACCAGGGGTAGACCGGCCAGCGCAGAACGGGCTTGTGCTTCGCTGTTGGCAAAAGCGGAAATGGTGCGGATACGGCGCAGGTCTGCCAAACGGCAGGTACGGGAATGCTGGATCAAGAAGGTGTAGATCATGGCCTGTACTCTCTCGTGGTTTAGTGAGTCGGCCATGCTGCAAATGGGGATGCGGCATGGCGTCAACTACCTCCACGAGAAGGCGGGCCTTATTCACCCTTGCGGGCTTATTGGGGCCTCTCAACCATACCGCAAAAGCGGATACACTCCCGCCGCGTTGGGCGTGAATGTGAAGTTCATCTGTGCGGCAGCCTGGGGTAGTAGCCCAAATGGCAGGCACAAAAAAACCGCTAATTGTCGGTTGCGGGTAACCGCTCGTGGAAGTAGTACTGTTAGGGTTAGTAGCCCCAACGGATAAGATCGTACCGTGTCGGATCGTGTCACGCAATATCATTTTTCGCCACCCTCGCGTTCAACCCAGGTAGCCAGCATGGCTGTTAGCCTCATCTTGCGTTCCGCGAAAGGCATATCCGCGTCCAGGAAAGTGGCATTACTGCGCTCAAGAAAGGCGACCAACGCCAGTTGATATGCGCTCAGGTGTTTCCGTACCTCGCCTTTCAGGCCGTATTCGGCCAGCCATGCTTTGCCATCCATCCCAAGCACCAACCGATTGATCATACCCAGCTCATTGCTGTAATGGTGACCGGCAGTCTCCTTACACTGCTTGGTACGGTGCTGCAGCAGAGCGCGACACATTAGCCCGTGATAGTCCTTGCTGGCGTCCCGTTCGGCTTGCCAATGGGCTTGTGCCGACACTTGCTGTTGCGGGGCAACCTCGGCCAGCCGCCGTTCGCAGTCAATGAAGTAGCGGCGCGCACGGCGGCCCTCAGTGTTTCGCTCGACCATGGCCAACTCCTTGGCCATGTCCAAAGTAAGGGCGTAACCCTTGACTCTCCGCCGCCGTGCTTTGGCGCTATTTCGCCGATAAAGATGCGACTCATTTGCATCTGATAAATTTATCGTGCTCAAAATGACTTCATCGAATCTGGCGAAATCATCCCCTTCAATAAACTCATATTCGGCAATACGGGCTTTCATCCAATGGGAATATTCTTGTCCCGACTTCAAGAAGGCGTGAAGCTCACGAGCATTAATGGTCTGGATGCACTTACTACCAACCATATTTTCATGCAGTGGCAACAATTCAGATATGGCGTTCGCAATATCATCCGTCATTCCGCACCTG